>NZ_CP095071.1:1200315-1800473 GCF_022919575.1 Gracilibacillus salinarum | reverse complement strand
TGCCCCCATTTATCTGGCCATCTCCATCGTTTATGGGAAATCGATGATTCGCTGGGCAGATGAACGTTTTTTATATTATGTGAAACGTGAGGGACCAAAGCCAATACGGAGAATCGGAATGGATTATGCAAAACACAGCATGAAAGGCTCCTTGCAGCATGTCTTAGCCTATCTGATTGGCGGCGTACTATTGCTGTTGATGATTTTTTATATTGGAAAACCGAGTGAAACAGAGATACTGTGGAGAACGCTCCAGGTATGGGGAATCGTTGTACTAATTGACATTGTGATTTCTGTTACTTATTTTATTTCACCACTAAAATAACCACCTTATTGGCGGTAGGTAAATAGTTTTATATTTGTAAAAATATTTTAAATCTTTATTAATCTATTATACAATAGAGTTTATATTGATAAAGTGGTGGGCTGTTGGATTCGTTTGTTTTTGCATATCCCCATGTTTGAAGCTACATAATAAATCCAGTATAAAAAGTGATCCCCTTCTATAAGAAACCACAAAAAAAACGCAGCAGGCAAGAATCGGGAGCGTTCCGAAAAAGGGATTCTGTCTGACATTTATGACGAGCAAATAGCAATAAACAAGATAATCAACGAGAAAGGACGAATGATATGAGTTTAACGAAAAAGATACTGATTGCACTGGTACTAGGTGTAATTACAGGTATTGGTTTATCGTTGTTACCGAGTAACATTTTTACTGGTGTTGATACGTATGTATTAAATCCAGTTGGACAAATATTCTTAAATCTAATTATGATGATTGTTGTACCGATCGTTTTCGTATCCATTGTACTGGGAACGGCCGGTCTTGGTGATCCTGCAAAGCTTGGGAAAATCGGGATTCGAACGATTGGATTTTATTTATGTACGACCGCTGTAGCCTTATTCATTGGGCTTGGAGTTGGCTTAATTCTCGAACCAGGTAAAGCAGGCACATTTGATACGGGAAATGCCAGCTATGAAGAAGAAGCTGCTCCGCCTATTATGGATACCTTTATCAATATTATTCCGGAGAACCCGATCGAAGCAATGTCAACGGGGAACATGTTACAAATTATTGCTTTTGCCGTATTTATTGGGATTGCCTTAGCGAAACTTAGTGACAAAACAAGCGGCATCCTTCGATTATTTGAACAAGCAAATGAAATCTTAATCTTCCTGGTGAATGCGATAATGAAAACAGCCCCTTATGGTGCGTTTGCGTTGATTGCGTCTGCAATTGGAGATGCCGGATTAGATGCATTAGGGTCGATGTTAATGTATATGGTTGCTGTCATCCTCGCATTGCTTATCCATGGTGCTGTTACGTACAGTTTAGCGATTAAAGGATTAGGAAAAGCTAGTCCGATAAAGTTTTACAAACTGTTCTTCCCAGCGATGTCTGTTGCCTTCAGTACATCGAGTTCAAGTGCAACACTGCCAGTCTCGATGAAAATGGCACAGGAAAGACTTGGGGTGAAAAAAGAAATCAGCAGCTTTGTTCAGCCTTTAGGTGCGACGATCAATATGGATGGTACGGCGATTATGCAGGCGGTAGCTACCGTATTTATCGCACAAGTATATGCAGAGCCACTTGGCATTAGCCAAATGTTAATGGTTGTCTTAACCGCAACCATGGCAAGTATCGGTACAGCCGGTGTTCCTGGTGTGGGACTTATTATGCTGGCAATGGTGCTGAAGCAAGTCGGCTTACCTGTAGATGGTATTGCATTAATTATCGGTGTTGATAGATTATTAGACATGTTACGTACATCGCTCAACATTACCGGTGATGCAGCTTGTGCGTATATTATTTCAGAAGGCGATAAACGAAATGAGAAAGATAAAACAGAAGAAACTGCTTAGTGTGGAAACACGTCTATTTTCGAATAGACGTGTTTTTTCTAGGTTGGAAAAATTTAAGCAATGAAGACGTATTGAAGTTTTGAATGCATCAAGTATAAGGAAAGGAGCCAAAAGTGTAGAGTGGTCGCCAAAGATTTGTATCGTTTAGCAAGAAAGGAACCAAAAGTGGGAAGTAGTCACTAAAGATTTGTATCGTTTAGCGGGAAAGGAGCCAAAAGTGGAGAGTGCTCGCTCAAGATTTGTCTCGTTTAGCGAGAAAGGAACCAAAAGTGGGGAGCAGTCGCCAAAGATTTGTCTCGTATAGCGGGAAAGGAGCCAAAAGTGGGGAGCAGTCGCTCAAGATTTGTATCGTTTAGTGGGAAAGGAACTAAAAGTGGAGAGCAGTTACCATAGATGCACATGCATTCTTCTAGGTAGATAAAAGTATTGAAGATTATTATTACGAAATGAAGTCGAAGTATCCAAATAGTGTTGTCAGCATCCCATCACCAATTACAAGGCATATTATGGAAAAATAATCAATTGTATCCCTCCAATAGCGTTGATATTTATCCGATTATGTATTGGGTAGGAACAGGATCCAGGAATATGTTCAACGAGAATACTATATGATTTCCCATTTTTTATAAATAATTTAATGGTCTTGAATTTTTTTCCCAATGATTTATAAAACTATCTATATGTTATGATTAATATGTTTATCACGGTACTGACCGTCTGTAATACTCCCAAGTCAAGTTTCGAGTATCACAAAGAAGCTAAGCGAGAGTAAACAGACGCTAACACCCTGATAAGTTTCAACAAGGAGCTGCATGCAATGAAGGACACAGAGCAATTAAATGTATTAGCTGCTGAATTCCGGGAATGCCAACATGTTCTGACAGCGATTGGCGATCCGACAAGACAATCTATCCTGCTTACGCTGATCGCAGCAGGTTGTAAGGATGGAATGCGGGTTGGTGAAATTACGCAAAAAACACATTTATCCCGTCCTACTGTTTCACATCATTTACGGATTTTAAAAGAAGCGAAAGTGGTGAATGTTCATCGCGTAGGCACGAAGAATTTTTATTATATAGATCCTCAACATAACAGCTTGTTTTTGCTGAAGAATATGATGAACCACATTGAAGAATATATACAGAACCACTGGGAAGAAGAAAAAGGATGAATAGGAAGGAAGCACAGACATCATGGTGGATATATTGCTGATGATTACCGTATTGATTATTTACAGGAGCACCTGGTACAAATCCGCGAAGCTATTAATGAAGGTGTAGAAGTGATGGGCTATACAAGCTGGGGACCAATTGATATTATAAGTGTGTCGACATCAGAAGTTAGCAAGCGATATGGCTTTATTTATGTAGATGTCGATGATTATGGTAATGGCAGTTTTCAACGAAAGAAAAAGAAAAGCTTTGATTGGTATAAGAAAGTTATTGAAAGTAATGGTGAAATACTATAGTAGTTATTGATTGAACTCACCCACTTGAAGAAGTGGAAAAAGATTTTGAAACAGAGCACTATCAGAAAAAATTTATTTTAAAAGGCTAATTCTCTTGGTATGTAAGGAGGATTAGCTTTTTTATTCTGATAAAAATCCAAAAAAAGTATGATGGTATGTAAATGTCTGAATGAGAATATTCACTACTTATGAATGGATATTTATGTTAAAATAAGAAACGAATGTAAGGTGAATTTATTACAATGTCTATAAATTTAGAGAAAAGTGTAGGGAACAACGTTGAAATAGAAAACAAATTGGAGTGAAGCCCATGTTGGTAGAAAAGTTATATCATCATATCGAACAATCACCTAAGCTATTTTTAATAGTTACGATGCTTACGATTGTCTTTTTCTCCGGAATCTCCTTTACATTCGTCGTTCCTGGATTAAAAGGGTTTAGCCTGTTTTTTACGTTTCTAACGTTATTCATCTATTTAATAGTAGCAATCATCTTTGCTGGGTTAATGAAAAAAAGGATTGCAAGCGTTTTTGTGCTTTCTATACTGTTAAGCGGTCTTGGGATGGGATGGCGTTTATGGCTTGAGTGGGGAGAGTATAGCTTAGTGGAACATATGAATCCAGCGGTTTATATTGGTTATCCGATTGTTAGCGCTATCTTTGTTGCGTTGTTTTATCACAGTGCTAACCGTCGCACTTCAAGCTTCGAGTATCACAAAGAAGCTAAGCATTAGCCGTTTGGGATACGATAGAAAAATGGCAGCAGCAGGTCACTGATAAATGATATCATAAAAGAGGTGATGAAGCTGAAACGAAAACTCTTTTTCATAACGCTGATTACTTCGGTCGTTCTAGTCGCTTGCTATCATCAAAAAGAGGAGAACCTAATGAGTTCAGGTAACCCGACAGCTGCAGATATTTTAATAGATAATCCGGAAGCAGATATTTTTTTGCTAAATGGAATTGTGTATAGTAATGCAGGGGATCTTGACTGGGTGATGGAAAAAGATTGGACGGCAGGTGAGGAAGTTGCCGAAATAACCAGGCAAACTGCTGAGAGTAATGAGTTTACTAGTGGAACAGCTACAATCTTACCGGTGGGTACCAGCATTTACCAAACAGAGGAACCTAGCGGGTTATATATTGCAATCGTGAATAATGAAGAAATTCCTTATATCGGATTACGAGAAGGTTAAATGAATGGCTGAGAAAAAATGAATGCGAAGGTGGTAAAAGTATTGTTTATGATAAAAAATATGACAGATGATCAGTTTCCCTTTTTAACCGATATGTTATATGAATCTATCTATGTTCCCGAAAACAAACCGCCAAAAGAAGAATTATTAAACGTGCCACATCTTAAAAAGTATTATGAGGATTGGGGAAGAAAAGGGGATCGAGCATTCATTGCGCATAATTCGGATCGTCAGCCGGTTGGAGCTGTCTGGTATCGATTGTTCGAGGCTATGGTTATGTCAATTCAAATACCCCGGAGCTGGGGATTGCTGTTTCGGAAGAGGCAAGGGCAAAGGGACTTGGTTTTCTGTTAATGAAAAAAATAATAGAACAAGCGAAGGCGGATGGTTTTAGAACGGTATCGTTAAGTGTAGACCGGGGGAATGTGCAAGCCATTCATCTTTATAAAAAAACAGGATTTGCACATTATTGTGTTGATGGAACATCCGAGACGATGCTTATAACGTTGTGAGCGAGTAGGTATGAAGCTGTCTTCGGCGGTTTGAAGGGTTATTGGTGTTTCATTCAGTTGTCTTCAAGCGTAAGGACCAAAAAAGAAGAGCCGAACGCCTGAAGAAGAGCAAACTTCAAGCGTAAGAGTCAAAAAAGAACCACCAAACGTCTGAAGTAGCCCGAACTTCAAGCGCAAACATCCTGCTACAAAGCCCCTTCCACCTGAACTCCTTTCAATCACACTTCTGCTAGAAAAAGACCTTCCAGCCCCTTTTTATACAATAAAATACGTTAAAACAGTTAAACAAATAGAAACTATCACCATCACAATCGCTGGTTTCAGTGCTTTGGCGCGCAGATCACGTATATTTACATTCAGTCCCAATCCGACCATTGCTGCTGTTAAACACCATGTACTAAGATGCGAAGCCCCATTTATAAAAGAAGAGGATACATGAATAATATCGCCGAGTACAAAGCTTCCCAATATACTCATCACCATGAATCCTATCAAAAACCAGGGGAATGCTATTTTTGTTTGCGCATCCTGCTCATCCCGGCCCTTTTTTCGTTTGATGATATAGATAAATAGCAGGCACAGTGGCAGGAGTAAAAATACTCTGCCCAATTTTGCCAGCAGCCCTATTGCCAGTGCTTCTTTTCCTGCTGGTGCGGAAGCGAGGGCGACATGCGCTACTTCATGCAAACTAATGCCGGACCAGATGCCGTATTCTGTTGGCGTTAATGGGAGGAATGGGCGTAAAATAGTGTACGTAATAGCAAAAACAGTGCCAAATAATGCGATGATACCAACGCTGATCGCTGTGTCTTCCTCTTTAGATTTTATGATAGGTGCAATGGCAGCGATGGCTGCGGCACCACAGACTCCTGTCCCTACCCCAAGCAGAAGAGAGATATTTTTATCGGCCTTCACAAGCCGTGCCAGCCATACGGTTGTTAGGATGGCAAAGGTTATAACCCCAATATCTCGAAGCAGTAATCCTGCTCCATCCTGTATAACCGTAGCAATATTGAGCTTTAATCCGAATAAAACGATCGCAAACCGTAATAATTTTTGGGAAGAAAAAGCGATACCTAAGCGGAAGAATTCAGGGTATCCACATAACTGCCGGTAGAAAACAGCGATAATGATCGCGGATGCCAGCTGTCCGATCTGGTCAAAACCGGGTAACTTTGCTAATAAAAAACCAAGCGAGGCAATCAAAAAGGTGAAAGCTATACCGCCGATCCTATTTATGTCAAATTTTGCGTTTTTCATGTTAACACCACCTGTTCTCAGATTACGTCCTCTCTGGATATAAGTAAAATAATCATTTATTATGTTAATCATAAGTAAATTTATATAAATGAAAAAGGTGGAATACAATGGATCAACAATTACAAGTCTTCGTCACCGTAGCAGAATTAAAGAATTTCTCGCGTGCAGCAGAAAAATTACACATGACCCAGCCTGCTGTCAGTCAGTACATCCGATCGCTGGAGCAAACTATGGGATCCAAATTACTGGAACGAAGCAACAAGTTTGTCCGCTTGAATCAGGCGGGTGAAATGGTGTATTACCATGCAAAGGAGATCTTGGGGCTTTATGCAAAAATGCACGACTTAATCGATGATCTGACTAATAAGGCAAGCGGTCCTATTTCGATTGGTGCCAGTTATACTTTTGGTGAATATGTGTTGCCCCATGTGATCAAAAACATGCACCAGCACTATCCACTGATTGAGCCAACTATCACGATTGGAAATACATCCAAAATAGCCAATCTAGTGTTGAGTCATCAAATAGATGTAGGGATAGTGGAAGGAGCCTTTCATGATAAGCATTTGGTTATTGAACCTTTTGCAGAGGATTCCATGTGTATAGTAGCCGCTCCTAACCACCGTTTGGCCAGAAAAGAAGGGAATGTTTCCGTTTCAGAATTAGAAAAGGAGACATGGATCGTGCGGGAACAAGGTTCGGGAACCAGGGAAGTTACGGAAAAAATGTTTCAATCGATTGGCATTGACCCTGAGAAAAGATTGGAGTTTGGCAGTACTCAGATCATTAAAGAATCGATAGCAGCGGGTTTAGGTATTAGTCTGCTTTCTTATTGGGCAGTCCGCGATGAAAGTGCCAGGGGTTCGTTGTCTGTGGTGGAGCTGAACCAACTGCCGGTAAAACGTGAATTTTCAATTGTGTTACGTTCGCCGTTTCAAACGAAGGCGCTGAACGTTTTTTTGAGCTTATTAAGAGCATTCGGAAGCGAAAGTCCACGAGAACTGGAGTAAATGTCAGGTAGGCATACTGATTAACGTTTTTTGCAAGAGGCTTTATTTATGATAAAATTAGACTAATTGTAATTGTGCAGGAGGAGATTGCTACGTTTAAACAAATCCTATTTGAAAAAGCACTTAATCGAACAAAAGTGGGAGTCGTCATTACCGATCCCGATCAGGAAGATAATCCGATCATACTTGCTAATGAAGGCTTTTATCACTTAACTGGCTATACCAGTGAGGAAGTGATCGGACAGAATTGTCGCTTTCTTCAAGGTTCAGAAACAAATGATGATAGTGTACGAAAGATTTCGGAGGCATTACATAATCGAGAATCCATTGAAGTCTTGTTATACAATTATAGGAAAGATCAGACAGGCTTTTGGAATGAATTAATCATCGATCCGGTCTGGATAGAGGAAGAATCCAAGTTTTATTTTATCGGGATTCAAAAAGATATCAGTGAAGAAAGGGAAAAGGCAATGATACTAGAGAATACATTAAAAGAGATGGACAGTATCTCGACCCCGATTGTGCCGATAACAGACAATGCAGTTATCCTGCCGCTGATCGGCAACTTCACCGATCAACGATTTGATTCGATGAGCAAGCGGCTATCCTTTTATCTGGAAGATTCGGATGAAGATTACCTGATTATCGATTTGTCTGGTTTGTATGAAATGGATACGTATGTCGTTTCCCGTTTCTTCGAGATCAGTCAGTTAGCTCGTTTAATGGGGAAAGAAACACTACTGGCAGGAATCGGTCCCAATCTCGCAATGAAAACAGCTGGGATGGTAGATACAGTCAACAAAATCCCTACATTTAACAATGTGAAAGCAGCTATTGCGTATATTTCTGAATAATATTTTTGGAGGAAAGCATCTTGGTGAAGGTGCTTTTTTTACTAAAGTTCCTCTAACTAGAATAGAAATGATTGAACCAACCATCACGATTGGAAATACATTAAAAATAGCCAATATATTGTTGAGTCATCTACTGGGCAATTCGTGATGAAAGTGCCAAGGGTTCATTGTCTGTGATAAAGATCAACCAACTGCTGGTAAAACGTGAATTTTCAATTGTGTTATGTTCCCCGTTTCAAACGAAGGCATTGACGTTTTTTTGAGCTTATTAAGAGCGTTCGGAAGCGAAAGTCCACGAGCTGAAGTAGAAACTACACCAGATACATTACCCTGGTATCAAGGAGGTAGTGAGGGATCTCTGTATTTACAGAGTTTTCTGCAACAAGTATAGATGAGGAAGATGTATTAAACATCGGGTTATTGAATCTTTTGCGGAGGATTCCATGTGTATAGTAGTCGCTCTGAATCACCGTTTGGCCAGAAATGAAGGGGATGTTTCAGTTTAAGAGTTAGAAAAGCAGACATCATCGACTCTGAGAAAAAGTTGGAGTTTGACAGTACTCAGATCATTAAAGAAGCGATAGCGGCGGGTTTAGGTATTAGTTTGCTTTCTTGCAGATCCAAGAAGTAAAAGAGTTTAATTCATTTTGGGTAGATGCCAGTGCCGAATGACATCTTTATTATGAACAACAAGAAAATCACGTATGCAGGATTGCACGAAGTTTAATCAGGATTTTCATCCCTTTTCAAAGGAAATTTCGGTTCTTGTGAAAATAATTTGTATGCCGTTGGCAGCATAGAATTTATTTTGGTATAATTGGATATAAATTCAATTTTTGAGTGGAGAGAAGCTAATGAAAAAGATTGTATATTATTTTCTAGGGCTGTTTTGTTTCATGATGATTACTTCCTGTGTCCATCAACAAAATTATATTGCTCAAGCTGAACTAACTGATAGAGAATTGAATATATTAGATAATACAGCAGATAAATACTTTATATTCGATTTTTTTATTGGCGAAGACTACGATGAAGTGGAATTAAAAATGGAAAAATTCTCATTTGGTACTTTACAAGAAGAACTGGTTGATCATTCCATTATACCAATAGAGAAAGATGGCATGATTGTTTTCTCCACCTCTAAAACGAGACGTGATGATCCGATTTTCAATATTACTGCTCATAGTCAGGACAAAATAGGTGGTGCTACAACATTTCAAACATTTGATGAGGAATTGAGTTCAATGAGCAGCAGGTGGGATTCTAACCCGCTGCTTGAACAGCAATTTAAAGATGAAGGTATCTTATTGAGTATTTGTTATACTAGTACAGACCCCACAATGGGCGAGAGATTGCCAGATAAATTTTATAAAAAAAGTCAAATTAATATAGACTTGATAAAAGAATTTGATGTCGTATTTATACTTAAGTATAAGTTTCAATAAATAAGGTAAAGTGATTATTTATGCCATTTCGTCCATATAGCATGATATTCCTTTTCCGTTACAGGCAATATCGTGCCATGACGCTTTTTTAGCTGACCAAACGAATATTCATCCGGTTTTAATTTGCGCCAGCATGTCCCGGTTGTGTCCCCTATGTCTGTAGTGGTGACTGGCAGATAGCCTCCTTCTGTTGCGTACTGATCAACGAGCAATCCCCATCTATTTTCTCCGTTAAACTTAAAAAATTCCGGCCCTTCAACATCTTTACCGGTAAGCTTCATGCCTAAGGATTCTAAAGTAGAAAGAACTTGCCATTCCCCCAATAATTGGTCGCTTGCTTCAATGGTGATTTGCCCGTCACCTGATGCTCTGTAATAGGAACCATTTGCCGAGATGATGGTTGTGTCTATGATTGAGTTGTTTTCACCACGAGTGATATATAATTGAGGCTCTGTAAAACTACGAAAATCTGTTGTTTTACTGCAATAGATATGCATGCCTCTGCCCTCACCGTTCGTTGCCTTTCTGCTGGATGCCCAGAATACGAGATAATCATCTTCCTGCTCGTCAAAAATAGCCTCCGGAGCCCAAGCGCAGCCTGCATCTTGCGGAGCAACCTCTACAATCCGTGGCTCAGACCAGTTCACAAGATCGGGTGATTCCCAAATAACGAGTGAATGACTGCCGGTAATTGTAGCTTGCGCATGTTGCCAGCCACCACGGTGATAGATACTGAGATCGGTAGCCAGTAAATAGAAGGTTTTCCCATCGTTACTTCGAATTAAAAAGGGGTCCCGTACTCCTTGTTCTCCAACTGTTGAATACAAAACCGGCTGCTGGTTATTCAGATCTTGCCAATGCAGCCCATCCTTACTTAGCGCAAAATAGATTTGTTCGCCGTTCTTTTGCTCGCCAATAAAATGGGCAAATAAATAGCCGTAAAATGATTCGTGGCCCTTATTTGAGAAGGGTCTTTTCATCATGTGACCTCCTATTTAATAATAGTATATTTCAGTTTACCAAAGAATTATGGCTTATTGAAATATTATGGTTGCACAGATCATTTACCTAGATGGAAAAAGGCAATGGTGGTTAAGACTAGTAGACTAGCGATAAGCGGATTGTCAGATTTCAGCTAATAAAATCTTTATAATAACCATGCTTTTGCCATAATTCGTCATGATTGCCTTCTTGGATTATCTCTCCATTTTCTAAGACGATAATTCTATCAGCCGTTTTTATTGTCGATGGTTGATGAGCAATAATAAACGTTGTTCGTCCTCTCATTAAGCCTTGTAAGCCAGTTTGGATACGTTCATCCATCATCATATCAACATGACTAGTGGCTTCGTCGAGCACTAATATTTCTGGTTGTGCCATAACAGCTCGCGCAATTGCTATAAGTTGTTTTTCGCCCTCTGATAAGTTAGATCCGGATTCATTAATGATGGTGTTGTAGCCATCAGGTAAATTCCGAATAAAGTAATCGGCTTGAGCTAACTCTGCCGCTTTTATAACCTCTTCATCCGTTACATCATCAGCTTTAGAGCCATAAGCGATATTTTCCCTGATGCTTCTGCTAAACAGCCAATTTTCTTGGAATACTGTTCCAAATAATTCAAATTTCTCTTGCTCCTCTATTTGGTGGATGTTATTACCACCTATCAGGATTCGTCCTTCACTTGGTGCTAACAGACCAAGCAGTAATAAAGATAATGTTGACTTACCTGCCCCGTTCTCCCCAATAATAGCAACAGTTTCGCCCTTATTTATTTTTAGATTTACGTTATTTATAACAGATGAAGAATGGTCATATGAGAAGCTTACATTTTCAAAATGAACAAATTCATTATTATGACTAGAATGGTCAGCATTTTTTTTAGCAGATAGAGGCTGTTCCTTCTCATCTAATAGTTGAAAGACCCTTTCGGAAGCAGCTATCGTTGACTGAATAGTATTCATAATCGTAGCCAATTTATTAACAGGCTGCTGGAACTGACGCACATACATAATAAAAGCTTGAATATTCCCCAACGTTATCAATTGATTTATGACAAAAATACTGCCAAGGACGCATACCACAATATACACCATGTTTTGTAAAAGCTTTAGCAGAGGGGTTATGGTACTGGATATATACTGTGCTTTCCAGCTATATTCGTATAAAAGGTTATTTCTTTTTTGGAAATTCTCATCTGCATCATTTTCCAGATTAAAAGCCTTTATCGTTTCCTGTCCCGTATATGATTCTTCCACAAAACCATTTAGATTACCTAACAGCTTCTGTTGATTTTTAAAATATAGTTGAGATTTCTTCACTATTTTCTTTGTAATAAATATACTCCCGGGAATAATGAGAAATACAACGCCCGTTATAAGAGGACTTATATAAAGCATGATAAGCATGATACCTAGTAATGAAATAACGGATGTGAGAAATTGACTGATCATCTGCTTGAATGTATTATTTATTTTCTCAATATCATTAATAGACCTGCTGAGGATGTCTCCATGACTGGTATGATCAAAAAAAGTTATTGGCAATTTATAAAGCTTTTGATACACTTCACTTCTAAGGGTGTAAATAATTTTTTGGGTCACACCAATAAGAAGATATTCTTGCATGTAGGTGAATACAGAACTTAGTAAGTATAGTACTGCTAACAGACAAATTATCAGAAAGATATACTGCAGATCCACCTTACTTCCCTGGACTGCTCCTTCGTATAATTCTGTTACAGCTAACCCTAGAATAACGGGACTTAGAATAGTAAAAGAAGTACTGCACACTGCGAATATAACAACTGAAAATAGTTTCCGTTTGTAAGGTTTTATATAGTTCAGTAATCGTTTGATAACAGGTTGAATCTTATTATACGTATTTTTATCTCTAGTCATGTCTTATCCTTCCTTTACACGAAACGAATCATCAGCAGTTAATTGCTGATAGGAGCCACTAGCGACTACTTTCCCTTTATCAAGAATCACAATATGATCAGCATAACTCACTGCATGAATATCCTGGCTAGCTACAATGATAGTAGATACATTAGTATTCTTTCGGAACGAAGCTTGTACATACTCTGAAGTCTTAAAATCTAATGCGGATAAGCTATCATCGAACATTAATATCGGGGCATTTGAAATAAATGCTCTTGCAAGTGCAACTCGTTGCTTCTGTCCCCCGGACATATTAGCAGCTTTAGGTTTTAGGTTTGTATGATGTTTGTTCGAAAAGCTTTCTATCAACGGTCGTAAATTGGCATCTTCGATTGCGTTTAGTAATTCTTCATTTGTTGCAGTTACGTTTCCTAGTCTGATATTCTCTTCCATTGTCCCTGTAAACAAATGATTCTTTTGCGGAACATATCCTACAGCATTTCTCCAATCAGCTTCCTTAAAATCTTCAAGAGGTACCGATCCGGCATGAATGGAACCAGAGGTCGGTTTATAAAATTTAAGTAATAACTGAAGTAATGTTGATTTACCGCACCCGGTACCTCCTACAATAGCGTTTATTCTGTTTGGCTTGATGGTCATGTTTATATTAGATAAAGCTGGTTGTTCTGCACCTGGATAGTAAAAACTTACATCGTTCAATTGTAGACTTTTTCCTTTTATTTGCTTGCGAATATGTTTATTAATTGGTTGGGCTGATCCAGGCTTTATATCCAAAACTTCCATCATTCTGCTTGCTGAAACAGAAGCTCTCGGGTAAGCTGTTAGTGCAACAGAAGCCATTACAACACTAAACATTATTTGAATAGCATATTGAATAAATGCCATTAACTGCCCAACTTGTAAATTCCCATTACTAATCAGAGAGCTGCCCACCCAGACGATAACTAAAATAGAAAAATTCAAAATTAACATGATTGCAGGTGTTAAGTATGTCATTAGTCTATTTACAGACAATGATAAATTATAGTAACTGTAATTGGTGTCTTTGAATCGTTTTTTTTCACGCTGATTTTTTTATAAAGCTTTATAACCTTCATTCCTGCTAATGTTTCACGTAAGACGAAGTGTATCTTATCTACTTGATCTCTGATTCGATGAAACAGGGGTGTGGCTTTTCTGGCAATAAACCATACGGAAAAAATAAGAAGAGGAAGAGAAGTGAAAATGACTAATGAAAGGGTAGGGTTCATCCATAAAGACAAAACCAATGCTCCAACGAACATCATTGGTGCCATCACAACTACTCGTAAGAGCGTGTTTAGGAATTGTATCACTTGCATAATATCGTTTGTAGTCCTGGTGATAAGAGTAGATTCCCCAAACGATTCAAATTGCTGTCTAGGTAATCGTTCAATGGTGTAAAACATATCGCTTCGAGCATCACGCGCCACACGCTGCGTAACTTTAGAAATATAATAGTTCGCACCAATTGCAAAACCAACTCCGAGTACTGCTACAGCTAACATTATAATTCCCATTAATAGTATTTTGGGAATATTATTGTTTACGATTCCCTCATCTACCATTACGGCCATAATGGATGGTAATAACAGCTGCGTTGTTACTTGAAGCAGCAGTAATAGTAACAGGATAGTAATTGGTTTTTTATATGGATGTCCAAACTTCTTTATAAATATTTTCATTTTTTCTCTCCCACCTTACGCTAATTGAAAAAAGGAGCAACTGAATGATTGATTAGTTGCTCCTCCTACGTTATTTAAAGAATGTCACTTAAATCGATATCAACATTACCTGTATCATTTGCGCTTCCATTTAATATATCACTAAGAATTTGAGTAATATCCATGTTTTTTCACTCCTCTTTTTGTTTGTGTTTTATAGAATATCGCTTAGATCGATATCAACATTACCTGTATCATTTCCGCTTCCATTCAATACATCACTAAGAATTTGAGTAATATCCATTTTTGGTCACTCCCTCTCTATTAGCTGCTTCCTTAAAGAATGTTGCTTAAATCAAAATCTACATTACCTGTATCATTTCCACTATCATTCAATACATCGCTTAGAATTTGAGTTACGTCTAACATTTGCTCATCTCCTTTAGCATTTTTATTTCTTTTTCGTTTTAAAGTAAGTCACTTACGTCGATTGAAATATTTCCAGAGTCATTCACACTATCGCCTAAAATGTCACTTAAAATTTGAGTAACGTCAGTCATTTGTGTTCACCTCTCTTTCATTATTTCTATTAAGCTATTGTTTATAGATCGTTTTTGGATCACTTTTATTTTAATTTTTTGAAAAAGAAGTTATATTTTTGTAAAAGGGAGAGGGGGAGACTGGTTAAGGTTCGTTAGGAAAGCATAATATGTTAGCGAAGGTGCAGTTGGATATAGTGAAAATATATGATGTAACAAGTATAAGAAAAACGATGCCTCTGCTATAGGATGAGGGCAAACAGCTTTTCTAATGCCCCCCTTGGAAGCTATTTTTTTATTATCTGAAAGATGATCAACTAGTAAAGTTGCATCGTTAAATAATTAAAATAAAAACTGGTCTATTGATAAACGGTTATCTGTCGTTTAAAGTAGGATGTAACATCATGATGAAAGAGGCGATAACTATTAAAAATCTATCGAATGAGGCAGTGATTGCCGGTAAATACACGGCTAGGAAAAAATAGTGAACAACGATACTACTGTCGCAACATAAAAATTAATGAATTTTCATTTTTAGAAATTTTTCTAATAAAATACAGGTGAATTCTAGAAAGTATTACTTTGGAGGGAATATCATGAGAAATAAGATAGAAGCAAACCTCTATCTGATAAGTAGTATATGTGGATTCTGTGCGTTTTTTCTATTTTTATATATAAGAAATACAAACCTTATAAGATATTTCTAATAATGGCTTTTCTATTTTTCTATTAATTCTTTTCTTTTTTACTGGAATATCAATGCTTGTTAAATATTTTATAAAATTGAGAAATGGTTAGTTGCTAAAGATATAATAGGTTCTTACTAAAAATAGGAATTTAAAATGAAGTAAGATTGAAATGATGAGAAAAAAGCATAGATAACTATATAACGAAAAAGTCCAATTTCTTCATGCTAACAGAAAGAAATTGGACTTTTTAATATTGTGACGTTCGAAAAATTTGCTTTTTGTGATGTCATGGCTTGATGCTCTCTTGTATCGTCTTCGTAAGGTTTAACATGATCCATACCGATTTGTTCAAACCGTTTAGTTTTGAAGAATAATCTCATTTAAGATTACTCTCCCATGCGTGATTGGACAAAGTATTGAAAGGCGATGGATGCTTCATTTTCGATAAGCTAAAGCAAAAGATCCAATACCACCATGAATGCCGATAATTGGAGTTAGTTTATCAACGATTATTTCAGGCTTTTTCCCATCTTTAAATAACCTTTTTTTAATTTCAAGAGCTACCTTTTCATCATCACAATGAAGAATATATAAGACCTTTATATGGTTAGGAATGGTGGATATTGCGTAATCAATTGCATGATTAATTGTGCGTATTTTTTTAACAAGAGAGAGTTTTCCATTTTTAATTTCTACTACTGGTTTAATATGAAGCTTAGAACCTATTAAATATGTAAATCGGTTCATTCTTCCGCTTTGACGCAAATTCTCTAATGAATTAACACAGATTATACTTTGGTAATCTTGATGCCAATCTCGGGCCTGCTCAACTATTTCTGATACATTCTTTTCATCTTCTAATGCTAATTGATGGATGCGCAACGCCATATCGTAAATCGGGTACGAGACATATTTAGAATCAATCATATACACATTTAAACTATCTGGAACCTCGGCAATACTGGAACTATTATATGTCCCCGATAACTCAGAGGACATCGTAATGGTAACGATGGTATCATAGCCTTTTTCTGCAAGGTCAGCAAAAGCTTCAGCGAATGCCTGTGGTGAAGGTTGAGCCGTTTTTGGTATATTGGATGCTTCGCGAATAGATTGATAGATATTTTTATGATCAGATGGTACCGTAGTTTTCCCATGTTCCTCTTGAAACGTTATATGCAATGGAACTATACAATAGTCAAAAGGAACATATTCAGGAATTAATACGGTGCTATCAAATACAAATGCTAATTTCATACGTTTTTCCTCCTGGTGTAGACTAAGCTGGTTACTAGATATATTAAGACAGTAACAATCATTCCCCAAGCGATATCAATTATGAGGATAGTACGTGGCCATTCTTCGATTGTCATATAATTGGTCATTCCATATGTACCGTAAGCTACAAAACCAAAAATCGCTGCCTTCCATAAACGGGATCGGGTATATTGCAACCTGTCCAAAACCAGGACATGCATACATATGCTATATAGAGCGAAAAAGACCAGTGCTTGCCAAATTGGTGGGGTAGTGTTTATAACCCCTTGTAATAAATCTTGATATAGAAGGGGTCCCATAACACTTAACCAGATTCCATCTAACAGAATGTAGACCACATAGCTTAGAAGTATATATAATATTCTTGTTTTAATCATTTTTTGGTGGTCCTGGTATAAATTTATTCGTTCTTCTCATATAGGTCAGATAACCTTTTTTCGTTTTTAATTTTTTCTCTAATAAAGGGACACCTGAGATTTTTAATAAGAAAAAGGTAAGTAAAAGTGGACTGACAAAGGATACAAGCCCCATTGGATGGCTGCTGGCCATCATTGAAATACCATACCACATTACCGCTTCTCCAAAGTAGTTAGGGTGTCTTGTATACTTCCATAACCCATGGGTAATGATAGTCCCAGCGTTTTTTGTTCGATGTTGTTTTAATTGGTAGTCTCCGACACTTTCAAATATAAATCCAATAATCCAAATCATTATCCCGATATATAACGGTACATGAGAGAATGGTTCATCAGAATACAAAATACCTAAGATAATTCCTAATGAGAAGAAGAGGGAGATGGTTGCCTGTAATAGAAAAACGCGAAAAAGCGCAGTGATTTTAGGGTTTTTCCATTTCTTTCGCATGTTTTGATAACGATAATCTTCCTGGCTATTCCAATTTCTGGCGAATAGATAACCACTTAATCTAACGCCCCAAATAGTAACAAATAAAGTAATTGAAACGGAAACGATGTTTATATTTTTCGTAAAAATTAACGTTACGACTGAAGTAATGATAAATGTAATACCCCAAAAACAGTCGACTAGTCCAAAATTGTCTTTCTTTACTGCGACTAGCCAGCCGATCAACATAAATAAATATAAAATTAAAATGATACTTAGTATTAGCAATTGTTTGTCCCCTTTTTAATGTAGTAAATGCTCAATATAGGAATATTACCCTAAAAGTATCAATGTATAACATCTATAGACCTAAATGAATTTAATAGCGGAACAATAAATGAAACAACTTGCTCGTTGCTATACATGTTGAAATTAATAAGGAGATAAAAAAATAAGAAATCAAACGAGAGGAAGTTAAGTCAAATGGAGCGGCAGACTTTGTAAAATGTGATTAATTAGTAGAAAGTGTTATTTCAGAAGAAAAAATGAAATCAACAGTTTTTAAATTTATGGGTATAGTTAAGTGAGAAGGCATATTCCTTCTCACTTATAGTCATGTCATTATTTTAAAGCGAATGATCACTATTATTCTACAATACTCTTAAACAGTTCATGCTGATAAACACTAGACAACAAGGGATCATTATAAGCAGTGTCCTTCAAACTATTATCTAGAGAGACCGCTTGCTCTAAAGATTGTAATCCATTGTCTGTCTGTCCTTTTTGAATCTGGAGAACTCCTTTTCCATAATATCCAATAGCTTCACGGGGGTATTGCTCGATGATTCCATTATAAACGGTAGCCGCTTCATCCCATTTACCTGCGTAAGTTAACATCAAACCCTTATAGTCCATCGTATTAATCGGATTATCATTCTGATGATCAATGATCTGATTTAAATAAGGGATCGTTTCCATATAATCGCCTAAGGTATCATGCGAATAAACAAGGTACCATAAAGCATCAATATCATTTGGATAGGAATGAAGAAAATTTTCAAAGTAAGGAATGCCTTCTTCATATTTACCTAAGAAGTATAATGATACTCCTTTACCATATTGAGCATAAGGAGCATTTGCATCAATTGCTAATGCTTTATTGAAGTACTCTAACGCTTTTTCATCTCTTTCCAGAAAAGATAATGCGTTACCCATATTAATAAATTGTTCTGGTTCTTCTTCACTAAGGTCAATAGCTTTTTGAGCTGCTACAATTGCTTGCTCGTATTCTCCAGTTTCATTATATACCAATGCTTTATTATTATAGGCGCTGTCTGATTCTGCATCAATTTCAATTGCTTTCTCTAATGGTACTAATGCTTCACTGTATTGCTCCATGTTAATAAGAATATAACCTTTTTCATTCCATAAAAGCGGATCTTCTGGATAGCTTTCTAAACGTTCATTGACATGGTTCAAGGCTTTTTGATATTCTTCTTTATCATACCATCTATCATATTTTTCTCTTGAGAATTGTGGGTCCGTTGAACTAAGTAATCCACACCCTGCTAAAAATAAAAAAGAAAATAAAAGCCACAATAATCCTTTATTCAAATGACCACTCCTAGTTGATATTTTGAAATGTATAAAACCATTGTCATTGTACCCGAAGTACTTTTTGGAAACAATAACCAAGCATTAAAGACTGTGAATATAGTTAATTTGACTTATGATAATGGGTGGCTTTAAAGGTTCGATTGACTATATTTTACAATGTCTTTTAAAGGTAAGTCTCATTGAGAAAGATATTATAAATTGTATATTTGCATAGTTAACTGTGATAGTATCTATAAATGATACATCACTGCGATTTAAGAAATGAGGAGAAATTGTGAATCTAGTTGAGACAAGGAATAAATTATCGAAAAGCGGAAAAAATGGTGTTGCCTTTTTGTTTGCTGGAGTTATTATATGGCTAATTATTATGATTGTTTTTTTACTGCCGTTAGACATTTATACGAAGAATATCTTTATGCTGATAGCATCAGGTATTATGTTTCCTTTATCGATCGCTATTTCCTTTCTGATAAAATCAGATTGGCAACTTAAGGATAGTCCTTTAGGGAAGTTAGGTTTATATTTAAATCTTGCTCAAATAATGTACTTTCCTATTTTGTTTTGGGCAATAGGGAATAGTCCAAACGAAGCTGTAATGATTTTTGCCATTATTACTGGTGCTCATTTTTTTCCGTATGGTTGGTTGTATAATGCAAAAGCATATTATGTAATGTCGCCTGTAACATCAGTTGTAATAATGGTAGTTGGTTGGCTATCGCTTGGTCAAAATCTTTGGATGATACCTCTAGCTGTTATCATCTTGCTTGCAATCATGATCTTTGCACTATTCATAGATTTGAAAAAGAAATAATGAAATACATACTTCTCATCATTTTTTAAATATATTGACACACTACTATCAGTTGTAGAAGGAAATTCATACGTTAGTGTCGAATAAAATATAATAATAAATTATGGGTATAGGGGGAATTTATGTCAGAACGAGAGTTCTCTCTCTTTTTGTTAAATAAATACACACATGAAGAAATAGAATGTTTTATTCGAGAAATAGACGCACTTCTGGAAATGATAAAAGAAATTAAACACGATTATTTTGATTGAATTGATGGTGAACCTTTAACCTAGGTGTTACTGCTAATGAAGGAAGAATTTTTTCCAACTCATATCCATAGTCCTTATCCTATTCGTTCTATTAACCCTTTTCTTAGTTCAGGATAAGGGCTTCTTATTTTTGTTTCCATTCTTCATTTTATTTCATTGTTCGACATTTAAGTCCTCTTGGTTTAATATGTAAGTAGCGAAGCTTCCAATTATAGGAGTAATTTACTAGAAGGAACCTGTAGATAGCTAAAGGTTAAATTCCTTCAGAAAGAACTATTAAGTTGTGAGGAGGTTGTGTTTGCCTACTGCAGATTGTTTGGAAAAGGAAATAGAAGATGTCAGATTGGAAATGTACATCTCATACCAAAATAATTTAGAGTATAAAGAACTAGTTAAAATATCACAGAAGTTGGATGGATTGCTAAACCAACTGGACGAAATAACAAAACAATAGATGTTCCATTTGAAATTTTATTATTTTTTGAACTTATCCTGAATGAATTTTTATTATACGGTAAAACTAGAAAAGCCAGAGTGAAACTCTGATATACTCTCCTAACACCCATCACTTCATAGTGGTGGGCTTTTTAATCACGAGGCTAACCGTCCGTAATACCCCCGCTGATTGAAGTCTCACTTTATATGGTAGGGGAACATAATATTTTAGCAATGAAGAAGCGCGACGTAGTGAAAATTTTGGTTGTACCAAGTATAAGAAAAACTACGGCACTCGCTAATGGACGAGGCGAATGCCGAGTTATTCTATAATGGGGCCGATAAGAAAATCAGTCCCATAAGTCAAGTAAGCAATTATTTTTTGTTATTATTGTTAAATTCAGACGGGTCCGTTTCTTCCGCAATTTCAGTAGTGTACTCTAAATTTCTATTTCTCTCGATGCCAGAGTTTTCCTCAGTTGCTGTTGACGCAAATAATAACGGTAAACAGCATAATGCACTAATTCCTACCAAAGTATAGATGACTCTTGAAAGCGCAGCATCCTGTCCACCAAAAATGGATGCAACCAAATCAAATTGGAATAATCCAATTAAGCCCCAATTAATAGCGCCGATTATAACGAGTGCTAAAGCGATACGTTGTAATGAATTCATTTAGATAGTCTCCTTTATCATGTATTGTTCTTGTGTATTATTTGTTTGTTTATATAAGTTATACGCTATTTTAAAAGTTTATTTACTATAAAAAATTGAGGTGAAATAGTGAATAAGTTACACTTAGTTGGACATATGGACAAACATTATATAAACTTTGTCCATATGTGTAAGAGGAGAATTAATGATGACCAAGAGAGGGAAAAGAACATTTTTCGAATAGTTTAAACAGCAAATTGTCCAGCTACATGCTTTAGATAAACCTTGGCTAAGACTATTAAAGAATAAGAGCTGACTTTATCTGCCTTTGCTAAATGAGTTCGCAAAAATAAATCAAATGGATCTTATGAAGAAAAAAAGAAAATAGAACGCTTGAACAGTAGGAGTTAACAAGAATTCCCAAAGAATATCATAAGCTTGCCATTGAAAATGATATTTTAAAACCAGCCGTGCTGCTCGTGGGCCGAAAGATAAAACTGTTCCAGAATCGAGCCATATATTGTAAAAAAGAAAGGTTATTTCGAAATGTAATTGAAATATTTTTGTCCAATTTCTCATATAGGGGACGATTACCAACTTCAGCAGAAGGATTCGGCTGTTTGCTTCACGTGTCTTATTTTTGTCATATGAATCTACCCTCACATCTGAATTTCATGCATTTTTCAATAGTTTGGACAACTATAAAGGATTTCAAACGTATAATAGATATAAAACTTATAAGTATTAGGAATATAAGAGGGATGGTAAACAAACTACTATTTAATGAGCGTTTTTTTAAAATAGTAGTTTTTGATAGGAATAAAACGATAATATTCCCAAAGTAAGCAGAAAAAATAGTTCATTTATACTAATTTATTCGGTCGAATTCATTTCTTTTAAGGTATATTGTAGTATAATGTCATTATAAGTCGTTTACTTACTTATTGTAACCATCAACATAAATAAGGATGGGATAGTTGAGCTTGTCGTAAAAGTTATAGACGAATGATGATTTGAATATTTTTGTTTTTATCCTAGTTTTTATACTACCCTATCCATTCCCGAGAGAGGATTTGAATGTAAATGAATGCTGATTATAATATTTTTCTTGTTGCTATTTCTATTATCATCGCCATAACAGCATCCTATTCTGCACTAAATATTGCAGCTAAAATTTCAAATGCAGAAGGTAAGAGTAAATTATTCTGGTTAATTGCAGGATCTATCGTTATGGGAGCTGGCGTATGGTCTATGCATTTTATTGGGATGTTAGCTTATCGTTCTCATAGTATGGTAGATTACGATGTTCTTATCACTATTTTGTCTATGCTTGCCAGTGTTTTTTCTTCTTTTCTTGCATTCTTTATTACGATGCCCAAAGCAATTAATAAATGGAAAATCGCATGTGGCGGGGGTGTGATGGGTGCTGGCATAGTCACCATGCACTATCTAGGGATGAAAGCGATGATAATGGATGCAGAAATGATGTATGATCCAGGATTAGTCACATTATCCGTGGTGATTGCTTTGTGTGCATCTTACGCAGCATTATTGTTATTTGTACGGTTTCGTCATGATGCATCCTCCACCTGGTTAAAATGGGGCGCGGCAATAATCATGGGAATTGCCATTTCTGGAATGCATTATACGGCAATGAGTGCCACTACTTTTCAAATGACGGAAAGTCATGTATCGCATGGAGGAACCGATTATGCACCAGATACCTTTCTTTTATTCGGAGTTATCGGTACCATCTTTTTGATTATTATGGTTTCGTGGGTGGCGATGTTTTTCGATCGTTTTGTCCTAGAGAAAATGGCATTTCAAGATAATGTCACCGGATTAGCCAATCGAAACGAGATGATTCGTTATTTTCGTAAGCAACCAATTGGCAAAAAAATAGCTGTCTTATTCCTTGATTTAGATCAATTTAAAGCAATTAATGATACGTTAGGCCATGAAATAGGGGACTTGTTATTAATGGAAGTAGGGGCGATTCTTCGAAAATTTGAAAGTCACTCATTACGAGCCTATCGAATAGGTGGCGATGAATTTTTGTTTATCAGTGAATATGCTGAGGTACCATGGATGGAGAAAATTGCTGATGATATTCTAAAAGAAATCAATTTGCCTATTCGGGTTGATGGGAATGAACTATATGTGACGGGCAGTATTGGGATTGCGGAAGGAACTATTTCAGATGTCGGTCATACTAAACTATTACGGACTGCTGATACAGCCATGTATATTGCCAAAAGAAAAGGAAAAAATCAATATTGCGTGTACACTGAAGAAATGGGAGTGAAAGAAGTACGCAGAATGGAATTAGAGAAAGATTTGCCACGAGCGCTGGAAGATGATCAATTTCACTTGGAATATCAGCCTAAATGGAACGTGAAAACAAACAGTCTATATGGATTTGAAGCGTTAATTAGGTGGGATCATCCTCGGTTAGGAGTAGTGCCACCAATTGAGTTTATTCCGGTCGCAGAAGAAAACGGAATCATTGTTTCGGTTACAAAGTGGACGCTGGAAACTGCTTGCAAACAATGCTATGAGTGGTCTACTCATCAAGGCTTGAATCAACCAGTTGCAGTGAACGTATCCCCGAGTTTATTTCAAACTGGCACACTATATGAATTAATTAAACATGCATTAGATCAATCGACATTAGATCCAGATAAACTGGAAATAGAAATAACGGAATCTATGATGTTACATGATGTAGAAGATATAATCCGACAACTTAATAGAATTCGTCAGCTAGGCGTAAAAGTGTCTATGGATGACTTTGGGACAGGCTATTCATCTATCGGATTATTAGATACCTTACCTATAAATGCTGTAAAACTGGATCGGATTTTCACACAAGATATAGAAAAGCCGAGTAAGCAAGCAATTATTCAGGCAATCATTGTATTGGCTGAATCTCTGGACTTAGATGTTGTGGCAGAAGGGGTGGAATTAGAGAAAGATATCGATTATTTAATGAAGTTGGGCTGTTTTGTTATGCAAGGCTATTACTATAGTAAACCGATGAAGTTTGAACATATTGATGAGTGGGCTAGTCAAAGAGAAGCGAGTTTGATTAAATGATAAATTTAGCAAGCTCAAGCTATTGAATTCATGTGAGTGTTTCTAAATGAGAGTAGTAAATTCTCGGGTGTAGATAGAAATGTTACTAAATCATGGGATATTATCGTGCAAACCAAATAATTAAAAAAATTTAACAATGGCTATCTCTCCTCTTTCATTTTTATAATCAATAGAAACTGAGGATAAGTGCTTACTTTTTTTAAAATATTATGATGCTTCGTTCTACTGAAACTACAGACGGGGAATGGACCCTTTTATTAGCAGTCAAAGCGATAGTCATATTGAAACATGAAGTTTAGTTTCTATAATATGGAATGTGTTAACAGAAAATGTATTGCAGAATGGTCATTTTGATATAATTTATCTGTTATGACGTAAACACTGCGTAATATCTGTTAATGAAGAGTTATTTGCTAACAATCCAAGCAATTCCCTTTGGTTCCAAGCTGTTTCATGCTACGCTTTCCTTAACAATCAGTCGTTTTTACAAACAAGAGATGAGGTAAGAGACCAAGCTATGAAAAATTATTATGCAGATGTCATGCAATTTAGGGGCGACCATGCTTCTTTCGGTTATAAACAGGGACAGTGGCTGCTGCAATCCTATTTGAATCCGATTTATACCAACTCGGATAGTATGAAAAAGGTACGCTTTTCTTTTGACCAAAAAGAGGCGGTGCAATGGACAAAGTCACTATTTCCACATTTTTACGAAGAATTAGATGGATTGGCGGAAGGGTTGAAAATGTCACTTGAGCAAGTACTGCTCCATTTTAGCGGGTTCCAGCAGGAATGGAGGCGGTCCGGCTGCTCGATTATAACCGGTGATCATTTTCTTGTCCGTAATTATGATTTTCATCCGAAGACGTATGAGGGAAGGTTTGTGCTTTATCAGCCTGATCACGGTTATGCTACGATCGGTCCTTCGCAACGTATTGTCGGAAGGGCGGATGGCCTCAACGAGAAAGGGCTGACGACTGGCTATAATTTTGTGAACCGGCGTAACACGGGTGATGGATTTATTCCGACAATCATTACACGGATGATGCTGGAGACGTGCCAGTCTAATGAAGAAGCCATTGCATTATTAAAAGAAGTGCCGCATCGTGTAGCATTTAACTATGTGCTGGCTGACCGATTTGGCAATCGACATGTGGTCGAGGCAACCTCAGATGCTGTTCGTGTAAAAGAGGATACCGTAAGTACCAACCATTTTGATATACTCACAGAGTCCAATCGTTATCATTTGGCTGATTCCAAACGACGAATGGCCATTTTCAGAGAGCAGCCTCCATCCTTAACCAAGCGTGACGCCTTTCAATTGCTAAATAATATCGAACATGAAGTGTTTTCCGAAAAATATCCTCAATCTGGGGGAACCTTGCACACTACCGTCTATGATCTGCACTCGCTTGAAGCAGGCATTGCATTAGGCCATAATCGTGTTCCCACTACCTTTTCCTTTCGTGATTGGCTAAAAGGGCAGGATAGCTGGATCAGAAAAGTAAGAGGTCAAATTAATACGAAGGAACGAATGCCTTATATGGAAGGATTAGAATGAGACACAAGCAACGTTGCTGTGTCTCATTTAATTTCGAATAATAATATACACCATATAGGCGATGTAGGAGATGGTGAGAAATCCACCTTCTCTTCTGCCAACCTTAAAATTGGTTCTCGAGAAAACCAGGAGGATGATCGTCAATAGAAGCATGACGATAATATCAAAGAAAACGCGATTGTCGATGGTAAGTGGGGAGATCACAGCGGTGATACCTAGTACCAGTAAGATATTGAAAATATTACTGCCGACGATATTCCCAATCGCTATATCACTTTCTTTTTTGATAGCGGCGGTGACAGAAGTAACTAACTCGGGAAGAGATGTACCTACTGCCACAATTGTTAAACCAACAAGCGTTTCGCTCATGCCAAACGAGAGCGCAATTTCAGTGGCACTGTTTACTACCAGCTCTCCACCGAGAATGATCGCGGCAACCCCGGCGACTGTTACGCTGATATTCTTTCCCCAGGCTTTATGATCGACCATATTCTGCTCTTCCTTACTACGGCTGTTTTTTGCCACTTCAAAAATGTAATAGAGAAAAATCGCAAAAAACAATAAGAGAATAATACCATCCGCTCTCGTCACAACATTTTCAGCGGATTGCTGCAGGGAAACATCACTGACGAGAATAAGCATAGCCAGTCCTGCTAACAGGGTAAAAGGAATTTCCTTTTTAATCGTTTCATTTTCGACAAGCATTGGCAAAATCAACGCACCAATTCCTACAACTAACGTAATGTTAAAAATATTACTCCCGATTACATTCCCGACCGTTACCCCTGCTGAGCCTTCTATCGCAGCCACAATACTCACGGTAGCCTCCGGAGCACTGGTTCCAAATGCGACAATTGTTAACCCGATGATTAGGGGAGAGACCCTAAGCGCAGCAGCGATATGTGATGCCCCGTCCACGAAAAAATCGGCACCTTTAATTAGTAGTGCGAACCCGACAATTAATAGAATATAAACCATGTATCTGCCTCCATATTGATGATAACTGCTTGGTGATTATGTATACGTATTAAAACGCAGGCGAATAGTCTTCGCCTCATTATAATACCCCAATTGACTTAACATCAATCGCTGGGCTTGGAGAGGGGATGAAAGAACTTCATCTGCATACATTGTGCAGATAAAATTGACAGAAGATTTCAAAACTTGTCAAACTAGCTAATTGAGAGTTAATCAATGTTTTTTATCTACAAAAAAATGAGACACAGGAGCGCTCCATGTGTCTCATTATTAACAGCATATTCAAGTCGTTTCACCCTTTCACACTTCCTGCAGTAATTCCTTCTACTAAATACTTCTGAAAGAACAGAAACACTAATAACTGTGGCAGAATAGAAGCAACGGACATAGCAAACATTGGTCCCCACGCTGATAAAGAGGAAGGATCAGAGAATAACTGTAGTCCTAGTGCGACGGTATATAATTTTGTATCATTTAAATAAACTAATGGAGTCATAAAGTCATCCCACGTCCAATAGAAAGAGAATATCGCAACGGTTGCCAAAGCAGGGGTGGTTAATGGTAAAATAATTCGCCAGAAAATCCCGAAGGTGCTGGCGCCATCTATATAGGCCGCTTCATCCAGTTCACGTGGTATCCCTCTTATAAATTGAATCATTAAAAAGATAAAAAAGGGGATTCCACCAATGAAAGCCGGGACGATTAAAGGCAAGTAGGTATTCACCCAACCTAAATTATGGAACAATATATATTGCGGAATCAAGGTAACCTGCTGTGGTAGCATAAGTGTCACAATCATACAAACAAATAATGGAGTGCGAAAGCGAAATTTTACTCTAGCAAAACCAAACGCCACTAAGGTGGATGAAAATATAGTTCCGATCACTACCATTGTAGTGACGAAAGTCGAATTAATAAAAAAGGTGGAGAATGATAAATCTCCAAATCCTTCCCAACCTTGCAGGTAATTCCCCCATTTTAATTCAGAAGGAAGTAAGGAAGCTGCATTTCGAAATATCTCATCTTCCGGTTTTAATGAGCTGGCAATGGTCCAAAGGATGGGATATATCATTAAAAAACCAAGCAGTATGATAGCGCCATGATAGATAATCGTTTTTTGGGCGGATTTATTTCGCATGGTTATTTGCCTCCCTCTGACTCATAGTAGACCCAGCTTTGCGCTGATTTAAAGATCAAAGCAGTGAATAAAGCGCATATCAATAATAAAATCCAAGCTAAAGCAGAGGCATATCCCATATCGAAATGGGCAAAGGCTTTCTCGTATAAATAAACCGCATAAAATAAAGTGCGATCCATAGGACCACCATTGGTAATCAAGAAACTTTGTGTAAACGCCATGAATCCTTGAATGGTTTGCATTACTAAGTTAAAAAAGATGACAGGTGAGAGCATAGGTAACGTAATCTTTATAAACTGTAAAAAGGGACTGGCGCCATCAACCGCTGCTGCTTCATACAACTCATTCGGAATTGCCTTTAAACCAGCTAGGAAAATAAGCATTGGTGAACCGAATTGCCAAACGACTAACAAAATCAGTGTAGATAGTGCGAAATCCGGACTGGTTACCCAGCTGGTTCCCTCGATACCAAAGATAGCCAGAACATCATTTAAAGCACCTTCACGACCGAATAACTCTCGCCAAACTACTGCTACGGCAACACTTCCACCTAAAATAGAAGGGACGTAATAAAGTGTGCGGTAAAGGCCGACACCTTTTCTTCTTGTATTAAATAGCATCGCCACGAATAAGGCAAAGGCTAATTTTAATGGAACGGAACCAAAAACGAAGATAAAGGTCACTTTTAATGCTTGGATAAACCGGGCATCTTCTGTAAACATTGTGATATAATTTTCGAATCCAATCCATGAAGGAGCGGAAAGTAAATCATAATTGGTAAACGAAAAATATAAAGACGCAATCATAGGACCGACAATAAATCCGAGAAATCCAATTAACCATGGTGCGATAAAAGTAAAACCTGTTATGTCAATAGAACGCTGGGACCTTAATTGTTTTTTCTTTTTCATGACGGCATCCTGCTTTATCGAACTATTCTCCTGCATTGTCAAGCACCTCCTTGATAGTGGATGAGCCATCTAAATAGATGACTCATCCTCTTCTTTATTCATTCTTTGCTAAGATTTCATTTGCCTTTTCTCTAAAATTAGCAGCAGCTTCTTCTGGAGTGACTTGCCCGTAATAAATTGGTTCCTCCACTTCGCGTACATACAATGTTTCTACTTCTGTAGCCCCTTGAGGATCTGGCGGGTCGATGGGGTTAGCGTAATCTTGCGCCATTTCCACGTAGTCAAACATTTTCTTTCCGGCATCATCCAGTTTATCTCTTAAGTGATCACGAACAGTACCAGCGATTGGCACGCCACGTTCTGCATTTAAGACTTCGTTAGCTTCTAAGTTATTTGTGAAATAACTGATGAATTTAGCAGCTTCTTCTTGATGTTTAGAATCTTTTGTCACCGAGAAAAACTGACTAGGCTTCAGGAAATGACCACTTTCTCCACCTTCGAGTGTGGGGTCTAACATCAATTCTAATGGACGTCCTGCTGCAGATTCGATGGCTACTAACTGATTACTAAAAATATCGAGTAACATGGCAGTATCACCATTCACAATCGGTTGCTGCTCTATAGAACCTGCATCCATAAACAGATCGGGAGGTGCAGCAGCGCCGGATTCGATCATATCCACCGTTTTTTGTAAGAAATCTACTAATAATTGATCATCTTCATAGCCTAAACTTTTTCCATCTGGTGCATATAAGGATACGCCATTTTGTCTTAAATAATGTTTTAACGGATTAGTTCCTACCGTAGGTTGAACACCATATGCTCCGTCTAAATTATCGGATAATTTCTTTGCGAATGATTGAACGTCTTCATACGTGTAACCTGGCTCTGGCGGTTCTATACCAGCTTCCTCAAATAGGGCTGGATCATATACTGTACCGTGCACATTTGCACCTAAGTTAACGGCGTACAAACTGTCATTAATTTTTCCACCCTCAATATACACATCTTCTACATCACTTAAATCTAATGTCCCTTCTTTGACAAACGGATTCAGATCTACTAACAAATTTCTCCCAACGTATTCTGTTAAATAGGCGTAGTCCATTTGTACAATGTCCGGCAAATTCCCGCCGGCAGCTTGGGTAGCCATCTTCTCCCAATAGCCATCCCATCCAGTAAATTCAGGTGATATCGTCACATTTGGATTTTCTTCCATATACCTATCAATGACTTCTAATGTCCGGTCATGCCTGTTCTGTGAACCCCACCATAAAATACGCAGTTCAATTTGATCTTCGTTATTCTCTGTTTTCCCAGCATCATCTCCGCTATCAGAGGCAACATCTTCACCTTCCGTACTACAACCGCTTACAAAAATAACAATAAGAACGAGCATCAAGAGTAAGAGCAAGGACTTTCGCTTTTTAAACATCACATGTATCTCCCCTTTTTTGTAAAAAAATATATTTAAAACAACTACTTGTAATGTAATTGCTTCAAATCAAGTTATTTTGCATATTTGTGCTGCAAAGCAGACAGATCCTCAATAGCTTGTAAGGTAATGATCATCACAATAAAACAAGTCAGGCTAATTCCAAGCGAATATAATATTTGTGGAATATATAACGATAAATAAATCATACCACCTGCAGATATAGCCATCCCGAATGTCTTTAGCGGATTAAGCATTCCGAGAATAAAGGCATACTTTATATAATCAACCAGTTTAAGCTGGTATTTTGTATAGATAGGCAGAATATACATAACGGTAATCATGAACCATACAGATAATATAAATAGCAATATACTGATGGTTTGATTGAACATGCCACCTCTATCGATGAAAAACTTCAAATCAAAATAAAGCACAAAACCTATCACAAATAATAGAATAGCTAATCCATTAGATTTAACAAAATGGAAACGAAATTGATTCCAGTATTCACGGAAGATAGAAGGTAAGTGCTGTTTTTCCAGCCATGACTTCTCCACATTACACAATGCTACTGTTGCTGGTGCGATCCCTAATATACCAAGACCTAAGATCATAAAGAAGAACCAAAGCAAATTGAGATAGACTAATTTAAGTAGAGCTATACAGAAGTTACGAGCAAGCTCTGTTAACCGGACTGCATTCATACAACCTGTCCCTCCCTTTCAATTTGGTGATGGCAAACAATATAGTCCATGAAATTAATGGTTGTCTTTATTATAGTAAGCGTTTACAATTTTATATAGTCATTTGTCTTATCAAATGTCCTCATTTTTTAATGCGTTCTGATAAGAAGTGTCTTTTTTTACGATCTTTCTAAGATGAAGATACTTTTTATCACGGTACTAACCGTCCGTTTATCCCCCACTTTAAGGTTCGAGAGGTAAATAAGAAGCTAAGTGGTGGATAAACGGACGATAACTTCCTGATAAGCTTCGCTAACAATCAGTGGGGTAAAAAAACCACTGATTGAAGTCTCACTTTATCAAGAAAGGAGTCCTAACCATGTATAAAATGATGATTATCGATGATGAATCTGAAATTCGCATAGGATTGAAAAATTATTTTCCTTGGAATCAGATCGGTTTTGATGTAGTGAAAGATTGTGTTGATGGAAAAGTAGCGTTAAATTATTTAGATCAACATGACATTGATGTCATTCTGTCTGATATCCGCATGCCCGTTCTGGATGGCATTGAACTTGCTAAAAAACTTCACGAAAGTGGTTCGAATATTTACCTTATCTTTCTTAGTGGCTATAAAGATTTCTCCTATGCGAAGGAAGCGCTGAAATATGGAGTGAAGGATTATATAGTGAAGCCAGGAAAGTTTGAGGAAATTCAAGAAGTGTTTAGCAGGGTGAAGCTAGAACTGGATAAAGAGTGGCGAGAATTAGATGAAAATCAGGCCAGTTATTGTGAAAATATTATTCGTACTATGAAAGAGCATATTCAAAAACAGTATGCCAGCATTTGTTTAGAAGATATGGCGGAAGTATTAAACATGTCTCCAAACTATATTAGTTCTTATTTCAAGGAAAAGACAGGCGAAAATTTCTCCACCTATCTGACGAAAATCAAAATGGAAAAAGCAGCAGAACTATTGGTTGATTATCATTACAAAACATATGAAATTAGTGAACTAGTCGGTTATCACAATCCCAAAAATTTCACCCGTATGTTTAAGAAATATTATGGGATGACGCCAAGAGATTATCGCACTTCAAACATGGAGAACATGGAATCGTGAATAATCGAATATTAATTAAAAACATTCTCCTCTTTGTTTTTCCATTATTGATTCCTGTATTTATTCTCGGTTCTTTTGCAATTGTGATTACTGATAAATATATCAAAGAGTCGATTACTGCTAACAATCGAAATGTGCTGCAGCAGCTTGAGCAACAAACCAATACGGTATTAAATGAAATGTATTTACTTAATCTTGACTATAATTGGAATCCTGATATTACGTTATCTTTACGAAATTTTTTTGATTCTGAGCATTTTAATTATCTGGATATTAAGATGATCGACTATGAAGAAGGGAATTTGAGAAGAAAAGAAATTGCAACATCCTACATTCATTCGATGTATATTTATTATGAGAATGATAATGACCGTGTACTTACATCTCGATCAGGATTTATGAACATTGCTAATATGCATGACGATGCTTGGCTAGAAGAATATGACGCGAAATCAACAAATCGAGCTATTTGGATGAAAAACCGTCAAATATCACAATATGATTTTGAAAAAGAAGAGCCTGTTATCAGTATTTATCGTAATATCTTTAATTCGAATGCTCAGACTTCAGAAGGATTAATCGTATTAAATATTTACCAAAGTTATTTTGAGAATTTAATTAGTGAATTAAATAATTATCACAATCAAAGCATCTTTGTATTAGATAAAACGAATACCAAGTTGTATGGAAATAGTATAAGCGAGGAATTAGCATTTGATGAGGAGGTAACCGACAATCCAAAACAAACTTTCGAGGTTCAGATAAATGGTACCTCCTTTATTGTCAGTCAATTACAATCGGACTTATATCCACTTCGTTATTATTCAATGGTAGAGAATAGTATTATTTATCGTGTGCCTAATCAACTGCTTTTTTTAACGGTATTATTCGTGTTATCTTCTCTTATTCTTGGAACAGCAACTATTTATTATTTGTCGCGCAAAAATGCCAGGCATGTAGGTGACATTATTAAAATATTGAACACATCGGATCAGAAGGAAAAAGATTTGATCAAGCATATATCGTTTAAAGACAATGAATACCAATATATTGTCAGAAGGATTCTTAAGCATTATATTGCGCAAAATGAGCTTGAAAAAGAATTGAATGAAAAGAAATACGAGCTTCAATCAGCCGAATTATTGGCTTTGCAAAATCAAATTAACCCACATTTTCTTTCTAATACACTTGCCATTATTTATTGGCGAGCCATGGCACTGACAGGTAAACCAAACAAGGTCACCAAAATGGTAGAGACGCTCACAGATATTCTTAGTTTTTCATTACGAATCAAGCATCATACCGTTACGCTGGAGGAGGAAATGAACAATACAAAAAATTACCTTGAAATATTGCGGGTCAGGTCAGATAAAGACTTTCGCATTACATGGGATTATCATGAGGATAAATTATCTGTTCAAGTATTAAAATTTATATTGCAGCCACTAATTGAAAATAGTATACAGCATGGAATTGACTATGAATCAAAATTAAGTCAAATCGATATTAAAATAAAAATTCGAAAAAAAGAAGAAGGTGTTATTCGTTTTACAGTAATTGATAATGGTCAAGGCATATCAAAGTCTGAGCTAAGTAAGCTAAGACAAAAATTAGATAAGGATGAATATGCAACCAATCACATAGGACTAGCTAATATTAATAAACGGTTATCATTGATATTTAATAATCAATTCACTTTTATTATTAAAAGTAAACAGTTATATGGAACGGTGATTACGATCGAACATCCCATTGGATATGGTGAGGAACCTGGTGATATGGTAAAACCACTGATTTCTCAAAAAAGGAATGGTATTAAGCGAGACGGCTAAAGATAGGCTCTCTATTCATTCATCCAAAATAAAAAACCACTCAAGACCCTAACTTGAGTGGTTTCTAAATCACGAATGCACGGGAAAATGTTCTGTCTGCTGTTTCTGCGCAGTATGCTTCATCGTATAGAAAAGTCCAATTCCGCAGGCAAGCAGCAATCCACTGCTGAAATAAAAGACAGTGGAAATCGTGTACATGCCAGCGATCCAGCCACCTATTACAGGGCCGATGATATTTCCGAGAAACCGAATGCTGGTATTATAACCTAAGACTTCCCCTTGAATATCCAGCGGTGATACCTGACGAATATAGGCTGTTCGAATCGGAATGACGCCACCGATCGCTATCCCTAATAAGAAACGAACGATGACTAACTGCCAGATCGTATCGACGAATGCACCTGGTATGAAAAAGACAGCAGATAAAAAGAGCAAGATGACCAGGACTTTTTCAAAACCGATGCGATCTCCAAGTTTTCCCCAATTGCGTGACATGAGTAAATTGCCGAGTCCTGCTGCAGAGAAAGCAAGACCAGAAAAGAAGGCAATACTTGTCGGGCCGTGTATCTCATTTACATAAAGAGAAAGAATCGGCTGAATGCTGAAATTTGCCACTTGGACAAACATCGAGACAATCATGACCATGACAAGGACAGGTTTGCTGAAAATATGTTTTAACACATCTGCAGGGGAATATTGGCTTTCCTTCTGCTTTGTTTCCGATTTGATTTCTGTCGTTCCGAGCATCACTAAGCACGCAGCAATAAAAAGGGTGACAGAAGTCAGTTGGAATGTAGCAGCATAACCAAACATATCTGCTAAGACGCCGCCTAACAGTGGTCCTAATAAGCTGCCTGTGACATTACCTGTTTGCAAGGTGCCTAACACTTTCCCGGCGATATCTGGTGGTGTTTGTGTCGAAATAAAGGCTTGGGACATGGAAATAAATCCAGTGAAAAACCCCATAAACATACGGAGCACAAACAGCTGTGGTACATTGGTGACAAAGCCCATCAGCAACACACTGATACCTAAGCCAAACGCGGCAAAGACTAAGAAAATCTTACGGCCGTGCTTATCCCCAAATCTTCCCCAGAACGGTGAGACGATAAAGGCGATTAAGAACGTAATAGCAAATACCCATCCTGACCATCGTTGGACATAGTCATCCGAATAATTACCTAATGATTCTATATATAAAGACAAAAATGGAATAACCATTGTCAAACTAGCAGCAATAAAAAAATTCGCAAACCACATAATATACAAATTACGCTTTGCGATCTGTTCCTGTTGTACGATATTATCCCTTCTTTTGATATTTATTTCGAGTGCCTAAACAATAGCATACGCCTAATGATGGCGGAAGGGAAATAATTTGCACAGGTTTTTATCATGGTGCTAACCGTCTGTAAGACACCCACTTCAAGCTTCGCTAATGATAAGTGGGTGTCGTGGGTGTCATGGGTGTCAAAAACCCCAACTGATCAAAGTCTCCCTTTATTGGTAGAATTGTATAGTTACGACAAAAAAATTCAAAGAAATGAAGTCGTATATATTGAAATTGATAAAGCGAGGAAATATAATGTAACCACAACTACCATACTAGTATTATTTGTGTGGTTTGAAGTAAAAGAAGAGAGGACAGAGGCCACGATGTAGAGCAAGTAGTTACTTTTTGCAGGTCGCGTACAAGACAATTGTGCAAAAGGGTGAGAGTGTTAATAAAAAATGATAGCGTTTTCCTTATTCAAGATCTAGCAAGCTATCCAAAAGTATGAAAAATGATACGAATGGAGCGTGTAAAGATGATTAATGTTGCCATTATAGGTACAGGAGCAATCTCAACTTCGCATATGAAAGGATATTTACAATTTCAGGATCGCTGTAAGATCGTTGCGTTGTGCGATATTTATCCAGAGAAAGCGGAAGAACAAGCAAATGAATTTGGTTTGGATGTTACGGTTTATCGCGATTATTTAGAAGTGCTGGAGCAGGATGATATCGATTTGGTTTCCGTTTGCACACCGCCTTACACCCATGCAGGAATTGCGATTGAAGCTTTACGGTCAGGAAAGCATGTACTCGTAGAAAAACCAATGGCGTCCTCCTTAGAGGAATGTGATGCGATGAATGAAGCAGCAGATCGAAGCGGAAAAATTTTATCCGTGATTGCCCAGAACCGGTTCACTTCCCCAATGATGAAATTGAAGCACGTATTAGATACGAAATTAATGGGACCGATTCTGCATACACAGGTAGATTCCTTTTGGTGGAGAGGTCACTCCTATTATGATTTATGGTGGAGAGGCACTTGGGAGAAAGAAGGTGGCGGCTGTACATTAAATCATGCCGTACATCATATCGATATTTTCCGCTGGATGAATGGGATGCCGTCAGAAATTACGGCGGTGATGAGCAATGTGGCGCATGACAATGCCGAAGTGGAGGACATTTCGGTTGCGATCGGACGTTATCCAAATGGAAGTCTTGCACAAATCACAAGCTCTGTTGTCCATCATGGCGAAGAACAGCAGCTCGTCTTCCAAGGAAAAAATGCTCGCGTCTCTGTTCCATGGAAACTAAAGGCTTCCCAATCACTTGGCAATGGCTTTCCCGAGAAAGATAAAGATCTCGAAATGCAATTACAACATATCTATGATACTCAACCAAATTTACAGTATGAAGGGCACGTCGGTCAGATAGAAGATGTATTGTCAACAGTCGAAGGCAAAAAAGAAGTGTTAGTTACGGGGCGAGATGGAAGAGCAACATTGGAACTGATTACTGCCATTTTTCAATCTGCAAGTTTAGGGAAAACAGTAGCGTTACCATTGGATCAAACGAGTCCATTTTATACAACGGAAGGGATTCTGAAGAACGCCACGTATTTTTATGAGAAGACAGCTAGTATTGATAATTTCCAAACGAACGAAATAACAACCGGAGGAAATTACGAGTGATAAAGGAAAAGGTGTATTTCCAGTGAAGCATTCTAACGTGAGAAACCAGGGAATAAACTATTCCTCAGAGTGAATGTAGCAGTGGAGGTTATAGATATCCTGAGTAACCAGTCGTTTGCAGTGTCAGTGTCAGTAAGATGAAAACAAATAGTGAGTGGACACCGTCACTGTAAGGGGATAGGGTTGAGTTGGTGTTGGTGTTTTTTTGAAAGAAATAGGGATATAATTTGTCAGGCATCTGCAGTGTGCAGGTGTCTTTTTTGTTTTGGGATTATGTGAAAAAAATAGATGAATAAATTGAAAAACATCAAGGAAGCGTGGCCAGGAAGAGTAATTACTTCTTTTTTATGCTCCACTACTAATCTAGCAATGACTAAGAGATTATTTACTGACTGAAAAATTACGTCAACGCTTCAGAAGAGAACTTTAATAAATCAGCTTAGCTCATATCACAGGCATTCTCTATCAAGAGTAATAACCATTTACTAACTATTAATTAGAAGTCATGCAGTTGTATTCAAAATCATTAGGAGTAGTAAAAAATGATAATGAAACCTTTTCTAGTTACCCCCTAAGCTCAGTGATAATCACCTTTAAATTGGTTTTAATTGTAAATTTTAGATAATGGAATAGTTCTATTCACCCATAAATCTAACGATAGAACATAAATCTGTATAGAAAATGTTAAGTGGTGTTATGTAGACTGACTCATTGGTGCCTATGCTTCTTAGGTACTAAATTTATAATAAGGGAAGGTGATCAAGAAGTGGTAAGAAAAATAAGCATACTGTTGATCTGTATGTTGATGTTTCAGACTGTTACGAGTTTTGCTGTAACGACTCAAGAGGAGAGTGAGGACACGGCCACAAGTGTCTTTACAAATGTATCATATACAGATGCAGATGGTAATGAGGTAACAGATATCACGTCTGCCACATCGACAATTCAAGTCAATGTCGAATGGTCAGTCGAGGATTTGCAAATACAAAGTGGTTATGCAGAGTCATATGAGCTACCAGAAACACTGACTGCTCAAGGCGATCAACAAGGTACCATACATACCGAACAGACAGAGGTGGGGACATATGAAGTTTCCAAGGAAGGTATTTTAACGGTTACATTCAACGAAAGGATAGAGGAACAACATGATGCCAAGGGTGAATTCCGTTTTGACACGGTGAATCATAAGGAAGAAGTAGCGGAAGAACAAAGCCCTGACAGTAATACGGATGAAAAAAAGGTAACAAATGAAAAAACACAAGACGATGATCCGATCGCCACATCCGAAAAACAAACAACCTCCTCAGAAACGAAAGATACTAGTAATATCGATCAATCCTCAGATAATGAGAAAGTATCGATATCTTCGCAAAGCATGAAGGAAGAGAGTGCTTCATTAGCCTCAACGGAAATTACCGATAATATTATCACAGATGTAACATTATATCAGCGTTTTGAAGAGAATGGCGATCGACAAGAACTGGTTCCAGGGGAAGAGATCGTAGTGGAGCACCCTTATGATAAGTTCCAAGTCGAATTAGCATATGATTTTGCGTTGCCGAATAATCATAGCTATGGCGATGGTTCCCAATATACGATTACCGTTCCAGACCAATTTGAAACGGTGGCAAATCCCGAACCACAGCCGTTAACAACAGCAACTGGCACCGAATTTGGGACCTTTGTCGTCAATAATAATAATGAGATTATCATCACGTTCAATGAGAATATTGAGAATAACTCTAATATTAGCGGATATATCAGTTTGTGGTCAGCATTTGATGCACATTATGACGGAGCAGCACAAGAAGAAATCAATTTTCCTGTTTCATCCGGTGGTACGGTCACCTATCCGATTAAATTTAAACCGAACGCATCATCCATTGATAAAAGAGGTGTACCGGATAAATCCTACAACACGGACACTATCACATGGACCGTAGATTTCAACAAGGATCTCCAGCTAGTAGAAAATGCAATTTTAGATGATGTAACATCAGGAGACCACCAGTTTATCGATGGATCTTTGCACGTATATGAGCTTGCAATGAATGCAGATGGCACCATAAGCGAGGAGAAAACGACAGAAGTAACCGGTACATTCGGTCCAGCATTTCCTTTTACATTAGGAAGTATTGATTCGGCATATCGGGTTGTCTATGAAACGTCGATAGAAGATAGTCAAGGAACACAATATACCAATACTGCCACATTAGATGGAGATAATATCGAACCATTGGACGCAAGTGCTTCGGTTTCTGTAGCAAGAGGAGAGGCGCTAGAGAAGTCCGCAACAGACTATAATCCGACCACACAGACCACTACATGGGAAATTAAATATAATTATGATGAACAAAGCATTGCCGCAGTGGATGCGTTGTTAAAAGATACACTTGGTGACAATCAACAATTGGTTGACCCTAGTAGTTTTGAAGTTCTCGAGGTAGCTATTAACCCAGATACAGGAGAAGAAACGGGTACCACCGACTTCACTAACTACACGGTCACAGACAACAATGATGGTACGTTTGACTTTCAATTTGATCAAGCTATAGATCAAGCATATAAAATTAGATATGAAACAACGGCCATTGATCGAATAGAAGAAAGTACCACGATTACCAACACGGTGACCGATCAGTTTGAACATCAAGCTGATGCAAGCCAAAGTATTTCTCAGCAGGTTTTACAGAAGTCAAACAGAAGTACAGATTACAACGGCAAAGCAACTGACTGGCAAGTCATGTTAAATGGTGACGAATATACCATGGAAAACGTGGTGTTCACAGATAAATTGCCTGAAGGTTTTACGCCTGGAGATATTGTTGTGGAGCATAATGGAGAAGCTTGGAGTAATGGCGATCAATATACTATGAATTTTGACGCGTCTACCCAAACGTTGACGATTACATTTAATCAACCCATAACTAATCAAGTCTACATTACGTATAAGACCGATATTGATTTCGATATTATTGATAACACGAAAACTACATTCGAAAATGGAGCAGCCATTACCTGGAATCCTGAAGGTTCATCAGAGACTCGGACGAAAACAGGTTCTGCTACCTTCACACCAGATCAATATACGAATGCCAATGGATTTAAAGGAGCTTCTTATCATGTAGCGGATAAGCAAATTGATTGGGAAATAGGAGTCAACTATAATAATGCAACATTGGATCAAGTGGTGATTGAGGATGTTATTTTAGATAACCAGAATTTCGATATGAATTCGATCAAAGTCTATCATATGACACTTACTGGTGGAGAAAATGGCGTGGAGACAGGTGAGCAGCTAACATTAGGAAATGCTGACAACCCTGATGAGTACGAAGTGGAAGCATTCACTGGACCTGACGGTGAAGAAGCATTCCGTGTAGTACTTGGTGATATCACGAGCCCGTATTACATTACGTATCAAACCGACTTACATGATGGATTAGTAAAACCACGTTATGATAATACAGCTACTGTCAAAAGTGACAATCGCGAGGATTTTAATCTGGATGCTTCTGTATCTCCATATCATGGAGGGGAATATTCCGATAAATCAGGCTCGCAAAACAATGAAAACCCTAGAGTAGTTAATTGGCGAGTGAATATTAACTATGCACAATCGACGGTATCGGATGTTACGATTACTGATACACCAAGTGCTAATCAGACTTTACTCCAAGATTCTATTAAGCTGTATGATACAGTAGCAACCAGTAATGACATTACCAAAGGCGATCAATTAGTAGAAGGTGAAGATTACACGCTAGAATTCACAGAAGATGAGAATGGTATGGTTACGTTCTCCCTTGATTTCCCTGAAACCATTGATCACGCCTATGTGTTGGAGTATGATACGTACATTCTGTATGAAGGAGATGGCAATATCTCCAATGATTTTCAATTTGATGGAGCGGAGACTACAGGTTTGCCTACCAATGATTCTGTCAACCAAGCCATTAATCTAGGTGGCATTGGTGGAGGTATTGATGGTGAAGTAGGAAGTCTTGAGGTTACCAAGGTCGATGCTGATAATGATTCCCCATTGGAAGGTGCAGAGTTTACATTATACGATAATACTGGCGAGCAAGCGCTCAGAACTTACACAACAGATACGGATGGTAAGGTTGTATTCCAAAATCTTCTATATGGCGAATATATTTTAAAGGAAACCAATGCACCAACTGGATATGTTACAGGTATTGCGAATGAGCAAACAGTTGAAGTTAACGGTGACCCATCGAGTATTACGATTGAAAATGAAAAAATAATTCGTGATGTGACATTAACCAAAGTGGATGCCGATACAAATCAGCCATTAGAAGGCGTTGTATTTGAACTGCAGGATCAGGATGGGAATGTAGTAGCAGGTTATGAACAATTAGAAACAGATGAAGATGGTAAGATTACTGTTCTCGACCTTGATCCAGGGAGTTATTCTTTTGTTGAGCTGGAACCACTATTCGGTTATCACGCTCTAGAAAATCCGATAAACTTTACCATTGATTCTGAGCAAACAGAAGTGAAAGAATTAGTGGCTGAAAATAATATCATTTTAGGTGCTGTACAGTTACAAAAACTAGATGCAGAGAACAATAATACACCTTTAGCAGATGCTGTTTTTCAATTGGAAGATGAAGAAGGCAATAAAATCGTTCGCAATGGTCAGGATCAATTTACAACATATGAAAACGGCATAATTGACATTGCAGATTTACGCCCGGGCACTTACTATTTTACCGAAACAGAAGCGCCACAACATTACCAACTTGATGCTACACCAGTGGAAGTGGTGGTTGAGAAAAACGAAACCGAACCAGTTGTTGTTACTGTCTCCAACGAATGGATAACCGGATCTGTGCAATTGACGAAAAAAGGGGAAGACGGTCAATTGTTAGAAGGCGTTACCTTTGAGCTTCAAGATCAAAACGGAAATACTATTCAAGAAGGTTTAACAACAGATCAAGATGGAAAAGTTGTAGTAACGGATTTAAAACCTGGACTCTATCAATTTGTGGAAACAAAATCAATACCAGGATACCAATTAAATGATACAGTCGAGAAATTTGAAATTGTAAAAAGTCAACCGGAAATGCTGGAACTGGAGTTTACTAATGCATTAACACCAGGTTCTGTAGAATTAACCAAAATCGGTGAAGAAGCAGAAACACTTGAAGGAGCTGCATTCAAGTTACTAGATGAAACAGGAAACGAGTTGCAAATTGGTTTGGTAACAGATGACAATGGCGTAATTACCATTGACAACTTAAAGCCAGGAAATTATCAGCTTGTGGAAACAAAAGCACCATTTGGCCATGAGTTAGATGAGACACCGATAGATTTTGAGATTAGCTTTAACCAGCAGGAAACACTTGAATTAACGAAAGAAAACAGTCGAACAACCAGCTCTGTCGTCTTAACGAAACAAGGGGAAAGAGGAACTCTGTTAGAGGGAGTAACATTTGAATTGCAAAATGAGCAGGGAGAGACATTGCAAACCGGTTTAATGACAGATGAGAACGGCGAAATATTGGTAGATGACTTGAAACCAGGTAACTATCAATTTGTCGAAACAGAAACCATCCCTGGTTATCAAATAGATGAAACGCCTGTAACATTTGAAATAGCCCTTGGTCAAGAGGAGAGCACACGAGTAGAAGCAATAAATGAATTGACAACCGGATCAGTGCAATTAACCAAAGTCGGAGAAGAGGCAGAATCATTAAGTGGTGCAGAGTTCACACTGCAAGATGAAGCAGGTGAAGCACTCCAGTCCGGTTTAATAACAGATAACAATGGACGTATTTTAATTAATGACCTGAAGCCTGGTAACTATCAGCTTGTAGAAACAAAAGCACCATTTGGTCATGATCTGAATACAAGTCCCATATCCTTTACTATCCATTTTAATCAGCAGGAAATTGTAACATTAACAGCAGAGAATAGTAGATCTACCAGTTCCGTAGTATTAACGAAAAGCGGTGAAAGAGGAAATCTTCTGGAAGGTGTGGAGTATGAACTGCAGGATGGTGCAGGTAATAGCCTCGACACAAATCTTGTCACAGATAAAAATGGTGAACTTTTAGTTGATCAATTAAAGCCAGGAAATTATCAATTAGTGGAAACTGCTTCTATTCCTGGGTATGACTTAGATCCGACCCCAATTGCGTTTGAAATAGCTCTAGGTCAGACAGAAAGCACAGAAATCGAAGCAGTAAATGAGTTGACCACTGGTGCTGTAATGTTGAGGAAGATAGGAGAAGAAGGGGAAGCCCTGGCAAATGGGGAGTTTTCTTTGCTTGACGAAGAAGGGAATGTGCTGCAAACGGGTTTAACTACAAATGAAAATGGTGAGATCTTTGTTGACCAGCTTAAACCTGGAAGCTATCAATTTGTCGAGACAAAAGCCCCTTTTGGTCATGTATTAGAAGAGGATCCAATCTCTTTCGAAATCGTCTTTAATCAACAAGAACCAATTACCGTGACTGCTGAGAATGAAAGGACTACCAGCGCTGTTCAACTGACAAAGGTGGATGATGAAACAGGCGAAACATTAGCAGGAGCAGTCTATCAAATAAGTCAAAATGGTGAAGTAATTAGAGACAATCTGATAACGGATGAGAATGGTCAATTATTCGTGGATGGATTGAAACCAGGTAGCTATCAGTTTGTTGAAACAGAAGCGCCTGAGGGATATACGTTGGATCCTGCCCCAATCGAATTTACGATCGACCTGGGTCAAAGTGAGACGTTAGCTTTATCGACCGACAACGCGATTATCAAGGGAGATTTCGCATTAACTAAGGTGGATTTTGATAACCCTGAGCGCCCTTTGGCAGGAGTAGGATTTGAATTGCAGGATGCCGATGGTCATATTATAAGAGAAGATCTCCAAACGGATGAGAATGGAAAGCTTCTCCTCAACGATTTACGACCTGGCCAATATCTTCTCGTTGAAACGGGGCCATTACAAGGGTATCAAGCACATCCAGCCGTATCGTTTACGATCGGAAAAGGACAATTAGAAGCAAAAGAAATAACGATAACGAATAAACAGACTCGTTCTGGTGTAGAACTGACGAAGCTGGATCGAGAGAACAAGGATAACGTCTTACAAGGGGCAACATTTATGCTTCAGGACGAAGAAGGCAATATCGTGGCACAAGATCTGACAACGGATCAAGATGGGAAGCTGATCGTAGACGGACTGAAACCAGGTGTCTATTCCTTCATCGAAACAAAAGCACCCCAAGGTTACCTATTGGATGAAAGTCCGATTACGTTTACGGTGGAGCGAGGGCAGTCGACTCGAACCGAAGTAAAAGCATACAATCAGATGGAACAAGTAAGCAGCAATCATGAAGAAGTCGAGCAGGAAAGCAGCAACCTCCCGAGTACCGCGACAAATATATTCAATTATATTTTATTTGGCGGCTTATTCATGATTGGCGGGATGATTGTTTTAACAATGTATAGACGTAAGAAACAACAATAACTAATAAAAGCGCCCATATCTTGGTATATGGGCGTTTTTTTATAAAAATTCTTCGGTACACATCAAAATACTTTATTACCTCCAATTCTTATACCATGCTTCAATTTGTGGATCTATCGTTAAATCTAATTCGGCTAAGTTTCTTTGCAACTGCTTATATTGATGATTTACTAACATTCGGTAGTGTAAGGAAGCATATATTTTCATTAAAGCAAAAGCGGCTCTTTCGTCCTCAGGTCTCTTTTTTAGGATAGCAGTATACCAATGAATAGCCTTTTCGTGATGTTTTGTTTGATTGAAGGCATCTGCAATTAATTGTGCATGATGCAGCCAAATTTCTTCAAGTTCAAATCTTTCCCCTTCGACCCAGATATAATCATGACTCTCTAAATAACTACCTTTATACAAGTGCATGATTCTTTCTTGTTCTTCTAAATCTGCTTTTGCCAGTGAGGCTGTATCAAATAATTGATGTTTCCATTCATTCTTATCTAAAAGAACATGGTGTAACTTTAATTGGTAACCATCCTCTGTATTTACGATTTTTATGTTCTTATAGCTGGATTGTAAGGCTTGTCTAATATGATAAATGGTCACATATAAATGTGAAAAAGCCTTTTCTACATCAAGATGATGCCAGAGCGTGTCGACTATTTTTGATTTTAATACTACACTTCCTTCATGATGCAGCAAATATAAAAACAATTCCTTTGATTTTGCTGTCCGCCATTTAATATTCTCTGGCTCTGATTTATCCTCAAATTGAAAAGACAGGTCCCCCAGCACATGTAAGTGCAAGGGGTGAATACTGTTATTGTCCTTTGCTTCGAACGGGGTAAAAGTTACTCGTTGTACAGTATTTTTTAAACGATCAAGTGAAACGGGTTTAAGTAAATAATCTAAGGCGTGTAATTCAAATGCTTTAATAGCATATTGATCAAACGCTGTTACAAATACAATGTGTATGGAAGGGTTGTATGCAAGAATTTTTTCCGCTAGCTCTAGCCCGCTGATTTCTGGCATTTCTATGTCTAGAAAGATAATATCAATATCATTTAACATTTTTTTCTTTTCATCAAGAAATGGTTGGGTAGAAGTGAAGAGGACATGGATATTCTCTAATTTTTCTAGTTGATGAACAAGAAAATCTATGGCTAATATTTCATCATCAAATAAACCAACATTCATAAATTTCACCTTCCAAAAATAGGAGTGTAGTTATTTATACCTAATTTTTAAAGCGGTAATGTTAACAAAACGTTTAGCTCCTTATTATATAGTAGAATCGTTTATTTTCATTGCTTTCTACTACCAACTATATCCTTGATCTTCTATAAGATCTGATAATAGAAACCACAGGAGTTGTTAACGTGTTGAGTTATAAATTGGAATTATTGTCACTTCTCATCGTCATGTTATTGATTGTCATCATTGTTCAATTCATTACATTGTATCAATATAAGAAAATGGCCTTCAAAGATTTTAATTCGGAATTACCAAACACTCATGCTTTACATAAATTTGTACGTAGAAGGAACAAGAAGGAAATGAGTATTCTCTACATTGATCTAAACAATTTCAAACGGATTAATGATCAATTCGGTCATTATGTCGGTGATCAAGTAGTGTATCAACTTGGTAATAGAATGATGACATTCAAGAAATCTCGTCAAGGTTTCTTTCGTATTGGTGGAGATGAATTTATTTTTATGACAGATTACATAAGTAAGGAAGATACTGTCATGTTAGCAGAAGCTTTACTGCATCATATTGCTAAACCAATAAGGATAGAGAATGAGGATGTCACTATCTATGTATCAGGAAGCATTGGAATAAGTTCTGGAATTCTAAAAAATAATGACAGTCTCTTATTTAAACAAGCAGATCACGCATTATATCGTTCTAAAAAACGTCCTAATAATAAAGTTCTATACTTTGATGAGTAAGTTGTCAGGTGAGAAGTGGAATTGGCTCCGATGAGTGTAACGAACAACTCATCGGAGTTTCTGGGTGAATTAGTATTTACTGGATAATTTCCAATCGTGATACCACTTATCAATTTCTCTGCTTAAAGGTAGATTCAGTTCCTCTAAATTGTGAATGAGTTGCTGATAATGAGAGGTCACCAAAACCCCGAAACCTTCTTCTGCGTAAATTCTCATCAGTTCATAATGAGCATTTTCGTTCTCTGGCATCACTTCCAGTGTTTGATTAAACCATAATGCAGCCTTTTCTAAATAGTGATGATCCAGATAATAATGAGCCAGTTTCAGGGCATGATTCACCCATAATTTTTCTAATCTGTATCGTTCACTTTCTAACCAGACAAAATCATAATTCTTTAAATAGGGACCATGATAGGAATGTAATAAATGGTCATGTATCTCCACTGTTTCCAGGTTGATTGCAGGAGCTGTATGGAGTTTTTTTTCCCAAATTTCTTTATCAATACATGTGTTAGAGTGTAGCTTTAACATATATCCACTCTGGACATTATGAATAGATAGAAAGGAACTAAAATCTAGCAGCGCCTGTCTTATTTGATAAATCGTTACGTATAGAAGGGAATAAGCTTTTTCTATATTTGTATTAGAGAAAAACAGTTCTATTATTTCATCTTTTGTGATTACCTTATCATGGTGATGGAGGAAATAAATAAACAGATTTTGTGCATTCGTTGTTCGCCAAGAGATAATCTGCTTATCGCTCTCGTTCATTTGAAAGGTAAACGCTCCTAATACTTGTATAGTTAAAGAATGGGAACCTTTGAGTGTTTTTATGGTCGTTTTATACTGCATGTATAAATCAAGGCGCTCGACCGTTTTCTTTAGTCTATCTAAATAGACAGGTTTCAACAAATAGTCTAAGGCATTTAATTCAAATGCCTGAATCGCATATCTATCATAAGCTGTTACGAAAATAATCGCTAACTGAGGATTTATCTCTAATAGTTTCTCAGCTAGTTCGATGCCATTTAATTCAGGCATTTTGACATCAAGAAATACGCAATCGGATCGCCTTATCTGATCCAATATTGCTGTAATGTTTGTGTGTGTATATTTACCAAGAATCGTTACGTTCTTCACTAATTTCAACTGGTGCTCTAAGAAATTTAGTGCAGGCTCTTCATCGTCGAAAAGAATTACGTTCATTTGCTTACCTCCTAAAACGCCTTGCTTATCAATAGTCTGATCGAACTATTGATGAGCAAAATTTGTTTAGAAAATGTCTATTTTCTAACGTTACAATATTTTTAGTTGGTAAAATATTGTCGTTTTAGGAGGTTATATATCTACTATTCCAAAATTGGCTTGGTATTTACAAGAGTAATATTACATGAATCATCGAGTTAATTCAAAAGAGACACCTTACTTCCTATTGGATAGCTATGTAAGGTCAATTTTACCAATGAAAACCATCATGCATGCAGCGCATGATGGTTTGTTATAATAGTGGTATAACTAAAGTTATTTCGGTACCTTTCCCCTCTTTACTTTGGATGGAGATACCTTTTCCAAACAGTTTTTCAAATCTTTTGTTAGTGTTGATTAATCCAATTCCATGAGATTCTCCATGTTGGCTGAGAATCGTACGGATTGTTGATGCAGGCATGCCAACCCCGTCATCCAAGACCTTTATTTGGTAGGAATGATGCAGGTTAATTCCTTCAATTCGGACCATACCTCCTGTATTTTTCTTAAGTATGCCATGTTTGATGGCATTTTCAACTAAGGTTTGGATCGATAGCGGTGGGATTTGGATGTCTGATGTCTCTTCTAACTCCCATTCAATCCGTATTTTGTCTTGGAATCGTTGCTTATTAATATACAAATAGGATTCGACTAATGCTAACTCATCTTCTAAAGGTACTAACGGTAATGTATTCTTAATATCGAAGCTTTTATATAAATAGGTTCCAAATTCATGTAATAATGTCGTCATTTTTTCAGTATCGATTTGACTTAATGAAGCGATTGTATTTAATGTATTAAAAATAAAGTGTGGTTTGATTTGAGCCTGTAGCCAAGCTGCTTCGATTTGTAACTGTTTTGCTATAGATTGCTTTAATTCAGTGAGTGCCTTGACACGTGCCTGTAATTCTAAAGCATCTACCGGCTTGGCTATATAGTCATTTGCACCCGATTGAAAGCCAGCATATATATCTTCTGGCTGATTTCGGGCAGTTAATAGTAAGACTGGAAGCTCTGAAATCGTATATTTTTTTCTAAGTTGTTTGGTTAATTCGTAACCGGATATATGAGGCATCATGACATCAGTTATGATCAAATCCCACGAGCTAGCATCAATAAGGTCGATGGCTAGTCGGGGGTCTGTTGTACTAACAATATCATAGTCATGTTCTAGTAAATTTCGAATCACTTTAATATTGATCGGATCATCGTCAATGATAAACAATTTGGCCAGATAACTAGTTGAATCAGATTTCTGCCCTGATTTTGTTGCTAAAGGTTTGATGTCCTTCCATAAGGAATTGGTTTCAGAATACGGTAGTTCCTTTTCAGAGAGCTCAGCTAATGGCAGGCTGAAAGTAAAGGAGGTTCCTTTTTCTACTTCCGATTCTACCTGTATTGTTCCACCATGAAGTTCTACTAATTGCCTGCAAATATTTAATCCAAGTCCCATCCCGCCACTATCAACCTCTTCTTTGCTTAATTTTTCATATGGGACAAAGATCCTATCCAATTCTTGTTGACCTATACCAATCCCTGTATCTTGAACCGATATCATCGCATAATGATTGTTCTCTTTTGCATGAACTGTAATTTGCCCAGAATTCGTGAATTTGACTGCATTATGAACAAGGTTGAACAGTATTCGAATGATTCGATTTTCATCCGCCAGTATTAGTGGGAAATTAGTAGGAATTTCATTTTTCATTTTAATAGACTTATTATCTGACATGAACTGAATCATTTCCAACACAACAGTTGTTACCTGATGTAATTGGATAGGTGTTTTTTGTAAGTGAATTTGTCTTTCTTTTAATCGTGTAATATCTAATAGGTCATTTAAAGTAAACGTGAGTTGATGCCCAATCCGGACTAACAAGTGCAAGTTATTGGTTGTTTCTTTATCCAGTGTTTTTATGTGTTTATTAATAATAGATTGAGCAATATTAATCATCCCGTGCAGGGGATTACGAATCTCATGTGATGTGTTAGCTAAGAATTGATCTTTTTTCTTATCCTCCTCCATAAGTTTGGCCGTCTGCTCTTCAGAAAGTTGCACTAACGCAATATGCCTTCTAAATAATAGAATAGCAATTAAAACAATCGAGATAAAGAAATCAAATGGGTAAAATGGAAACTCAATTTGTCCTGTCTGAATGGCAGCACCCCAAATAATGTTGGACGTATAGCTGCAAATAAATAATAAAATAAAGATAGCATTTCGATCGCCATTAAGGATGTGTCTGAATGTAGTAATAAACATAAAGGATATTGAAATGAAATAATAGATGTATAGAATCATTACTAGTATCACAAAATGTTCGAATGGGAAAAGGAATAATGTCAAGGCTGACAAAATAATGTTACTAACGGATAAAACTTTTATGAACCATGCACTGGTTTTGTACAAATGATGAATAAAATAAATGAGAACATATAATGTTGCAATAAAGATAAACATGAGCAAGCGAAACGAAAACTCGGTATTAAATGGTAATTGTAAGAACACTTCATCATCTATTACGTTTCCAAAAGCCATTAGTAAGAGCATGATGCCAAAGTACATCAATTCTTTTTGTGGTGCTCCTTTGCCTAGGAAAAATAATGCAAATGCATAAAAAGCATGTAGTAATAAGATAACAATAACCGCTAGCTGTAAGAATTCTAACATATTTGTTTGGTTAGTAACTGCCTTTTCAGTACCAAAAAGGATGGACCTGTTAATTCCCCCGAAGAATGGTATTTCATAGTTAGAAGCTTGGATAACAATATTTAATTCCTTAGCATCCTCCTCTATGTAAAATCGAGTTGTCAGGGGACCACGAAAGGTAGCTGGTTCTTGTTGTGTTCTTGCAGGACTATTTATACTGGCAATTGTTTCTCCATTCACCTTAATTGTTGCAGCAGTATGTATATTGTTCATGCGCAATCCGTAAAAAAGATGATCTGTATCAGGTAAAAGAATTTTTAAATGGTAGCTTCCATATCCATAACCAGAAGAGATGGAATGGTTACTGTTTAACTCCGTGCTCCAATCACTTGGAACGTCGATAAATCTTTTCTCTTTTAGATCAACGTTCGTTTCCTTATTTATAAATGTTTCGGGATAAAAAGCCCATTCCCCATCTAGAGCAATTGTATCCTTGTTTGTTAATGTCCATTCTCTCAGATCGAGTACACCATTTTCGATTATTGGCTGATTTGTATCTTTATGGTAATGAATCCAGACTAATCGAAACGTAATTAAGAGAAATGTAAATGCTAACAGGATACTGCATACTTTAAAGAAAATTATTGATGACTTCGGTAACATATTTTTTCTCACTCCATGAGTATGATCATCTTGATAGTAACATAGTACTGCATAAATGAGAAAAAATAGATTTTGGGTAATAGGATAGCAAGATAAATGGGTGAAAGGCATTATATGATGAATATTGTACTTGACAAGTTATCTGACTTGAAAAAAGGAAGATGCTAAAGTGAAAATGATGAAAGCTATGAGGCAGTTGAGCAAGTCTGTCCGTTGAAAGAATTGGATTAAAAAATCAGTATTGCATTGTAGGTGCGAAATGGTCGATAGAAAGCTGGGTTCCATGCTGTATGGCTGAGTGCGCAGATACGTTTTTAGTTAAAGTGGTCAATACTGTTCGTCTTCATACTCTTCGGATGCCTCAGCTTCGTTGTTATTCATCCCGTAAAAAGCTATCAATATAATCAGTATGTTTCTGGATTTCATAGCTTCGATACAGTTCACTTAACAGACGATGGGGATTTCCAAAGAAAAAGCGTTCATACTGAATCTGTCTGCTGCCGAACGCACTCATTGTTGCATCCCAGGCAAGACGAAACAATTGCACACGTTCTTTTGCGTCTAGTGTGGCGCATTGGAGGTAGTGATCAAGATCAGGTCTAATTTCTGCTTTGAAATCTGCTTCGGTTGGAATCGATACTAGTCCGCTGGAACCTAAGAGTTGAATGATTTCGGTTAATCGACTGTATCCTTTGGAGAAGGTGGATGTTGCCACTTTGAGCGGGGTGGTCTCTGGTCGCATCAGACCGAATTCATCTATCGCTGCATTTGTTTCTGCTTTGAGAAGTAAGGCTTCCATTGTTTCTAACGTCATGATGAGTTCCGCCATTTTTTCCTGCACGTGGGGAAATTCGCTGATATGAATGGCCGATACAATTGATTCTGCCAACCCAACGACAAATTGTGTCTTTACAATTTGTCTGCTGACAATCTGGTGCATGGCAAAAGGAACGAACGCACTGTTCATTAAGAAGTTATTGGAAACTTTTATATTGTTATAAAAAAATACCCGCTCCCAAGGAACCGTTACATGATCAAATACGACAAGGCAGTCTGCTTCCTCAAAACGAGCGCTTAACGGATGATCATATGTAGATGCACCACCAACAAAGGAAGATCTGCTGATGAACTTTAAACCTTTTGTATCACTGGGAATAGCGAATGCATATCCTAATGCTTCTTCCGAAATACCGCCAGAAGAGAATACAAGCACTTCATCGGTAATGCCTCCTTGTGTGGCAAGTAAACGTGCTCCTTTGATGACAATGCCATCCTTGTTCTCTTCCACAACTTTTGCTGCAATTGGTTCTGTTGAATCTTCAAAGTAAAGCTGCGAACGGTTGACTTGAGGGTTGATAAATGTATGAGTAAAAGATAGATCCTGTTCCTTAGCAGTTTGATAGAATTGTTGAAGATGTTGAGGAAAACAATTTTCTTCCCCTTGTAATAATTTTGTCGAAGCGGCAAAAGCCATTAATACTGTATTCATGTAATCAGGGCTTCTACCAAGCATACCTCCACTGACTTTAGCCCATTTCTGCACCATTTTCCTTCGTTTGATCAAGTCCTCTTGTGTGTATGGTTTCATGTACGAGAGACCAACTGCATTACCTGTTTCGGGGGAAGGATACGTCATCGTACTATCCTGCAATTGCATATCATATAAAGATGCTTGGCTTTTTATGATGCCTTGAAAGACAGGATGTGTAAGGAAATTCTGAACTTTCTCTCCGTTATGCCATAATTCAACGTTTCGCTGTTTTATCCGACTCATATACTCTTCCCCTGAGATTGCTCCCATACCGGTCACTCCTTCAAACATAATGTAATCTCATTATATTTTCTGTCAGTCTATAATATTCCAATAGACAAAATTCAAATTTCATGACGAAAAGTCATATAAAAAAATGTACGAATTAGTCAATTTTTGTTATATTGAAATTACTATTTTTGTATTACATATAAAATTAAGTGATTAAAAGACATGCAACAGGGGGGATTTTGTGACAAAAAGAGTTATCATCTTCAGCTTAATTTTTCTATTCTTTTTATTGCCGGTTTCCGTCAGTGCGAGCGAGGTCTATGAAGTCGATGCGGATGTTCTCATGGTCAGAGAGGGACCATCATCTGATAGTGCTGTCATAGGAAAACTGAAACAAGGTGATCATGTATCGGTCTTTGAGGAATCTTACGGCTGGTACCAGACTTATTTCGGTGGACAAAAAGGCTGGGTAGCATCACAGTATGTAATTGGTAAGAAGGATGCGAATACGGAGAACGAAACTGCCCAAGATGAAGAAATTACTATTACGAAACAAAACGTGCGCATTCGTTCGGGTCCGGGTACTACCTATCGCATGATTGGTTCTGCTTCACATGGGGATACCTATCACTTGGTAGAGACGAGCAAGAATTGGGTGAAAGTCGAACGATTAAACGGGAGTACCGGCTGGATCGCTTCCTGGTTGACCAATAAACAGGCAACGCCACCATCAACTGAAACAGAGGTGCAGCCGCCTGTCTCTAATCAGCAGCGTACAGAGGAGTTAGAAGGCAAAACCATTATTCTTGATCCAGGACATGGTGGAATCGATCCAGGCGCTATTGGTGTAGGCGATGTTTTTGAAAAAGATTTGACCTTGCAGGTTGCGGATGACATTGCTACCGCATTGCGTAATGCCGGGGCACATGTTCTGTTAACGCGGAGTGATGATCGTTACGTCTCGCTTCAACAAAGAGTACAGATCAGTAACGCCTATAACACCGATTTATTTCTAAGCTTACATTTTAATGCGATGAGTTCCTCGGCCATTAATGGAACAAGCGTTCATTATTATGATGAAACAAGTCGCCAGCTGGCCTATCAGATGCAAAGTGATGTGAGCGATTATACCGGATTAATGAATCGCGGCGTGATGCAAGATGGTTATTATGTGCTGCGTAATAATCAGCATCAAGCTTTATTATTGGAGTTAGGATTTATAACAAATCCCCATGATCTGCTAACGATTCAGACCGAAGATTACCAAGTAGGTCTGGCTCAGGGAATAACGCAGGGTCTGGTGGAATATTTTCAATAAGTAATAACAGATCTTCTTACTTAAGAAGGTCTGTTTTTTGATCATGTAAGGTAATCATGCTGAATTGAAATGGGTTATGTAAAGTAGGATTATCTGCTATTGTGGTTATTTTGATATGAAATATGTGCTTAGCAAAGCCCTGAAAATTGCTCTGCGTCTTGTGTGGCAGAGCTCATAGCCGGCAAGTTAAGAGAAAGAGAAAAATGTATGTTCCTATCATATAATCCGTTATTGTGGACAGTTGAAAAGGAAAAGGGCAAAAGTTGTCCATAAGAATCAATTGTATGAGCCCTCAACCATATCAAAGGCACTCTTATGTCAATACCGGTGCTCTTTCTAGCAGTAACCAAGCAGTTCTACTCTGGTTGCTCTTTAATAGAAGAATTCAGGAAAAACATGATAAACTAAAAGCAAAGCAGTAGCGTAGGAGGATTTGGATGACAAAGCGTACATTAGTAATCAACTGGAATCTGAATGAATTATTAGTTAACGAAATCAAACAAGTAGTACCTGAGTGGAATGTGATCACAAAGGACACGGACAAGATCGAGGCTAGCCTGGAAGAGGCAGAGGTGGTGCTGCATTGGAAGAGGGCGATTGCCCCGATTTTGCTGGAGAAAAACGAGAAACTAAAATGGATACAAACCTTCAGTGCGGGTGTGAATAGCCTTCCACTAGATGCATTGCAACAACGAAATGTGATGCTGACGAGTGCCAATGGTATACATGCTTATCCGATCTCTGAGACGATCTTTGCATTGATGCTTGGTTTAACGCGGAATATTCATGCCTATGTGCGGCAACAACAGCAAAAAACGTGGCACCATGCAGGGCTTCGACTTGAAATCCATGAAAAAACGATAGGCATTATCGGTGTTGGTGCGATTGGTCAGGAAACAGCAAAAGTTGCAAAGGCATTCGGGATGAAAGTGCTCGGCATGCGTCACTCAGGTAAGCCGGCAGAGCACATCGATGCAATGTATACACCGGATCAGCTGGCAGAGCTTTTGCCTCAATGTGATTATGTCGTCATTACGCTCCCTTTGACCGACGAAACGACCGGCATGTTTGGTGCAGAAGCGTTCCGTCAGATGAAGAATAGTGCTTTTCTGATTAACATTGGAAGAGGGCCTATTGTCAAAGAAGAAGAGTTGATTCAGGCTTTGCAACATAAGGAAATCGCAGGTGCTGGTTTAGATGTTTTTGCAACAGAGCCTTTGCCGGAAGACAGTCCTTTATGGACGATGGATAATGTCATCGTTACCCCGCATACCGCTGGCTCAACGGAATATTATGATCAACGTGTTGTCCGGGATGTGTTTATCCCTAACTTAAGACGTTATCTGGAGTCCGGCGCAGTGGATATTAATTTAGTCGATTATGATAAGGGGTATTAAGTGGAAAGTCTGATAACAGTGTGGAAAAAAGGCGACGTGTTGACATTCTTATTTTCTGGTTTCATTGGTCACGGTGCTAACCGTCTGTAAGTCTCTCACTTCAAGTTTCGAGATTACAAAGAAGCTAATTGAGAGTAAACAGCCGCTAACACCCTGATCAAAGTCTCACTTTATCAATTACTGTGGAATTAACTAACTATATCTGATAATATATGGTAAAATAAAGAGTGAATCCTGATAAAAGGAAGTGATGCAACGTGGACGCTTTTTTTTCCTTTTTCATCTTAGGTATTCCGGGTGTACTTACTTATTTAATTACGAAAGGCTTGGGAACTTCCACCTCTAATCAGCAATCGAACACAGAATTAGTCGCAATCACCTCGCTGCTGTGGATTCCCACTATACTAGTCTCGATTTTGTTCTTCAATATCCTGTATTTTTTTACAGATCTCATTTTAACGTCGTTTGATATTACGTATTTCTCAACGTTTGATATCACGTATATTAACTCGATCTCCACCTTGAAAGATAACATTGATCCGTTTATTTTTATCTTTTCCTTTTCGATCATTATGATCATCAGCAGTATCGCTGTCTCCATTATTGCTCCATCTATTTACGCATTATTTATCGGTCTCATAAACAACATAAGGTTAAAGAAAAATCATGCGAAGATTAGCCCGGGTATTTCTGTTTGGCACAAATTTTTCATTTTAAAAAATGAGGAACAGCCCAGTGAAGCTAATAACGAACAAAGTTTGCTCGTTCAAATGTATTACCTTGATGTGAAAACGAATCCTATCTATGGCAGCCTGACTTTTATTCCGGCTGACGATAAACAAAAAAAACAGTTCATCATGGAATATGAAAAGGAATGGACCGAACTGATAGAAGAACTGCATCATATAAAAGAAGATTTCAGTGTGCCAATAAGCCGTACTTTTTTTGATGCGGATTCGAGGCTGGTTGTAAACGAAATTGACAGAGTCCAATTAGATGAAACGATAAAGGAGGTGAATCATTAGTGCCTCCAAAACATGACAAAAAGAATAGTGATAAAAAAGGAAGCAGTATTAAAAAGACATATGGTGAAGCTGTAGAACGTCCACCTGTAAAGCCTCCTAAATTAAAGCCAAATAAAAATGAAAAAATATAAAAGCGTAAAGGGAGAGGGACTTTTTTCTCTCCTTTTAGGCTTCCTCCAAATAACGCTTTCCCCATTCTTCTAACATATGTAAAATAGGGAGCAGGCTTTTGCCTTTGTCTGTTAAGGAGTATTCTACTTTTGGCGGGACAACGGGATATACTTCCCGGTGGACTAATCCATCTTTTTCTAGTTCTCTTAGTTTATTTGTTAACATTTTTTGCGTAATGCTGGGAATTAATTTTCGAATTTCGCCGAAGCGTTTCATGCCTTTTAATCCTAAATGACATAAGATGATCAGCTTCCATTTGCCTTCTATGACAGATAAAGTAAGTGTTTTTTCATAATAGATATCGTCACTTTCTGCTAATTCTTTTTCTACATGTTCTTTACCCCACTGATAAAACAGTTCTAAGATAGGGAACAAGCTCTTTCCTTGATCTGTCAGGGAATATTCCACTTTTGGCGGGGCTACGCGGTATACTTGTCGACAAACAATATGATTTGCTTCTAATTCTCTTAATTGGTTTGTAAGCATTTGCTGTGTAATGTTAGGAATCAATTCTTTTAATTCGCCAAATCGTTTGGTCCCTTTTAGGCCTAAATGACAAAGTATCGTGATTTTCCATTTGCCTTCGATGACAGATAATGTTAATTCCTTTTCCGGATAAATATTTTCCATGTGTATCGCCGATCCTTTTCTCATGCGTTAGTCTATGTTTAGATACTATAACAGAAAAAAGTGCCTACTTACATCATTTAGATTTGGTTTATATAATGGACAATGGAAAGATGATGATAAAGGAGAGAGACTACATGAAATTACAATTAGCATTAGATCTAGTGAACATTCCACAAGCAAAGGAATTAATTAAAGAAGTGGAGAATCATATTGATATCGTCGAAATTGGAACACCGATTATCAAGATTGAGGGATTGAAAGCTGTTAAAGAAATAAAAGAAGCATTCCCTAACTTGGAAGTATTGGCAGATTTAAAGACAATGGATGCAGCAGCATATGAAGTGTTAAAAGCGTCAGAAGCGAAAGCGGACATTGTGACGATTCTTGGGGTAGCAGAAGACGAATCGATCAAAGGTGCGGTAGAAGAAGCGAAAAAACAAGGCAAGCAAGTATTAGTTGATTTAATTGCTGTCAAAGATGTGGAAACTAGAGCACTAGAATTAGACGCATTTGGTGTGGATTACATTTGTGTACACACTGGATATGACTTGCAGGCAGTAGGAAAGAACTCTTTTGAAGATCTAACGAAGATTAAGAAAGTAGTGAAAAATGCCAAAACAGCAATCGCTGGCGGTATTAAATTAGACACGCTTCCAGAAGTGATCAAGCAACAGCCTGATTTAGTGATTGTCGGTGGCGGTATTGCTAATCAGGAAGATAAACAAGCCGTTGCTGCAAAAATGGAAGATATGATCAAGCAAGGATAAATCCAATGAATACGACTGAATTTTTGCAAGAGATTATTAAAGAACTGTCCCAATCAGCAAACCAGATCGACAATCAAGAAGCGGAAATGCTGGTGAACAAGATTTCCGAAGCGAAGAAGGTATTCGTTGCAGGCGCTGGCCGATCAGGTTTTATGGCCAAATCATTTGCGATGCGGATGATGCATATGGGTATTGAAGCTTATACGATTGGTGAGACCGTTACACCTAGCTTTGAGCAGAACGATATCTTATTAATTGCCTCAGGGTCAGGTGAAACAAAAAGTCTGGTAACCATAGCAGAGAAGGCGAAGCAGATTGGCGGTACGATCGCAGCCATTACCTTATCGCCCGCCTCCACTATTGGTCAGCTCGCTGATTTTACCGTTACGTTACCCGGAGCTCCGAAAGATCAGACAGGTACCGATTATGGCACTATCCAGCCGATGGGATCCTTATTTGAACAAACATCCTTGCTTTTCTACGATGCCGTTATTCTACGGTTTATGGAGAAGAAGGGCTTGGATACGAAGAACATGTATGGACAACATGCTAATCTGGAATAGAGCAAGATCCTGAGACAAAAGTGTTTTTAGTAAAACGAAAGCCGGATGTACCACGAATGTTAATTGGAAACGTTTCGTGGTACATCCGGCTTTTCGGTTATGCTGTATCCATATACTACGAAGTAAATCGTTGTAATAGAGCGGTAAACCCATTTTGTTATTTAGAAATGTTTTTTGTGTTAAGCAAAGCTCCGGAAATAGGCTTCGCGTCCTGTGGCGTACGGCTTCAGCTAGGCTACTGCTTGAACAGCATCACTGCTGGCTTGTGCCGATGAAGCACACTTCGAAGCGATAATTGCAGACGCAGGCACAGACTAAGTGGATCTTCAGCTCGAGCTGATCTAACGGGAGTCTTCGCCTATTTCCTACGCTTTAGGGAAATTTCTACAACGGATGGAACAGCTATAAGCAGTAGTACTTGGCACTATGCAACATAAGATAAAGTTAGAAACATTAAAGCATAGCACTCTAGATACTAGCTGTGATAAGAGTTGTAGAGCTAAAATCTTAGCGTAGGGCAACCACGGAGACTCCCGCGGGATTGTGCAGGTGCTGAAGATCCACAACGTCTGCACCTGTGTCTTCTAGTAAAGCTTCGATGTAGGCTTCCTCGGTGCAAGGCAGCAAAGAAGTAGCTCGAGTAGTAGCCTAGCTTCAGCCGTGCCCCGCAGGACGCGGAGTGGTTGGACGGAGCGGTATTCTAGCACATAATAAATCCCAAAATGGTCTCAGCGCTAATTAGCAGGAAGTCGCTCATAGCATCCACTTCACATAATCCATATTACAGGTACCAGTTTTTCTTCGGTCCTAAAAAGATAGCAATCAATCCTACAAATCCATAAAGCATAAAAGATACCCCATAGCTCCAACTTTCAATGACCACCCCAGCAATCGATGATCCTATCACCTGACCGATTGACAAAAGCAGAAAGGGCATGCCAATACCTAAGGATGCATTCGTAACAAAAACCCGGATTCCCCATACAAGCAGAATGCCTGTTAAACCTATATAGGCACAACCGAAGAGTCCAGCTGATACATAAGACATTAGCCAATTTCCCGTTGTAAAGGGAAGCATAATTGATGAGCAGGCAATCGCCAGGCTCGCCACTTTATAGGCGAAACACAGTCCGATTTTTTCAATCAGAGAACCCGAAAAGCCTCCCAGTATACCAAATAGTCCGATCATCACCCAGAATCCGGCTAGCAGCCATTCATTGAAATCACCAGCTACTTCTATATAAGATCTGGAAAATGTCCAGTATGTCGCGGTTGAAAAGCCCAAGGTAACAGAAGCTGCGATCAGTGCGTATACCCCGTCTGCTCCTCGAAAAGAAAGGATTCCTTTTTTTAATGGTCTGGTTGATTTGGCCAACCCCTTCGGAATCGAGCGGGAATTCCATCCCCAGATCAGAAGTGCCAATATAGCATAGAAACAATAGGTTATTCGCCAATGTGGTGATAAAAAATAAGCTCCTATTCCTGACAGTACGATACCTATGCTTGTTCCTGAATTGACCCAGGTATTTGCCTTTCCTTGCTGGTGATCCTTTATCCAGAGGGAGATAGCTGTTCCAAATGGTGGAGAGGCCAAGCCAGTGCTTCCACCGGCAAACAATACGCCTAGTGCAAGTATCCAAGTGTTTGGTGAGATCGCTATTAACAGCATCCCAACAAAGGCGGAGAGACCAGCTAAGCTAATCATTTTTCTTGGCCCTTCCTTAGTCGTGACTACAGTCGACAGAATAATGGTGAAACAATAGGCTAAATAGAACATGGAAGAAATCAGACCTGATACGAGTTCGGACATGCCAAGTGATTGATTGATATCAGGAAGGAGCAGTCCATAGCTAAATCTCGCAAATCCATACGTAACAGCAATCATGGAAGCCCCGGGTAAAACAAGCTTAGCAAATTTCATGATATCCACTCACCTTTTTAAAAATATATAGAACGACCTTTCTATTTTTCTTGTAAAAAAATTACGATGTGTGCTGGACAATTGTCCGCGCCATCGCAATAGAATATTCAGTTGCTTTCTCCGCACCAATAAAGGTTGTCATCGAAGTTGTTCCTTCCAGGAGCAGTGTCATCTGATTAGCTAAATCCAATTCATTCTCTCTGTCTTTGTTTTGTGCTATTCGTTGAAAATACTGAAGCAATTTAGCTTTATGTCCTCTGGCAATACTCTCAATCTCATTATCGGTACCTGTATAATCCTCTATGGCTCTTAAGAACATACATCCCTTGGAGGAATGCTCTTTTAACCAGCGACCATGAGCTTCTACAACTAGAATAAAAGGAGAATCGGAATCCCTGTCTACTGCTGCGTCTAAATAAGTCCAATAGCTTTCTTCCCGTTGTTTTAACACTTCTTCTATCAAATTCTCTTTGGAAGAAAAGTGATTATACAGTGTCATCGATGCGACATTTGCTTCACTAATGATTTGCTTCAACCCTACGCCACGAAAGCCATGCTCATAAAATAATCGTTCAGCTACTTCTAATAACGCTTCTTTCTTTGCAGATCGTCTCATATGATGATCTCTCCTTTGCAAATAGATAGAACGGTCATTCTAGTTTGGAGTGTATCATATAAGCTCTTTTGTTGTCAAAATAGATGGGACACGGAAATTGTTCCGTGTCCCAATCTTATTTATCTTTTCTGTGTTTTTGCTCTGATTCTGAAGTACTTTGGCTGTTTTCTTTTTGTCTGATATTCTTTTCTTCGATTTCTATGTCTTTTAAAGGGACTTCATCTACCATTTGCAGTTCTTCTTCGAATTCTGATGGGTCAAATCGTTTCTTTGCTCTGTCCGTCTTTTGGTTCCGTGCGTCTTTATGCTGACGGTTCTGTTTCACAACTGTCACCATCCTTTAAGTTATGAGTCTTGATTTTCGTTTTCCCTTTTTTAGGATGGTGTAAACCCATCCTTGCATCACAGGGCTAATGGTCACAATGATAGCAATTCGGGATGCGGAAGTTTGATCAATATTCTGGATATATAGGTTTTTTGATCTTTTTGTAAAAGATAATATTTGGCGAATTTCTCATGTTTTAAAACATAAGTTGGTAGTATGCTTTAATGTTGATTTCACTATTTGGGAAGGGGGAACAACCTGATCTTTCTATAAGCATTTTTGCACGATACATCTAAGCTTAGGGGAGTGTAAATCAAAAGATAAATGGAGTAAGCAGCAGGGCGGTTCCCTTGTTCCGCCTCTCACTAAAGTATGATAATTTATTAAACCTGGTAAAAACGCTAAATCAGTGATGGTTTAGCGTTTTTTGTTCCACGTTAGGAAACTATGAAATTTTAGCATAGAATCAGTTCGACATAGTGAAAATTTAAAATGTACCCAGTATTAGAAAGCATATAAGTGTAGTTACAGCAGTAACCTTATAGAGTTTGAAGTTGAGTTCCTATATTATGGATTGTGTAAACTGGAACTTTCTTACATGGAGTTAATTTTGATAGTTTTCATCTGCTTAGCAAAGCTCCGGAAATAGGCTCCGCGTCCTGTGGGCATGGCTTCAGGTGCGTCCGAGCGTAGGTCGCAACATATAGCGGGTGGGATTCCCGTCAAGTAAGAACTAACCATTCACTTGTAGCGAGTCTTGGAGGGTTATGTGGCAACGCATGCCTTTAAGCGTAGACAGTGAGGTAACGGGCCGAAAACCATAGTGTTGAAGGGATAGAGCTTCGAAATGTGCCCAAAATCGAGAAGGTCGATGTGTTCTGAAGCACAGAAGACAACATTATCATTCACGTTAGAGGTGAGAGGATGATAACTTCTCCGGAGTCGGTGACCTTGGCACGTTACACATGGATATGTTGCGGCAACTCGGGAGATCCTTTAGGTCTCTCTGAGCATACATTCAGAAGAGTAATGACGAACGAGCGATAATAAAGCGAGGGCTGTCAGATGCTTAAGGGAAGTCGGATAACGGCATAGTACCAATGAAATCGGGTAATGCCAATGGAGGGAAGGCCGTTACCTGTCATCAACCTTGCGAGGGAAACATAAACCATACACAGAGGTGGAAACATTTATGGAAACGAAACTTAAAAGGATAACAGAAACAGCGAAAAAGGATAAGAATCTTGCTTTCTCATCCTTAGTACATCTACTCAATGAGAACAATCTCAAACAATGTCACAACCGACTACCCAGAGATAAAGCAGTGGGAGTAAAGGGAGTGACGAAACAGGATTATGAAAGACAGTTGGATAGTAATATAGAAAACTTAATGGTTCGCTTGAAAAATATGGCTTACCGACCAGTACCGGTGAAGCGTACGTATATTGATAAGCCAGGTTCAAAGAAGAAAAGGCCATTAGGTATTCCAGACCATGAGGACAAAATCGTCCAAATGGGGATTACCAGGATATTAAATGCTATCTATGAGAATGACTTTCTTGATTGTTCTTTTGGCTTTCGGCCGAAGAGAAACTGCCATGATGCATTAAAGATTCTTAATGTATATATTGAGAGGCGAAAGACCAACTATATAGTAGATGCAGATATAAAGGGATTTTTTGATAATGTGAGTCATAAGTGGATGATGGAATTCCTACAACATCGTATCCAAGACCCAAAACTTCTACAAATTATAGCGCGATTCCTAAAAGGAGGCTATATGGAGGAAGGGAAATATTATGATACGGAGAAAGGAACACCGCAGGGCGGCGTCATCTCTCCGGTACTCGCAAATGTCTACTTACATTACGTTCTAGATCTTTGGTTTGAGAAAACCGTTAAGAAGCAATGTAAAGGTCAAGCCTATATGGTGAGGTTTGCGGATGATTTTGTTTGTTGCTTTCAATACAGAGAAGATGCCGAACGATTTTATAAAGCGCTGATTCAACGCCTGCACAAATTTGATTTAGAAGTGGCAGAGGAGAAAACGAAGATTATCTCGTTTGGTCCTTTTGCGATGAAAGACGCAAAACGTAAGGGTTGGAAAAAGCCATCCACGTTTGATTTTCTTGGCTTTACCCACTATTGCGGAAAGAGCAAGAAAGGCAACTTTCGTGTAAAGAGGAAAACAAGCAACAAGAAGGTGCGATCCAAGCTCAAGAAACAGAAAGCTTGGCTGAAAGCACATCGAACGATGGACATCAAGGACATCATGTATAGAATGCACCAATCGCTAGTTGGGTACTACAATTATTATTGTATCACGGATAACTATTACACTGTAGAACAATTTCTGAACAAAGTGGAAAAACTGGTATATAAATGGATGAATCGCAGAAGTCAGCGAAAATCCTTTAGTTGGGATAAATTTCAACTATTTCTACAGAAGTACCCATTACCGAAACCCACCATCAAGGTCAGTATCTACGACTTACGATCCCATATCTCGTATATTCTGTGAAAGATAATAGGAGGAGCCGTGTGCGTAAATAGCGCACGCACGGATCTGTGAGGAGTGAGGAATACTCTAGCAAGAAGAGGGTATTCCCGCTTACTCGACCTAGGCTACTGCATGTAATACTTCTTTGCTGCCTTGTGCCGAGGAAGCTCACTTTGAAGCAATACTTGCAGACACAGGCACAAATGAAATGGATCTTCAGCTCGCGCTGATTCCACGGGAGTCTCCGCCTATTTCCTACGCTTTAGGGAAGCGCTACAACTTATGTAACAGCAAAAAGCAGTCGTGCTAGGCAGTGTATTTCATCAATTAAGGTGTAAATCTTGCAGACAGTGCTTCATATTCTAGATGTCGCATAAATTGTGGAGCTATACATCAGCGTAGGCCAACCACGTAGACTCCCGCAGGACGCGGAGTGGTTGGACGGAGCGGTATGCCAGCACTTGAAACATTTCAAAATCACCGTATTGCTAAGGCCGTTTGTTAACATAATCCATATTATAGGAAGTTGTTTATTAATGAAGTTAATTAGGACCGGGTGGTTTATGCCCGATTTTTCTTATCTTTTCTGTACTTGCATTCAAATTTCATCATGGAATAACGTAGGAAAAAATCTGTTCCCCTTTCCGCATTTAAAGTATGGTTTTCAGATGACATAAATGGTATAATTGTAACAATGTTATAACAAAATAATATATAACGGTTATAAGTTATGTTGTTTATGTATAGGATAATAAGGAGGAAGAAATGATGAATTCATTGGTGGTGAAAGATCAAGTGGAAAGAAAAGTTACGAAAATAGGAAATAGTTTAGGGGTTACTTTTCCGAAAGAAGTACTAGATCATTTAGGTATTACTCATGGGGATGAAGTGAAATTTGATTTTAAAAATGGGTCAGTAATACTAAGAAAGAAAAAGGAATTACGACTTCCAAAAGGCATAGACGAAGAATTTTTAACACAAATGAATGATATGATAGACGAATATGATGAAACATTTAAATCTCTCGTTGATCGTTAGGACTTAAGGATATGACAAAGTATTTAACAGAGCAACAAGTACTATTTTTGAATACGCATCAAATTAACCTCTATTCCCCATTAGAACAGAAAGGTATAAAAAATTATCATTTATTAAGTAGCGCCGTGAATCGTCCTAAACAAAGTGCTTTTGGTCAAGATGCCTATCCGACTATTTTTGAAAAAGCAGCTGCTCTTTTTGAGAGCATAGCTAAAAATCATGCTTTTCATAGTGCGAATAAGCGAACTGCTTTTGCAAGTTTGTATATGTTTTTACGACAGAATGGTTATACAATAGTCGCGCAACCTGGTCATGTAGAAGAATTCACAGTGAATATGGTTGTCCAAAAAAGTCCTCCTGTCCCATTCGAAGAAATAGCTAACTGGATTAAAAATAATTCTATAGAGTGTTCATAAGGGACGGTGCTTATGACTTTGTAAAGCAACGCTAAATCAATATGGTTTAGTGCTTTTTTGTGTACGAAAGGAAAGTTAAGAGCCCATCTCCATCTACCACTTGTTTAAAAATACAAATAAAGGGAAACGTTTTGTAAGGCAACATGATTCATAATCATATGAAAGAAAGGATCGGATATCAATATGTATAACTATACAAAACAATTTATAAATGGAGAATGGGTTGAATCAACAGGAAATGAGACAATCGATGTTATTAATCCAGCCACAGAAGAAAAAATTGGTACGATCAGTTCTGGAACAGAAGAAGACTTAGACAAAGCAGTACAAGCAGCCAAAGAAGCATTCCCATCTTATTCTCAAACATTAAGAGAGGAACGCGTTCAGTTATTAGAGAATATTGCGAAAGAATATGAAAAAAGAAAAGATAAATTTATTAATATTATCACCGAAGAGCTCGGTTCTTCTGTTCAGTTTTCAGAAGAAATTCAATATACAATGGGCTTGAACCACTTTAAAGAAACGGCGAAAATTCTTCGCGACTTTCCATTCTCAGAGGAGAGAGAAGATTCGTATATTCAAAAGGATGCCATCGGTGTAGCAGGTTTAATTACACCTTGGAATTTCCCTACTAATCAGATTTCTACCAAATTAGCCAGCGCACTGGCATCTGGCAGTACAGTAGTCTTCAAACCTGCATCCAAAACACCATTTGCTTCTATTCTGTTAACAGAAGTAATGGATGCGGCGGGTGTTCCTAAAGGTGTTGTGAACTTAGTCAATGGTACAGGTTCAACGGTCGGAAACGGCATCAGCTCGCATCCGGATATTGACTTCGTTTCCTTCACTGGTTCTGGTAAAGTCGGTACGAAAACGATGGAAAATGCAGCACAGGATATTAAAAAAGTGTCGCTTGAGTTAGGTGGTAAATCCCCTATCGTTGTACTGGATGATGCGGATGTGGACAAGGCAGCTCATGCCGCTCTATCTAACATTGCTTCCAATACAGGACAAGTTTGCTCAGCAGGTACACGTACTTTTATACCAAGATCGATGCACGACCAATTCGTTGATGCTGTAAGACGATTAGTGGACGAGTACCCTGTTGGTGATCCGAAAGATAAGAACACCTTCATGGGACCACAGGTTTCCGAGGATCAATGGAAAACCGTTCAAGAATATATTCAAAAAGGTATCGATGATGGTGCAGAATTAATTGTCGGTGGAAAAGGTAAACCGGAAGGACTGGATACGGGCTATTATTCCCGAATCACGATGTTTACCAATGTGGATCATGACAGTGCGATTGCGCAGGAAGAAATATTTGGCCCGGTAATGACAGTATTCACCTACGATACGCTCGATGAAGCGATTGAGCTTGCGAATACTACTGTTTACGGTCTGGCTGGCTATGTCGTCGGTGAAGATCCAGATACCTTAGCGAAAGTTGCAAAAAGTCTTCGTGCAGGAAGAATCACCATTAACGGTGCCGCTGCAGACTTTAGTGCACCATTTGGCGGCTTCAAACAATCTGGTATTGGACGCGAATGGGGCGACTACGGTATCGAAGAATTTTTAGAAGCGAAGACGATTCTGGGAATGCCTAAATAAATAAACAGAAGAATGGTTAGAAAGGATGTATGGGCGATGAGTCTGTACATCCTTTATTTTAGGAGTGTCCGATTAAAAAAAATTGAAGTTAACTTACTTTGGTTTATACTCTTTTCCACTTCGAATATAATAGGCAACAAAGTGTAAAGCATCATCTAACGACCATACTTCCCAGTTGTCTTTTCTTTTATTCCAATCGCCTGGAATATAATGATGATGGTGTGGTTCTGATTTGAAATGTAATTCAGGTGGGGTATTTTTTTCCGCGTGAGGATCGTTTCCCCATGCTGTAATGTGTTGTTTGTGTTTCCCTTTTTTAGGGATGATGATCTTCCATTGGTACATATATTTTTTTACTATTCCATCTTTATATTTTTCAATTGCATGTAATCCAGTTTTACCGTAAACAGGGTGTTCAATAAATGGAAATAAAACAGATAATAAATTGGTTGTCAGCTTCATTTTAGGATAAACCTTTTCCTTAACAGGAACGTAAGAATAAGTTTCAAAGATATCTTCGAATTTTTCTATTAAGATGGGAAGGTCAGCCGGAAAAAGAGGCTTGTGAATGTCAGCATATGTTCTGTTCTTCATATTCAAGCCCCATATACTTTTTCTTTTAAATCTCGAAGCTCGTCTTCTAGACTTTCCCACTCGTAATAGTCAGGCAGGGTGTCCGCATCATTTTTATCTGCTTTTTGGAAAGCTTCTTTGACAGTATCTGCTTTGTATTTCATTTGAAATTCTAAAAGCTCATCTACGACCTCTTTTAGACGTTCTTCCGGTTTTTGATTCCATATTTTTTTTTGTTGAAACATCATTTGTACTCTAATCGCATAAACCGTGTCATGCCAGAGTGGAATCATGTGTTTTGGAATGCGGTAGTGAGAACTATTGTTAAGGTATTCGAATCCTTGTTTTACATATTTGTTTAAGGTTACTGTTGATACGCCGAGCTGTTCTGCAGCATCGGATGGCTTCAAAAGATAAGATTGATGATAGTCGAAGGCAATCTCCTTTCCGCCAATCTGATAATACCATTGTTCAACATCTACTTTAAATTTACCAAATTCATAATTATTTGTATATGGGTGGTTTGGACTGGCCAAGTGATCTAGCCATTTCAGTAAAGCAGTCCGGTTTGTATCTGAGGTGATAAATGAATAGTTAAAATGAAGTTGTTGCGTGTTCACATAGATGCTTTTAATTCGGTAACTATATACCCCCATCATCATCATCACGAGCTGACTAAGAATATAGCTGGTTTCTTTTTCAATCTTTGGCTTGTTATGCTCTTTAAAGGCTTGTTCAATTTCTTTTCCGGTTTCTTTATATACAGCAAAACTCATTATTCCCACACCTCCTCACCTCCATTATAGCTTCCTAGTTAATGAAAAGTCAATTTCATTAACCTTAGTTTATATTAATTTCATTAACACATTCTATCCATTCGTTGCTGTACTAATACACATGGGATTTATCACGACGCTAACCGTAAAACCCTCACTTTATCTTCTTTAACTATATGCACGTGAATAGGTAGATAGACTTTATATGGCTCTATCCCCTTTCTTAAATAATGATATATAAGGCTTCACCCAATAATATCAATTAGGATAAAATAGATTATCCCAAGAAACTACAAATCAACTACTTCAACCGAAAAGCCCCACCATCCATCACCTCCACATCCTCCCGCATCCCAACCTGCTTCATCAACCGGAACAATGCCGCATCTTTATACTTCGCTTCAATCATACAGTCAATCTGTGGAACGGATCCGTTTATCTCTTTTAAAAATCGAAAAAACATATCGACATCGATATAGTCGGCATGGTGTCGCATTTGTTCTTTGCTCTTGGGACTGGAGATATGCATTTTAATAGGAAGCGGCGAGTGCTTCCATGTCTGAACAATCCGTTCCCAGTTTTCCGTCCAGTTATCTTTTTGATGATGAGCAAGGTGATGATGATAATCGAAGACGAGAGGGATGCCTAATTTCTCGCATAAGAACAGCGTATCATCTAGCGTGAAGGAGGTATCATCATTTTCCAGCATCATCATTTGTTGTATCGTTCTCGGGACAAGCATCCAGTTGTCGATGAAGCGCTCCAGTGATCTCTCGGTTTCCTTATATTTACCGCCAACATGAATGACGCAGCGATGCTCAGGGTTGATGCCCATTCTTTTGAGCAACAAATAATGCATTCTCAGGGTCAGAATGGAATTTTTCAGTATCTCTTTTTTGATAGAATTTAACACGACAAAATGGTCCGGATGGAAGTCAATCCGCATGTGATGCTGCTTTACATAGTTACCGATTTCGATCAATTTCTTCCGTAATGGCTTCATATAATGCCAATCCAGCAGTTCCTGATGATTGGCTAGTGGGATAAGTCGTGAGGTCAGACGGTAAAAAAAGATGTCAGATGCTCGGTTATGCTTTAAAATTCGTAACGTGTTATGTAAATTATCGAGGGAGATTCGCTCTAATTTGCGAATGGCGGCTTCCCGATCTCTTATGGTTTCAAATTGCTTAAAAGTCATCGTTTGAGAAGGTGAGGCATTTTTTACATATTTACTCATGGCCACATAGCCTAGTCGGACGATTGTCATAGTTACCTCCTGGCATGCATAGTGTTACTGTTAGCTTTCCTTTATTTTCTTATATTTATGTAACCCTTTATGCCTTCAAACGTATCTATGGATGGGGAGTGGATGATGATGATGAAAATAACGAAGACTAATCAGCTGTATCAGCTAGCCTTTATGCCGAGATTTTTTCCGGTGAACTGTTATATTGTAGAGGAGGAACAATCCCTTACACTTGTTGATGCAGGATTACCTTTTTTCAAGAATGCGATTGTCAAAGCTGCGGCTGAAATCGGTAAGCCAATTGAAAAGATAGTCCTCACACATATTCATAGTGATCATATTGGAGCGTTGGCTGGATTGAAAGCCGATCTGCCGGAGGTGGATATTTTCGTACCTGCTGAAGATTTGAAAATGCTGAAGGGTGGGCTGAAAAAACAAATCAATCGTGTGCCATTTCAGCAAATTGAAGATGGTACTCAAATCGGTTCTTTGAAAGCGATCCTGTCACCTGGGCATTCACCGGGCAGTATGTCTTTTTTGAATGTGAACGATCATAGTCTGATAGCAGGGGATGCCTTCCAGACATTCGGCGGATTAGCTGTTTCCGGAGATGTCCGCTGGCAGTTTCCGTTTCCTGCCTGGGCTACATGGGATAAAAAAAAGGCGGTGGAAACAGCAGAGCGATTAGCGAATCTGCACCCTTCTGTGCTGGCGGTTGGTCATGGCGATTTGTTGTTTCATCCGGATAAGCAAATGAAGGCTGTTGTAGAACGTGCGCAACTAAGCTGGATGTAAGAGTTGCACAAATTGTCAGAATATGTTGACAAAAGGTAATGTGTGCTTTAAAATAACAACATTGCTATTTAAAAATTCATACTATTTTCATTCTTATCCAGAGAGGTGGAGGGACTGGCCCTGCGAAACCTCGGCAACGGGTTTTATTCTGTTTACGGAATAAAAAGAGCGTGCCAATTCCATCAAGTGAACCGTTCACTTGGAAGATAAGAGGAGTTTAATACATACTTATTGAATCTTCTCTTCTAAGAATGAAGGGAAGATTTTTTTGTTTTAAATTCATCTGAAGACACTACACAATACGGTAGAAAAGAGTGAGGCTATGATTGAGTTTCAGAACATCAGTAAGACGTACACAACGAACGACAGGAAAATAACTGCAGTGGATCAGGTTAACTTATCGATTGACCGGGGTGAAATTTTTGGCGTGATTGGTTTTAGTGGCGCTGGAAAAAGTACCTTGATACGCTGTGTCAACTTGTTGGAAAGGCCCGATATCGGTAAAGTCCTTGTTAATCACAACGATCTGTTAAGTCTATCAAAAAGTGAATTGATAGACGTGCGCCGAAAAATTGGCATGATTTTTCAACATTTTAATTTACTAGAATCGAAGACTGTCTTTCATAATGTTGGTTTTCCATTATCGTTAGCGGGAGTACCGCGGGCTAAAATCAAGCAAAAAGTAGAGGAATTACTAGCGTTTGTCGGATTAGCGGATAAAGCGGATCATTATCCGGAACAGCTGTCTGGCGGACAGAAGCAGCGTGTCGGCATTGCGAGGGCATTGGCTACTGACCCGGAGATATTGCTTTGTGATGAAGCGACCTCTGCATTGGACCCGCAGACAACGAGTTCGATTCTTGATTTATTGCGAAAAGTAAGAGATGAGTATCACATTACAATTTTAATGATTACCCATGAGATGCAAGTAATTAAAGAGATCTGTGATCGTGTAGCAGTCATGGAAGAAGGCAGGGTCATCGAGGAAGGTTCGATCTTTGATGTCTTTTCTAATCCACAGCAGCAAACGACGAAGAATTTTGTCAAAACGGTTATGAACGACGAGCTGCCGCAATCGGTGATGGACAAGGTGACGCATTCACAAGGCAATAGCGCCATCTATCGGTTAACTTTTGAAAATGATTCGACGGAAATGCCGCTTATCTCAGAAGTTGCCAAGCGATATGATGTGCACACCAATATTTTGTTCGGGCAGATCGTGGAGCTGCAAGGCCGTCCATTCGGTAATTTGGTCGTCGAATTGCGAGGAAAGTCCAGTGACATCCAACAGGCATATCAGTTTATCAACAGCAGAGTAAGAGTAGAGGAGGTTACAGCAGATGGACATTAAGTTAATGGATTTTTGGCCAAGAATTTTGGACGCGACCCTGCAAACACTGCAAATGGTAGGATTCTCGCTGGCATTTTCTTTAATTTTAGGACTACCACTGGGGATTATTCTAGTGATCACAAGACCAGGTAATTTATATGGTAATAAGCCATTTTTTAATGTGCTGAATGGCATAATTAATTTCTTGCGATCGATTCCTTTTATTATTTTGCTTGTTGCTATCATACCGTTTACTAGATTGCTGATTGGGACGACGATTGGTACAGCGGCAGCAATTGTGCCGTTAGTCGTTTTTGCAGCACCATATATTGCAAGATTAGTAGAGAGCAGTCTGCTGGAAGTATCACCTGGCATGATTGAGGCAGCAGAAGCGATGGGTGCGAAGCCTTGGCAAATTATTTTTCGCGTCATGGTTCCAGAAGCATTCAGTTCTTTAATTTTGAATATTACGATTGCGACGATCGGGATCGTTGGTGCATCGGCGATGGCTGGTTTTGTCGGCGGTGGTGGACTGGGCGATTTAGCGATAGCATACGGTTACCAGCGTTTTGAAACAGATATTATGATTGTGACGGTTTTACTGCTCGTATTAATCGTACAGCTGATTCAATCACTAGGAAATACATTATCCAAAACATCACGAAGAAGGTAGGTTTTTTCATTGAAAAAGAAATTATTGGTCTTATTAATTTTAATTGCAGGAATTCTGGCAGGCTGTGGCAGTGACGATTCAGCGAGTGCCGGGGACAGTGAAAGTGAAGAAGTAACATTGAAAATCGGTTTGAACGGTTCGGGTGTTCCGATCTGGGAATTTGTGAAAGAGAAAGCTGCGGAAGAAGGCATTAACCTCGAGCTTGTAGAATTCTCCGACTATGTTCGTCCTAATATGGCTTTAGCAGATGGCGATATTGATTTAAATGCTTTTCAGACGGTATCTTATTTTGATTCTTTTATTGAAGAAAGAAATCTTGATTTAGCACCAATTGCAACGACAATAATCGCACCAATGGGTTTTTATTCTGAAAAAATTGAAGATATAAGTGAAGTTCCAGACGGCGCTAAAATTGCACTGCCACAGGAAGCCACTAATATGGGGCGTGCGTTACTTTTAGCTGAGAAAGCTGGTTTGATTACATTAGAAGAAGGATTTGACGGAAATGGCGATCTGTCTGCTATCGTTGAAAATCCAAAAAATCTTGAATTTGTACCAATGGTTGCGGCACAGACACCGCGTGTATTGCCTGATGTTACGGCATCAATCATTAATAACGGGGTAGCTGTGGAAGCAGGCTTCGTACCAGTGGAAGATGCGATTTTTATTGAAGATGATACAGCGACACCTTACATCAACATCATCGCTGCACGTTCAGATGAGGTAGATAAAGAGGTCTTTCAGAAGTTAGTAGAGATTTATCAAACGGAAGAAGTGGCAGCACATATTGAAGAGGTATTTAATGATTCATTAATTCCTACATTTGTGCCGTTGGATCAGATTGGCTGGTAAGGGAGTGAGGGGATGATCGTTGTCCCCTCCTTTTTTTACACGTTAGGAAAGTATAAAATTTTAGCATAGAAGCATTTCGACGTAGTGAAAATTTAAAATGTAATAAGTATAAGAAAAACTGCGGCACTCGCTAATGGACGAGGCGAATGCCGAGTTTTTCTAAAAACATTAGAAATGAATGGGGGAAGCATCATGTTGGAACAGATTATAATCGAAGAAATTGAAAAAAATATCGCGACGTATCTGGATATCAGTCATCAAATTCATGCCAATCCTGAACTTGGTAATGAGGAGTTCTTTGCATCAGAGTTATTGCGAAATCGCCTCAGTGAGCAAGGGTTTGCTGTACAGTCTGGCATTCCGGAGCATGAGACAGCATTTATTGCCCGATTCGCTTCGGAAAAACTAGGGCCGAAGATCGGTTTTTTGGCAGAGTATGATGCCTTGAAAGGTTTGGGACATGCTTGTGGTCACAACATTATCGGGACGTTGAGCGTTGCGGCTGCGATTGCATTAAGTAAAGCACTTGATCAAATTGGCGGGGAAGTCGTGGTATTCGGTACACCAGCAGAAGAAGGCGGACCAAATGGCAGTGCGAAGGGAACCTTTGTCAGACATGGACTCGTCCAGGAAATGGATACGTGCATGATGATTCATCCGTATGACAAAACGGCTGGTACAGCACCAACATTAGCGGTGGATCCGATCGATTATGAGTTCTTCGGCCGTCCTGCCCACGCAGCAGCGAAGCCGGAAGATGGTATCAATGCGTTAGACGGTGTGATTCAACTTTATAATGGCATTAATGCATTGCGCCAGCATGTTACCGATGATGTCCGCATTCATGGGATTATCCTCGACGGAGGCGATGCGGCCAATATCGTACCGGAATATGCAAGAGCGCGTTTCTTCGTTCGTGCGAGCACACGAAAAGCTTGCGACGAGGTGACGGCAAAGGTTAACAAGATCGCAGAAGGTGCGGCACTTGCAACCGGTGCTGAGGTAAAATACGCGCGCATCCAAAATGGTGTCGATGATTTTAACATCAATTCTGCTTTTGATGCTGTATTCAAGGAACGTATTGTGGAACTGGGCGAAGACTATCATGAAAGATCAGAAGGTATCGGATCCAGTGATGCAGGGAATATCAGTCAGGTCGTACCAACGATTCATCCTTTTATTAAGATTGCAGAGAGCGGAACCTCTCCGCATACGATCGCATTTCGCGAGGCAGCAGTCTCGGAAAAAGGTGACCAGGCGTTGATTACCGGTGCGAAGGCACTAGCGTTAACTGGGCTTGATTTGATCACAAAGCCTGAGTTGTTAGCAGGAATTAAAGAGGAATTTGAGAACAAGGTCCATGTGTGATGGACCTTGTTTTTTATTGTACGTTAGGAAAGTATAAAATTTTAGCATAGAAGCAGTTCGACGTAGTGAAATTTTAAAATGTACCAAGTATAAGAAAAAACTACGGCACTCGCTAATGGACGAGGCGAATGCCGAGTGTTTCTAATACGGCAGAAAATTTTAGCAATAAAGAATTGCTAATAGACGTGGCTATTGCCGTGTGTTTCTAATGTGCTGTTCGAATCAGTTGGGATGCTTGGCTATTAGCAGTTGCTGATACATCTGGATTGATAGCAGCTTTTTATCGCAAAGTTAGACAGACGCAAAGACGATGATGTGACGAACTTCAGGCGAAAGGAGGTGCAGGAGCTGGTCGAACGCATGAAGATGAGAGAAGTTCAGGCGAAAGGAGGTGCAGGGGCTGGTCGAACGCATGAAGATGAAGGAACTTCATGCGTTGGACAGTACATAAGGTTGTCCAACACATGAAGATCAGAAAACTTCTAGCAAAGAGCTTGCAATAGTTCATGAAATGCATGAAGAGTCAGTAGTCTATCTCTCGAAATCTATATTTTCTTTATGGTTACCTATCCATATGGCTGTTTCTTTTGGTTGGGTTTCCATGATTTGTTTTCCGTTACGATAAGATGCTACAACTTCTGCTTGTTTGCGGATAGCATCGTAGACATTGGTTGCATTTAAAATAATAAAGCTAGCTGGTTTTCCAACTTCGAGTCCATATCTTTCTGAAATATCCATTGTAACAGCGCTATTTTCCGTTATAAAGTTGAAAGAATCCATGATCTGGCGATAGCCCATCAAGTGGGTTGCATGTATACCCATGTGTAATACTTGCAGCATGTTGCCGGTACCTAGTGGATACCACGGATCAAAAATATCATCGTGACCAAAGCTGACATTGATGCCTGCTTCTGTTAATTCTTTCACTCTGGTGATTCCTCTACGTTTCGGATAATCGTCGAAACGTCCTTGTAAATGAATGTTTACCAGGGGATTAGCAATAAAATTAATGTTGGATAGGCTCAAGATTTTCATTAATTTCGAAACATAAGCACTGTTATACGAATGCATAGCAGTGGTATGACTAGCGGTAACTTTACTTCCGAGTCCGCGTTTATATGCCTCTGCTGCCACTACTTCGACAAAACGTGATTGCTCGTCATCGATTTCATCGCAGTGAATATCGATTAAGCGGTCATATTTCTCCGCCAAGTCGAATGCTATTTTCATCGATTCTACACCGTACTCACGAGTGAATTCGAAGTGTGGGATCCCGCCCACCACATCTGCTCCCATTTGTAGAGACTCCTCTACCAGTTCACGACCATTCGGATAGGATAAGTAGCCTTCTTGTGGAAAAGCGACGAGCTGGAGGTCAACGTATTCTTTCATTTCTTCTTTAACTTCAAGTAAAGCTTTCATTGCCGTTAAGGATGGGTCACACACATCCACATGACTACGAACGTGTTGGATACCTTGTGCGATTTGCCACTTAAGTGCTTTGGTTGCACGTGTTTTAACATCTTCTACTGTCAGTGATTTTTTACGCTCTGCCCAAGTGGCAATGCCTTCGAACAATGTTCCGCTTTCGTTCCATTTTGGTTCGCCAGCCGTTAAAGTGGTATCCAAGTGTACGTGTGGTTCGATGAATGGTGCGCTGACTAATTTTCCATTAATGTCGAGTCCTTCTTCTACTTCTTTTGCAGGTTCGATTTTTGTGAATTTCCCGTTTTCGATATGAATATTCCATAATCCTTCCTGATTAGGTAAGGATGCGTTTTGAATAATCAAATTTACACCTCTCTTTGTTGTTTTGCAATTGGTTCTGCTTGCAGTTTTTTATCTAATATTAACGTCCATCCTACATATACCACAACTGATCCAATAATGCCATTCAGAGGTGGAATGCCAGGTATAAATTGTGCTGAAGCAAATCCTGCTCCCCATGCGATGATAGCTGACCAATGAATGGCTTTGAATGACATTTGCTCAAATGAAGGATAGCGTCCTTTTCGTAATAGAAAGAAGTCTGCTAATAATATCGCACCGATTGGTGGTAAGGCAGCGCCGAGTATCGTTAACCAGCCAACGAAATTATTGTACAGCCACATTGCTAATATTGTTCCGATTAAACCATTGAAGATGACGAGTTTGCTTTTTTTTATCTTCGTAATGTTAGAAAAACCTAAGCCGGATGCGTATAAAGAATTATCATTCGTTGTCCAGATATTCAAGCCTAACACAATGATTGCTGGAATAATTAAACCTTGCACAAACATTACTTCTGAAATATCAGCCAGTCCGGTCGAAATAGACCCTACTGCACCAAATAAGAACATGAGTGAATTACCAATAAAAAAAGCAATTAATGTTGTGATGACGGCCGATTTTTTTGTTTTGGCAAATCGGGCAAAGTCAGGTGTTAACGTACCACCACTTGCGAAAGAGCCGACACAAATAGTTAAGGCTGCTGCTAATCCCAGACTGTTTTCTGGCTGATAAGCAAATAAATCATGTAAACCGCCCATGTCATCGATAGCAATACCTACAGAAATACTTCCCAAAATGGCGATCGCTGGTACAGCAACAAAACTTAAAATCGCCAGTGCCTTCATTCCGAAGAATGCGGAGAATGTCATAACAATACCTGAAATAATAATTAAAGTTAGCATGTCTATGCCAGTCGCTTTGTTGACCGGAACTGCAAACATGGCAAGACCAACTCCGAACCACCCTACCTGTGTTCCGCCTAATAAAAAGGAAACAAGGTAGGAGCCTTTTTCTCCGAAGGCATAACGTGCTAATAGGTGTGTGGACAGCCCTGTTTTTGCAGCAATGTAGGCAAGGCCACCTGTATATAAACCAAGAATTAAATTTCCTAATAAGACCATCCAAATAAATTGCTGCATTGATAGACCAAGCCCTAATTCACCACCTGACAACATACTTGCCGAGAAAAAGGTGAATCCTAGCATAACGACGAACATTTTCCAGAAACCATTTCGATGTGATGCTGGTACTGCTTGTAATGAAAATTCTTTATCCATGTAAAATCCCCCTACAGTTTACTGGTACCTTTTTGTAAACAAAAAGAGTTTCTTGTCAGGTAGACAAGAAACTCTTCGCACAAAAAGTCCACATTGCGCAGAAAGCAATGTTAACGTGTGAACCGTAGTCCTTGTCAGCCTCACTGGACTGATTTAAAGGTACCAATATGTTATTGAACGTATTATCTCAATTTCAACAAGAAAAGTCAAAGCTTTTTAATTTTGATAGAATATCTAACAATCATTATTAGATTACTAATATTCTCTGTAAGATCATCTTACTACTCCTGTGTAATGCTTGTCTTGATATTGTAATATTTTAGTTGTTACGGAGAAAAACTGGGTTAATTGTAACAAATCTAACAAAAGAGAAGTAGAAAGGGGATTACGAATGGCGGGTAAGAAATGGCTGTTTTTGCTAACGTGTTTACTTACATTGGGGGTATTTTTGGCGGCTTGTTCCGGAGGTGAGGAGACGAGCTCGGATGATGGTGCAGATACAGAAGCACCGGCAGAATCAGAGGATACAGGTGAGGCGGAAGAAACAGACAGTGCGGAAGGTGAAGAAGCGCTGGCTGCTGATCAAACGTTTGATATTAATATAAAATCGGAACCACCTTCCTTGAATCCAGGTACTGCAACGGATACAACCTCTGCGGCAGTATTGGATCAGGTGTTTGAAGGGTTGATGCGTATTAATCAGGATGGTGAGCCGGAAGAAGCGATGGCGGAATCCTATGAAGTGTCAGAGGATTTAATGACATATACGTTCCACATTCGGGAAGATGCTGTCTGGTCTAATGGTGATCCGGTCACAGCCGAAAATTTTGAATATGCATGGAAATGGGTGTTGAATCCAGATAATGCTGATACCGATTATGCGTATCAATTGTATGTAATCAAAGGTGCACAGGCTGCCAAGGAAGAAGGCGGTTCTTTGGATGAGGTTGGTGTGACAGCTGTCGATGAGAAAACGTTAGAAGTTACTCTTGCGCAACCGACTCCGTATTTCTTAGATTTAACTGCGTTCTATACGTATTATCCTGTTAATCAGAATGTCGTGGAAGGCACGGATGACTGGGCGTTGGATGCTGGCGAAAATTATGTGACAAACGGTCCCTTTTTACTAGATTCGTGGGCACATCAGGATCAGGTAGTCTTGAAGAAAAATCCTGATTACTGGGATGCAGAAACAGTGACTTTAGAAACGATTAACATGTATATGATTGATGATGAAAATACAGCACTGGAAATGTATAACGGTGGTGAGCTCGATTGGGCAGGTTCTCCTACTGATTCACTTCCGTTAGCATCGATCCCGGCATTGAAAGAAGATGGTTCGTTAAATATCGCGCCATTAGCCGGCTTATATTATTATGCTTTTAATACAGAAAAAGAACCATTTAATAACGTTAATATTCGGAAAGCATTTGCCTTAGCGATCAACCGCGCGGGAATTGTGGAGAATATTACACAAAGTGAGCAGCAGCCGGCGATGGCACTCGTCCCTTCTTCGATTTGGGAAGAAAGTAATGAAGGTTATTTTGCCGACAATGATATCGAAACGGCCAAAGAATATCTAGAGACTGGTTTAGAAGAGATGGGGCTGGAAGAGTTACCCGCGGTTGAGCTATCTTATAACACAAGTGAAGCACACGCAGCTATTGCACAGGCGATTCAGGATATGTGGCGAGAAAATCTTGGCGTGGAAGTGACGCTTCGAAATGAAGAATGGAATGTCTATCTAGACAGTATGGGCAGCGGTGATTTCCATGTTGGCCGTATGGGCTGGTTAGGTGACTTTAATGATGCGATTAACTTTCTGGAAATCTTCCGTGCAAAAGGCGGCAACAACTATACGAACTGGGAAGATGCAGAATACCAGGATCTGTTAGAGCAGTCAAGAACAGCGACAGATGAAGCGGAGCGAAAAGTAATTTTACGTCAGGCAGAAGCAATCTTTATGGAAGACATGCCGATTGCGCCTATCTATTTCTACACAAGCGCTTGGTTAAACAAGGATTATGTAAAAGGTGTGGAAGTATCTGGATTAGGTGGCGTCCAGTTTAAGTGGGGTTATTTAACAGAAGAATAAGCATTTGTTTTTTTACAATATAAGGTATATAGAAAAACTGTATACCTTATATTGATTAATCTTCATGACAGCTAAGACTCCTAAGATAGAAAAGCGATGATAGGAAATTAGGAGTGAAGTCCATTCACTTCTTTTTTTCACGATAGGAAAGTGAAAATTTAGAAGTACTAAAGTATAAGAAAAACTTCGGCACTTGCTAATAGACGAGGCGAATACCGAGTTTTTCTAACGTTACCACGGATTTCGGAGGTGTGGCGTTGATAACGTATATAGTAAAACGATTGGGATATATCATTCTATCTTTGTATTTCATTATTACGATTACCTTTTTTCTTATGCATGCGGCACCTGGCGGACCATTTGCTTCAGAACGTGCATTGACACCTGCCATCGAGGAGCAGATGAATGAGGCGTATGGGTTAAATGATCCGATTCTGGTGCAATATGTCGATTACCTGGTTAATGCTTTTACCTTTGATTTCGGTCCTTCATTTAAATATGTCGGCCAAGAGGTGAACGATATTATTATCAGAGGACTCCCTTATTCGCTTGTTTTAGGGTTGGAGTCCATGTTCATCGCCCTTGCCGCAGGTGTTTTGCTCGGCGTAATTGCAGCGGTGAAACATAATAAATTCGGTGATTATACCGCGATGATCATTGCGGTATTAGGAATATCGGTACCAAGCTTTATTATGGCAGCTGGTTTGCAGTATATTTTTGCGATTCAGATGCAAGTATTACCGATTGCCAGATTCACGTCGTTTGCCCATACGATTCTGCCTGCCATTGCACTTGCATCCACTCCGCTCGCATTTATTGCACGACTGATGCGTTCCAGTATGCTCGATGTATTAAGCATGGATTATATTAAGACGGCAAAAGCAAAAGGGATTGGCCAACGAGTAGTGACCTACCGACATGGGCTCCGCAATGCGATTCTTCCGGTAATTTCTTATATTGGTCCCTTGATTGCTTCGATATTAACGGGAAGTTTTGTCATTGAAAAAATATTCGGTATTCCTGGATTAGGTAACGAGTTCGTCGTCAGTGTAACCAATCGGGATTATACCGTGATTATGGGTACGACTGTATTCTACAGTGTGCTGTTACTCGTATCGATTTTAATAGTGGATCTGATTTACGGTTTCGTGGATCCACGAATTAAGTTAGGCGCTAAAGGAGGCAATGGCTAATGGCACAACCACAACTAACGCAGGAAGATTTCGAACCGATTACGATCAAGCCTTCTGAGTCAGAAAAGGTGTCCGGTAAAAGTACATCTTATTGGAAAGATGCCTTCAGGAGGTTCCGTAAAAATAAATTGGCGATCGCAGGAATAGTGGTGATCGTATTTCTTGCGATCATGGCTGGAATTGGTGGTCCAATATCGGGACAGAATTACTTTCAAAATGACTTGATGAATGCCAATAAAGCCCCTTCTTCTGAGCATTGGTTCGGTACCGATAATCTTGGCCGTGATGTTTTCGCACGAACCTGGTACGGAGCACAGATTTCCTTGTTTATCGGTTTAATGGCAGCATTAATCGATATCGTAATTGGTGTGATATGGGGCGCCATTGCCGGTTATTTTGGCGGAAAAGTAGACGAAATCATGATGCGGATTGCGGACATTTTATATGGATTGCCTTATTTACTTGTCGTCATTTTATTACTCGTGGTTTTACCGCAAAAGCTCTTTACACTCATTATTGCGATGACGATAACGGGCTGGATTAATATGGCCCGGATTGTGCGTGGTCAGGTGATGCAGCTGAAATCACAGGAATTTATAATGGCGTCAAAATCATTGGGAGCAAGTAATAGTCGATTGCTAACCAAGCATCTTATTCCGAATACAATCGGTCAGATTCTTGTAACATTAACGTTGACGATTCCGACAGCGATTTTTACGGAATCGTTTCTAAGTTTTATCGGTATCGGGGTGCAGGCTCCGCTCGCAAGCTGGGGGACGATGGCCAATGATGGGTTGCCCGCCTTGCAATATTATCCGTATCAGCTTTTCTTCCCGGCGCTGTTCATTTGTATTACGATGCTAGCCTTCAACGTAATTGGTGACGGAATGAGAGATGCATTGGATCCGAAAGAGCGCAGATAACTGGGAGGGATACGTGATGAGTAAATTATTAGAAGTGAAAGATTTAACGATCTCATTTGATAGCTATGGTAAAGAAGTGCAAGCGGTAAGAGGGGTAAGCTTTGATCTTGATGAAAAAGAGACACTGGCGATTGTCGGTGAATCTGGTTCTGGAAAAAGTGTAACGGCACAGTCGGTGATGCGGTTAATTGAGATGCCCCCGGGTAAATTCGTTGATGGTTCGATTGTTTTTAATGGGGAGGATTTGGTACAGAAGTCGGAAAAACAGATGGAGAACATCCGCGGAAGGGAAATCGGAATGATTTTTCAAGATCCGATGACATCGTTGAATCCGACGATGACGATTGGTAAACAAATTGCAGAAGGATTAAGGAAACATCGCAACATGTCTAAAAAGGAAGCACACCATAAAGGAATTGAATTGTTGCGCTTAGTGGGGATTCCGACGGCAGAAGTGCGAATTAATCAATATCCTCATCAATATTCAGGCGGAATGCGCCAGCGGGCAATGATTGCTGTAGCGTTAGCCTGTAATCCAAAGTTATTGATAGCGGACGAGCCGACGACTGCATTGGATGTAACGATCCAAGCACAAATTCTTGATCTAATGCGTGGCCTGCAGGAAGAAACAGGTACGGCGATCATGATGATTACACATGATTTAGGTGTGGTGGCTAATATGGCGAGCCGGGTTGCGGTGATGTATGGTGGTAAGATCGTTGAAACAGGTACCGTTGATGAACTTTTTGAAAATCCGAAACATCCGTACACGTGGGGACTGCTGGGATCGATGCCGAAGCTCGATAGTGAAGAGGAGGAATTGCAGGTGATAGCAGGATCGCCGCCGGATTTGGCTGATCCACCACCAGGGTGCCCATTCGCCCCTCGCTGTCCGTATGCGATGAAGGCTTGTCAGAAACAGATGCCTGCCTATACGGAATTGTCTGCAACACAGCAAACGGCGTGCTGGTTATTGGATGAGCGAGCGCCAAGAGTAGAGATGCCGATCGAGGGAGGCGAACGAATTAATGCTTAAAGAAAAACTGGTTGAGGTAAGAGATTTAAAGAAACACTTTAAGTTAGATCGAAAACATACGTTGAAGGCCGTCGATGGCATTACGTTTGATATCTATCGTGGGGAAACATTCGGGTTGGTTGGTGAATCCGGCTGCGGCAAGTCAACGGCTGGAAGAACGATCATGCGCATGTATGATGCAACAGATGGCGAAGTTGATTATGCTGGTGAAAATATCCATCAACATTACTCCAAGCCAGAGCTGATGCGGTTTAACAAGTCAATCCAGATGATTTTTCAAGATCCGTACGCCTCGCTAAATCCGCGAATGACGGTGAAGGATATCATTGCGGAAGGAGTTGACATCCATGGCTTGATCAAAACACGAGCAGAACGAATGGAGCGTGTCTATCAATTGTTGGAGCTGGTCGGTTTAAACAAGGACCATGCTTCACGATTTCCTCATGAATTCAGTGGTGGCCAGCGCCAGCGGATCGGAATTGCCCGTGCATTGGCCGTGAATCCCGAATTCATCGTGGCGGATGAACCGATCTCAGCCCTCGATGTATCGATTCAGGCACAGATCGTCAACCTTTTGAAAAAATTACAGCGGGAACAAGGGTTAACTTACCTTTTTATCGCACATGATCTGTCGATGGTGAAGCATATAAGTGACAGGGTTGGCGTGATGTATTTGGGTAAAATGGTTGAAATTGCAGGGAGTGATGCCATGTATCGTGAACCGTTACATCCCTATACACAGGCATTGATCAGTGCCATTCCAGTTCCGAATCCTTCGCGAGAACGAACGAGGGAGCGAATCATTCTTGAAGGCGATGTCCCAAGCCCGGTAGATCCCCCAGCGGCTGCAGCTTCCGGACACGCTGCCCGCTGGCAATGGAAGTCTGTGCGGAAGTGGTGCCAGAGTGGCGGGAGCATAAGGAAGATCATTGGGTGGCCTGTCATTTATATGATGAGCGGTATCAGGAAGTGTAGTTGTAATGGGAGCGGACTCTTTTGGGGAGTTCGCTTTTTGTTTGCAAAAAGATGAACATAATTATTTGTGAATCGTTGATCGATTAATGATGAAAGTCCAGTGATAGTAAAACAAAGGGAACTTCACGGGAAACAAGTATCCTGAGGAGCACAAATGCATGAAGAAAGAGCAAGTTCAAGCGAAAGCAGTTCCCTGAGGAGCACAAACGCATGAAGAAGAAGCAAGTTCAAGCGAAAGCAGTTCCCAGAGGGGCACATACGCATGAAGAAGAAATAAGTTCAGTCAATAGTATTTACTCGTCTTTTTATCAATTAGAAAATGTCGTATTTACACTATATTTGGCAGAAGTGATGAGAATAATGGCTATTATATGCTTGAAGAGTTCAAACGATATGTCAATGGAGATCTGCTGCGATGGCAGTTTAATTAGACGTCACGATCTGAACAAATCTAACAGGGTATAATGTTACTTATTTTTATAATATTGCTCCATTTGCTTGTCAGCTCTCCCAGCCACTACTAGACAGCAATAAATCACGAATGTAATAAGTGACAGTATTCCTCCGATAATCCACCACATGCTGTTTGCTCCTTTATAAGATGATATTCTCATGAACTATTATTTACCTGAATTGAAAATTTATCCCTAAACGTCCGTAATACCCCACTTTAAGATTCGAGGAATAGATAAAAAGCTAAGAGGGAATAAAACGGACGATAACTGCCTGATAAGTCTCACTTTATACCTTTTGCCATATAGAAGTGAGGTTCGTTAATATATAAAATTTAAAAATCAGTAAAAATGCAAAATAACATATTTCAGAGTAGGTAATAACAGATTTTCATCTAGTAAAATGAAGGTTTTATATAGTATGTCATACTTGAAAATGATTTTTTACTCATTAGACGTTTGTGGTACTTCCTGCTATGATATTCACAACAAGGAGAAAGGTTCGCTTCAGTTGGATTCAATGGTGCCAAATTAAAAATCCCCACAACCATTTGTGGGGATCCAGCTTAATCCTGCTTCAGTTTAATCTCTTTCGAACCAGTAATTAAATAATTTAATTCTTCTTCCGGTATTTTGTTATACTCTTTTCGCTTGGCCAGGTAGAAAATTAAACCTAGGATAACCCATGCGGCCAATGCGATTCGGGATTCTAGTCCAAGAAATGCTGGTGAGCCTGGGAATAGCAGTAACACTAAGAAAGTGAGACTCGCTAACATGCCAAGGATAGAAATAACTTTCTTTACGGGTGAATATATCTGTTTTCCATTTCCTAAAGGGTTGTCTGCATTGAAAGTGAACATCGAAAATGCTGCATAGCATGTATAGAAATAGGCGATTGTTACACCAATGGATGACATGTCTACCACCCATAACAGCGCTTCGCGGCCGAACCAAGGTGAGAACATGGCAACGATCACGGTAAAAATAACGCCCCAGTATGGTGTTTTATATTTCGGATGCAGCTTTGAGAATCCTTCTGGTATAATCTTGGCTCTCGACATGGCGAATAATAGGCGGCTGGAAGATATAACAAAGCCATTCAGACCTGTGAAAATTCCCATCGTTAAGGCGATGACGAGTATGAGCAATCCGACTGTGCCGAGTAAATCCTGCACGACTTGTCCAGTTCCCCAAATGTAGTTCTCTTCAACGACACCTTGCCACGGTCTAATCATAGACGTGGTGATGATCATGAAGCTGTATAAAATGGCAGCTGCTAATATCGCAAAAACAATTAGTTTAAATGCTTTACTTGAAGAGAAATCAAACTCTTCGGCTGTTTGCGGGATGTTATCGAATCCGACATAAGCCCAAGGTGCGATAGCGACGATTGAAATGATGGCTGCCATCGCGCTCGTATCAGTTGGAAAGTATGGTTTGACGTTCGCTAAACCAGCTTCTGGCTGGACGCCGACCATCATCGTTAGTAATAGGATAGCCCCTACCATAACGAGACAGAAGATAAATTGAATTCTTCCTGAGATACTGCTTCCTCTAACATTAAAAAAGCCAAACACTATCAATACTAGTGAGGCAACAATAATTTCCGGTACGTATACTTCCCAGCCGGCAACATTATATAAATGCAAGTTTTCGATAAATTGTGGAAATACGAATTTAAACATCAATGCAAAGGCGGATGCGTTCAAGGCGACTATGCATATATAGCCTAGTGTTAAGAACCACCCGGAAATAAATGCATGCGTTCTTCCGAGGCTGATGTAAGCATAAGCAAATTCCCCTCCTGATACCGGGAAACTTTTGATTAAGAAGCCATAGCTGACGGCAATTAGAATCATTAATAATGCACCAATAAAAAAGCCTGAAATAACTCCTAATGGACCTGCCGTAGCCATCCAGTTAACGGGTTGGACAAATGCTCCCCAGCCAATTGCTGAGCCCAGAGCAATTGCCCATACCCAATGGGGCTTCAACGTTTTCTTCAGTGTTGTACGTTTCTCCATCTGTTCTTCTCCTTTAGACACCATGATTCACGTTAACAAAATCAACATGGTTAAAATGTCCGTATCCGCTAGGTTATTATAAATAGCCTTCAATAGCAAATTATATTGTAGAAAAACTCAGTGAATAACGAAGCTTTACTAATACTATTTACACGTTTCGTTTTGCTATTTTATCACGGTGCTAACCGTCTGTAAGTCTCCCGCTTCAAGCTTCGAGTACCACAAAGAAGCTAAGTGGGACTAACCCCTGATAAGTTTCGCTAATGATCAGTGAAAGTCAAAGACTCCCACTGATCAAAGTTTCACTTTATAATTTGGAACGCTAATATTTATGTAACATAAAAAAAGGATACATCTCCATATACCCGTTTTGCAAACATGTTAAACATAAGCATACAAATAGCTTAACCAAAAGCGGGAGATTAAACCCCCGCTTTGACTCTATTGCTGATATAAAGTTTCTCCTTCTTTCATCGTCGCTAAGATTTGAATGTCTTTGATAGATGCCTGATCTACCGTGAGTGGATTCTGTTCCAGGATTACTAAATCTGCAAGTTTTCCCGGAGTGATACTTCCTTTTGAATCTTCTTCAAAATATTGATAAGCAGCATTTATTGTCACTGCTTGTAATGCTTCATAGACAGATACTTGTTCGGATTCTCCAATGACCTGGCCGCTTCTTGTTTCTCGATTCACTGCGCACCAGACAGCATGCAGCATATCTGGCTGGACGACAGGCGAATCCTGATGAAAGTTAACCTTTAATCCTTTGTCAAAAGCAGTTCTTGCCGGACTGATTTTGCTACCGCGTTTCTCGCCAAGATTTTTCAGATGTACATCTCCCCAATAATAGGTATGCACATTGAAAATCGAAGGAATCATTGCTAAATCCGCCATTTTTTCCAGCTGATCTTCCCGTACCGTTTGGCAGTGAATCATCACAGGTCGAAGCAGATGTTTATTCGGATTGATCGATTCATCCAATGCTGATTCGTAGCATCGGAGTAATTGATCAGAAGCGGCATCACCATTGCTGTGTGTCAGTAACTGGACATCATCGTTGATAGCTGTCCTTGCAAATTCCGTTACTTGTTCATCATCAAACCAAGGGTATCCGCGATATTCATCTTCTCCTTCATATGGTTCAGATAGCCAGGCTGTTTTTCCCTGTGGTGATCCGTCGAGAAACAGCTTGAATCCTCCGAGCTTGAAGCGATTGTGATACATCTTTGCGTATTGACTGTATTCCGTTAACAGTTGCGTCGGTTTTTCCATCACGAGTGGATATGCAACAATATCGATCATCAGCTTGTCTTGTTCTGCTAAAGTGTGTAGAAGCTGCATGATTTCTTTGCTTGTAGCCCCGTCCTGACATGTTGTGATGCCATGTTTGAGATAGATTTCCTGCCCTTTTTGCATTAAGGCAGCATAATCAGTCTCGGTGTCACGGGTAAGCTGTTCACGAATGGCCATGATATTAGCTTCCTCCAAGTAGCCGTTCGGTTCCATCGAGCCTTTTACTCTCCCGATTTTCCCGCCTTCAAGGTCCTGGGTGTGTTCATCAATACCAGCAGCTTGCAAGGCAACATCATTGACGCAGCCCATATGTGCGGACGTATGCATAACAGCAACTATTCTTTCTGTTGATACTTGGTTTAATATTTCTTTTGTAGGATGCTTCTCTTCTTTTAAGACATTATGGTCATAGCCGAATCCAATCACGGGATCGTTATCATTCAATTGATTTTTTACAATATAAGCTTTCATGGTCTCTACAATATCGTTAAAATCATCACAATTACTGAGATCGCACAATGAGGCAACAGGCCCAACCATGGAAACATGGCTGTGTGGATCAATAAATCCGGGCATTAATGTATGTCCTTCTAAATGCTCTTTTTCAGTATTTTCGTCGTGTAGTAAGGATACAAATTTGGATAACGGACCAACGTCTGTAATGACGCCATTCTCCACCAACACGGCTTCGACATGTTTATTGTTCTCATCCATGGTGATAATTTCTCCGCCATAGTATAGCTTTTTCATTTGTATATCCCATCCTTTCAGGTAAAAACAAAAGTCCACCGCATTCTCATCGTATAATCTTGGAAATGAATCGGAGGAATATCGTATATTGAATCATATTCGGGTTAGAAATGAAAGAGAAAAGAAAAGGGGATCAGTCATAATGGAAGAGATGTGAAAAAGTAAAATCTAGCTAACGTTGGTGACATAATTGGATTATCATCTTTCTTTTATCGCTAAAAGGCAAAAATAAGTAAATTCTGTAAAAGAGACAAATCCAGGAGAATACTTCCGAGAAATGCCCCTTTAAGAATTTCGTCAGCAATCTAGTGTATTTCCCTTTTGCTAATCAAAAAAGGGCATCTTTGAATAAAGTTATTCGACTTCTTTTTAGAGTAACAAAAAAGAGAGACAGCTTCCCGTCCCTCTCTTTTTTTCATTCACACCAACTTATAAACACGTGCTTCATAAGGTCTCAATACGCCATTAACCATCTGCTCTCCCGTTTCAACATCATAGTTGCTTAAGCATAACGAGGATGACCGCTGCAGCAGTGATTCTGGTAGTTCGTAAGTTGCTTCATCCTCGAATAAATTGGTGATGATCAGCATGGTTTCTTCGTCCGTGGTTCTTGTATAAGCGTAGATCTGATGATGATCATCTAAAATCAACTCGTAATCACCATATAAAAGTGCGGCATTGCTTTTTCTTACATCTATTAATTTTTTATAATAATGATAAATCGAATCGGGATCAGTGACTGCTTGGGCGACGTTGATTTCCTGATAATTTGGATTGACGCCAAGCCACGGAGTTCCCGAGGTGAATCCGGCTTGCTTATCTGTGTTCCATTGCATCGGGGTTCTGGAATTGTCGCGTCCATTTTTCCAGATGATCTCCATCATTTCTTCGTGGGATTTACCTGAGGCGATGCCTTCACGATAGCGGTTCTTGATGGCAATATCGTTATAATCTTCGATGGAATCGAACTGGACATTTGTCATGCCAATTTCCTGGCCCTGATAGATAAAAGGTGTTCCTTGCATGAGAAAGTATAAGGTTGCCAGGCATTTGGCCGATTTGTTCCGATAGTCTTCGTCATTTCCCCATGTTGAAATGGAGCGGGGCTGATCATGATTTTCTAAGAATAAAGCATTCCATCCATTGTCATGAAGGCCTTTTTGCCATTTGCTAAAGGTATCCTTTAAGGCGTGGATGTCGAGGCCGCCGCTTGCACTGGTGCCCCATAGGTCGAGGTGTTCGAACTGAAAAATCATATCAAATTTGCCGTTATCCTCACTGACCCATTCATCTGCCTGGTCGATGGATACTCCATTCGCTTCACCGACGGTCATGATATCATAGTGGTCGAATGTTTTCTGCTTTAATTCTTCTAAGAAAATATGAATACCATCACGGTTCATATGACCGTCAAAGGATGGAACGTATTTTTTGTTATCGGGGTTTGGTAAGTCAGGAAATCCGGGTGTTTTCTTAATGTGTGAAATTGCGTCAATGCGAAAACCATCAATTCCTTTATCGAGCCACCAATTGACCATCTCGTACAGTTTCTCTCGTACGCGAGGATTTTCCCAATTTAAATCTGGCTGTTTGCGGGAAAAAACATGCATGTAATATTCGCCCGTGTGCTGATCATATTCCCATGCTGATCCTCCAAAAATCGATTCCCAATTGTTTGGTTCCTTACCATTATCACCGGGGTGCCAGATGTAGAAATCACGGTAGGGGTTATCAATAGCAGAGCGCGACTCCAGAAACCAAGGATGCTCATCGGACGTGTGATTGATCACTAAATCCATAATTAATTTCATACCGCGGTCATGTACCTCGGTCAGCAGCTGATCGAAATCTTCCATCGTTCCAAAATCGTTCATGATCGCCTGGTAATCACTAATATCATAGCCATTATCATCATTCGGAGATTCATAGATTGGGGAAACCCAAATGACGTCGATGCCTAAATCTTGCAGGTAATCTAATTTTTCAATAATACCTGGAATGTCTCCAATGCCGTCACCGTTCGAATCGTTAAAACTTCGTGGATAAATTTGATAGGCGACTGCTTCTTTCCACCATTTTTTGTTCATGATAATCCCCCTAAGATGTTATCTGTGTATTTTTTTATCACGGTGCTAACCGTCTTTAAGACTCCCGCTGATTGAAGTCTCATTTCATATGAAGTGCAAGTACCATCTGTAAAAGATTGAAAAGCTTAGAAAAGCAATCAGTGAACCTGTGAAAAAAGGTAATAGAAATAATAAGCCGTTGATGCTGACATAGAGAATAACGACACTGACGAGCGAAATCACCACCGTCAGTAGTGGTCGTCCCAATGTAAGCAGAAACGCATTCTTCCAAAGCATACGTAAATTCATCTCAAAATGTGCCAACATCGAAAAGAAATGAATCGTATATACAAATAAAATCAGCCCAAATACCAGGAAAACGAATAAAAGCATAACATTACGTGAGCTGAGGTAGTAATAATCGATGCCCCAGATCGTCCAGACAGCAGTCAGAAGGATGCCACTGATACAGCTTTTACGATAATTCCTTACATAATAACGACAGAAGGAACTGAATATCGAATGCTGATCACGGTCTAATATCCAGTCTCTTATACAGGCAAAAAGCGCAGTGGAAGCTGGAAAGACTACGAATGGTGTAAGGATGATGATGCCGGCGAGCAGTACTGCGTTAACTCCGGTAACGATCATATTCAATAAGAGTAGTACAATGGGAAAGCTGAAAAGGAGCCACAGTACGTTGACGACCGCCAGCCGGGCTATCCAGTCAGTCACGCCATAAAACTTTCCTAAACCTTGATGCACAGTGAACGCCTCCTTGTTGTTTATAACTGTCCTAAAGAAAACCATTGGATACAGTCACACTTTATGCTTTTTGTGAGCTGGATATACTGGATTCCCGTTCCTCAATAAAAGTTGGTATGATCACACTTCTTTTGACAACAGACGGTTCCTTGATCTCGTCGATTAAACAACGCGCTGCCTCAAAGCCCAGCTGATAAATCTGTGTATCGACAGAAGTTAGCGGCGGGTTGGAAAATCGGCTGAAAATCGTATTGTTAAAGCTGATGACACTCATTTCTTCGGGTACCTGGATCGCAAGCTCGCGTAAGACGAATAAAATATGCATCGCGAACAAGTCATCGGTCACGACTAGAGCGGTTGGTGTCGTCGGCAATTGCATCAGTTCCTGCATCGATTCCCGCACGACTTCCGGTGATGCCGGGTTTTTGATAAAATCAGCACGTTCATTCAGCTGATGATTGCGAAGTGCGTCCTGATAACCGTGCAGCCGGGCATCTGTCACTTCAAATTCTTTATTGCCACTGATAAAACCGATTTCCCGGTGACCTAACGTAATCAAATGCTCGGTCGCTTCTTTGGCAGCTAAAACGTTGTCATTGTCGACATAGAGAATTTCATTTGGTCTGCCAAACGGTTTTCCAACTACTACGAACGGGATGTCAGCTTCCTGTAAATAGGAAATGACTTGGTCATCTTTTTTCGAATAGGAGACGATCAACCCGTCGACTTTTTTACCTTTTACCATTTTGACGACATCTTTAAATATCGCTTCTTCTGATTCGCCGGTGGTGATTGAAATACTATAATCCTGTTTATTGCAATAGGCACTGATTCCTCGTAATACTTCAGGAAAGAAGGGGTCATGCAGAGATTCACTTGCTGAATTCTTCATGACGATGCCGATTGTTTTCGTTGACTGCTGGACTAAATTTCGGGCATTTTCATTTAAATGGTAGCCTAATTCCTCCATCACGCTTCGGACTCTGTTCTTTGTTTTTTCACTAATTTTGGGACTGTCTGATAAAACACGTGAGACAGTAGACGCAGCCACACCTGCTTTCTTGGCAACGTCTTTAATCGTTACGGACATCCAATACACCTCGTTTACTACTGCTTATTTAACTGCGCCTTCGGAAACACCTTTAATAATTTGTTTCTGCGCGAAGAAGTATCCGACAATCACCGGAATAATCGCAATCGTTAATCCTGCTAATGCTAAATGCCACTGTTTCGTATATTGACCGAAGAAGTAGAACATTTTCAACGGGATCGTTGCATTGTTCTCTCCAAGAATCAACGATGGCAATAAGTAATCATTCCAAATCCAGATCACATTCAGAATCCCGACCGTCACGGAAATCGGTTTTAATAATGGAAAAATGATATGGATAAAGGTCTGAAATTTGTTGGCTCCATCAATGATAGCTGCTTCATCCAGTGATTTTGAGATACCTGTCATAGCTCCATGATAAAGGAAAATCGATAAACTACAACCGAAACCTAAGTACATAAAGATGAGACCGGCACGATTTAACATTTCTACTTGCCCGAATAAAGAGACGAGCGGGATCATGACCGATTGGAATGGGATTAACATCGCTGATACAAATAGTAAAAGCAGTGCACCGCTTAACTTGCTTTTGTTACGTGCTAACGCATAGCCTGCCATAGCCGAGAAGAAAATGATAATCCCGACACTGACAACGGTAATCAACACCGAATTGAACAGGGAAGTAGTGAAGTCCAAATCAATATAAGCTTCAACAAAATTGGCTGTCGTGAATGCTTCGGGCAGATCGAGAACTCCGGTAAAGATTTCTTTTTTCGTTTTAAAGGCATTGACAATCATTAAGTAAAACGGAGATAGCCACAATAATCCGAGCAGAACACCTACGGTTTCAATGATGTATAATTTTCGTTTGCTCTCCATTACATGTCAACCTCCCGTTTCTTATTATAATACACTTGTGTCAGAGCAATGATTGATACGATAATAAAGAAAACGACTGCTTTTGCCTGACCATATGCCATTTCATTGGCACTGAATGCTGTTTTGACAATTTCCATCGCGACCATTTGGGTTGATTCGAACGGCCCGCCATTAGTTAACGACAGGTTTTGATCATAGATTTTGAAAGATGTCGACAGCGTTAAGAACATGCTTACCGTAAAGGCAGGTGCCACTAACGGGAAGGTAATATTACGGAATCGCTGCCAGCTGTTCGCACCATCTATTTTTGCCGCCTCAATCAGTTCGTTCGGAATATTTTGCAAGTAGGCAATATAAATGATCATAATGTATCCCGCCATTTGCCAGCAGGTTAGAATGACCAATCCCCAGAAACCGGTGCTTGTCGTCGATAGCCAGCCTTGCATCGCTTCGATTTGTAATGCTTCTCCAATGTCGCCAAATACACTGATGAAAATAAATTGCCAGATAAAACCTAAGATCAGTCCACCAATTAAATTGGGCATGAAGAAGATCGTTCGTAACATGTTATTGGTTTTAATCTGACGGGTTACGAGGATCGCCAGACTTAAACCTAAAGCATTTAATAGAATGATCGATACGACAGAGAATAGAATGGTGAAGACAATCGCATCAATAAATTCCTGGTCATGCAAGAGGTTCAGGTAATGCTCCAAACCAACAAAAGTCGTAGCGCTCAGTCCGTTCCAATCCGTAAATGAAAAGACCGTACCGTAAATAAGGGGAACGATCACGACAAGGATCAGTCCTAGTAACACCGGTGTTAGAAATAACCAGAATGATAGATCACGGTTACGCATGAGAAATCCCTCCTAATAATGGATAGGTGAACAGCTAATCTGTTTGTCAGCTGCTCACCATGAGTCCAGCAACATTTGCTTAGAAAAGTTGCACGTCTTGCTTTATTGTCTTTCTTCTTCCCACTTCGCGATGGCGTCAGCTTCTACTTCTTCCCAAGTCATTTCGCCAGCTAAATATTTTTGAATGTTTGGTCCGATAACGCCAGTTCCCCATGGATTGCTAGGGTAACCGGAGAAAACCCAGCCGATTGTGTTTCCGTTAGATGCATATTCATAGATTTCCTGTGATAATGGGTCGGCTATTTTCGAAGTATCGTATCCTTCATAAGCCGGGATAAATTTGAAATCATTTAATACCGCTTCTTTCCCTGTTTCAGATGTGTACATCCAGTCCAGGAAGTCTTTCGATGCTTGCACGACTTCTTCATCGAAGTCATTGTTGACTGCCCAATAGTTAGGAACGCCTACCGGGAGACTGCCTTCATTTCCTTCTACCGGAATCGGAAGGACACCAATATTCTGCGCGAATTCCGGATCCATTTGCTCAACGGAAGGGTAGATCCAGTTCCCTTGCTGGATAATGGCAACTTGTTGTAAAGAGAAATATTCTTCAACTTGTTGTGAATAATCAAGGCTTAGTACAGGCTGAATTGAATAATCAAATTGTAAATCTACGAATTGTTTCATTTCGTCGCCTTTTTCAAATGTGACCGTATCGGCCTCAAATGCTTCCATTACGTCATGATTAAATTCTGGTGCTAAGTAAGTGTTGGCTAAGTGATCCCCTAATACCCAGGCTTCTTTGGCAGGGAGAGCGAACACCGCTTCCAGTCCGAGTTCTTCTTTTTGCTGATCGATTGTTTGCACAGCAGCTTCTAGATCTGCCATGCTCAGGATGTCATCTGGGTTAATGCCAGCTTTTTCAAATATTGCTTTGTTATAAATAAGTCCATACCCTTCCTGATTGAATGGAAGACCAAGAATCTGCTCACCATCTGTTACGGTTGTGAGTGTGCCGTCTAATGCAGCACCAGCAGCTTCTGTATCGGATAAATCTGTTAAGTATTCCTTGTAATCGATTACATCCTGGGGTCCAGTCACATTAAAAATGTTAGGTGCATCACCAGAAGAGAATGCAGATTTTAGGACGGGTGCATAATCGGTACCACCGCCAACTGTTTCGACATTAATTTCAACATTCGGATTTTCTTCTTCATACAAGGCAACGAGATCCTCGAATTGTTCTTTAAATTCTACTTTTCCTTGAAAAATATCAATTTGAATTTTATCGCCAGAAGCGGACTCGCCGTTATCACCGTTTGAATCGTCGGATGAACAGCCTGCTAAAATCATACTGGATAATGCAACGGCAGAGGCCATTTTTGCAAAGAACTTGCTATTTTTCATAAAAAATCTCCCCTTACTTTTTTATTTCCGCACGTAAGGCGTCTTAAATAGAACGCTTTCTTCACATCCGTGCGTTCAATTACTATAGAGAAAAAAAGGCTTTGCATGATCAGTGCAAATTAGTGCAAACGTTTGCCTTTATGACTTGCATTAATGGTAGCATATAAAAATGGAAAGGGCAAGGAGTTTTTGGAAAGCATTTTAGTAACATATGAATACCTGTAATGTAAATTGTATGTATTTATTGTAAATTATTTGTAAAAGATGTTGATGTAATCCTATTATTGCGTTAATATTGCCATGCATTTGAAAAGGAAGCTTATATTTTTTAAGTAAATGAATCGGTCATTGTTCAAGATTAATTGATAATTATAGTGTGAAGCGAATCAAGTCATTTCGAGGGGGTCAGAAATGTCCAAGTTAATAACCGTACTAGTACCAGCATATAACGAAGAAACTGTGATAGAAGCTTTCTACGAGCGATTAAATAAGGTAACAAATAGTATAAGCCATTATCAATTTGAAATCCTTTTTGTAAATGACGGTAGTAAAGATAAAACACTGCAAATTATAAAAAAATTACGTGCATCCGATGGAAGAATATCTTATGTGGATTTATCGCGAAATTTTGGAAAAGAAATAGCTATGTTAGCTGGCTTTGACTATTCAAAAGGAGAAGCGGTTATTATTATCGATGCAGATTTGCAGGATCCTCCCGAACTTATTTCTGAGATGATTTCCTATTGGGAACAAGGATATGATGATGTCTATGCCAAACGGAGTAACCGAAAAGGAGAAACATGGTTAAAGAAATCAACCTCTAAAACATTTTATAGAATTTTAAAAAAGACAACGAAAATTCCTATTCAGGAAGACACAGGGGATTTTCGTTTATTAGATCGCAGATGCATTAATGCACTGCGTCAATTGAGAGAATCGCAAAGATATACGAAAGGGTTGTTTAGCTGGTTAGGATTTAAGAAAAAAGAAATCCTCTTTAATAGGGACCCGCGTGCAGCAGGTGAAACAAAATGGAATTATCCAAAATTAATTGGCTTGGCTATTGAAGGAATTACGTCGTTTACTACTTATCCTTTGAAGGTTTCATCCTTGTTGGGAATGTTTATTTCAATAGGGGCTTTTATTTATATGTTTGTTGTGATCATTAAAACACTGGTTTTCGGAGAAGGCGTAACAGGTTATCCCTCTTTAATGAGTGTCATCTTATTTCTCGGGGGTATTCAATTGTTATCTCTAGGGGTTATAGGCGAATACTTAGGACGAATATTTAATGAAACGAAAAAAAGGCCTGTATATTTAGTCCAGGAGTATAATGAAAAAAAGGAATTATTCATCCATGAAGTTAAATAAGGAAATAATCAGCTACATACTATTCGGGATAATGACTACACTGGTGAACCTTACCGTTTACGTATTGCTGACGAGTGTATTTGCATGGCATTATCAAGTAGCAACCGTGACAGCATGGATCGCAGCTGTGTTATTTGCTTACTTTACAAATAAATCCTATGTTTTCAAAGCTAAGTATTCGAACATTTTCTTGATGTTTAAAAGTTTTGGTGTATTTGTATTTTACCGAGTTCTTTCACTATTAGTAGATTTATTCGTTATGTATGTCTTGATAGAGATTTTCTATATAAATGACCTTGTAACAAAAATAATAGCCAATATTATTGTTGTCATGTTTAATTATTTGACTAGTAAATGGTTTGTGTTTAAAGAAAGCTCTAGTAGTTCGTAATTACTGTAAAGTTTTTCTATACTTATAGAAACGGAGTTTGTCTAATGGAAACTAACATTACATTCTTTAAAAAAAATATACTAATATTACTGATTGTTCTTCTATCTACTGTACTTAGCATCATTTTCTTGCAACAAAAAATAAACTATCACATTGATGAACTGCTTACATACAGTCTTGCAAACAGTACTAGTTATATCGATGTTGAACCAGGCGAAAAATATAATGCTTATGGGGAATTCCAGGAATCGTTTTTGAGCACACCCGAAGAAACGAACTTTGACTATGCTAACGTCTGGCGAAATCAAGCAAATGATGTACATCCCCCTTTCTATTATGTCATCGTGCATACGATCAGTTCTGTATTTTCTGGGGAGTTTAGTCCGTATATCGGTATTGCAGTCAATCTTATTTTTAATGCTTTTATTATCGTATTGCTTTATAAATTCGCTATGCTAATTACAGGTAACAAATTTGCAGCATTTCTGACGAGTGTATTTTGGGCGGTAAACCCTGGCGTTATCTCTGATATGATGTTTATTCGTATGTATATTATGACCATGTTTTTTTGTTTATGGATTGCATATATCCATTTGAAGAATATTAAACTGGGGAACACCGTTGATTACAAGTTTTACATCTCTGTGTATCTTGTTTCATTGGCTGGGGCATTAACGCATTATTATTTTTTAATATTAACCTTTTTTATTTGTGCCATATTCGTTTTTTATTTACTTTTTAGAAAACAGTGGAGGAAATTATTTATCTATATTGGGGCGTATGTAAGTATGCTCGTTTCTGTTATTGTTTTGTTCCCGAGTATTTACGATCATATCCTTGGTGGCGGTCAACGTGGAGAAGAATCAATAGAGAACTTCATGAGTACGAATGGTTATCTATCAACTTTGCATTCTTTTTGGGGTAAGATCAGCGATAATTTATTCGGTGGTTATTTACTGTTTTTTGTGATAGCGATAGTGATAATCATGATTGCTTCAAATATGCGTTTAAGAAATCAAAACATGGCTAGTGGTAATTCTTTTTGGATGGTTGTCTATTTGTTGGTGGTATGCAGTTTGTATTTCTTTCTCATTTCAAATATAGCTGTTTACACAGTAGAAAGATATCTGCAGCCAATATTTCCGCTTATTGTCCTTATTTTTATATGCTTATTGCATGGGGCAATGAGAACTCTTTTGAATCAAAACAATTCTCTTGTCGTTTGTTGTATCTTGCTTCTTTTAATTTCTGTAAATGGTTACTGGAAAACAACTTCTTTCGAGTATTTACAGAAAGACAGTGCAGAAGCATTACAGATTGCAGAGCAATATCAAGGCAATGATGTTATTTATTTATATGACCGTACTTGGAAAATACCGACACATTATATGGAACTAGCAAATTATAAAAGCGTCACCTTTTATAAAATGAATGATCTTGCCATGTTATATGAAAAGGAGAATTATGATGAATTTGTTGTTTACAGTCAATCAGAGGATACCACTATTATGGAAGAGCTTGTAGAGCACTTGCCGGCTGTAGAATCGTATACCAAACTGAACAATTATGGATATTGTACCGTCTACTATTTAGAATAGCTCCCTATTATGAGAGGGAGCTATTCTATTTTAATGGTGCTTGCGTAAAGTTTATTTAGATTCTGTAAAAAGATTGTAAATTTCATTGAAGTATGGAATTTACTGGGTTAATATAACGGTGCTGTTCTCAAGTGAACAGGAGTTATACTATCGGAATTGGAGAGATGGACATGTCAGATTTAAGAATAATGGAGAAGCGATTTCGGCCAGAATTAGAAGGGATCAGAGTAGTAGCTGCTATGCTGGTTGCGATTTATCATATATGGATTGGTTCCGTGTCGGGTGGAGTTGATGTATTTTTTATTGTTTCAGGTTATTTGATTACTCTTTCCTTACTGACGAAATTAGAAAGACGAGGAAGGGTAAACTATTTTGAATATATACTAGGCTTGATGAAGCGGTTATTTCCACTCGTATTTGTTGTTTTATTTTTTACTACTATTTTCTCTTTCTTCATAATGCCACACGTTCAGTACAAACAGATTATTTCAGAGATTATTGCATCTGGATTATATTTCGAAAATTGGTTATTAGCACATAATGCAGTCGATTATTTAGCACAAAATAATGAGGCAAGTCCATTACAACATTTTTGGGCATTATCTTTACAGGGGCAGTTTTATATTACTTGGCCTCTTATCATTTTCTTTGCTTATTTGTTAGCGAAAAAAGTATGGAAAACACCCATTCGAAAGACATTACTCGGTGTACTAATTACCATATTTATTTTATCGTTATGCTATTCTGTATATATTACCAAAGTGAACCAGCCGTGGGCATATTTCAATACGTTTGCCAGGGCCTGGGAGTTTAGTTTAGGGGGGATATTAGCTCTACTCTTGCCGTATTTGAAATGTAATACATATGTAAGTACATGTATTGGCTGGATTGGTTTGGCTATCATCTCATTTACAGGCCTTCTTTTACCAGTTTCGAATGTATTTCCTGGATATGTGGCGTTGTTACCGACTGCGGGGGTAATTCTGGTAATAGTATCAGCAGAAAATAACAGCATATTTGGTGTTGCCAGATTACTAGGTTCAAAATTCTTTCAGTTTTTTGGCAGTATTTCTTACGGCTTTTACCTTTGGCATTGGCCGTTATTGATCTTATATTTTAACTACACAAATTCTAATCAAATCTCTTTCCTTCATGGTTTGTTCATCATGCTTTTAGCATTTGGATCTTCATTTTTGTCTATTCAATTAGTGGAAAAACCTATTAGACGTATGGATGTAAAAGGTTCAAAATCAAAGTTATACAAAGTATTACCAGCTTTAATGATTCCAGTTTTTTTATTAAATGTTATGTGGTGGGTATATTCTTCGACGCAAACAACGCAAACGGTATCAGCCGAAGAGTACACTATAGAAAAATACCCAGGTGCACGAGCATTTAGTGAAAATATCACTCCAGACGAAGATGTGGATCCAATTGCAATTGAGCCAGGAAATACAACCGTACTGCCAGCTTTTTATGCAGAAAAAGATTGTTATTCTGATTTAGAAGAAAATGTGGTCAGTTATTGTTCTTATGGTGTGACAGATAATCCGGATTACACGATTGCATTAGTCGGAGGTTCTCATTCTGGCCATTGGTTTCCGCCTTTAGCTGAAATAGCCCAGAATCTGAATATTCAAATTGACTTGTACAATAAAGATGGCTGTCGTTTTACAGCAGATGATTTTGACGGAGCTATGTCAGATACTTGTATGAAGTGGAATGAAGAAGTGATTGAACCATTAAAAGACAATCCGCCAGATTTATTATTCACAACTGCAAATGTAAACAGTGGATCAACTATTCCAGAAGGATACTTGAAACAATGGGAGAAGTTTGAAAGTGTTACTACTATTTTTGCTATAAGAGATAATCCGAGAATGAAAGAAAAAATACCGTTATGTTTAGAAGAAAAAAGCATTGAAGAGTGTTCTGTTCCTCGTAAAGATGTGTTGTCAGACTCGATACCGTGGGAGAACACGGACAACATACCAGGTAATGTGTATTTTGCTGATTTATCGGACCAGTTTTGTGACGATGATACATGTTATCCAGTGATTGGTAATGTCGTTGTTTACAAAGATCAGCATCATATAACAGCACTATATGCAAAAAGCATGACAAATGTATTAGAGACTTATATAAGGGAAGCATTGGGTGGAAAATGAGTGTTACCTTTTTTCAGAATGAGTACTACGTTGGATTTAGTATGCTTTGAATAAATATCAAAAGACCACATGAGAACAAATGAAATGATTCGTTTTCATGTGGTCTTGAATTTTTTGAAAAATAGGATTATGTTGTACTGCCTTCAACTAAGGTTGCAGGTACATATTCTCTACGAATTTCATAATTGCCGTTGTACATTTCTGTTAATCGCTGTATCGTTTGTTTACCCAGTTCTGTTTCATTTTGTTTGATATGTGTAAAATTATACTCCATATCATTAAATGGTGTGCTATCGAAGCAAATGATGGCCATGTCCTTTGGTACTTGTATGTTAAGTTCTGTTATTGCCTTTTTTGCTAGAATGGCAATATTATATTCCAGGGCAAAAATAGCAGTAATGTTAGGGTGTTCTTGGAGGTGTTGTTTTATGCGTTGTACATCTTCGCTTCTCGAGCTGGCAGGCTGTGGCAGAGTGCTCTGGATGTTGGAGAACCATAAGTTGCGATTTACCATCAAATTATTCTCTGCATATGCGTGCACAATGCCGTTGATGCGATCTTCAATGGAGGTGGTTTTGTAATTGGAAGGCATTAGTACGGCAATATGCTCGTGACCTAATTCCATTAAGTAGTGAACACCCTCTTGTGAAGCAGCTTGATTATTTGTAGAGACAGAATTCACACCAATTCCTTTAATCGAGCGATCGAGCAATACTAAAGGAAATTGATTGATTACTAGTTTTAATATCTCCTGACTGTAATGCTCAGAGTGAGCAGGAACAATTGATATGCCATGAACACCTATATCTAATAATTCTTCTATTATTTTGGCTTCATTCTCCGGAATGCCAGAAGAGACTCTGACGATAACAGTAGCAGGGACATTAGATTTTTCGATTAGAGAAGAGACCAATTCATTTCCAAAACTGGCATCAAGGCTAGTCATGATTAATCCAAATGTTGGGGGATGGGATTTTGATTTTACTAAGTTTTGCGAATGATGCTTCATCTCTGATACGAAGGTTCCTCTACCGCGCTGGCGATAGACGAGACCTTCGTTCATCAGCTTTTCTAATGCCTTTTTACTCGTTATTCTGCTCACTTGAAATTGTTCTGCTAGACTGGTTTCTGAAGGAATTCGATCACCTACTTGGAATTTTCCATTCTTAATATCAGCTTTTAAGGATTGGTACATTTGTTCATATAAGGATGTCATTATGGTCTGCTCCTTCAATGAGTCATTTGTGATAAGTATAGAATAAAAGAGATTCTTTTATTACGATTTAAATTCGATCATAAATGCTTTTATTTCATATGGTTTTATTTCAAATTGTATAGGCGAGCCCGATTGCTTGTCACTGATTGCTTCTTCCATCAGATTGCATTCTTGCCATGATGTTACAGTAAAAGGACATGCAAGATGAACCCTAGAGCTTGCACCTGTATATTCATGAAGATGCAGGAACAATTTGTCATGATCTTCTGCCTTTTTGATGGCATCAATCATGACATTGTCTGTATCCATCGATATGACAGAAGGGTAAGCGAACTTTCCTTTCTTGGCTTGTAGTGGGTTATTTAATGACCATGCTTCTTGCACAGTTCTTCCAGCCTGCCAATCTCCATTGTGTGGATAAAAGGAGTAAGTGAAATAGTGTGAGCCTTGGTCTTGCTCGATATCTGGTGCGATCGCCGATTTGATTAAAGTCAACCGTATGATATTATCCTTGATGTCATAGCCATATTTACAATCATTCAAGAGACTGATTCCGTATCCTGTTTCCGATAAATCTGCCCATTGATGACCGACAGTTTCAAAGCGGGCGAGATCCCAGCTCGTATTCCAATGTGTTGGTCTTTTTACATTACCAAATTGAATATCATAGGTGGCTTCTGTTGCGCGAATATCAACAGGGAATGCTACTTTCAACAGCTGCTGTCGTTCATGCCAATCGACAAATGTGGCAAAATCAATTCTTGAATTGTCAGCGTAGACGATCATTTCTTGGGTGATCGTGGAATTTGCATATTGCCATTTGAATTGCACGACAGCTCGAACAGGCCCCTCCTCCACTAACGAGATCGACGAACAAATTTCAATTTCTCTCATCTTTTCCTGGTAATAGATATCGATATCCCATGCATCATATTGCATTGGTTTGTCTTCGAATACTTGTAAGACATTGCCGTTGGCTTGCTTTGATAAAAGTTGCTTGTCAGATTGAATGTCCAGAATACTGGTAAGCTGACCTTGTTCGTTCCAGGATATGGTCAGGTTGGGGGTGGTAATCCCAGTATTAGTGTATAAAAATTTGCTGCTAAATTTTGAATTACCCCGTTGATAGTGAATAGCAGATGCTCCAAGTGCTGGGATGTCTTTTACTTGAACGACCCATTTGCCATCCTTTGTCCGTTGTGCTTGTAATAGCTGTTCTTCGTCATCGTACCATTGTAAGGTATCATCCGCTTCATCGATTTCAGCAAGTTCGGTTCGATCAAATGACCCTGAATTAAAAATAGTATAGGTATTCGATTCGTTGTCAGTTACTAATGCCTTTGAGGCCTGATCATAGGCAGATCTGGCTAACTGATTCGCTTCTTCATATTCGAGACTGCTATCCTCATAGACTTCTCGTATCGATGATCCAGGAATGATATCGTGAAATTGGTTCCGTAAGACAATTTTCCAAGCATCATAAAGTTCAGCTTGCGGATAATCATGCCATTTTTTTTGTATGATCGATCGAAGTACTTGCAACCACTCGGCGTCGCGAAGTAACAGTTCCATTTTTCGATTCATTCTTTTATTATGGGCTTGACTTGTGTAAGTGCCACGATGGTACTCTAAATATAATTCTCCGTCCCATGTGTGGACATATTGATCGGTTTGCTCAACCGTCTCTTGCAATCTGCGAAAATACTGATCAGCTCTCCCTGTTTTTACATTTGGAAGACCAGGCATTCGGTCATATCGTTCGATCATCTCAAGCATTTCCCGGTTTACTCCGCCACCACCATCTCCATAGCCATAGGAAAGAATCAATTCATTGTTGACTGCTTTATCGCGGTAAGATTCCCAGATACCTTTAATTGTTCTTGGTGTGACTTTTCCATTGTACGTATAAAACCAATGTTCATCCTCTGGTGTTGTAATAAAATGGGTCAGGATTTCTGTACCATCTATCCCGCGCCACTTAAAGGTATCGTGTGGCATTTTGTTATACTGACTCCAGCTGATTTTTGTCGTCATAAATGTGTTAATACCTGATTTAACGAGAATTTGTGGTAAGGCCCAGCTATAACCGAATACATCTGGAAGCCATAAGTATTCACAGTTCTTACCGAATTCTTTCTGAAAAAATTGTTTACCATACAATAACTGACGTACCATTGACTCACCTGAGATGAGGTTGCAATCTGCTTCTAACCACATCCCTCCCTCAGTTTCCCAGCGTCCTTCTTTAATTCGTTCTTTCATTTGTTCATATATATCTGGATAATCGTTTTTTATATACTCATATAATTGTGGTTGTGTTTGTAGAAAAATATAATCCGGATATCTTTCCATGAGCCGAAGAACTGTTGAAAAAGAGCGCGCAGTTTTCTCTCTAGTATGCTTTAAGCGCCACAGCCATGCCACATCAATATGCGTATGACCGATGGCATTGACGGTCACTGGATGGTGATTTGGTATCTTGCTTAGTCGATTTTTCAAAATAGATAATGCTTGATTACAAGATTGATAGAAGGTCTCATCGCCAGGGATAGCCCAGTCAACCACATGAAAGGATTGGTCTAACAATTTTAATAGTTCGACTCGTTCAGGTTGGTTTTCTTCCAAATACTTGATGGTCTCAATGGTAGCTTTTGCTGTGAAATAGAGGTCATCGATGACTGTGTCAAGTTGTGCCAAAAAGGCAGTTCGGAGTTGATGTTCCTGGATGGTTGGAGCACCGCCACCTTCTAGTCCGGACCATAATCGGAAACAAAGAGAAAGCGTTGTACCAGCTAGAGTGGAATCGATGAAAACCTCCTGATGATTAGCATCTACTCCTTGATAGGCTTTGCCATTCACATACAGTAAGGATTCAAAGCCAGAGTTATGCCCACCACCTGTTTTGCCAAAATTAAATACGCCAATAATAGTAGATTGATTCCAATCTTTTGGCAGGTCCATTTCTGTCTGGAGCCAAAGATATTTGTCTCTTCCTTCCCATCTGTCACCAATACTCATTGGTAACCAATTACCTTGTTGAGGAGGTTGGGCAGCGATTTCTCCCTGTTCGTCTAGCAAATAGCTAAATGAGGTAATAGGTTTCGCGCTGCGATACCGATAAGAAGCTAATTCTGATATTTGCTTTTCTAATTTTTTTACAGTCCAAAACATGTATTTCCCTCCAGTAATTTGTATAGATAACTAACCCTTGGTTGCTCCACCGAAACTAAATCCTTTTGACATAAACTTCTGTGAGAATAAATAAAGAATGACAGCAGGCATCGTATAAATGACCGAGAATGCTGCTAGTTTTCCATATTCGACCATCCCATAGGTACCAAAGAATTGATAGATGGTGACGGAAGCTGGGAATTTATCTGGTGACTGAATGAGAATGTATGGGACAAAAAAGTTTCCCCAACTCATAGAAAAAGTAAAGATCGCGACAGTACAAATGCCGGGTACCATTAGTGGTGCTACTACTTTTCGTAAACAAGTCCAAATCGATGCACCATCTACCCAGGCTGATTCTTCTAGTTCTAGAGGAACGGCATCCATGAAGTTTTTTAGCATCCAAATGCCGTACGGTAGACCAGATGCTGTTAAGAATAACATAGTGGCTACTAACGAATCTTGCAAGTTTAAGAACATAAACAACTGATAGACTGGCACCATTACTGCGGTGATTGGTAAAGAGGTCATGAAAAGAATACTAAACATAAATGGTTTTTTATATTTTAAAGCATATCGTGACAATGGATAGGCTGCAAGTACGCCGACAATTACAACGAGTGTTGCTTGCCCAATAGATAAAAACAAACCGATGATAAAGGCTCGAATATTCGCCGGATCTGACAAAATGGCAGAAAAATTAGTCAGTGTAAACGATGATGGCATCGATAATGCTTGTTTCGCATTGGCATCGAAGGAGGCGAAAATCACCCATAATAATGGTAATAGAAATAAGATACCAATCAATGATAAGACAATATAGGGAACTGTTTTTTCTAATCTAAAACGGTTCATGATGGACCTCCTTTCTACAATTGCACTTTCATGGAACGAATATAGAAAAGACTAGCTACAACCCCGATCAGTAGGAGAACAAGTGAGATAGCTGTTCCGTAACCAAGTTGATAATTAACAAATGCTTGGTTATACATAAAGATTGGTAAGGTTTGTGTTGCAGTGCCAGGACCACCACCTGTCATGGCATAGATTAGGGTGAATACACCTAACGTCTGTAGAGTAACAAGGATCATGTTCGTTACAATCGATCCTTTTACAATCGGTATAATTAGACGGAACAAAATTTGTAATTTCGATGCGCCGTCAATCTTTGCTGCTTCTTCGATGCTTTTTGGTACATCGTCCAAGGAAGCTTGAAAGACGAGCATAGAAAATGCAGTCCCATGCCAGATATTGGCGATGCAGACGCTAATCAGCGGAAATGTATAAAGCCATGTCACTCCATTCATTCCTAGTGCCTGTATGATGGCGTTTAAGGTGCCGTTATCATTCAGGAAGGCTACCCAGCAGAATGCCACGACGATTTCAGGGGTCACCCAGCCGGCAATTATGATAATGCCAATAATTCTTCGGAAGGTTGTGTTCTTTTCTTTCATCAAAAAAGCTAGTAAAAACCCTAATAGCTGCTGACCAATGATAGCAGACAGCAACAGGAAGAGAATTGTTTTTACCACACTGATTCGAAAGTTAGCATCCTGAAACATCATAACAAAGTTGTCAAAACCGACAAATTGCATCTGTTGTGCCTGTGCGCCAGTAAGAGCTAGGTTGGTGAAAGAAAAATAGAATGTTAAAAGGATTGGTCCTATAAAAAAGATTAATAATAGTAACCAAGAAGGTAGTAGAAAGAAAATCGACCGGATGGTAAGTGTTTTAGAACTACTATTCATGTGATCACCTCACTATTCTAATCATTGCTGATCTGCCTCTCGTAACAGATGAGGCAGATCAGCTCACGTTGATGGTTATCTTTCGATCGTTTTATCTCCACCAACAATGTCGGTTACTTGTTTTTGATATTGTTCGACAGCTTGTTCTGGTGTGATCGCATCTGTTACCACCTGCTCCACAAGAGTCTGAATAACGGTGGAGACATTCGGGTATTTATCGACAGCTGGACGGAAGTTAGTTGTTTCTACGAATGATGTTGCTTCTTCAAAAAATGGAAGTTCTTGATATGCTGGATCTTCACTGGCGGATTGAAATGGAGTGATGTTTCGATCATTTAATTGTAAATCAAGGTTCATTTCTGGAGTGGATGCCATTTTGATAAACTCCCATGCCATATCCTTGTTATCTGATTTCGCCGGAATGGATAATGCCCAGCCGCCGGACATCGAGGTAGATCCAGGTTCTTGACCGTTTTCAGTTGGCATTGCAGCGTAGCCTAATGTCTCTTCAAATTCTGCCCAAAGTGCTGGTCCGTTTTCATGCCAATTACCGGTTTGCCACATGCCATCCAAGCCAATAGCCAGTTGGTTATTCGGCATTAACTCTTGATAAGCAATCGAGCTGCCTTGGCCATTTAATACTTGTGATAGATTGGGACCTAATTCATTTTGATAGACGTTGTCGATAAATTGAAAGGCGCTTAATAAGCCATCGCTTTTGACGATCCATTTTTCTTCATCGAAATCATATAGCGGGTCATCTGTTCCATATAAAAGCATTTCAAATGTTTGCATGGAGGTAGCTTCTCCTGTAGCTTTACCTGAGTTCATCCATAAAGGAACAACTTCATTTCCAAATGTCTCTTTCACTGCGGTTGCCGCATTTAGAATATCTTCCCAATTCTTTGGCTTCCATGGAATGGTGATACCTGCTTCTTTCAGCAACTCTTTGTTATACCAAAGTCCTCTTGTGTCCGTGTTGTATGGAACACCGTAGATGCTTCCATCTTCAGCTGTTACCCCTTTTTTTACGGTATCGGTAATCTCACCCCAACCATCCCATGCTTCAATCCGGTCATCGAGCGGTTCGAGGTATCCAGCACTTGCATCAGAATTCACCATAAATGTATCTTCTGTCACAATATCTGGAGCGGAATCCTCCGATTGAAGAAGTAGCGAAACCTTAGCAAAATAATCGCCTTCACTAACTTCTAATGGAACTAGGTTTACGGTGACATTCGGGTGTTCTTCGTTAAATTTAGGTATAACCGTGTCGTTCAACCAGTTAACTAACCCTTGATTGGTTCCGCCACCAGTGCGAAAAGTGATGCTGATTTCATTTTTTTCCGTTGTTTTAGAGTCATTCTCATTGGTTGAGTCTGCAGAAGAAGGTTCATTATTGGAACAGGCCGATAGGAAGATGAGAAATAGCATGCAAAAACCAGATAGTATCGATTTTTTCATTTTGTTAACTCCCCTTTATAGGTTAATAAAAACGAAAGCAAACGCTTACAATGAATATGTGTATATCACACTCCTTGCGATATTGATATAAAGAGTATATTTATTTAGAGTAAAAGATATGACAATATGTTTAATTTTGTGGGGAAGGATCAAGATGACCTGAAAGAGACTTGATATCTCATTCTATTAAGCAAATATCGACAAAACCGTTCATAGACAACCGCCATTTTATATGATACGTTTTTAGTTATAAATATTACGTTAAGTAACTCGGAGGTGAATGATAATAAGTCTTTAGACCTAATATTGAATGTTAGGTAAATGTGTATGTAAACTGAATCATGACATCATGAAGGAATCCAATAAATAACAGGGGTTTCTTTTTTTATCCCCATGTTTGAAATCGATTTCAATATTATTCGAGGAGGTGACAAAATGTCCAATAACCTTATAAAGTCAATCGTTTTCCTGGTCAGTCTCTTTATGATTTTGATTAGTCAAAAAGAAATAATAGCAGTGACTAGTGTATCAACTCCACAGAAATTTGACTTTGGTTGTGAATCGAGTCCAACTGCCGAAGGATATCTTCAGATTTCCAATAAGACGATCTATAATCAGTCAAAAGGCTATGGATTGGATAAAGAGACGGATTGCAGAGACAGGGGTGCACCCGATGATATACGCAGAGATTTTACCAATGGCGGAGAGTATACGATGAAAGTCGACCTTGCAAATGGTGATTATTTTGTCAAGGTGATATCTGGTGATCATATTGCTGCCAATAAAACAGATGTCACGATCGAAGGTGAGCAACAGGAGCGAATGCAGTCTGTCACAGATCAATATGCGAGACCAATCTATCAGACAGCGGTTACCGATGATCAATTAAATATTGTGTTCGGTGAAGATGGCCGAGTGAACGGTGTCGAGATTTTCTCTGCGGACGAATCAATTGCTCCTGTCTGGCCGGAAGAAAGCGAACTGCGTCTGTCCGGTATTACGGCAAATAGCGTGGATATGCATTGGACGACACCGGAAGATAATGTAGCGGTTAGTCATTACAAGATTTATAGCAATGATGCGTTGCTAGCGGAAATCGATGCAGAAGCGACTCAAACAATACATGGTGTAACTTCTTATACTTTAGAGCGTCCTAATGACGATTTAACAGATGTGACGTTACGGGTAGAAGCTGGTGACGCTTCAGGTAACTGGTCGACAGATGGCCCCTCCGCGAGCACGAAGCTGGTTCCGGATTCCATTAATATTGATGGACCAGATAGGATAAGTGTACCTAAAGATGAAGATGTGGAACAACCATTTATGGCAGATGTAGTGGATCAGTATGAATTTCCACTTCCTGAAGAAGAAGTGGTGTGGGAATTAGCGGATGATGCGCCTGATTGGCTTGGTATCAAGGATGAAGGGATTCTTACGGCCGATCATTCGCCAGAGTCCCCACAGACAATTACGCTAAAAGCGATGGCACAATCCAATCAAGAGGTATTCTTAGAGAAAGAGATTACCATTTATCGTCCACAAGCATCCGAGATAACGATAATTGGTCAAAAAGGAATAGCAAAACCGGAACAGGGTACGGAGACTTTTTCCTATCAAACAAATGTTATGGATCAATATGGGAGTATAATGTCAAATGCTTCAACCAATTGGGAGATAGTAAATGATTCAGGCAAAGGGGTAACGATCAGCCGGGATGGAGAGCTTGGCATTTCAAGTTCTGCCTCAGAGCAGATGATTACGCTAAAGGCAACTTCAAAGGAAAACAAAGAAGTTTCCGCACAACAAAATATATCAATTAATAAAAAAACGTATAAATATTTGCCGGTTGAAGGTGGTTTTGCTGTCGAGAACGGTGGAGAATCCTACAATCGTCCGTTGTACGGCCAGCACAACTCTCCGCGAATTATTGCATTAGTTGGTGATAAACCCGACAGTCTGATCTTCCGAAACAGAGGGAATAGTGATCAAGAAAAGTTAGGTCATGTCTTTTTTGGTTTAAAAAATGGAAAGTGGTTTGGAGACTTTGAATCGATCACTTCCCGATATGTTTCTGGTCATCAGGAATATGAGTTGCGCGACCCTTCCGTAGAGGGAACGATCTTGTTAACCTACGTTCGTCCGGATGATTTTGAAGGGCTATTAGTGAAAGTCACCTTACCTGATGCCTACACAGATGATCTTGTTATTGCTTCGGGTGGTCGTGATTACGGAAGTTATGGTTCGCAGAATTACGAATCGATGAAATTCACCCCTTCCGATGCAGCTGGAACCGATGTGAGAATAGAGCAGAATCACTTTGCTATAGAAGGTGGTGGTCCATCACTTTACGGGACTTCCAATATTCCCCTTCAGCTTAAACGGGTGGATGCCAGCGGGTTTAGCGATGGTCCGGAATCGTTCCTTGCAAAGGAAGCGGCATCACAACCGATGGCAGCAGGTACGACAGCGGGAAATTATGAGAATGACGTCTATTTTAATCTAACAACGGGTGATTTAGCTTCGGCTGAAATGACGGAATATCTGTCTGAGCCAGCAAAAGTGTTTGCCAAGAGTGTAAATTATTATAAGGATTTGTCCGAGTCCGTTAAAGTCGATACACCAAATCCATATTTGAATGCAGCTCTTCCAGCAGCAAGTCTGGCATTAGATGCTTCTTGGAGCGACCCGACCTTTCATCATGGCCCGATTAACTGGTTTGTGCCATTGCCTGGATGGCGTTCCACTTATGGTGTAACTGCAGCTGGCTGGGAGGATCGTGCTGCAGAACATGCAAAGGCCTATTTTGATAAACAGTCATCCAATGGCAGGATTCCATCGAAACTTAATGGCGATTCTCATTACAATATGGGCGAAGTATTAGTGGATATGATGCTATACAATTGGGAATGGACAGGAGATCTGGAGATGATGGCTGGTGGCGGCTTTGATTTTATAGCCAATCATTTAAACTGGATGGATGAATATATGGAATCAGCCGATGAAGGATTGTATGAGAGTCATTTGAACGCGTGGAATACAGATAATAAATGGAATAATGGTGGTGGTGCAACAATTGCCAGTGTATATACGTGGCGTGCCAATAAGGAAATGGCGGAAATCGCCAAGCGTTTAGACAGAGATTCGACCACTTTTGAACAACGTGCAGAAAAAATTGAGCAAGCAATGAAGAACAAATTGTGGGTAGCTGATAAAGGGGTTTTTGGAGAGTACAAGGATGTGTATGGGATGCAACGAGTCCATCAATCTCCTGATTTATCCAGTATTTACACACCGATCGATTTAGGATTCACAGATGCTTTTCAAAGCTACCAAATGCTTCGTTTTACGGAAACAGAGTTGGAAAATGTAACAGACAGTCTGCCACGTGACGGGCGAGTACCATGGACATCCAATTGGTTACCAAATGTGTATTCAAGCAGAGGGATGTATACAGCGGAATCTGCCAATCTGATGCTTACTTACTATCGTCTTGGTCAGGTGGAACAGGCAAGCCAATTACAAGCAGGCATTGATGCTAATTTATTCACAGGACCTGGACCAGGAGTTCTTTCCTATATTCAAAGTGAAGATGGTTCACAATCAGGTCATGTCGATTTCACAGATGTCACTTCGATGTATGTAAGGACTGCTGTAGAAGGATTGTTTGGTATTAAAATGGATGCTCCTAACCAACAGGCGACCATTCAGCCATCTTTTCCTCGTGATTGGAAACAGGCATCGATTGAAACAGATTATCTGGCATATGACTATAGCATGTCACCTCATCAGGAAACAGTTACAATTACCAGCGAGAAAGATTTGGAATATCAGTTAAAGCTGGTTGCGAGAAGTACGAAAATCAAATCTGTTAAGGTAAACGGCAAAAAAGCAGATTACCGTTTAAAACCAGGAATAGGTCACACATGGCTCGAAATAAATACGCCTAAAAGCGATCAGGCAACAATTCAAGTAGTTTATCACAAAGGAAAATCAAAGAATATGCCAGAAATAATGGCAGCTTCTTCAGGTGCTGTCAACGAATCATATGCATTCTCCGTTACGAATGGTGACATCGTTCGTCTGCATGATCCTCAAGGAATGTTGGATATGGATAAAACGGAGATTAAGAAATCGAAGGCATCTGTTCAGCTGAAAGATAAACAAGGAGCACATACCTTCTTTGTTTTAGTTGAATCTGGTGATAGTGAAATGTGGCTGCCAGTTGACGTCACTTTAAAGCAGTCAATCGAAATCGTAGATAAAGATTTAGTGCTAAAAGATGGTAAAGCGTATGCACAGTTTGCTATCGAGAATAACGGCGGTAAAAACAGGAATATAAAAGGAACAGCTTCTATTGCCGGAACTCGCTATGATTTGCATACCCATGTCAAAGCGAACAATAAATCGGCTCCTATAAAGTTTGAAATAAAAGATCTTTCAATGCTGACACCAGGTGAGAATCTGTTAACGCTAGATGTAAAAGGTAAAGATGGTAACAAGCTTGATACAACGATTACCAGCTGGGAATTAGACCAACAATTTTCCGGTGCATATGAGAACTCGTACAACACCCACAAGATTGATTTGAGTCCTTATGTCAATCAGGATTTAGCCGATCTACATCAAAATACGTATACACCTCAGCCTGATTTATTTTACTGGGATAATATACCTAGCACTATAACCGAGTACGGACTGAACTGGTGGCAATACCGGGATGGACAGGATAAAGTGAAACCAGAATTGACGAGGCTTGAAGGTCTGAATGATGACTTTGAATCAGATATGGGGATTCCATTTGCGATTTCTGCAAAAGAGCAAAATTCGGTATTTACATCACGATATGATAATTTCCCTGACCAGGTTGAGATCCCGGTAAATGTGACAGGTAATAAATTGTATTTCTTTTTAACTGTCGCAACCAACCACATGCAAAGCAGGATAGAGAATGCAACGATTACAATAAACTTGAGTAATGGAGAAGAAAGAACCGTTCCTCTAGTAAACCCTGAAAATATGGATGACTGGTTAAATGAGAATACTTCCAGTTCCTATGCACAAAGCGGGTTTATCCAAGATCTTGGTGATGGTGCTCATGGCAATATTTTAAGTGTTGACCTAGGAGCATCAATGGAAGTGGAGAGCATAGAGATGGAGACACTTAGTAATGAAGTTTTAACTGGATTGTTGGGGCTGACTGTATTGGAAGCAAAATAAAAATACGTCTGACTCCACTTTCTAAGAATCAGAGCAGCTTCATTAGGGGTATAAAGATAAATGAAGAAAAAGCAGATGGACAAGTTACCATTCTGCTTTTTCTTATGAGGTAAGAATGTACAGTATTTTAAGTTTTCGCCCCGTTTGCTAACAGGAACAGCCAAGTTCACACGGGCGCCCATAGGCAGAGATATGTATCGTTTATCGAGAAAGGAGCCAAAAGTGAGAAGGAGTGACCATAGATTTGTATCGTTTAGGAAGAAAGAAGCCAAATGATGGTGTTTCCCGGCTAGTTTTGTCTCCTTAATGAATATGTACCATAGTGCGGGTCGCCACATAGACTCCTCTGAATGAAAGTGCCTGATAGAAGTTGTCTCAGCACATATAATATATCAAATCGAGCACAATGCTAACCCCCCACTGATTGAAGTCTCTCTTTATTACAAAAAAACAAGCGAGAATCCGAAAAAATAATTTGATTTTTTGTATAATTACAGATAATATGTACATATAAGGTTATTTAATAAATATATTGATTAAATTAATAAAATAGGGGATGTTCACAATGTTGGAATTATCTTTGTCTGACGAGCATGGATTGCGTAAAGTGGCGCATGCATTGTCATCAGAAGTTCGACTGAAGATTATTAGCTTATTAAATAAAGGTAACCGAAACATTCATCAAATTGCCGATAATCTGGCTATACCTGTATCTACGGCTGCTTCTCATGTGAAAGTATTGGAAGAGTCTGGGTTAATCCAGACCGAGTTAAGACCTGCTAGCAGAGGCGCGATGAAGGTCTGTACCCGCCACTACGATGACATTCACATTTCATTGAATGAACAGAAAGAGTTTACGGAGGACTATAAGTCATTTGAGTTTGAAATGCCCATTGGTCAATATGTTGATTTTGAAGTAGCACCAACGTGTGGAATGGTAAATCATGATGGTTTTTTAATACCTGAAGACGAACCGGTACATTTTTACCGACCTGAACATTCGCAAGCTCAATTAATTTGGACCAGGAAAGGTTATTTTGAATATAGATTTCCTTTAGTTTTACCTAAACATGCAAAAATAGAAAAGGTGCAATTCTCGCTTGAAATATGTTCGGAAGCACCTAACCACGATCACAACTGGCCGTCTGATATTACGGTGTGGCTGAATAATGTGGATATAGGCACCTGGACTAGTCCTGGTGATTTTGGTGATCGTCCCGGGAAATTAAACCCATCGTATTGGGCAGAATTGACGGGAACCCAATACGGCACACTAAAAACGTGGAAGCTGACAGAAGAAAAAGCAACAATAGATGACTTTTATCTTTCAGATGTTACGGTAGACGATCTTGGCATAATGAGTGCAAATTACTTATCATTAAAAATTGGAATTAAAGATGATGCTATTCACAAAGGTGGCATCAATATCTTTGGTAAAGAATTCGGTGATCACCCGCAGGATATTAAATTGAAAATTGATTTCTCTTAATTTTATGTATAATTAAACTGTTGTTATAAAAGGAGTGAGTTGCTTTAGAGAAGCGATTCACTTCTTTTTTATGTCAAAAAAACATTAATAAACAGGAAAATTGTAACAAAATAGAAATAACACAAAATCAGCTTGACAAAAGAATTATGTAAGCGTATTCTTTTAATATAATTACAATAAACAAAGATTAATACATGTTTTTTGTAATAAAAACAAAAGGGAGGAATCAATAGTGAAGAAATGGCTTAGTGGATTCATAGGATTGGTTTTATTATCTCTTGTATTAATGGCTTGTTCAGGTGGGTCAGAAAGCAGTGGTGGAGAGTCAGATGTCGACATTCCAGAAGGTGCTACAGAAGTGGTGATGTGGAATCTTTTTGCTGGTGGCGACGCGGAATATATGCAAAATATTGTGGATGCATTTAATGAGAGTCAATCGGAATACTTTGTGAACAATATCATGCAAGAAAATGCGGAGTATTATACAAAATTACTAACTAGTATTGGGGCTGGAAAAGGTCCTGACCTTGCAATAGCGCATACCCATGTGTTGCCAGAGTTAGTTAGCCAAGGTTTAGTGCAAGATCTGGACTCGATTGGTGAAGAAGTTGGCGTCAAATGGGATGAATTTAATCAAAATATTTTAGACGCGACGATTTATGAAGACAAACACTATGCTGTGCCAATGGATACACATGCGCAAATTATGTACATCAACAATAAGCTGGTTGCGGAAGCAGGCTTGCTAAATGAAGATGGTACGCTAAAAATGGAAAAGACACCAGAAGGATATGTAGAATTCTATCAAACATTGAGAGATACCTTACCAGAGGATAAAATACCGTTCGCTTTTTCCTCTTCAGGTTCAGATCCATATTGGACGTGGTGGACTTTTTACAGTCAGATGGGTGGAAGAGGGATTCTGACGGAAGATAGTCTGGAAAATCCTAAGTATGATCTGGATGTGGATAATGCGGTTAAGGCAGCTTTTTTTGTCAATAGCTTATATCACGATAATGAAATCATTCCATTGAATATCAGTGATTTCTATTCAGAGTTTCAATCGGAGAATGCGGCAACGATGAATACGGGTGTTTGGGCGACTGGAACGTGGGAGTCTACGGATGGACTTGAATTCACACCAATGCCAATTCCGACGATCTTTGGAGAAGATGCTGCCTGGGGAAGTTCTCATACCTTCGTTCTTCCTTACTATCAAAAAGCAGATGAAGCGGCTCAAAAAGGTGCTGTGGAATTTATGAATTTCGCTGCTGACCATGGTGCAATGTGGGCGCAGGCAGGGCATATCCCTTCGAAAACTACCGTTGTAGAATCAGAAGAGTTTCAAGAACTGCCATATCGTAGTGAATATGCAGAAGTTGCGAGCTATGTAAATTTTGTCGACCGAAATATTTATGCACGTGGATTAGAAGAGATTGTGATTCGGCATTTAGACACTATCTGGTCTGGAGAAGCAACGCCAGAAGAGGCCTTTGCAGCGATGGAGACTGAAGTGAAGGATTTAATTGGAGAATAACTTTCACTAAAAAGGTGTTTCGGAGAGAGAGTAACGGATTACTCCTCTCCGGAACATCTGCTCATCTTTTTTTGCAAATGAAGAGAGCATGGTGGACCAATAATTAGAAACAGATGAGGCGAAAGCTGCATTTTTCTAAGAAAGGAGCTTTTTAAATGAATAAGAAGTTATGGGCGCATGATTTTAAAGCGATTCCTTTTCTGTTACCATTCTTTGTTGCTTATGTCATTTTCACGATTTTGCCAATATTTAAAGGATTGGAAATGAGCTTGTATGATTGGACGTTAGTTCGAAAGCTGGATTTTGTTGGATTCGCTAATTATAAGGACATGTTCGTTGATCCCCACTTTTGGCGGACGCTTTGGAATACAACGCTGTTCGTCATCTTAACTACACCGACAATGGTATTACTGGCGTTAGGTCTAGCTTTATTAGCTAATATGAATACCAAATTACAAACCTTTTTTCGAGGTTCATTCTTTCTGCCAAGCATATTATCTGTAGCGGTTATTTCTTTTTTAGCTATTTTCATGCTGCAGCCATACAGCGGCTTGATTAATACGATTCTTCACACGATAGGAATAGAAGCAGAACCTTTCTGGATGGCAGACAAGACATTAGCGTGGGTTAGTATTGTCGTGGTTACGCTATGGTGGACAGTCGGTTTTAATATGGTGCTGTTTCTTGCTGGTCTGCAGGATATTCCTGAATCATTATATGAAGCTAGTGAAATTGATGGAGCGACTCGCTGGGAACAATTCCGCTATATTACGTTACCTCAGCTTATGCCAATTGGAAGAGTTGTATTGTTATTGCAAATACTCGGTTCCTATAAAGTTTTCGCACAAATTCTATTAATTACCGGCGGGGGACCAGGTGGTGCTACCAGGCCGCTGATCCAGTATATTTATGAAGTCGGATTTACCCAGAATAACTTAGGATATGCGGCAACGATGTCGTATGCGTTATTCTTCATTTTACTCATACTTTCTATCATTCAGCTTCGGAATCAAAGATCGGGGGAGAGCTAAATGAGCGATTCAAATTTACAAGGCGCAGATGTTTTGAAAGAAGCATCTTCGAAAAAAAGAAGAGCGGGACTTTTAGAGCGCAATCGTGACCCTTGGAGAAGGGTAAAGGTATCGATTGGTGTGATGGTAGCCATTCTTTTTATTTTTCCGATCATTTGGATGCTGTTTGTCTCCATTAAACCTAATGGCTTTTCGACAACCAATCCAATTGAATGGTTCACACCGCCATTTACACTAGCGAATTATATTGATATTTTAATGAACAGTCTGATCTTACGCTGGTTGTTTAATAGTTTAATCGTAGCTTTGATCACAACTGTTTTAACACTTATCATCACATCATTAGCAGCATTTGCTATTTCGCAGATGAAATTCCGTTATAAAAACTTTATTTTCGTATTCTTTTTGTTAGGATTAATGATTCCTGGCGAAGCAACGATTATTCCACTTTATGAAATTGTGAAAAGTTTTAATATGATCGACAGCTATGCAGGATTGATTCTGCCAATGATCGCTTCTCCGCTAGGTGTTATCATTCTGAAAAGCTTTTTTGATGGGGTGCCCAAAGAGGTAATCGAGAGTGCGATTATGGATGGCTGTTCCTATTTTAAACTGTTTTATAAAATTGTATTACCTTTGGCAAAACCTGCAATGGCAGCGATTGCGATATTTACATTTATCGGTTCCTGGAATAACTTCCTGTGGCCATACTTATCGATCCTGTCCGAAAATTTGTATACGTTGCCAGTAGGATTGCCAGTATTTAATTCTACGTATTCGCAAGCATATGTACAACCGATGACAGCGAATGCAATTGCTTCGATACCGGTTATCATTGCTTTCTTAATTTTTGAAAAACAAATCGTCAAAGGCATCAGTTTCACCGGTATAAAAGGATAAAAAAAGGAGAGAGAAAAACATGGTGACAAAAACAAACGATAAAACAAAGAACGCAGCAACAACTACTTACAAACGAACAGAATACCCGCGTCCGCAATTCAAACGGGATGCGTGGATGAATTTGAATGGAACTTGGAAATTTGCGTTTGATGATGATAATAAGGGTGAGCGAAATGGATGGGCACAGCGTCCTGACTTTGCTACTGATATTAATGTACCTTTTACGTATGAAACAAAAGCAAGTGGCATTGGAGAAGGAACCTTTCATCCGAATGTCTGGTATAACCGTACTTTTTCGATTCCGGAAGAAGAAGTGGGAAAGCGGGTCATCCTAAGATTTCAGGCCTCTGATTATGTGACGAAAGTTTGGGTGAATGGTACGTATATCGGGGATCATGTCGGTGGAAATGCTGCTTTCTCATTTGATATAACGAATGCGGTTCAACTCACTGGAGAAAATCAATTGGTTGTAAAAGCAGAAGACAGCCAAAGCTGTTACCAGCCACGAGGGAAACAGCGCTGGAAAGATGAGAATTTTGGCTGCTGGTATGTACAGAATACCGGTATTTGGCAAACGGTCTGGTTAGAATTTCTCCATCCAGAGCGGATAGACAACGTTAAAATCACACCTAATATTGATACCAATAGTGTGGTATTTGATTATTCCGTCCAAGCTTTTTCTGATTGCAAACTGGAGACGATCGTTAGCTTTGAAGGAAAACAGGTGAAGCAATTTTCTGTTACACCGGATCGTGCCAATATGACATTTGAAGTCGATTTGCTTTCGGACCTAATGGAATGGCGAGTGGCTCACTGGTCACCAGAACATCCTCATTTATATGATGTCACATTCCGTCTGCTTGCTAATGACGAGGTGGTTGATGAAGTTCACTCCTATTTCGGAATGCGCAAAGTATCGATTAAAGATGGTCAGGTGCTGCTTAATAACAGACCGATTTACCAGAAGCTGTTACTCGATCAAGGCTATTGGAAAGACACCATGCTGACTCCACCTTCTGATGAAGCGATGCTGGAGGATATTGAAAAAACGTTAGCGATGGGTTTTAATGGCGTTCGAAAACACCAGAAACTAGAGGACGAACGATTCCTTTATTTATGTGATAAGAAAGGGTTGCTCGTTTGGTCAGAAATGGCAGCAACCTATGAATTCTCAGATGAGGCAATAGAGAATTTTACTAAAGAATGGCTGGAGATTATGCAACAGCATTACAATCACCCTTCTATTATCACCTGGGTACCATTTAATGAATCATGGGGCGTGCCGAATATTTTTCAAGATAAAAAGCAACAAACATTTACTGAATCGATCTATTATTTATCTAAATCAATTGATGCAGAGCGTCCTGTAATTGTGAATGACGGCTGGGAGCATACAATTTCCGATATTATTGCGCTTCATGATTATGAGGAGATAGGGAAGGTGTTATACGAGCGTTATAAAGTCAAAGAGCCGATTTTAAATAATGAGATCCCGCATAATAATCATAAATACGCCTTTGCAGATGGCTACTCGTATAAAGGTCAGCCAGTTATGATTACAGAGTATGGTGGCATTGCATTTAACCATGAAAGTGGCTGGGGTTATGGAAATCAGGTAAATACCGAAGAGGAGTTTTTAGAGCGGTATCGCAATATTACCGATGCGATTAAGGCATTGCCGTATGTTACTGGATATGTTTATACCCAGATAACAGATGTGCAGCAGGAGGTGAACGGATTGTTGACGGAAGATCGTACAGCGAAAATTGCGCTTGAAAAGATTAAAGAGGTTAATGATGGGTGAAAGGGATTGGATTGTTCCGTTCAAGTCGGAACAATCTATTTTCTTGGAAGGAAGTGATTCCGATAAACAGGGATCGGTCAATCGATTATTTTAAAGGTCTATTAGTTATAGGTATGGTGTATGCGCATGTGTTGCAATTTTTCAGCGATTCAACTTTGTATCCTTCCACTTCTATCATCACGTCATTTTTTAATCTGATTACATTCTCCGGTTTTGTTTTTTGCTTTGGCTATGTAGGACAGCTTGCTTATTATCGAAAACCTTTTGCTAGTGTTTATAAAAAGATGCTAATGACAGGCTTAAAAACGCTGGTTGCTTTCTACTTATCAGGAGTGGCCTTCCAGTTATATGTGGAGGGTCAGCCGTTAAATTTTGATACCATTCTGCCTATTGTTTTGTTGCAAATCATACCGGGATGGTCGGAGTTTCTTGTAGCTTTTGCATTGATCATCGTAATTGGTGTGGTCTTGTTTCATGGCTTTGTGTGGCTGTCGGAAAGACCAGTATTACTATGGACAACTGCTGTTATTCTGCTGTCGGCTACTTGGATGGATCTTAGTCAGGTTGAATCTTCTGTTATCGGGCTCATAGTAGGGACGGATCAATTTCCGACTTTTCCTGTCCTGCTATACATGCCGTTTTATTTGATCGGGATTTATTTCGCTAAATATCCAATTGGCTTCAGGTGGAAGTACTTATTATTCTCGATGCTTGGAACTAGCTTGTTTGTGTATTTTTTGGCTAGTCATCATTTCCAATTGCCGGACCGTTTTCCTCCATCGGTTTATTGGATTACAGGGCCAACCTTTTTTCTTTATATCTATTTTGTTATCTCCAAGCGGCTGAACGAATGGACGAACGGGCTTAAGTTCCTGCGCATTATCGGAGAAAATACATTATTCTATCTATTAATGAGTAATATTTTTATTTTTTCATTAGATCATGCAATGCCGTTATTTATAACAGGACCGTGGTCTGGCTTCTTTTTTACTGTAATAATATTGGGGATTATCACTTTTATGGTCAGGATCGTGACAGTATTTCCCGAGAAAGAAAGGAGAGAGACAGTTGGCTCATAAGACGATTCGTAATCAGGTGCTGATGAAATATCATGGTTGCTATTATGGCATGGTAATATCAAGAGGATTGTCGTACCATCTGAGGTAGGGTGGATGCTTATTGACGACGAGTTTGGATGCATTTATCTGGAGAAAAGTGAAAATTTTATTATCGCTGCTATCAGGTGCGAAACAATCTAACATTGTCTGGAGTAAAATAGATTTTTCTAAGGTCTAATCATCGGGAAAAAGGTAATTCCTATTCTCATACCGATTAGACCTTTTTTTTATTCTTGGTAAGATGACGGAAAGGAGGCATGATAGATGCGCAGGAAACCGTTGGAGTTGCAAGTCTTTGAATATATCAGTCGCAGGAAAAGTCTATCAGAGGCAGAGTCAAATAAATACCGAAAGTTGCGAAGGGGATATGAAGGGGAGGTGCTGTTTGAATCGTATGTAACCGGATTATCCGATCAGCTACTATCGATTGGTGATATCTGGCTGTCCTGTAACGGAAAGTTCTTCCAAATTGATCACCTACTATTCGGCAAAAACACCATCTATCTGTATGAGATCAAAAACTTTCCCGGGGAATATTATTACGAAAACGACAAATTATATGTCCGATCTGGAAAATTGATGGACGATCCATTAACACAACTACAACGATGCGAAACGTTATTTGCCCAGTTGCTGGAAAAGTTACGCGTGCATGTTCCAATCCAAGCAGCAGTTGTATTTGTAAACCCCGAGTGTACTTTGTTCCAAGCTCCGTTATCATCTCGAATTATACTACCTACCCAGTTGAACTACTACTTCAAACAATTTCAAGAATCGAATAAACTCCATCCCACATTTAATAAATTGGCAGAAAAACTGAATACGATCCGTTTAGCAGAACCGCCTTATCAGCAATTACCTGAATTCCATTATCAAGAATTGAAAAAAGGTATTCCGTGTAAATGGTGTCATCACTTCTGCACAAGAGAAGGAAAGTTATGCCACTGCGCCAACTGTGGACAACTGGAGACTGTTCAATCGGCGATAATGAGAATGGTAACAGAATTTAAAACATTGTACCCCGAAGAACCAGTTACCAGAAGCAGATTGCTAGATTGGTGCGAAAATATGGTTACAACAAAGCAAATAAGCTACACATTACAAAAACATTTTAACATCGAGGGTACAGGAAGGGGGTCCCATTACGTAGAATCAAGAACATAGCGGTGGAGAAGAAGGATAGAGGTGAGTTGGAATCTAAAGGAGCCAAAAGTGGTTAGCAGCGTAAGGAGATTTGTCTCGTTTAACAGGAAAGGAACCAAAAGTGGCTAGTAGTGCAAGGAGATTTGTCTCGTTTAACAGGAAAGGAGCCAAAAGTGGCTAGTAGTGCAAGGAGATTTGTCTTGTTTATCGGTAAAGGAACCAAAAGTGTCTAGTGGTGCAGGAAGATTTGTCTCGTTTAGCGGGAAAGGAACCAAAAGTAGATAGTAGTGTAAGGAGATTTGTCTCGTTTAAAAGAAAAGCTATCAAAATATAAATACCGTTAATAAATAAAAGCAAACAATAGCAAATAGCAGCCACCCAGTTTCCTCCAAAGCATTAAAATTGAATTACAATCATATATCTGTTAACGTTTTCATAAAGAATTACCTGGAGGAGGTAGATAGTAATGGCTTTTACGTTAGAATTGGGACAGAAGGCGCCGGATTTTTCATTGCCGGCTACAGATGGCAAGACTTACAGTTTAGCAGATTTTAAAAATGCGAAAATGTTAGTGGTTTTCTTTACGTGCAATCATTGTCCATTTGTGGTTGGCTCGGATGAAGTCACGCGCAAGACGGCGGAGAAGTTTGCTGCGCAAGGTGTTCAGTTTATCGGTATCAATGCGAATAGTGTGAAGACGAAGCCAAATGATTCGTTCGAGGGTATGGTGGAACGGATGGAGGAAAAACAGTTTCCTTGGGTATATGTACGTGATGAGTCCCAGCAAGTCGCGAAGGTATATGGCGCATTGCGCACGCCGCACTTTTTTGTGTTTGATGAAGATCGACGCTTAGTATATACCGGACGTGGTCTGGATAATCCGCGTGAATCTGAAAAGGCGACCGTCAATGATCTGGAAAATGCGATTACCGAACATGTGGCTGGTCAGAAAGTTAGTACGCCTCTTACTAATCCACTAGGCTGTAATGTCAAGTGGGATGGCAAGGATGAGCATTGGATGCCGGCAGAAGCGTGTGATCTTGTTTCACCTAAGTAAAAGAAATAAGTAAAAGAAATTCCCCCAAGTAAGGGGGAGTTTCTTTTTTACTGGGCAGTATACCCGCCATCGACCATAATCGTAGTTCCTGTCACAAAATCATTTTCTACCACAAAGGCGACTGCTGAGGCGATTTCTTCTGGGCGTCCGAGTCGGCCGAGAGGATGCTTTGCTACTAAACCATCATAATAATCGCCAAGGCTTTCTTTGTTGACCATGCCTGATTCCACATATCCCGGAGCGATGGCATTAACACGAATATTATCCTTTGCGTATTGCAGGGCAAGGGATTTGGTCATCAAATTAACGGCACCTTTTGACGCATTATAGGCAAAAGCAGTCGGTTCCCCGACACTGCCTAGAATAGATGCGGTATTGATGATCACGCCGCCACCTGTTTTCAGCATTTGCTGGACGGCATACTTGGAACCGAAGAACACCCCGTCCTGGTTAATCGCGATGACTTTATGATAGTCCTCATAAGAGAGCTCATGGGTCATTCCCTGTACACCGATTCCAGCATTGTTGAAAATAATATCGACCTGTCCAAATTGTTCGACAGCGGTATCAATCATTCTTTTTACATTCTCTTCGTTAGATACATCAGCATCCACAAATATTGCTTCTGCACCGCTGTTCGCTATTTCCTGTTTGGCTGCTTCACCAGCTTCTTTGTTATAGTCAGCGACTACTATTTTTGCCCCTTTTTCAGCAAGTAATTTGGCTGTGGCAAACCCAATGCCGGATGCTCCTCCTGTGATGACAGCTACTTTTTCTTTGATCTCCATTATGTTCCCTCCTTATGTATGCTACACCGTTTTTTATCACGGTGCTACCCGTCTGTAAGCCTCCCACTTCAAGCTATGAGTATCACAAAGAAGCTAAGTAGGAGAAAACAGCCGCTAACCCCCTGATAAGTTTCGCTAATGATCAGTGGGAGTCAAAAACACCCCACTGATCAAAGTCTCACTTTATTATGGACGTAAAATGACAAAATATGCGGGAAGAGATTTTCAGTCGCAAACTGGTTATAAATGATGCCCAACAAACCACGTCAGATTTTCTTCCTTAGCGCAAGACTGCAGTTATGATAGGGTGTTATCTTTATGTACAAGAAATAAAGACATCTGATCTGGTAAGACCAGTCATACCAGATAAACATTCAGAATATTCACTTATTTTAATGGTGCGTTAATGAATGAACAATAAAGTGTACCAGTAGTAAGAAAAACAGTGGCACTCACTAGAAGGGCGAAGAGCATGCCCATTTTTCTAATACAATAAAGGAGGCGTTCGTCATGAAAGAGGCTGTGGCGTTTAAGCAAGTGGACAAAATCTTTAACAATGAAACCATTGCACTAAGTGATTTTGATCTAACCGTGCATGAAGGAGAGTTTGTTTGTTTTCTAGGTCCATCAGGTTGCGGAAAATCTACTGCACTACGAATGGTTGCTGGATTAGGAGAGCCGACAAACGGTGAGGTCGAAGTGTTTGGTCATTCTCCAAAGGAATTAATCCAAGATACGAATGATATTGCTTTTGTTTTTCAAGACGCAAATTTATTACCTTGGAAAACAGTCCTCGATAACGTGTTATTGCCACTGAGGCTCAGAGGAGGCAGCAAAAGAGAACAGAAAAAAGAAGCAGTTCGCGTCCTGAAAATGGTCGGACTTGCAGATTATTTAAAAGCATACCCCCGTCAATTATCTGGTGGAATGAAAATGCGTGTATCGATAGCACGGGCATTAGCGGCAAAACCGAAACTGCTGCTGATGGATGAACCTTTTGCAGCACTTGATGAAATTACGAGACAAACTTTACAGCAGGAATTGCTTGATATCTGGCAAAAAGAAAAAATGACGATTCTGTTTGTGACACATAATGTCTTTGAAGCAGTATTACTATCTACCAGAATTGCGGTGATGTCGGCTAGACCAGGGAGATTATCATCTGTAATAGACATTGATATTCCTTTTCCAAGGCCAGCCAGTATCCGAACCAATCCTAAATTTAATGAATATGTCGACCTTGCCTCAGAGAAGCTGGAAGGTCGTCAAGAACGCGAGGAGGCAAAGTAATGGCGATGTCAACGACAGAACTGACTAGTAAAGTAGTCAAAAAGAAAATCAATGTGAAGCAGAACCGTTTTTGGGATACATTCAGAGCTGTTTATCTTGGTCCCGTTATTGCATTCATCCTTTTTATTGCAGCGTGGCAGCTAGTCCCTGCTATTTTAGGATTACAGCCTTATATTTTTCCAAAGCCGTCAGATGTTATAAACGCAGCTGTGACAGATTGGTCATTATTATGGCCGGCGATTCAAATTACAGTCGGTGAGTCGGTGCTAGGCTTTATTGTTAGAGGTGTGATTGGCATATTAGCTTCTGTACTCTTGGCTAGCTCAAAAGTGTTGGAGCGCAGTATTTACCCATATGCGATTCTGTTGCAGACGATACCGGTCGTGGCCGTGGCACCGATTGTCGTGATCTGGTTTGGTGCCGGATTTAATTCGATCATTGTTATTTCCTTTTTAATCGGATTTTTCCCTGTTATCTCTAATACATTATTAGGCTTGAATTCGGTTGATAAAAATTTAGACGATCTGTTTACCTTATATAATGCCTCAAAATGGCAGCGGATGTGGCGTCTCCGGATTCCATCAGCTTTGCCGTATATTATGGCAGGTTTGAAAATATCGTGTACGCTATCAATCGTGGGAGCGATCGTTGGCGAATATATAGCCGGAATCGGCGGTGGAAAAGGTGGAATCGGTTATTCAATTACCGTTGCTGCTGTCCAGGTGAAAACACCGTATCTATTTGCTTGCGGCATTGCTGCAGCCGTATTAGGGATAAGTTTTTATCTATTGGTCAATTTGTTTTCTCACCTACTGCTTCGTTCTTGGCATGAGTCAGCAATGAAGGTAGAAAAATAAATCAAAAAAAGGAGAAGTGAAGAGATGAACAAGCTTGGGGGACTTTGGAAAAGTGGTTTATTTGTTGTCGGTTTGGCCGTTTTATTAATGTTGGCAGCTTGTGGAAATGAGGAAACAGGAAGTGCAGAAACAGAAGGGGAAGACCAGAAGGAAGCTACGGAAGAAACAGCAGAGATTGAACCGGTGAAAATTGTCCTAAACTGGTTTGCACAGGCTGGCCATGGTGGTATTTATACTGCTGATGTGGAAGGCTATTACGAAGAGAATGGCTTGGACGTAACGATAGAACCTGGTGGTCCGCAGGTTTCTTCGGTTCAAATGGTTGCTTCTGGCTCTGCCGAATTCGGGCTTGTTCATGGGGATCAGTTATTAGTAGCAAAAAATCAAGGGATTGATCTAGTCGCACTGGCGGCAATCTATCAGAATAGTCCTCAGGCGATGATGACGCATAAAGGTCATGAGATTGAAGATTTCGGAGATATTAACGGACGTACCGTCTTTATTCAGTCTGGTATTGCCTATTGGGAATACTTTAAAGGCCAATACGATTTAAGTAATGTTAATGAGATCGCGTTTACTGGCGACCATACCAATTTTATGAACGATGAAGAATCTGTTAATCAAGTGTATGTCACAGGAGAACCATATTTTATGGAACAACAGGGAATCGAGACAGAGACGAAGTTAATATCAGATTCTGGCTATAATCCGTATCAATATGTATTATATGTAACAAAGGATTACTTAGAAGAAAATGAAGAAACCGTTAAAAAATTCGTATCTGCTTTTGTCGAAGGCTGGAACCATTTTAAGGAGTCCCCTGATACTACATTAGATGAGATCCATGAGGTCAATCCGGACATGACGATGGAAGCAAACGAATATGGCATGGAAGTCGGTAAGGATTTTATCTTCGTTGGGGACGCGGAAGATAAAGGTTTTGGTTATATGTCAGAGGAAAGATGGGCGACGTTAATTGATCAGCTCACTGAAGCAGGTGTACTGGAAGTCGAAATCGAGGCATCTGACATCTTTACAAATGACTACTTGACGGAATCTTAATAGTGAAAACAGTGGAGGCTTTCTCCACTGTTTCTCCATTCGTAAATAAGGAGGAAAAAGCAATTGGAAAAATTAATTAAGAACGTCACGTTAAATGGAGAGCGAAGTGACATAGTAATTGAAGATGGCAAGATAAAAGAGGTTACAACTGACAAGGTGGATTCTTCTTCAGATGTATATGACGCGAAGGGACTACTTTATTTGCCGACGCTAAACGATATGCACTGTCATCTGGATAAGCATCTTGTTGGTGAAAAATGGCGTTCTTTGCAGCCGTTTATAACGTTACCAGGGCAATTAACATTTGAAAAAAGCTTATTAGAAACAATGGAAAACTCTGTGCAAAAACGAGTAAAGATTATGGCGGAATTAATGTTGCAGCATGGCACAACGAAGATCCGTACTCATGTTGATGTCGATCCAGGTCTTGGGTTAAAACACCTCGAAGCTGTCACTTTGTTACGTGAAGAAATGCGTGGCAAGATGGAGATCGAAATTGTCGCTTTTCCACAACAAGGTTTGCTTTTATCGGATTCGGTAGCTGTGATGAAAGAAGCTTTACGAAATGGTGCTGATCTAGTTGGCGGCGTGGATCCAGGTGGTTTGGAGAAACGGTTGGATAGCAGTTTGGAAGCGATGTTTGATTTAGGGGCAGCATTTGATAAAGGAATCGATTTACATTTGCATGATCCGGGGCACTTAGGAAAGTACACGATAGACCGGGTTGCTGATTTAACAGAACAAACAGGGAAACAAGGGAAAGTGGCCGTCAGTCATGCCTACTGTTTAGGTATGTTAAGCGATGATGAATTAGAGGATACTTATCAAGCATTGCGAGAGAATGATATTTCGATAATTTCCAGTGTGCCAATCGACCGTCCGATGCCACGCCTACAATCGATGATCAATAATGAGCTCTCTTTTTTAGTAGGGACCGATAATATTCAAGATGCATGGTCACCTTATGGAGATGGAGATTTATTAAGAAGGGGATCGAGATTGGCTGAAAAAAATGGCTGGGTCACAGACGAACAGTTGATAGCAGCTTATTCCTATATAACGAGTCGTTCATTGGAACCAGTAATCGGGGAGAAAGCTGATTTTGTCTTAGTAGATGCGCAAAATATCCAACAGGCGATGGCAATTGTACCGAGAAGAGAAGCGGTTTTTGCAGGTGGAAATTTAATTGCTGAGAAGGGTGAATTACTGGATAATTGTCGTTAGAAAACTTTACGTACTGCAAGACATCGGAATGAAAGCAGCGTAAGCTAAAAGCAGCATATCAAGGTGTGATTTCTTAGCTGTCTCCTATCTGGTAAGACCGGTCATACCATTAAACCAATCGGGGGGATGACGATGATTGTAGTGAGTGAAACGGTACTAAAATTTTTGTTAGATTTTATTCGTAAAAAAGAACTGCAGGCTGGAGATAAATTACCTTCAGAGCGTGAATTGGTGCAATTGCTGGAGGTTGGCAGGTCTTCGGTCAGAGAAGCTTTGCAAACACTGGCTGAGCGCGGTATTGTGGAAAAGCAGCCGGGTAAAGGAGCGTACTTAAAAACCACGATACAGGACCAGGAACTAGATGAGTTAACAACCTGGATTCCTTCACTTGACGTGAACAAATCAATGGATCTTCTAGAATTTCGCAAAGGCGTGGAAGTGAAGATTACGTATTTGGCAGCAAAGAGAAGAAGTGAGGATGACCTGAGCAGGTTGGAGCAAGCTAACGAAGATTTGTTACGTTGTATTTCGAATGGTACGTCGATTATCGTTCCCGATTTGAACTTTCATGCTGCATTAGCATACGCTACCCATCATGATGTTATTGCCTCCGTCTATCACTCGGTCGTAGACAATTTTAAGAAAGTAAGAATGGAAATGGCGATTAATGACGATGTTGAGAATGCCCTTTACTATCATCAGGAAATTTTAAAAGCCGTAACAGAACAAGATTCGGAAAGAGCGGGATTATTCATGCAGCGGCATTTAGAAGATGTCCAATTTAACTACCGGAACATGTTATCAGAGTTGAATAACAAAGTGTTGCAAGAACAATAGCTTTTTAGTTTGTCATGACAATAGTGTGTGGGGGGATGAATCATGCTGGATCTGTTGTTTCATAACGTTACCATTCCTCACTCTTCAGAACGAATGGATGTAGGAGTTAGTGATGGAATCATTACGTATTTAGCGGAGACAGAGGATGAGGCTGCAATTGCCAAAGAAGTAATCGAAGCGGATGGAAATGTGCTTTTACCTGGTTTTGTAGAACCGCATATTCATTTAGATAAGGCCTATCTGTTAGATCAGATGGAGCAGGATGCTACTAATCTAACAGAAGCCATTCAATTTACAAGTGAATTAAAGAAATCTTTTACCAAAGAGGATATAAGAGAGCGATCAATTAAAGTGTTAGAGAAATGTATTGGATACGGTGTGACGCATTTAAGGTGTCATGTAGAAGTGGATCCAATTGTTGGTTTGAAGGGAATGGAAGTGTTATCAGATTTAAGGGAAACCTTTCGGGATCAATTGCAGATTCAGCTAGTAGCCTTTCCTCAGGAAGGGATTTTTAAGCAACCGGGGACGGCTGATTTAATGGAAAAAGCAATGTTGCTAGGTGCGGATGTTGTTGGTGGAATTCCTTACAATGATGACGATGCTGTGGAACATATTGATTTTGTGTTTGCATTAGCAGCTAAATGGAATAAACCTATTGATTTTCATGTTGATTTTTCAGATGATCCCACGCAGCTGGCGATTCGAGATATTGTGAAGCGGACGTTAGCATACGACTATCAAGGAAGAGTCTCAGTAGGACATCTGACATCACTCGCTTCAGTTCCTTATCATGAGGCCCAGCTGATAGCAGAAGATATAGCAGAAGCTGGCATCTCGGTGATGGCCTTACCGGCAACTGATTTATTCTTAAACGGCAGATCCGACCAAGAACGTGTCAGACGCGGTGTCACGCCCGTAAAGTTATTGATAGAAAAAGGAGTGAATGTCAGTTTCGGTACGAATAATATTCAAAATCCTTTTACACCATTCGGTACTGGTGATCCGTTAGATATTGCTTTATTGCTTGCACAGGTAGCCCAATTAGGAACCAAGCAAGATGCTGAATTATTGCTCGACATGGCCACAGTACATGCTGCCAAAGCGATTGGATTGGAGGAATATGGAATCGCACTGCATAACCAAGCCGATTTGATTCTCTTTGACACTACCAATCTCAGGCAGATTCTGTTAGAACGCCCTCCACGACAAACGGTCTGGAAGCGTGGAGTGAAACAAAGAGATAACAATAGTGATGAAAAAATGATTCATGTGGCACATGGAGCAGAGATTTAACATTCAAACGGAGATGTGGGCATATTGCACACATCTCCGTTTTTTATCACGGTGTTAACCGTTTATGATAGGGGGACGTTACTGCTAAAAAGCACCTGAGCCGCCGCCTCCACCACCGACTCCAGCTCCGCCACCTGCATTGCCACTACTTGTAGTAGCCGAAACGATGGTACCCGCTTTGTCAAATTCCTGGGTCATAGTACTAGCTATCAAAACTAACATCACTATGTCATTGGTTTGCGAGGTAGTGTCCGTTGTAGCGGGTCCGGTGAAGCTCTTGCTAAGGTGTTCGCTTTTCTTTTGCATTGCCTTATGTCCCGTACCAATCGCATAAATGTATGCCTGCATTTGCTGATCACTCATCCAGTCGTTCCACTCTTGTTCACTGATATTACTGTAATTGGAATGAAGTTGTTCCCATTGTTGTTTGATACGTACTCCTTCTACTGTTTTGGGCTGATAGATCATCGCGAACAGTATAAAGATGAGACTCAACATAATAGAGAAAACCATTGGCGTGAAAATAGAATGCACACCAAGAATGATACTGAATGGGATAAGGAAAAGACCGACAATTGCAGTCATCCAGCGCAAGCCTATCTGTTTGTCAATCAGCGCGTGTTTTTTTAGCTCTTTTTTTACAGCTTGGACCCACTTCTGATAATCACTGTGGTAGTCTGAGTGGTTGTGTTTATCTTGTACATAAGTGTCAAGAGCTGATAAGGAGAAAACACCATGATCACCTATTTTATGAAATAACCAATTTATTAAGATGCTTTCATGCTGGTAATCTTGCTTAGAATCGACACTGACAAATGTACGGTCACCATCTCGTTTGACATATCCTTTTCTAACAAGGTCTAGTAATGCCGCAACCAGCAAGTCACTTTTTGGCGACATATTTCTCATATAAAGTATGGTTGCAGGCAGACTCATGTTTGAATTTGGTAGAGATAGTAAAGAAGAAATGCTCCGTTCTGCTTCCAATAATCGACTTTGCTTTCTTCGCCACACCGTTATAAACAGCAGGAGTAAATATATCGTAACGCCACTTATTAAATATGGCGATATACGACTCAACATTTCCTTTCTATTTTCGTAGGCGGCCGCCTCTTCTGCTAATCTTATCTGATCAGCTTCCATCTCTTCGCGAATCGTGCCATCGAACATAGTGGAAGCAGCGAATAGTGATGCATCATAAGCTACTCGAATATCTCCATTTCTTCCGCTCGGCACTTCACCCATGGCGAAATGGACTACACCGTCTGGGGCGATAGTTGATGTTTCGTAAGCTTCATCATATCCTAAGGCGAGTGCGTCTCCAGTAGATTGGGGTGGATGAATGTAAATATCCATGTTGAGATAAGCAGACTCATTACTGTTGTCAAAGAATGGCCAGTAAAATTGTGCCAAATCCGTATATACTTCTACACCATTCGTAATCGTATAAGAAAGATCGATGCTAATCTTCTGGTCTGAACCACTTCGATAGATTTTATATAGATTTTCTTCCTGCTCCACCGTTAGTGCTGTGTTGTTCTCTGAAGCTTGGAAATCTATAATTTGTGTCTGTTCTTTCGGTATAAGTGCTCGGGTGATGCCATTAAACTCATCATCAAATTGATAGGTGTGCTGCTCGGTTACTTGCACATCACCGTTTTCCTGTAAGTAAGCGTTGATTTCAGTATTTTCTATCGAATAGTCCACAGCGAAGACGTGCTGTGGCAGTGCAAACATTGAAACAAGAATAGTCAGTAGTAACACCATTTTCTTCAAATCTTTCCAACTCCTCTCTCCTCTATATACGGACGAAAAGTATAAAAGGTTTCAACTGGTTGGTTCTGTCAGAATGTCATATAAGGCATTCCCATTTTTCATCACTAGATATGGGTCAACAGAACCGGTCACTATTCGATAAAGAAGCAACTAAGGTCTCTGGAATATTCTTATCATTATGATAAAATAGTGAGAATATTCTAGCTGTCAAGGAGTGATTCCATTGGTTTCTTTTGATGAGCAGTTAACGATATCTGAAAAAGAAAGCATGCACCACCATATTGTGGAATGTTCTTTTGAAACAACGGTCATTCATTCTGATCATACCATTCTCTACATAAATGAAGCTGGCGCTGAGTTTTTCGGCGGGAATAAAAAAGAAATAATTGGTGCGAATGTGGTGGAAGTATTTACCGAGGAATATCGGGATTTTATTGTACAGCGAATTTATAGAGGACAGGAAGATAAACAAGTTGGCAAATTAGTAGAAACAGCTGTGTACAGAATCGATGGTACCGTTGTCGAGGTAGAGCTTTTCTGTCATCCGGTTATGTATGGAGATACAGAAGCCATCCAATCAACGATTCGTGATATTACAGAGAAAAAACGGTTGGAAAAAGAATTGCACAAAGTGATGATGCCTTTTGTACCTGTCAAAGAAGGAATAGCTATTCTTCCACTTGTCGGTGAAATCGATGCTTTACGTTCTGCGTATCTTAAGGAAAATTTTTGTACATACTTTCAAAATGAAAAAGTGGAACATCTAATCATCGATGTTTCGGGAATATATGCGATGACGAGCGAAGTCATCGAACTTATGAATAAATTTGTAAAAATGTTAATGCTAATGGGAATAAAGACAATATGCACCGGAATCCGCCCGGAAATAGCCTGGAATATCGTGAGCACGAACTGCAATCAGTCCATGTTAAGCATTCCAACGATGGCGACTGTTAAAGAGGCTATTGACTATTTAGAATGAACAGCAAAAAAGCGCAAACTGCATGTGTGCAGTTTGCGCTTTTTTAGGATAGGGGGGATATCAATCTGTGTGGTGATGATTAATCGGAAAGGAATTAAAAGTGAGAAGCGTTGCACCGAGATTTGTCTTATTTAAAAAGAAAGGAGACAAATGTATGGTGTAGCCCGCTAGTTTTGTCTCCTTTTATAGAATCCGTACCATAGCGCATGTCAACTAGAATTGCGCAAGTCGTGGGGCACCACAGGAAGCGAAGAGATGGGGAGAAGGCATCTTCCCAGCATCACTCAGAATTCTTTTCTTGATTACGCAGGTTCTTATTCATTGATTCTTCTACCTTTTTATAATACCAATAGTAGCCAGTCCAAAATACTAGATAAATAATGATGAAAATGATAGTAGTCACTAGTATATCCGGTAGCTGCATCTTAATCCAGCCTGCGGAAAGTGCAATGATAAAATAGAAAAGGATGGACAGGGTGAAGTGAATAATCGTTTGCTGCAGTTGGCTCCAGCTATTATCTCCAAAAATAAACGAAGATAACCCAAAATAAATGCCTAAGATATACGAGCAAAGCATATAAAACCATATCTCTGAGACCGAAGTTTCCGTACCGGTCGACATGACAATGGTGATGGCAATGAACGTAATAATGCCTCCGAACGCTATTCCAACCATACTTCGTTTCAGTGCTTCTATAATCATCTTCTTACCCTCCCATAGCCAATCTATTTTTTATAGGTGTGACATATTTTCGTGAAATATATTCTTTACTTCCTGATTGAAAGTGAACACAGAGGTTGCCATTAAAGGACAACTCAAAGCTGACAATGTGATTAAGATTACCAATGACAGATTTAGAAAAACGCATAAAATTATAGGGGGCGAGAATCGATTCTATTTCGTAAAGTTTCATTCTGATTTCCAGTTTGCGATTTCCGATACATGCAAAAATCCGTCTGCTTTCGGCATACACAAATTCAATCTCACGCGGATCCAGCAGAACGGTTTGATCAGATTCGATTCCAAACAAACGTTTACGATTCCTGCCTTTAATGATTGCGATGATTTCTTCCAGTTCTTCTGTCCATTCATTCGTCTGAATCGTAATCAATGGTTCCGGATGATCTTCGTTAATATCGATATTTACTTTCATCATTCAGCCCCCTAATTAATTAACCTTTCGCTCTTTTTAAGAAACTTGGATAACCTAACCAAGCTATGATAAATCCAACTAAACTGAATCCCAGTAAAACAAGTAACGTTTGAAAAAGATCGAAAAGAAGAAGTGTGCCAGCCATTGCATCCTGAAATGCCTGATGCGCCCAATAATGTGGCAGGAATTGACTAATTTGCTGGATAAAAGCTGGCATCATCTCGATCGGAATCCAGAGGCCGCTTAGCACAGCCCCTCCCAGTGCGACTACTTGGGTTAACGCAATCCCCATATTCAGGCTTTTTACCAAGGTCGCCATTACTAATCCTGACCCGGTAACCATGATCGTTAAAAAAAGAAATAGCGTGACTAAATAAAGAGGTTGTTGTAATGGAATATCGTAAACTAATTTACCGAATATCGTTAATATCACGATTTGCAGCAAAACCAAAACCATATATGAAATCCATTTGCCCAGTAAGTAGAAATGAGATGGTAGAGAAGTACTGGCAATTCTTGCAATTATACCAATCTCACTATCTTTAATAAATGAATCTACCATGGAAATGATGATAAAAAAAACAAACATAATCGTATAGCCAGAGACAATAGAGACAATTACCTGTTGTTTCTCTGCTTCGGTCACTCCGGAAGTAAAAACGGAAATAAATAGTACCGTGAATATAATAGGTAGTAGTAATGTCCAAAATAACAAACCACGATCCTGAATGCTTTTCTTTAGTTCTTTCGTAATAATAGCATACATTTACATTCTCCTTTCGTTTTTGATAATAATTCCAATTATTTTTTCACAAAATCCAAATTCGTATTATACGTTCTTTTAGTTTGTAGAATTTATTTAATCTCTCAGTTGACTTCCGGTTAATGAGAAGAAAATGTCTTCCAAGCGTGGCTTTACTAGTTCAAGTCGTTCCAGTTCTCCGTGATGTCCCTGGCAGTTGCGGATGATTTGTTCTATTGAAGTGAGCGGGTTACTGGTCGTGATGACATAGCCGCCATCTTTCTCGATAACCGAATCTGTTTCGGAAAGAACAGCAGGTAAACATTCCTGTCCTTTTACATAAATGGATGGAACGGCATGTTTTTCAATTAAGCTTTCGATACGTCCTTTTTCGATAATTTCTCCATTGTCCATAAAGGCAGTTTCATCACATAGTTGCTCAATCTCTTCCATGTAGTGACTAGCGTATATAATCGTACATCCTTCCTTTTTTAATTGTTCGATCATGCTGAAAATATATCTTCTTGATTGGGGATCGATGCCGACAGTAGGTTCATCCATAATAATGAGGTTTGGTTGGTGGAGCAAGCCACAGCCAATATTTAATCTTCTTTTCATCCCTCCTGAAAAAGTACCAACCTTGTCTCTTCCTTGTTCGGTGAGTCCAATTTCGGATAAAACCTCATCAACCCGCTTAGTTAATCTTTTTCCTCGTAAGCCAGATAGTCTTCCGAAAAACAATAGATTGTCGTTTGCTGTTATTTTTTCTTCTAACGAAATTTCCTGGGGAATATACCCGATCCGAGTGTCGCTGCTGGCAAATTGAATGGCTCCGCTATAATTCTGAATAATGGAAGCGATAATTTTAAGCAAGGTTGATTTTCCAGCACCATTTGGTCCAACTAACCCATAGCAAGTGCCGCGAGGGATATGCATTGACACATTCGCTACAGCCTGATGTTTAGCATAGTATTTACTGATGTTATCTAACGTTAACAAAATCTGCACCACCTTTCTTATTTCTTTTAGTTTGCCAAAAGATTAATCGGAAAGGATCGGAATAAGAATAACATGTAGGGAATATTGCTTGAATTTGTATGTAGATGGTATGAAAAGATCTGGTAGTGTACATTATTTAAAAGAGTAACCGAAATGATTCGCCCATTGAATTTGTGATACACTTCAATAAGAAGTCAATCCTGGATTGTAAAAAGGCTAAGGAGTGAGAGAAAGTGAAGCTGATTCCTATCTATACAGAAAATATTAAAAATAGACGCAACCATACTATTTTCTTAGATTTAGAGAAACGAACAACGTATAAAGCATTACATAAAGAAGAAAAAACAAATCATACATATTATTGGATCGGCTTTTTCGTTGTGCTCGCAATTATGAGAGCTATAGAGAGTGTTCAACTTCATATTCCAACAGTAATATGTTTTGTAATAATCGGTATTGGCGTTATTTTAGGAGCGTGGGCAGGCAGGGTGTTTTACCAGAAATACATCTATGAAGAAATGACGGAGATTTATCTAACAGAGTCAATGGTCGAGCAATATATTGAACAAGGCAAAAAACTCTATCAATTTGAAATAGGAATTGTAGCTGGATGTTTTCTTGTGTTTTTAATTTTAGCGTTGGTTTTTATTCTGAATCAATCTTTGGTTGTCTTGTTTTTTTCGTTGTTTTTCTTTTTGATTTTTAGTGCCTATGTTTATCGCATGCCAATGGCAAGGATTAAACTTTATCACGGCGCTAACCGTCCGTAAATCTTCCACTGAATGAAGTCTCACTTTATAAACAGAAAGGAACGAACATGATGAAATTAGTAACAATCAGAAGTACTCTCCTCCATAGCAATGATCAACATTTGAAATGGAATAATTCATAATGCTAATACCAATATATCGAGAAGCGGATATTTACAGATTATTTTATGACCAGAAAGCAAACAGGCTTTATAAATTTTCTTATAGAAAAAAATCATCTGTTTTGTATATGGGACTTTTTCTTATTTTATTATACGGATCGAATGCTCTTAATAATTTATATCAACAGGCAGAGATTCCTTTAACAAATATTCTTTTGTGTTTGATCGCGCTGGCAGCTTGTTTTGGCATTGCAAAATATATGGATCACCAAACGTATGAACAAAGCAGCAAAAGTGGTTTGTATTTCGATAATGATACACTGAAACGATACGCGATAGAGGGTTTGCGACAATTCGAAATAGAATTATATGTTGGCATGTCATTGTCGGTTCTGATAATGACAGTTGGATTTAGTTTATTTCTGATTGTTAATCATTTAGTACTATTAGTTATCGGGTGTTTGGGATTAGTACGTGTTTGGATGTTTTTATTGACGAAGCCATTAAGACGATATCAGTTACTCCAGCAGTTTAAAGAAAAAGAAATCTATCTGTAAAAGATTTCGAGATGTATGTTGTGTGACAGCGTGGTAAAATAAAAGTAGAAACTTGATGGAGGTGGCGGTCATGGAATTCTCTACTTTATTTTTTACCCTTTTGTTTGTCTGTATCATGCAGATAGTGATTCCTTTCGTAGTGAAACGTACGGTGGTATTTGGCGTAACCATTCCATTAGAGGAAACAAGTAATCATACGGTGCGACAATATAAAAAACGGTATGCAGGTATAACCACTGTGATTGGACTTATAGTGCTTGCAAGCCTGATTCTGGTATTTCAAATGGAAGGTCTCAGTACAGATCAAATGGTACTGTTCGGCAGTTTTCTTCCTTTTGTCGTGTTGCTTGGAGGATTGTCACTTTATTTTTATTTCCATTTTAAAATGATGAAAGTAAAGAAAGCACGCAGTTGGTCCAAACAGTTAAAGCAAGCACAAATCGCTAATGATACAGAGCAGGCCACAGATGAAATGCTACCAGCTTTTGTGCAATTTATTCCGGTTATTGTTACGGCTGCAACGATAATCCTGACCATTCGATTATTTGATCAGCTTCCGGATCAGATTCCAACGCATTGGGGTCCGAATGGTCAGCCAGACGCATATAGTGATAAAACATGGCTGACAGCTTTAGGGTTGCCACTGATATTATTCGTGCTGCAAATAATGTTCTTCAGTATTCACACGTCCACCAGACGATCCGGGATGAAAGTGAATGCGGCACATTACACCTCTGCCAAACTGCGTCAATTACGATTACGTAAATATACCAGTTGGTTCCTCCTGGTGATCAATTTATTGATGACGATGCTGTTTACCTTTTTGCAATTGAATGTGTTGTATGAGAAGTTGTTCGGTAATATAGTGATGATATTGGTGCCACTAGGTTTTTTAATGCTTGTCTTGATCAGCACAATTCTTTTGGCAATCAAAGTAGGCAGTGTGGATTCTGATCTGGAAGGAAAAGTGCCGACTGATCAGAAGTCTGCTGATATTTACGACGATGATCACTACTGGAAAGCGGGTTTATTCTATTTTAATCCAAATGATAAATCGATATTTGTGGAAAAACGTTTTGGCATCGGCTGGTCGATCAATTTCGCCAATCCGGTCGGTTATTTGCTTGTGATCGTACCGGTTGTCATCATTTTAGTGGTATCTTTTTCGATGTAATACGATGTGAGAAGGGAGAGCAAATCATGCATAACTATATATATGATCTGTTTCGGATATGCTGTGATGCAGGTTCAGAGATAATGGATGTGTATGCAGACGATTTTGAAGTAGAAAAGAAGGATGACCAATCACCTTTAACGATGGCCGATAAACGGGCGCATCAAGTCATAGAAGAGGGATTGAAAAAATTAACAACAACGCTTCCTGTTTTAAGTGAAGAAGGGGAGCAGGTGCCATATGACACACGGAAAAACTGGGAGCAATTCTGGCTGGTGGATCCTTTGGACGGTACGAAAGAATTCGTCAAGAAAAATGGTGAATTCACTGTAAATATTGCGCTGATTGATAGGGGATATCCGCAATTGGGAGCCATCTATGCACCAGCCTTGGATACATTTTATTTTGGTGAAGAAGGCGTTGGTGCATATAAATTAGCTGATGCATCCAATGTCAAACCTGCTAATCTGGAGGAATTAATAAGTAAAAGCACTCCTCTCCCGGAAGTGCGCGATACGGAAGTGACTTATGTAGTGGCAAGCAGATCGCACATGTCGAAGGAGACAGAAGCTTTTATTGACAGTTTAGAAGGAGATGTGCAAGTGGTCTCTTCAGGCAGCTCGCTTAAATTTTGCCTGGTTGCAGAAGGAAAAGCGGATTATTATCCACGCTACGCTCCAACGATGGAATGGGATACAGGAGCGGGGCAGGCGATTGTCGAAGCAGCGGGTGGAACAGTAAAGCGTTTTGAAGATGATCAGCGATTTTACTATAATCGGGAAAATTTGCTGAATGGATGGTTCCTGGTAAGTAAATCATGATGGAGAAAAGGAGATGTCTATAGCAGGCATCTCTCTTTTAATGGATAATATTGAAGATCTACTTCCTTTGGCCTATAATGATAGTATTGTTATTTAACAACAAAGTATAAGGTAAGCTTTGGCATTCGTTAAAAAATGAAGCTTTTCTAATAAAACCGTTAAATAAAGTCAATAATTATCGTATTAATGTGAATAATGAAGGAGAATCCTTGTGAAAGAAAAGAAGAAAACACCGCTTTGGTTTAAAATTGTGATTGGTATATGCTTAATCTTTGTCCTTTCAATCGCTGGATATCTATATTCGATATATAGTAAAGCTCAGCAAACCGTCGATAATAAAGTACACCAGGAAGTGGAAACAATCGACACGAACTTGACTGAGAAAAAAGTGCAGGAACAGGAGCCACTAAACATACTTTTATTGGGTGTGGATGAAAGAAGTACGGACAGTGGACGCTCAGATGCGTTAATGGTACTCTCTTTGAAACCGGGTTCCAATGAAATGCAGCTCGTCAGTATTCCACGTGATACTCGAACAGAAATTGTCGGAAAAGGATATCAGGATAAAATCAATCATGCATATGCATACGGCGGCGTAGACACGTCAATTAATACAGTAGAAAATTTTCTCGATATTGATCTTGACTATTATGTTCAAATGAATATGGAAGGTTTATCGGATTTAGTCGATGCACTTGGTGGTATCACAGTAACGAATCAATTAGACTGGTATGATGAAGGTTATTATAAGGAAGGCTATCATTACCAAAAAGGTGAGATTCAAATGGACGGGCCTAAAACGATGGGCTATGTTCGCATGAGGCATTTAGACCAGAATGGTGATTTTGGCCGAACGGAAAGACAACGCCAGGTAATTAAGGCTATCATCGATAAAGGGGCAAGTTTTCAGTCAGCAGGTAAAATCAACGAATTGATAGATGTGCTTGGAAATAACGTGGTAACCAATATGAAATTTAATGATATGACGAATCTTTTTGCTAATTATCGTGATACGAGAAAGAAATTTGACAGTTATATGATGCAAGGACAAGGGACAAACATTGACGGTATATATTACTTGATTGTGGGTAGTGAAGAAGTCGAGAAGGTGCATGGTATGTTAGTGAAGGGTGGAGCATAAACCTATTATTATTTTGATAAATTTTAAAAATGTGATAACATGAGTTTGGTTATTTCATGATTTTTACATCACTGGAGGAATAAATATGAAAAAAGTCAGAAAGGCGATTATCCCCGCAGCTGGTTTGGGTACTCGTTTTTTGCCAGCCACAAAAGCAATGCCTAAGGAAATGTTGCCGATTGTGGATAAGCCAACCATACAATATATAATTGAAGAAGCAGTTGAATCTGGAATTGAAGATATTATCATTGTGACAGGTAAGGGTAAACGTGCCATTGAGGATCACTTTGATCATAATTTTGAATTAGAAGATAATCTGATGAAAAAAGGTAAATATGAATTATTAGAAAAAACTAAACAACCATCTAAAGTAGATTTACACTATATAAGACAAAAAGAACCTCTAGGATTAGGTCATGCTGTATGGTGTGCCCGTAAATTTATTGGTGATGAACCGTTTGCTGTTCTTCTAGGTGACGATATAGTAAAAGCGGAAAAACCCTGTTTACAGCAAATGATTGAGCAATATGAGCAATCTGGCGGTTCTATTCTGGGTGTGCAACAAGTACCTGAAAATGAAACACACCGTTACGGAATTGTAGATACGGCAAGTAAAGATGGTAATTTGTATGCTATAAATAATCTTGTCGAAAAGCCTGAAAAAGGTACAGCACCATCTAATTTAGCGATTATGGGTCGTTATGTCTTATCTCCGAAAATCTTCGGCTATTTAGATGCCAAGAAAATCGGAGCTGGCGGTGAAATTCAACTGACGGATGCGATCCAGCAATTAAATGAAAGTCAAAGTGTCTTTGCATACGATTTTGAAGGCAAACGCTTTGATGTTGGAGAAAAACTAGGTTTTATCCGTACGACTATTGAATTTGCGCTTGAGAATGAAGAAATTGGTGAAGATGTTTATCAAATACTTCAAGATTTAGTTCAGGAAAAAACGAAGTTATCATAAATAAAAAAACTTTCTTCTGTAACAGAGGGAAGTTTTTTTATTGTTAATAGACAAATGTGATACTATTAATAGAGTAAAACTCACTTGTTAATGTCATCAGGAATAATACTTATTCTTGAAAGGTGTGAAAAGATGAAAAAAGTTATGGTCGTTTTTGGGACAAGGCCGGAAGCAATAAAAATGTGTCCGTTAGTAAAAGAATTAGAGTCACGTAATAATTTGGAAACAATTGTATGTGTGACGGGTCAACATAAAGAGATGCTCCAGCAAGTGTTAGACGTGTTTGATATTGAACCTGACTTTAACTTGTCCATTATGAAAGAAAAACAGACACTGTTCGATGTGACAACGGCAATTTTGGACAAAATGAAAGCTGTACTGGACGAAGTGAAACCTGATGTTGTATTGGTACACGGTGATACATCCACGACATTTGTAACATCTTTAGCATGCTTCTATTCCCAAATCCCGGTCGGTCATGTCGAAGCTGGTTTAAGAACGTATAACATTTATTCGCCATATCCGGAAGAATTTAATCGTCAGGCGGTTGGGCTTGTAGCGAAATATAACTTTGCACCTACAGAAATGTCCCAAGAAAACTTGGTGAATGAAGGAAAAGATCCTGCTTCTATTTATGTAACAGGTAATACCGCTATTGATGCGTTACATACAACGGTACGTGAGGATTATAAGCATGAGCAGCTAGAATGGGCAAAAGACAGCCGATTAATCATGATTACTGCTCATCGACGAGAAAATCTCGGTGAACCGATGCGGAATATGTTTAGAGCGATTCAACGTATCATTGAGGAGCATGAGGATATCAAAGCAATCTATCCTATCCATATGAATCCGGTGGTCCGCGAGGCAGCTACTGAAATACTTGGAAATAATGATCGCGTTCGTATTATTGAACCATTAGAAGTTATAGATTTCCATAATTTCTTGTCGGCCTCCTACTTGATTTTGACAGACAGTGGTGGTATTCAGGAAGAAGCACCGAGTCTTGGAAAACCAGTACTTGTAATGCGTGACACGACAGAACGTCCAGAAGGTGTGGCAGCAGGTACATTAAAATTAGTTGGTACAGACGAAGAAAATATTTATAATAATTTTAAATTGCTGTTAGAGAATGATGAAGAATATCAAAAAATGAGCAAAGCCAGCAATCCGTATGGTGATGGTTATGCAAGTAAGCGTATTGCGGATATATTGGAAGTACATTAATTTTGAAAAAAAACCTGGGCTATTTTTAGTTAGCTCAGGTTTTTTTAGTCACTTGTCAAATGCAAGTAAATTTTTGTAAAATTACTTTTAAGATTATGTTAATATTCATCATAGCCAATAAAATTCCTCATAAAATAAAGTACAATGATCAGTAAGTAGTACTGGAGGGATGGAAATGAAGATCACCGTAGTTGGGATTGGGTATGTAGGCTTATCCAATGCTATATTACTTGCGCAACATCATGAAGTTACGGCGCTGGATATCAGTGAGGAAAGAGTGGGTCTGATTAATCTGCGAAAATCCCCTATTATAGATGAAGATATTGAATCTTACTTGGAAACAAAATCATTACAACTATTAGCAACAACTGATGAGAAGACTGCTTACAAGAACGCAGAAATCATCATCGTCTCAACGCCAACCAATTATGATCCTGATCGGAATTTTTTTGATACAAGTTCGGTAGAGAAGGTCGTTGCTGACATCATGAATATTAATGGAAATGCAACGATTATCATTAAATCAACTGTACCTGTTGGGTTTACGGCAGAGCTATGTAAACAACATCATACCGATAGGATTATTTTTTCTCCCGAATTCCTAAGGGAAGGACGGGCACTTTATGATAATTTATATCCATCTCGAATCGTGATTGGTGACAAGTCAGAGCGAGCGGAGATGTTTGCAACGTTATTAGTAGAAGGTGCTGAGAAAGAGGAGATTGAGGTACTGTATACCAATTCAACTGAAGCAGAAGCGGTTAAATTATTCGCGAATACGTATTTGGCGATGCGGGTTGCTTTTTTTAATGAATTGGATACATATGCGGAAGTGCGAGGACTCGACAGCAAACAAATTATTGAAGGGGTCAGCCTTGATCCGAGAATTGGCAACCATTATAATAATCCGTCGTTTGGCTATGGCGGTTATTGTTTACCAAAAGATACGAAGCAGCTGCTTGCCAATTATCAGGATGTGCCAAACAATATGATGCGGGCAGTAGTGGACGCGAACCAAACTCGAAAAGATCATGTTGCGAATCGAATAATGGAAAATCAACCACAAATCGTTGGTATTTATCGATTAACGATGAAAACTGATTCCGATAACTTCAGAGAATCTGCTATCCAAGGCGTGATGAGACGGATGTTGGAAAAGGGCATGCGAGTTGTCATCTATGAACCTACCATTGTGGAGAAACAGTTTTTTGACTGTGATGTCGAGCCTGATTTGGAACAATTCAAGGAATCGGTTGATGTGATCGTCGCCAATCGGGTAACAGAAGAACTGAAAAATTGTCTGAATAAGGTGTATACGCGTGATATTTTCTCACGCGACTAATGATGATCACTTTCTGTTGATGCGCAGAAAGTGATTTTCGTAGTGGGGGATAAACGTATGATAACTTCCTGATAAGTTTGACGTCTCACTTTATGGTAGAATCAAGAGAGAGTTGACGCAAGGAGATGGTTGGATGAAGTGTATCATTTTAGCGGCCGGATATGCCACAAGATTATACCCATTAACGAAGCATAAAGCAAAACCGTTGTTAGAAGTGGCAGGCAAGTCTATTTTGGAACGAATCATGGAAAAAGTCGAAGCAGTACCGGAAATTGATCAACTATATATTGTAACGAATGACAAGTTTGCCAAAAGCTTTCAAGACTGGACAAGTCATTATGATGGCAGGAAACCAATCAAGGTAATCAATGACAGAACGACCTCTAATGAAACTCGCCTCGGAGCCATCGGAGATATTCAATATGTCTTAGAGCACGAAGGGATAAAGGATGACCTATTGGTGCTTGCTGGTGATAATTTGTTTGATTTTCAATTAACAGATTTCGTCTCCTTTTTTATGGAGAAAGATAGCGATTGTATCAGCTGCCACGCACTTGACGATTTAGATGAACTCAAAAGAACTGGTGTTGTGGAAGTGTCAACGGATAGAAGGGTATTATCCTTCGAGGAAAAACCAAATATGCCAAAATCTCAGTTGGCAGCACCGCCTTTTTATCTGTATCGAAAAGAGACGTTGCCATTTTTTGTTACATATTTGCAAGAGGGAAATAACCCGGATGCACCGGGGCATTTTATTCCGTGGCTGATTGAGCATAAGGATGTATTTGCTTTTCAATTTGCGGGATATCGTTATGATATTGGTACGTTGGAGAGTTATGAGAAGGTGCAGAGGATGTTTGCTGAGTAAAGACAAGCGATCTTCCTCCTAAGGAGAAGATCGCTCTTCATCTATTTTTGGAAATTACTTAAAAAGGTGCTACTTTCTATTTAGATGAAGAAATAAATGCTGGTGTCATATGTTTAGAAAACAATCATTATATTGGAATTCCAAGCGCGGGTATTGATGTTAGCTAGAAAGACAAAGCGATGATTATATACGGAATGTAATAAGTGACTTTACAATATGAATAAATAAAGAAAGGGTGATTATATGCATAAGCTGAAAACCGCTATTTTATTCATGGTACTATGTATGGTTTTATTTGGTTGCAGCAATAATGAAAGCGCTTCTAATGAGGAGGGAGGTAACACAGGAGAAGGAAGTGAAGATTTAAATGAAATTACGATATATACGCCTCTGCACAGCGCAGAAACGCCTGATTCAAAAATGGAAGAGAAAATAGAAGAACTCACAGGTATTTCTCTTAATCTGCAATATATTCCCGCAAATAATTATCAGGATAGAATGAATACTTCATTTGCAACAGATAGTATGCCAGAGGTCGCAAACATTCCTATAGAGGGTATATATAAAGAGGCGATCCGAGACGGCCAATTTTGGGAGATAGAATCTTACTTAGATGAATTTGAGAATTTAAAAAAATTAAAAGAAGAAATTTTAGATAATACAAGAGTGGATGGAAAGTTATATTCTCTATACCAAGGTCGCCCTTTATCAAGACAAGGAATCATTTATCGTAAAGATTGGGCAGAAAATTTAGGATTAGATGCGCCACAAAGTACGGAAGAATTTTATGAAATGTTAAAACAATTTACTGAAAATGATCCTGATGGAAATGGTAAAGACGATACAATTGGATTAGCTGACAGAGGTGATTTGGCCTATGGATCTTTTAATACGATTGCGTCCTGGTTTAATACTCCGAATGAATGGGGAGAGAAAGATGGCCAATTATTACCTTCCTTTATGTTTCCAGAGTATCAGGAAACATTAGAGTTTATGAGAAAGCTGCATGAAAATGGATATATCAATCAAGATTTTCCTGTAACTAGTAAACCAGATCAACAAGATATGATTAAATCTGGTAAAGCAGGTGCCTATATTGGTTGTATGTGTGATGTAAGTGCTCTTCAAAGTGATGGTTCAGTTAATATTCCAAATATGAAATTAGATGTTTATAATCAAATAAAGGGCCCTAATGGAGAGTACCAAATATGGTCCATCCCTGGTTATAATCATCCTTATTTCTTTCCGAAATCTTCTGTGGAAACAGAGGAAGAATTAAAGGTCATCTTAGGATTTTTTGATAAATTAATGGAGCCTGAAATAGCGAACACTGTGTACTGGGGAATAGAAGGGGAACATTATGAAGTAGAAGATGGGAAAGCAGTGGCAATTGAGGATTCCGCGAAATTGGATAGGGAAGTCATTCCATATCAAACACTGGAGATAGGAGAACCTGAAACGAATGGAAGATATGAAGGGAGTTTTCCTTTAGAGGCAAGAGAGAAAGCAGATGATTTATTTAAAGATAATGAGGAGTATTTAATCAAGAATCCTACTATCACACTGGATTCTGAAACATATGATCTGAAGAGTGAAGAATTAAAAACGATTATGGTAGATGCAACTTTTAATTATATACTTGGAGAGATTGATGAAGAGGAATTTGATGAAGCTATCGAAAAGTGGAAAACATCTGGTGGAGAAGATGTGATAGAGGAATTTAACGTTTCATATAAAGAGAATTAATTTCATAAAATGAAAAAATAGCTGTGATAAGCAGCTATTTTTTTATATTTGAAGGGGAAGTGTGTACTTTTATGATAAACTGTTTTCATAAAGTTTATCCTGATGGGAGGCCAAGTATTGAAAAAAAGTTCCAAATTCTATATAAAACTTTTGTCATTTGCTTTGTTGCTTGGGATTATCCCTGTAGTAATAGTTGGGATTTTTTCTTATATTAATTCGGCGAACAGTATGCAAAAACAAGTAGAGAAAGAGAAATTACATAATGTCCTGCAGACACAATTGATGTATGAACAAGCTTTGAAACAAGTAGATCAATCATTAACAAACTTTGGCATGTCACTACTTAGTAACCAATTATTACAAGAGCCATTAGAACCCAATCAATTTCCATTGTACAGAAAATTAAAAACCGAAATGAATAATTTACAACGCTTTGATTCAGGTGTGACAGATATAGTTTTTATCAACAAAGATTATGAATGGATGGTTAGAAATAGAGGTTTAAAGCATTTGAATCAGAATGATCTTTCAGCTATTCAGGAAATGGAAGGACTTAATAGTACTTCAACCTGGTTACTTCAAGAAGAGCAACACTTAGGTGCAGAAGCACATGTTGCTACAAAATGTAAGCGTTATCTAGAAATGGTGAAAAGTTTACCTTTAAACAGTAGCCATGTAAAGGGATATGTTATTGCCATGCTTCCACTTTGTGAGTTGAATAAACGAATCTCTGTTGATGATGAGAAGGGCATGACTATCATAGTAAATGAGCAAAGTGAGGTTGTAATGTCTCATGGAGATGACAGTTTAGGTGAAACGTTTTTAAAAAATCAGTTATTAGAGAAAATAGATAGCCGCGATCAATCACAATTTTATATGCCATTGAATAAGAAAAGCTACTTAGTTACATATCGGAGGTCTAATTATAATAGCTGGATTTATATAAATTTGGTAAAGCTCGATGAAATAAAGGAATCATCTCACTCCATTGGTTTGTTTACATTAATGGTCTGTTTCATTATTTTGTTCGGATTAATTATTGTTGCTATTATTGGGTCTGGGAAATTGTACGCACCAATTGGGAGGGTAATTCTTTCATTGAAAGAAAAAACGGAAGATTCCACAGGTAGTAACTTTCGAGATGAGCTAGTAGAGATAGAAAATCATATTCAGTTGATTTCAGCGAAAAATGAAACATTGGAAGGTAAGATGAAATCTCAACATAGACAATTAAATCAGTTTTTCGTAAATAAGTTAATACAAGGTAAGGCCACTGAAAAAGAAATAAATGATAGAATGATAGAGGGTGAAAATGAGGAGTATACGGTTATAAGTATACGTATTGATTCATTTAAAGATACAGAGTTTATTCATCAGGATCAGGATATAATTCTTTTTGCTATTCAATCGATAGTGGAAGATGTAATCGATCAAAAACAATCATTACCTCCAGTAGTGATAGAGAATAAACAAGTAACAGTGTTAAGAACTACTGTTATGGAGGAATGTATCAAAAATGATCTAATCTGTTTTATCCAAGAAAAAATAAAATTGATCCTAAAAATACCGGTAAGTATAGGTGTAAGTAGTAGTTATCCAAATTTGAAAGAGTTACATATAGCTTACAAAGAAAGCGAGGTTTCACTTAGACAAACGTTAACCTTGGGGCAAGAAAAAATTATTTATTACGATACGATTCAGTCTTCTCCATTCGTAATAAACCTTTACCCTAAGCAGATTCAACATGAATTGTTTGATGCAATGAAGTCAAATAATAAACAATTAATAGATGAGAGATTAGCAGACATACTTGACCATATATTTGCTAGCAATATAAATGATGAACAGTATGAAATGGCAATTATTCGTCTTCTGAATAATTTATTCGAATTAGCAGAGAGTTTATTAATTGAAATGGATCTTAGAGATGAAAGTCACTCTCTGATTTATAAATTATACCAATTTAGTTCCAAAGAAGAAGTGGAAAGCTGGTTCAAAACGCATATGATTTATCCAATCATGGAAGCATTCAACCGAAGAGTTGGTGAGGAGTACCGTTCCATCTCAGATCAAGTTATCCATATTATTCAGACAGAATTTGATCAGGATTTAACTTTGGAAAGTGTAGCATTGCGCTTGCATTATAATACAAGTTATCTAAGTAGTTTGTTTAGAAAAGAAACGAATGTATCCTTTAGCGAATATCTTTCTCATTATCGGCTGGAGATGGCTAAAAAACTTTTGGAGGAGACTTCTATTTCTATTAAAGATATAGCAGAGCGACTACGTTATAATAATTCACAAAATTTTATACGATCCTTCCGAAAAAAAATAGGTGTTACTCCAGGGAAGTACCGAAAACAGAAAAAAGAAGTATAAAAATGAAAGAGCCCACCACTTATATGGATGGGCTCATATCATTATCCGTTATTCTGTTCCTTATAACCTTCTGTATACTCATCAATGACCTGTTGACCACCAGCTTCTTTCCAACGCTCGATCGCATCTTCAAAGCCTGCTTCGTCAAGTTGACCTAAGAAGTATTGGTAAGTTGCATCTTCCATGATTTGATTTAATGTTTCTGATTTTTCTGCCCATGTTGGTGATTCTAAGGAGGCGGTTGGGTCATGGACTAAGTGTTCATTGTTATCTTCATATAATTCATCGGCTTTTGCTCGTGGTTCATAGTCATAATAACCAGTGTAGCGGCCGTTTGTTTCAGGTTCACCAATTTCAAATGGTGTATATGGTCTAATTTCTAGATTGTACGCTTCTTCGTTATCTTCCTTCACTTTTGCAAAGCCATCCACCACTTCATAGTGTTCGCCTTCGACACCCCAGTATAGCAGGTTAGATCCTTCTGGTGTCATTAAGAAATCGAAGAAAGCGAGAATGCCTTTTAATTCTTCTTCTGTTTCTACTGACTGTTTAGGGAAAATCAGCATACTGCCATAGCCAGGAATTGAACGGGTGCGGTATTCGCCATCCGAACCTTCAATATGGTTGTGTACATCAAATTCTACATCTGGATTGATTGCAACGGCATCACTGTACATTGGCTCCACATCGCCCATCGTACCAATATAAACACCGGCTGTTCCATTTTTCAGAAGCTCCTGCTGGTCTGTTTTACTCGTTACAGGGGCATCTTTATTAATATAGCCCTTATCGAATAAGCTTTTGAAGTAATCCATCGCTTCACGGTATTCAGGGAACATGAACTGTGGCAGCAATTGCCCATCTTTTTCTCCCCACCTATTAGGGGCACCATGCCAGGTCGCGAAGTTTTCAAATGTTCCAAGGATTTCACGGTCTGTTAAACCGATCGTATCATCCTCTCCATTACCGTCTGGATCATCTTCGGTAAAGGCCCTCATCATTTCGTATAGTTCATCAAGATTTGTCGGGGCATCCAACCCTAGGTTATCTGCCCAGTCTTTACGGTAGATTAACCCTTGACGAGATAATGGACGTCCTGCGTAAAGCGTATAAATTTTGCCATCGATCATCGTATTTTTCAGAATATCTTTATTCAATTTATTTAAGTTAGGAAATTCCTCTAAATAGGGACCAATTTCCCAATACTGTCCATCGCGGACGGCATCTTTCTGTTGGTCAAGCGTGACATCTTTCAACAAAAACACATCTGGTAAGTTTCCAGTTGCGATCTGTGTGTTGAGCGTTTCTGCATAGTTGTTATCTGGTACCCATCGGATGTCTAACTCTGTATTTGTTTTCTCTTCTAACAGTTCTTCAAGACGACCGTCCGGGACTTCAGGGACGTGGAGGTTAAACATCATTGAAATTTCTTGTGGTTCATCGCTGCTGTTTTTTTCTGATTCATCTGTTGAGTCTGTTGAAGCGTTTTCATTTTTGGAACAAGCAAATAATAATACGGATAAACAAATTAATGAAAAGCAAAACATCATAACTCTTTTCTGTGTCATCCAAGGCACCCCTTTTTTTAAATATGAATTTATGAAAACGTTGTTAATAGTTTGGAGCGAAGAATCACTCCCCCTTTCCAGTATCCTTACTATATTTTATCAATCTGAAGCTTACATATTTTTACGATTTTCATCCAAAATGCTTACATTTTCTAATATATTACAATAGGCATAGGTCGTCTTTACCTTTCCATATCTTGGGCGATTCGGTATACTTAGAAGTAGATGAAGGAGGGATTGTGTTTGGCGCAAAAAGTGAACGTATCCTTGAGAAATCAGTCTTTTTATCTGGATTATTCCGGACCGCATAAAGCCGCGAAAGATATGCAGCATTTTCATCTTCACCAGGATTATGAGATTTTCTATATGCTGGAGGGGGAGAAGCTTTTTCTGATGGAAGGTGAACAGTTTATCGCTGAGAAGGATCAGATCGTGTTTATTGATAAAAACAGGTTGCATAAAACATTAATAACCGATCGCAATTATCAGCGGATTGTCATTAATTTTCGGGATAGTTTTCTATTAAAAGAAGATCAGTATTTACTAAAAGCACTGTTTAACAAAGGAGCCTTACTGTTGAAGGTGCCAAATGCGTCTATTTTCCGATTGCTTCTCGAGAGTATGGTGAAGGAGTATTACCTTGATAATCGGGACCGCCAGCGATATTTACAACTTTTACTAACACAATTCTTGATTGAATCCGAGCGTTTACTGCACATTCAACCTCAGCCTCAGGATAAACTGCGTCCTCATTCCCAGCAGCATGACACAGTCGATGCAATCATTACCTACATTAACGAACATTTTGCCGAAGATATTACCTTGTCGGTTCTTTCGGAGGAGTTTTTCCTGCACGAGCAATCGATCAGTAAATTATTTAAACAGACGATTGGATACCGCTTTACCGATTACTTGAATGCAGTAAGAATTTCGAATGCCAAGCAACTATTGATGGAAACCTCGATCAAGATCAATCAGATAACGAAGAAAGTGGGATATACCAACCATGTTCATTTTTGGCGTATTTTTAAAAAGATGACAGGCATGTCACCGAATGAGTTCAGGGAAGAGCATCAGGATAAATGTAAGCGTTTAATAGAGAAGGCATAAAAAAAGGTAATCTATCTGTTGTTAGAATGATAGTAACAATAGATGGAGGTGTCATATATGAAGAGTAATAAGCACTACAGGTGGCTGATCGTCGTAATTTTTGTTGTGATCATGTCCGCTGTGACTATGGAAGCAGTATACGCGCAAGCAAATGTACCTGCTTTTCCAGGAGCGGAAGGCGGTGGTAAATTCACATCTGGTGGTAGAGGATACGATGTATATGAAGTGACGACAACTGAAGATTACGGAGAAGGTGAAGCTGCGATTTCTGGTTCATTGCGGGAAGCTGTCAGTCAGGATAACCGGATGATAGTTTTTCGGGTGTCTGGCACAATTCAACTGGAACAGCCCTTAAATATTGCGAGAAAAAATATAACGATCGCTGGTCAAACAGCTCCTGGCGATGGGATTACAGTGGCAGGTTACGGGACTGAGATTAGTAATTCCGAAAATATAATCATCCGATATATGCGTTTTCGACCTGGAAGCACGAACCTGCATACCGAGTTTGACGCTTTTGGTGGCCGTGATATCAAAAATGCGATGATTGACCATGTGTCTGCCAGCTGGGGAATCGATGAGGCATTTTCTTTTTACCGAAATGAAAATACGACCGTTCAATGGAGTGTGATCAGTGAAAGTTTATTAATCTCAGGTCATACGAAAGGGAGACACGGCTATGGCGGGATTTGGGGTGGAGAAAATGCTACATTCGTAAATAATTTACTTGCCACTCATATTTCCCGTGTGCCGGCCCTAGGTAACACAGGGAATGAATTGCATCCTGTATCACATGCGGATATTGTAAACAATGTCATATACAACTGGGGCTTTAATTCAACCTATGGAGGGGAAAATCAGCAAAACAATATAATGAATAACTTTTATAAACCAGGTCCTGCGACATACGATAATGTCAGTCAGCGTATTATCAGTCCTGGTAGGGATGGACAGCCAGGATGGTTCTATATTGCAGACAATGTAATGGCTGGTAATAAGGCAGTTACCGAAAATAACATGCTAGGTGTCGAAAATATCAAAGAAGATGTTACGTTTGGAGAAAAGCCGTATCCTGTTGCTGGACATGACCAACTGGCTATTCGACCGGCAGAAACAGCTTATCAGGAGGTTCTGGATAAAGCGGGGGCAACATTGCCAAAGCGTGACCCGGTTGACGCGAGGGTTGTTCGTGATGTCAGAAATGGTACAGGACGTATTATTAATAATGAATGGGAAGTCGGTGGTTTTCCTGAGATGAAATCTTCGGAAGCACCAGTCGATTCCGACCATGATGGTATGCCTGATAAGTGGGAGAAAGCCAAGGGATTAAATCCTGATGACAGTGAAGATGGTAAAGCCATCACGTCTTCAGGCTATTCCAATCTTGAACTGTACTTGAATAGTTTAGCAGATATGGACCATGAAGCAGCCAATCCCGATGGTGTACTAGCTTCACCGCGAGCGCATAGTGTTCATAAGGCTGGTAAGGATATTCATTTTAATGTAAATCTAGAAAACAAGCATGAGATTGCTAGTGTTGAATATTATCGCAATGACGAGAAAATAGGGGAAGGTACAGGCAGATCGTTCGGCTTTACTTGGGAAGACGCACCGGATGGCACTTGGTATGTATCAGCCAAAATTACCGATAAGGATGGAAATGCTACACAAACCACTTCTGCTCCAATATACGTGAATACGATGCATCAGTCTGGCGAGTGGAAATCAAAGAATGTCGGTGACGTTGAAGTGAAAGGAAATGCAAGTATAGAAAATGGCCAATTGACGGTTAAAGGTACTGGACGAATAATCGAGGACAAGGATGCCTTCCAGTTCGCTTATCAGAAATTGAAAGGCGACGGCACGCTGACTGCAAGGATTTCCGATGTAACGAAATTAAATAATAATGCGATTTCTGGTTTAATGATTAGAGACGGGCTTTCGCCAGCTGCCAAAACCGCTATGATTAGTACTTCCGTAGTGAAAGCAGACCGACAGGATACGTTATTCGCTGTTCATTTTTCTTCCCGATCTGAGAAAGGTGGAACCATTATTGCACCAGGTGAAAATGATCGACCTGAAGAAAACGGTGTCCCGTCCCTGCTGAATACGACCATTCCCTATTGGCTCAAGATTGAACGAGTGGGAAATAGTTTAACCGGTTATGCATCTGAAGACGGTGAAGAATGGATAGAAGTTGGTACAAAGGAAATTGACATGAAGAAAAAGGTGTATATCGGTTTTGCAGTCGATGGCGCAAAGAATCCGAACGACTTGATTCATTATACGACTGCTACATTTAGTAATATTACGTTAGAAGAGGAATAAGGCGTTAAGGTTGGTCTTCGGTGTGGAGATCAGCCTTATTTTTTATCGGTTAAGAAAGAAAGTGCGGTCACAGCAGTAATCATATTGAATAGGAAGCTGATTCCCTATAATGTGGATTATGTCTAGCCATCGCTTCCAAGCATCCATATTGAGATATTTAATGTGCTGGGATACCGCTTCGGCCAACCACTCCTGCGGGGCACGGCTGAAGCCGTGCCCACAGGACGTGGAGCCTATTTCCGGAGCTTTGCAACGCAGGTAAAATATTTCAAAATGATCGTTTTGCTATACAGCCTTAGTTGACATAATCTATATTATAGGAGGTTGTTCATTAATGAAGTCAATTAGGACCGGGCGGGTTATGGCCGGTTTTTTTGTTTGCTATTTATTTTTCTTCATGCTTAAATGAAATGTGAACTTTTATTATTGGAGGAACAAATATGAGGGAACGCAATATAGCTCTTGCTTATATACTATGGTTTTTCCTTGGACAAATCGGTATTCACCGTTTTTACACGGGAAGAATTGCAAGTGGAATTACCCAACTTTTATTAGGTATCATTGGTTGGGGAACGACATGGCTCTTTATCGGCTGGATCCCACTCGTTTTCCTTTGGATATGGTTGTTTATCGATATTTTCCTGATACCGGGTATGTGTCGTCGACCGCGTTAAAAGCTATTGCTGTTATGCAATAGCTTTTTTTGTGAATAGAAAAAGTATATAAGTCTGACATTGTGGTGATTTTGATAGGTTTCATCAGCTTAGTAAAGTTCGGGAAGTATGACCCGCAGAAGTAGAGTGGTTAGACGGAGCGGTATTTCCGCACAGGAATCATTTCAAAATAAGCAGCTGACATAATCCGTATTAAAAAAAGTTGTATACACTTACGTTAGTGAAGACCGGGCAGGTGAAGAGTTTGTTTATGGTGGAAATTTATGTAACTTCTAGAAAGTGCTGTGGTACTTTTTTTTTGAAAGCAAGCTGATTAAAGGTGAGGAAGGTAAATCATTGACTGTAGATAGTGTATGTGAAGATTAATCCCTAAAGATTCATCTAATGGACAGAAATCTGGAGAAAAGTAAAAAGCTGTCCGTAAGAACGGATCTAACGGACAGAATTATGGAAAAAGGTAAAAAGCTGTCCATAAGAACGGATCTAACGGACAGAAATTCGGAAAAAGGTAAAAAGTTGTCCATAAGAACGGATCTAACGGACAGAAATTCGGAAAAAGGTAAAAAGTTGTCCATAAGAACGGATCTAACGGACAGAAATTCGGAAAAAGGTAAAAAGTTATCCATAAGAACGGATCTAACGGACAGAATTATGGAAAAAGGTAAAAAGTTGTCCATAAGAACGGATCTAACGGACAGAATTATGGAAAAAGGTAAAAAGTTGTCCATAAGAACGGATCTAACGGACAGAATTATGGAAAAAGGTAAAAAGTTGTCCATAAGAATGGATCTAACGGACAGAATCTTAGAAATAGGTAAAGAATTGTCCATTAGACCATTGCTTATTTTGTGCTCGCATTTTACATCTATCGTGCAGTGCCTGTGTTCCAACTTACCAGTCATAAATATAGCCGATCACGTCAAGCGCCTGATCAATTGTTTCGACGGTGACATTTGCTTTGTTAGACAATTCTTTTAATGGATGAATCAATGATTCCGGACGAATTAGAATAACAGGTTTGTTCATGGTGATTGCTGTGCTGGCATCCATCGCTGTGTTCCATTGTTTATAATTTTCACCGAATAATGCGATGACGATGTCGGATTTCTGCATTAAGACTTGTGTACGTAAATTGTTGATTGCAGAGGCGGCATCGTCTTTATAATAGTTGCCAGGCTGCTCTCCCAGTATATCTTCGCCAATGTTGTCGGATCGTTCATGGTTAGTTTGTGGGCCGACAAATGATAATGGTAATTCTTTTTGCTTTGCTCTTTTTTCTACTTCCAGGCGCCAGTCATCATGAATCTGACCAGCTAAATAAACAGTTAATTCCATCTGCTCACTCCTATTGAAAAAATTTCTTTCTTCTATCGTAATCAATATAAGCAATTACTTCAAAGAAAAGGGCTACGTTTAAAAAATACTTAAATCCCATTGCTTGGCTATGTGACGAATCAGTTTTATTCCTGCGATGCTATTACCTTGTTTATCAAGGGCTGGACCATAGACGCCAATGCCACACCCTTCAAGAAAAGGCAAGTTCTCTTCTCTTGCTCGTGGAGGAGCAATGGCAACAATCCCACCAGAGACACCACTTTTGGCAGGAATACCGACATATGCTGCGAACTTTCCAGAAGCATCATACATGCCGCACGTCAGCATCAATGACTTAGCTAAACGGGCAACCTGCTTGGGAATAAGTTCTGTCCCCGTTTTGGGATCCTTTCCGTCATTGGCTAAAATCATCCCTAAATGAGCCAAGTCTTTCAGCGAGATTTCGATCGAGCATTGTTTAAAATATGTTTCCAATGTCAATTCCAGCTGATCTGACTCGAGATAGCCCGTTTCAACAAGATAATAGCCAATCGCCCGATTTCGAATCGAAGTTTGCATCTCAGACTGAAAAACATCTATGTTTAAGGCAGGGCGGTAACCTAAAATATTTTCCAGCAGTTGAAGAAGAGGTTCTAGTTTCTCGGCAGATGTTTTTCCGGTTAATAGGGATGTCACGGTAATGGCACCAGCATTCACAAATGGATTAAACGGCTTCTTGATCTGCTTCATTTCTAAATGCATGATCGAATTAAATGCCTCGCCGGTCGGCTCTACGTCGACTCGATCGAGTACATAGGAAACACCTCTTTGCATACAAGCGACAATAAAGGTGAAAACTTTAGAAATACTTTGTATCGTAAAAGGAATATCGACATCGCCAGACTCAATGGTAACGCCGTTTGTTCCCATGATGGAAATGCCTAAGTGATTTTTATTTGCCTGCTGTAAAATGGGTATGTAGGAAGGGAGTTCTCCTTCTTTTGTATGTTTCCAATAAAACTTTACCCAGTCATCTACATAATTTTGCAGCCAGTCTTTTGTTAGTTTTGTATTTTGATTCATAGCTCCTTGGACCAAAAAATCACCTCATCTATTATTTACAAGTCAATGGAAAATAGTATGGTTTGTATCACTATTTTAACATTAAATTTAACTTATAAACTTGCGGGTCACTGTTTTCGAAAGTATTTTTTTACTTATATTTGGCGGCATTTCCTCCCTTTACTCCTATTTTTTATTTAAAAATAAAGAAACTAGCATTGATAAAAAGCAACCAAACATGGTATAAGTATAAAAGAAGCAAAGCTATCTTTGCTTCTATTTGAGTGGTTTGACCTGGCAACACAATGAGAGGATTGGAATATATGACAGATAATTTTTGGCGTGATTTACCGCGCCCGTTCTTTGTACTAGCACCAATGGAAGATGTGACGGATGTGGTGTTCCGCCATGTGGTGAGTGAAGCAGCCAGACCGGATGTATTTTTCACCGAGTTTACCAACACGGAGAGCTACTGTCATCCGGATGGAGAGGCTAGTGTACGTGGGCGCTTGACTTTTACAGAAGATGAACAGCCAATGGTGGCACATATATGGGGAGATAAACCCGAATTTTTTAGACAAATGAGTATCGGTATGGCGGAAAAAGGTTTTCGCGGTATTGATATTAATATGGGATGCCCAGCCCAAAATGTGGCAACAAACGGAAAGGGATGCGGTCTGATCAAACGTCCGGAAGTTGCAGCAGAGCTTATCCAAGCAGCAAAAGCAGGTGGATTACCTGTAAGCGTGAAGACAAGGCTAGGCTACACGGAGGTAGACGAATGGCACGACTGGCTCAAACACTTGTTGGAGCAAGATATCGTGAATCTTTCCATTCATCTCCGTACCAAAAAAGAAATGAGTAAGGTTGATGCGCATTGGGAACTGATTCCGGAAATTAAGAAACTTCGTGATGAAGTGGCGCCAGATACCTTGTTGACGATCAATGGTGACATCCCTGACCGTCAAACTGGTTTAGAGTTAGCGAATAAATATGGTGTCGATGGCGTTATGATAGGACGAGGTATTTTTACCAATCCATTTGCCTTTGAGAAAGAGCGAAAAGAACATACGAGTCAGGAATTGCTCGATCTCTTAAGAATGCATTTGGATCTCCATGATAAATACACAGAAATAGAGCCGCGTCTATTCAAACCGCTTCGTCGTTTCTTCAAAATATATGTCCGTGACTTTCGCGGGGCTAGTGAATTAAGAAATCAATTGATGGAGACAAAGTCAACCGATGAAGTACGCGCATTGCTCGATCAGTTTGAAACAAAATAATACGAATTTCTCATAATAGAAAAAAGAGCAGGGAATTCCCTGCTCTTTTTATGTTATATGTAGGAAAGCATAAAATTGCAGTCACAGCAGTAATCATATTGAACATGAAGCAGCGTTCCTATAATACGGATTATTATGTAAAGTACAGTTGTCTCACTTTGTGGCTATTTTGATAGTTATTATGTGCATAGCAAAGCTCCGGAAATAGGCTCCGCGTCCTGTGGGGTCGGGTTCAGCCTCCTCGCGAGCAGAAACCGCTCACTGCGGGGTCTTCACACACGACTGATCCCACGAAAGTCTCCGCCTATTTCCTACGCTAATGGGAAGTACTACAACGATTGGAACTGCTAGAAGCAGTGGTGCTAAGCAATGTAATTCATCAATTAAGGTGTAAATCTTGCAGATAGTGCATCATGTCCTAGCGGTCTTATAAATTGTGGAGCGGTATCCTAGCACATAAATTATTTCAAAATCTTACATAATCCATATTATAAGAAACTGTATATTATTTTGTGAGTTAGATCCGGTTGGGCTTTCCTGTTTTTTTTCTGAAAAAGTAGTTATCGAAGCTTTTTCTTCCCTTTCACGATAAATAATATCGTCACTAGAGGCAGGAGCGTCATGGCTATCATCCAGACAGAAGATGATTGGTCGTTTATATAATGTTTCGCCTCGTCCCCAATAAAGTAAATAAGAATCGGGATTGGAAAAAAACGAATGATCCGTCCGATGATAGAACCGATTAGAAACGGCAGGAAAGACATTTTTAAAGCACCGCCTAAAATCGCGAACACTTTAAAAGGGATCGGTGTAATACCAGCAATAATTAACGCGATGATCCCGTATTTATCGAATAACCTTTCTGCCTTAGTGATAGTCTTCTCGTTTATCCATCTGTGCAATAATGGTTTGCCGATATAGTAACCAAGCAGATAACCGAGCATAGCGCCTAAAATAGAGAAAAAAACGGTAATGCTTGCTAACCAAAAGGAGCTGTATGGATTAGTTCCTGATAATGGAATGAGGAATACGTCTGGTGGAATAACAAAAAAAGCTGATTCTGTAAATGCTGCAATAATGAGTCCCCATATTCCCAACTGTTCTAACATCTCCGTCATTTTTTGCAATGGCGATCCTCTTTTCTGAAATTACTACTTTAATAAAAACAGACCAAATCACATGTGATTTGGTCCGAGGATGTTTCTTCTGTTTATCACGGCGCTAATACCCGAACTTTATTTCTCCAGTTTTGCAATCCGGTCATCAAGTGGCGGGTGTGAAGAAAATAAGGAGAAAAAGCTGCTTTTGCTGCTGATTTTCATTGTTTGAACGGCAGAGTCATCCGAGTAATCTTTGACATTGGCACGGTCTACATGCATTTTTAATGAACGTAGGGCGTGGGCCATTTTGTCACGTCCTGCTAATGCTGCACCGCCATTGTCGGCATGATATTCACGATGACGGGAATACGCACTGACGACGAGACTGCCGAGAATCGAGAACAGAATCTGGAATACGATGATCGCAGCAAATTCGACGATCCATTGTAACTCCGAACGAACGAGACGAGAGACAGCGATCGCAATGATTCGAGAGAAAAAGACAACGAACGTGTTGACGATTCCCTGCAAGAGTGTCATCGTAACCATATCGCCATTCGACACGTGTGCTACTTCGTGAGCAATTACTCCTTCAATGGCATCATCATCCATGGAATGCAATAATCCACTTGAGACAGCGACGAGCGATCTTTTTTTCGATGGGCCGGTTGCGAATGCATTGACTTCCGGTGACTGATAAATGCCGACTTGCGGAGTGTGCCGTAATCCTGCTGCACGTGCTAGACGTTCTACTTTTTCATACACAATACGTTCTTCTGCATTTGCCGGACGATTTGGATCGATTACTTTCACTTTCATCATCATTTTGGCAATCCAACGGGACATAGCAAGTGAAATGAACGAGCCGGTGAAGCCGACTACCAGACTGAAGATCATCAGCGTTCCATAATCGATTTCGCCGTTTCCTAAACGGTAAGACCCGTTAATACCGGTGTATTGCGTGATGACAGACCAGACAATGACGATGGTAGTCATCACCAGAATATTCGTTAACAAAAACAATAAAAGACGTTTGCCCATTTATTATCCTCCCATTACAGCATAATTTGCTTCAATCATACCATATAAATAGAACATAAGCCTATTAGAATGGCTTTTTCTTTTGCCGATTTTACTATACGATTAGAGAAAGTAACATGCTGGGGGAATCGATCGTGATAAAAAAATGGCTGATCTTGATTATACCGCTTTTTATGCTTGTGATTTTTTTCTTTATCTTTTTTCAATTGCATCGGTTGCTCGTACTAGAACAATCACCGAAAAAGGTCGATGCCATAATAGTTTTGAGTGGTGGAACAGGAGACAGAGAAGCGGAAGCCGCAAAGCTCTATCATGAAGGATACAGTGATACGATTATTGTCACTGGTGCACTCGTTGGCTGGCAAACGTATACGTCAGATATTATGCGGGAGCATTTAATCAAGCTAGGTGTTCCGAATGATGCGATTTTTGATTATAAAGAAGTGACGAGTACCAGAGAAGAAGCGGAGCTGTCGATTCCGCTTTTACGAGAGCTGAGGGTGAACAGTTTGATGGTCGTGACCAATAAATATCATTCCGCACGGGCAACATGGATTTTTGAGCGAACATTGAAGAAGGAAGAGATCGAGGTTATCTCGGTACCGATTCGAGAGGATGTCTTTGACCGAAATTGGTGGAAGCAGCACGAGACTAGAAAACAAGGAGCTACCGAAGCATTGAAAGCTGTGTGGGAGTTGTTTCGCTTATAGAAAGAATATCTTATTTGAGAAATAGTGTCCTCTGTTACACGTTAGGATCACAGTTGAAAAAAAAAGCCAAAAGTGGGGAGCAGTGCTACAGCATTTGTATCGTTTAGCGAGAAAGGATCCAAAAATGGGAAGGAGTCACCCGAGATTTGTATCGTTTAGTGAGAAAGGAACCAAAAGTGAGAAGCTGTCACCCAAGATTTGTATTGTTTAGCGAGAAAGGAACCAAAAGTGGGAAGGTGTCATCCGAGATTTGTATCGTTTAGCGAGAAAGGATCCAAAAGTGAGAAGCGGTCACCCGAGATTTGTATCGTTTAGCGAGAAAGGAACCAAAAGTGGGAAGCTGTCACCCGAGATTTGTATCGTTTAGCGAGAAAGGAGCCAAAAGTGAGAAGCGGTCACCCGAGATTTGTATCGTTTAACGAGAAAGGATCCAAAAGTGGGAGCAGCTCAACAGGATTTTTAGCGTTAATATAGAAAGAAGACAAATGTTTGGTGTCGCAATTAGTATTTGTCTTCTTACAGAGCCATAGAGTTGGCCAACCACATTCCAGGCAGGACGAGAAGTGGTTGGCAGAAGGTGTGCAAGCACTCTTAGCGCAACAAGGATTCTGCTCCATCAATAAACATTTCTGTTCCGGTAATGTGACTCGCTTGTTCGGATGCGAGAAAGGTGACAAGGTCTGCTACTTGCTCCGGTTTTCCCGGGCCGTGCTCTAACGGTTTGTCACCTTCCGGGTATTCTACAGGGATGTTGATTTTTTCTAGTTCGGGTGTTTTCTCTGTGTTCTTGCCTATGTTCGTTTCAATTGCTCCGGGGCAAATAATATTGACCCTGATTTTGTATTGTGCCAATTCGAGCGCTGCCATTTTGCCGAAAGCCATTTGGCCAGCTTTTGACGTACTGTATGCAGCCATGCCGAAATTGGAGAAAATCCGGTTACCATTTACGGAGCTCGTGATGATAATACTTCCACCGCTATTTTTCATGAAGGGAATGGCATATTTTACGGTGTGGAAGGTTCCTTTTAAGTTGGTGTTAATGGTTTTGTCCCAATCTTCAGGTTTTAAGTCCTCGATTGGTGCTAGCACCCCGTTGATACCACCGTTGGCAAAAATAATATCAATCTGTCCCCAATGATCAGCCACTTCCTGCATTGCATCTGCTACCCGCTGATGATCCGATAGGTCTACATCTGCAATCATTGCCTCTCCGCCTAAGTCTGTGATGTCGTCTTTTACTAGTTCTGCCTGTTCTTCTTTCAGGTCCATTAGACAGACCTTCGCGCCTTCTTTCGCCAGTGCGATTGCTGAAGCACGACCGATGCCAGAACTTCCACCGGTAACTACAGCTACTTTGTCAGTAAAACGGTTATCCATTTTGCTTCCTCCTAGCTTTTTTCCATCCTATTCCCGATTATTTCGGATTTACACATATGTAGCACAGAAATAAAACCGGGGAGAAAAAAACTGCCCGGTTGTTATTGCATGATATTCTCGATTGCCTGTTTTTGCTGTTCGTAATCGCGTCGTACTAAATCCATTGCTCCCTCATCGTGCGTAACTTTTGCAGCTTGCTCAATCGAACGCTCTGCACGTTCCATCGAATGCCTGATTTGTTCTAAGATGTCATCATTAAGGTGACTTTGTGCTTGCTGGACGGCATGCTGTAGATGAAGAATGGATTGCTGTGCCTGTGCAAGCTGGTTCTGGTCCTGTAAACTGGAGATATTGTTTCCTTTTTCCAAGATGAATTCCTCCTTGATATAAGCGTACATTGTTTAATGTGCGATGGTGGAGGGATTTTATTCATCATTTGTCTAAATCATGAAGAGGGGTGTGATCACCATATTAACCAATCAACCATCATTTCTGATCCGAACTGCACGAGAAACAGATGCGAAGGAGTTAGTACAAGTCCGTTTGCAATTAGATGGCGAGACAGAAAATATGGATCGGCAAAAAGGGGAAGCGTATTTAGATGAAGCAGCGTTTACACAGCTGATTAGAGATGATTGTGAAAACGCACGCCATCTATTTTTAGTTGCTGAAAGGAATGGGATTATTGCAGGATTCTCGCGCTGTGAAGGTAATGAGTTAAAGCGCATGGCTCACAAGGTAGAGTTCGGAGTAGGTATATTAAGGGAATATTGGGGTTTTGGTATCGGCAGACAGCTTCTGGAACAATCGATTCAATGGGCCGGGGACCATGCAGATATAAAGAAAATGCAATTAAGTGTACTGCATACTAATGATAGAGCAATTGCCTTGTACAAAAAATTAGGTTTTGAAGTAGAAGGTGTATTGAAAAAGGACAAGCTGCTTTCGGATGGGAAGTACTATGATACTATATTGATGGGGAAATGGTTGAGATGAGTTAAAGGGTTGAACTTGTTTTGTTTCGATTAAAAACAAAGCAACCTGCCTCAGCAGGCTGCTTTGTCTAATTACTTATGATGGTTTTTATCACGCCCGAATAAGCGGTCGCCCGTTTCAATCGCTGGACGTGGTGCTTCTTGCATGTCATAACCTAGGAAGAAGCTTGTATGTGGCGGCTGATTGTAGCCGACATTCTGCCACGCAACGCCCATGCGGTAAACCGGATCGTGCATCAATGTGTAGATTTTTTCATCTGTTACATCTGTTGTCGTGTAAATCCGTAATGTTTCACTATCTCCTGACGGCCAGATCACTTCTTCGCGCCAGTCACCAAAAAGGTCCGCTTGAAGAGAAGGATTACCTTTCGTGTAATTGTTGGTCCGGGTTCCTTCAGGAGTTAACAGGTTGACGAGTTCATTTTTTTGATAATCCCATTTATCGATACGGCCAACGCCATATGGATCACTGCTGGAATCGAAGGTATGGTCAAGCAGTTCTCTGCCAAGATCGCCATCCCACCAGACCGCATGATTGACAGATCCTGGTGTTGATTCGGAGATGATATCACCATTAACCGCATGCAAGCCGGTTCCTTCACTTCCATCCCATGAGGCAGATGTCCAGAACTCTGCGCCTTGATAGCGCGGATCAATATCAGCAATTAAGCCCCTGCCGACATCTTTACGAACGTTGACGCCGTGAATTAATTCACCGGTTTCCGCGTCGCGAATCCCATAGCCGATCGGAATTTGCGTGTCTTCATGCGGCTGGAAAATTTCAAGCCCTGGACGATTGGGGTCAAAATCACTAGCATGCAGCGCATCACCATGGCCCCATTCAGTAGTGTAAAGCCCGGTGCCATCATCGTCGACAACCATAGCGCCATATATGATTTCGTCTTTACTGTCTTTATCAACATCCGCAATCGATAAACTGTGATTACCTTGTCCTGCGTAATCCTGGTTGCCCTCATCATCTGTATCAAATACCCATTGTCTGGTTAATTCGCCATCTCGCCAATTGTAGGCAGCGATCACTGTTCGAGTGTAATAACCGCGCGCCATAAGTATACTAGGGCGTTCGCCATCCAAGTAGGCAACTCCTGCTAAAAAGCGGTCTGCCCGGTTACCATAGTCGTCGCCCCAGTCGTTTAAGTTACCGCGCGGTGGATAATAATCTGTGGTTGTTAGTGCTTTCCCTGTTTCCCCTTCAAAAACGGTTAAATATTCCGGTCCTTGCAGCACATAACCACTGCTGTTACGCCAATCTGCATCAGCATCGCCAATTACAGTACCTTGTCCGTCAATAGTGCCATCTGCCGTTTTTAAAACCACTTCTGATTTGCCATTGCCATCAAAATCATAGACAAGAAACTGGGTATAGTGGGCACCTGCACGAATGTTTTTTCCAAGATCCATTCGCCATAATCTGGTTCCGTCTAATTCGTATGCATCCATGTATACATTTCCTGTATAGCCGGATTGTGAGTTGTCTTTTGAGTTGGACGGGTCCCATTTTAAAATAATTTCATATTCGCCGTCGCCATCGATATCACCAACACTGGCATCGTTGGCACTATACGTATAATCAACACCATCCGGAGTAGTACCGCCAGCTGGTTTATCCAGTGCTACACTTAAATAATTCTCTGACCAGACGTTTACTTCCTTGGTTATTTTGTCACCACTGCCTTTGATGATTTTCACTTGATAGGTAGAATCAGCAGTTCCATCTTCATCAAAAAAGTTGGTGCTGTCCTCGATTGGCTTTTTATTTACTTTCTTACCATCCCGGAAAAGGTTAAACTTGACGTCTGTCGGGTCGGTTCCAAGCATTTTCCAGCCAACATAAACGCCATCATCCGATTGTACGGCCACAAGTGCACGGTCCAATTGCTCCATTTGTCGTTTCTTCGCTTCTGTGACAGGAGATTCAACTGCATCAGTGTGATCGGAGATTCCTCCGGCATTGACTGCACGCACCTGATAATAATAGTGATTATAAGTCAAAATGGTGTCATCTGTGAAACTTGTTTCTGTGGTTGTTCCTATTTTTTCGAAATCAACCGTTGCTTCTGGATAATCATCAGGATTATATTTTGCTCGGTAAATATAATATAGCAGTGCGTCATCAGATGCTTCCCAGTCGACCGTTACTTGATCGATGGACGCATTTTCTACCGCCAGATTAGTTGGAGGTTGTGGTGCTGTTTCATTCTCTTTGATTAACGTGGCGGTAACTTCATTACTTTTATCCGATTCGATACCGGATGGATGAACGAGTGAAACGGCATAGGTGTATTCGTAACCGAGTTCAACGGAGGAATCAGTATACGTGTTTTCGCTTGTTTCATCGATTTTACTAAAGGAATCTTCATCTGCTGCCTTGCGATAGATGTTGTAGTGGCTCGCATTGTCATCTGCTTGCCATGACATGGTGACTGCACTATCTGCTGTATAGTTAATAGAATCAACGCTCAGGTTCTCTACTTGTGCTAATGGCACGATTTCCAGACCATTTATGCGACCATTCTCGCCAATATCAATCGTTAACTGGCCATCTGTAACCGTAATATTTTCAGTCAGCTCAGCGAATTCACCGCCACTGGATGTGATATTGCCATAATCTTCTCCATTGATCACGAAACTGGATCGATTAAAAGCAATCTCGTCCCCGGCAATGATTCTGACAAAATAGTCACCATTCGGAAGGTCCAGTTGGAAGGAATAGTCACTATTAATGACGAAGTCTCTTTTTAAGTCATCGGGATTACCACGGTCCCGAGTGTCAATGCTTTTACTTAAACCGTAGCCTCTGCTTTCCTCATAAACCGTGGTATTGGCAACTTGCGTATAGCCGTCTGCAACAGGACTGCCTTCTGAACCAAAGTCAAATAAATAGCTGTTGTCCTCTTCTGCTGCCTGGGACGGATTCACTGGTAAAAGTGCCGCAAGCAAAACGATAATAAGGATACTGGATATGTGTTTCATCTGATAAACTAACCTCCTAATTGATTTTTAGTTGCTGAGGGAACAGTGATGTTAGAGTGGAATGCACCTCCTTGTTAGAGAGAGTTGAAGTCATGGGACTAAAGTTTGATAACGCTTACATTTATGGGCGTGGAACCCATGACCTGCTTTTTGCTGCTGAGGGTCTGGATGCGATCATAGAGTAGGGCAGAAATAGAAAATAGTCAAGAGAAACACTGATATTTGAACGGAAAACACTGAAAATTGATGGTGAAGAACTTTGAAGTTTTATGGATGTGATAGAAATGTACTAAATATGGTTTAGGTTGTTTCGTGAGAGAGTTTTTGTGTTAAAAGAGTCATCATCCGCCTTAAAGAGATTTTTATCATGGTGCTAACCGTTTGTAAGACTCCCATTTCAAGCTTCGAGTATCACAGAGAAGCTAAGTGGGTGTAAACAGCCGCTAACCCCCTGATAAGCTTCACTTTATACAATTGATTACTTATGCATTTTCCAAAATAAAAAAAGTCCGGGCCATCAGAGGGAGATGGCTCGAACTTTAGGTGGTTGATGAACTTTAGCAATATAATTTTACTGAATCGATTGAAGTAATTGTTCCAAGCGAGGTCCTAAACCATCACCTGCTTCGATAGGATAGTCATATTCAATTACAAGCACATTTGCATCAATTTGTAATACATAGTAGCCGGTAGAAGATGAGTTGCTTTCAATGCTTTGAGCAATACTCGGATAAGGATATTCGTTATTCATATATTCTTGTTGTTCGTTAACATTTGTGTACTGTTCTTTATATTCAGTTTCGAGATTGTTTGCAATCTGGTCAATGGTGCTGTCTTCCATGACAGATAAAGTGAAGGATATAGGCATATCAGAATTATTGTTATGATGTCGTACTTTATTCCCTTCAATCGCATAATAATCTAATAATTCGGCGATTGAATAGGTGATACCATAAGGCTCCATTTGATAATTTTGTACCGAAATTTCACTTTCCATTCCTTCAAGCATAATCGTAGTAGTCTCTGTCCCAACCTGATCCACCTTAAACTCCTCAGGACTAACATTCTCTTCATCAGAGTCCGTATCCTCTTCTTCCGACTCTTGTTCTTCATCAAGAGTAGTCACATCTGCGGGATCTTTCCCTTCGTTTTCTCCGGGCTGACTTCTTTCGGATGAATGCTCTTCGGCCGGCATTGTTAAAGGTTGCTGTTGATTAATCATGCTGTAAACCAATATACCACACAGTAGAATCGCTGCTGCAGACGTAAACCAAATGATGGTGTGCTTTGCTTTGGAGCGGGCCTTCTTCTTTTTTGCATGTTTTTGCAGGGCCATTTTCATCTTCTCCTTTTGTGTATCATTGATTTTGGCATTTGATTTCAAGTCTTTTAACTCCTTTATTAAATCGTCTTCGTTATGACTCATAGTGAACCTCCTTTACATGCAATTTCAGTGCTTTTAATGCGCGGTGGAAAGTGACGCGTACTTTTGATTCGGTCCACCTCAGAATGCTGGCTGTTTCTGACACTGTCAATTCTTCGATGCCACGAAGGATAACCACATCACGGTAATCTTGTTTTAATTGGGCGATTGCCCGGTGCAACTCTAGTTTTCTCTCATTTAATAGATGTTTATCTTCTGGTGAGATATCTATTTTGTGTTCATACGTTTTGATTAATTTTCGCCAATCTTTGCGTTTTTGTTTTCTAGCTTCGTCGATTGCCAGATTTCGGGCGATCGAGATGAGCCAAGTTTTCGGACTGGCATCACCCTTGAATGAATCATAGCGGTCAATCGCTTTAATAAATACCTCTTGGACGAGATCTTCTACATCTGATGTGGAGGTGTAATAAATTAAAAAACGGTAGACATCATCTGCGTAAGCATCGAACCAATCGGTAATTAATTCTTCATCCATCTCTTAACCTCCTTGTTCTTTCATCTTCGCTGTTCTTACTTATTAGACGCATCAGGATTAGAAACATTACAGTTTTCGATAAAAATATCCGATATATTCGAAGTTAACGATAAACAAGTAGCTTGGTTGATCTATTAACATAATGATATGATACATAAGGAATCAATGGAAAGAGTAGGAGCGTTTATGATGAAAAAAACATCATTTTTACAAACATCAATGGAAACATTTCAATGGTTTATCTTTTTATTAGCAAGTTCAGTTGCCTTACCCATCGTAGTAGGAGCCATGTTTGAATTAAGTTTTCCGGAAATCGCTGGGTTGATGCAGCGGACCTTCTTTGTCGTGGGACTGGCTTCCTTTTTGCAGGCGATACTTGGTCATAAGATGCCGATTATGGAAGGACCTGCAGGGATCTGGATTAGTATTTTCTCAGTTATGGCTGCCACTGGCTTACAGAATGGAACAGCATATGGGGATACGTTACGTTTATTAGAAACGACCATGATCCTGACAGGGCTTTTCTTATTCTTGTTCGGTGCATTGAAGCTGACACAGTATGTCCTGCCAATCTTCACACCGTTAGTGACAGGTACTTTTTTCTTACTGTTAACCGTTCAGTTGAGCGGTACGTTTCTCGAGGGAATGCTCGGACTGCAAGGTGGATCCGAGAATATTCAAGTAAAAGAAGCATTGATTGCAACGTTAACGTTCATGATCGTGCTAGGATTATCGATTTTTTCAAAAGGATGGTTAAGTAATTATTCGATGATTATCGGTATATTTATCGGCTGGTTTATCTTCGTGATTGTCAACGGTGAGGCCCCGGTAGTGGGGGATGTGGCACTATTTGCATTGCCAGATGTGTTCGCATTTGGAATGCCGGAATTTAATATTAGTCTGATTCCGATAGCTTTTATTACAGCTGTTATTCTGCTTTCGAACATCGTCGCCTCTGTTGTGGCGGTTGATCAAATTTTAGGTAATAAAAATAACGATCGCAAAAAGGAGATTAATCGTGGAACGGTTGTCTTCGGACTCAATCACGGGTTAGCCGGCATGTTCTCAGCCATTGCCAATGTGCCACTGTCCACGTCTGCCGGTTTTATAGAATTGACTGGACAAAAACGGAAAACACCATTTATCTATGCATCTTTTCTATTAATGGTAATTGGATTCTTTCCGGTGATCGTCTCCTATATATCAAGCATTCCATCACCTATCGCTAATGCGGCCTTAATGGCATCGTTTATTCAGTTAGTAGGATTAGCGATCCGTAATGTTAACTACTATCCGCTTGATAACCGACGCGTCACGATTCTGGGGATTGCTTATCTGGTCGGGATGGGGACGATGTTTCTGCCAGCAGAGGTCTTCTCTGAATTACCGTTACTCGTACAGAATGTGATGAGCAATGGCCTGTTGGTCGGAACATTTTTAGTCATGATCATGGAGCAATTGTGGAAAGAAGAATCCAAATAGAAGCTCACAAAAAAAACAGGCCCTTTTTCGATCAGAAGGGCCTGCATTATAGCGCGTAGTGTTCGAATTTAGTAACGACTTAAAGTAAAAGCATTTCAATTGCCTATGGCTACTCTTCGAATCCAATCTTCTCTTTAAAATCATCCAAAGAATCGTCTGGTTTCACTTCTCTTCTGGGAATTTCATAGATGTTTGTGGTTCCAGGGACGACATCATCGGGATTGACGGTAAACGCCATATGAATACCGAGGTCTTTTAGTATACTGACCACTCTATTGTTGTATGCCCCGTATGGAGCGGCAAAGGCTTGTTTATTACCATCCAGATTGTAGATGCTAGTTGCAATATCTTTTTTGATAAGGTCGGAGGTCAAGGCGACTAAATAGGCTTTATCACGGTTGGTGCGTTTATGAAAATGATAAGTGTGGCTTTCGAACTCAAAAATGTCACAGCTGTTTTGCATATCTTCTAACGTGTAGTACTGATATTTACCGGGATCGTACTCGTAGTCCTCTTTTCTGACGGCGCCGGTTATGACAAAGCTTGCTGCATTAAATCCGTTGGCGCGAAGCGTAGGTGCCACCTCCAAAGTGTTTTCGATAAAACCATCATCGAATGTGAGGACAACACTCTTTTTCGGAATAGCCAACTTCCCAGCAATAAACATTTCTAATTCTTTTAACGTTAACGTCGTATATCCCTCTTCTTTTAAAAATTCAATCTGTTCCTGAAAATCGGACTGTAAAATCACTTCGGAAATTAAGTTTCCATTATACTGTTTATGGATTCTGCTGATGGAATCTTCCGGGACAATCCGATGATACATCAGGACTGTCACTTTCTCAGCTTTATCCTTCTTTGATACACCAAAATCACGAATTTCATCTGTCCAGCGTTGGCATTCATTGATATCAAAGGTTTCATTTCGTGGAAATAGCTCGCTGTCTGGCATAGCCATCGCAGGTTGACTGCATAGGAAGGACAATCCAATCATCATGAGAATCGTCTTTTTCATAGTGTTTGCTCCTTTTAACAAAGATGTAGCGATAGTTTCTGTAAAACAAACGTGTTTCATTCGAAATAAAAAATGCATGATTCCGGCAATGAACTGGAAACATTATCATGTTGTAAATTAGCTGTAAAAAGCTCTCTCATTTTATGGTAAAATAAAAGCTGAATAAAGGAGTGCATATCATGTTTAATGGAATTCATCACCTTGCAATTATTTGTTCCAATTATGCTGTTTCCAAGGATTTTTATATAAAAAAGCTAGGTTTTACTGAAATTCGTGAAGTATATCGTGAGGAGCGGAAGTCATACAAGTTGGATTTAGCGTTGAATGGGACTTATCTGCTCGAGTTATTTTCATTTCCGGATGCGCCTGAACGACCCAGTTATCCGGAAGCACAAGGTCTTCGTCATCTTGCTTTTACCGTGGACAACTTGGTAGAAACGGTGACACACCTGCAGAAACAAGGGATAGAAGTGGAAGGGATTAGAACGGACCCGATTACAGGGAAACGATTTACTTTTTTTCAAGATCCTGATCAATTACCTATCGAACTATACGAAAACTAGTCAGATACGTAGAAAAAGGAGGTGAAACTGTGCATAAAGAGATGAAAAAACTAGTAACGATACTGGTACTGATTACAGTTGTTTATTACATCCTGTTGACGTTGTTAGAAGGAGCTTCTTTTTGGCGGGAGATTGTGTCGACAACAGCACCGATAGTGGCAGTATGTATAAGTGGCAGATGGATTCATCAGGCCTACCGTCAGTCAGATCAAAGCCAGCAACGATTTTGGCTATGGATAGGTTTATCGATGGCAGCTTATGTGGTGGCCAACCTGACTTTACTTGCTGATATACTTTTGAGTGGGGGAAACAGTTTTCCGCTGCTGTCATTATTAGGTTGGTTTGTGACTTACAGTCTGTTATTGCTTGCCGTTTTACATAAGATTAAATTATTAGAAACAGATGTGTCGACGAGTCCGTTTTTGTTCAACATTTTCATCTTTATGATTTTTATCACAGTGATTTGTATACATTATCTTTTTCAACCGGTTATTTTCTACGCAGAACATTCGATTTTGATACAGGGAATTATTATTGCTTTGCAAGTTTGTTTATTAGTAATCATGTTCGGCATTACGACATTATACTATCTCATATTCTTCAGCAAACAAAGAGGAGCCATGGCATTTTTTATAGCAGGTGTATTTTTTCATATCTTGGCGATTATGTTTCTGGTGATTGCGGAAATGAATCAATGGCATGCTTGGTTTGATTTGATTGATGCAATATGGCTATTTTCCTTACTGTTGATTGGTACTTCAGGAAAACTGGTGCAACTTCAGCTGCCGACTGCAGATTGGAACTTCTTAAAAAACGAAGAACGGAAGGTTACGTTTTTCCCTTATTTGTCTGTGTTAGTACTGATGCTGTTCATGTTGCAGAGTTATCATTGGGAATGGAATGCACTAAGTCTCGGGTTAATGATTGTCTTTATCATGCTGGTAGCGAGGCAGCTGATGGTGATGAAAAAGAATACACAACTGGTTCGTGAATATCGTTATCTTGCTTATCACGATGCATTAACTGGACTGAAGAATCGTGTCAGTTTTACCGAAGAATCGAAGAAACTGCGTAAACAAGGGCAGCCGCTTGCTGTCCTGTTAATGGATCTCGATCGATTCAAGAACATTAATGACAGTCTGGGGCATCAAGCTGGTGACCAAGTTTTACTGGAAGCGGCAATACGTCTCCGTAAAGTTGTGACGGGAGGAGCGGAGGTATACCGGATTGGTGGTGATGAGTTTATTATGCTGGTTCCCGAAGCCTCCGTGGATAAAATGAGAGAAGTATCCAATGCGATATTGGCTGTCTTTTCCAGCCCCTTTCACCTGGAACAATATGAAGTTAGTTTAACTCCAAGTATTGGTATTAGCTTTTATCCGGAAGATGCGATGACGGAGGAACAGTTAATGAAGCATGCCGATGCCGCGATGTATCAGGCAAAGCGTCTCGGTAAGAATCGCTACTACTTTTTTGATGAAGTGTTGCATCGACGAATCATGCGTAAGCTGACCCTGGAAATGAAATTAGAAAAGGCGATCGTGGAAGAGCAATTTACAGTGGTATATCAGCCGATCGTCAGTCTGTCTTCGGATACGCCAGTTGGGGTGGAAGCACTGGTTAGATGGGTTCATCCGACAATGGGAGAAGTATCACCGACGGAATTCATCCCGATTGCCGAAGAAACTGGTCAAATACATAAAATTGGTGAATGGGTATTGCGCAAGGCATGTTACGATATAAAACAATTACATGAAGCAGGTTTTCATGACTTAACGGTGGCAGTCAATGTCTCGCCAAAACAATTGGAACGCCGTTTTGTAAAAACAGTGAAAACTGTCTTAGAAGAGACCGGATTACCCCCGCAATATCTCGAATTAGAAATCATTGAGAGCCTGATGCAAAACATTGATACGTCAAAAATGATTTTGCAGTCCTTACATGATGTAGGAATCGGCATTGTGATTGATGATTTCGGCACAGGATATTCATCCCTCTATCTGCTAAAAGAGCTGCCGATCGATAAATTAAAGGTCGATAAACATTTTATTAAAGGTGTAGAGGATAAAACCAGTTTAGCGATTGTTAAAACAATGATCGATATCGGTGCCAATCTTCATTTGAAAGTGGTAGCAGAAGGAATCGAAGCGGATTGGCAGCGAAATATTTTGCATCGGCTGGATTGTGATTATGGACAAGGGTATTATTACTCAGAGCCGGTATCTTTGATCGAACTAAAAAAGTATATCCGATCATAATAATGTAATCAAGTGGTTCTCGTTGTTATAATAGGGGTGGAGGGATTGGAAGTGAACTTCTTTAAACGCTTGTTCCAACCAAAAAAATGTGCAATGTGTGGCAAGAAACCAGTCAAACCGACTTATTATTATAACGATCAAGACCAAAAAGTGCCTGTCTGTTTCAAATGTGTGACGTATGCAGAGAGACGGGCTTTTCGAAAAGCGTAGAGTAGTGTAGCTCTACGTTTTTTTCCTTATACATTAGGAAATATAAAGTATTAGTGGACTAAGCTCTCGCTACAACACGAGGACTATAGTGAAGGAGGAATAGAAATGAAAGCAGTAATCGCAAAAGAACCAGGTGGAGCAGAGCAACTCACCTATGCTGAACAGAATGAGCCAACAGTAGCTCCAGGAGAAATGTTAATCGAAGTGCATGCAACAGCAATGAATCGTACCGATATTTTAAACCGTGAAGGGAAAATCGGTTATGCGGAGAATCCGATCATTGGTGTCGAGGTCGCTGGCGTTGTCATCAATCCGAATGGTCATGATCAGTTTACAGTAGGAGAACGGGTGATGGGATTAGTCAACGGTGGCGCCTACGCGGAGAAAGTAGCCATGCCTGTTGATCGGGCAATGAGTATTCCAGCCGAACTTTCGTTTGAACAGGCAGCAGCTATTCCGGAAGTGTTTTTGACCGCCTATCAAACACTTTATTGGATCGGAAAATTGCAGAAAGGTGAAACGGTTCTGATCCATGCCGGTGGAAGTGGCGTCGGTACGGCGGCAATTCAGTTAGCGAAGACACTGTCTGACGCGCGTGTTATTGTCACCGCTGGGTCGGAAGAGAAGTTGGCTGTTTGCAAAGAGCTAGGTGCCGATGTCGCAATTAATTACAAAACACAGTCCTTTGAGGAAGAAGTATTACAAGCGACTGACCAAAAAGGTGCCGATGTAATTCTTGACTTTGTCGGAGCGAATTATTGGCAGAAAAATTATCGCAGTATCGCTATCGATGGTCGCTGGGTGTTGATCGGCGTCTTAGGTGGCAGCAAAGTAGAATCGATTTCATTGATGGAACTGATGGCCAAACGGATTCAGCTTACCGGTACATTGTTAACGCCAAGAAGCGATCAATACAAAGCAGAACTATCCGATGACTTTCTGAAAAAGACAAGTGATTATTTTGAGAATAAGTCGATCAAACCGATAGTGGATCAAGTATTTCCAATAGAAGAAGTGGCAGATGCTCATCGCCATATGGAAGCCAACAAAAACATAGGTAAAATTATTTTAAAAGTACGATAAAGAGGAGGCTGCTGGTGTGACAGAATGTATGTTATGGAACCACGAGATAGTGGAAAGAAAGCCGGAAAATGCGCTCGTTTCGTTCGAGGACCGAGGCTATCAGTTTGGTGATGGCGTTTATGAAGTTATTCGGATCTATGATGGAAAGTTCCATGTGTTAGATTGGCATCTAGACCGCCTATTTTATTCGATGGAACAGCTAGCTATTCGTCCGCCTTTTACACGCACAGAGATCAAAGAGTTGTTGAAAAGATTGGTGGCGCAAAATAATTTTACAGCGGACGGCAAGTTGTATTTGCAAGTAACACGGGGGATGCAGCCACGTGATCACGTATATGACGAGGAACTGGATGCGATCTTTTATGCAACGGTGAACAAGTTCGATCAGCCGCTGGAAAAGTGGGAGAATGGCGTGCGTGTGACATTGCAGGAAGACATTCGCTGGCTCCGTTGTGATATAAAGTCACTGAATTTATTGGGAAATGTGCTCGCGAGAACGAAGGCACAGCGTAATGGATTTTACGAACCGCTTTTTTACCGTGATGGCATGGTCCGGGAATGTGGCGCGTCCAATTTTTACATGATAAAGGATGGAACGATTCATACTCACCCTGCTAATAACTATATCCTTGGCGGCATCACGAGGAAAAAAGTAATCAAGTTAGCGTCAGAGCTTGATATTCCGGTCGTAGAAGAAATGTTTAGTGTGGAGGAACTGCAAGAGGCAGATGAGTGTTTCCTGACTGCTACACCGATGGAAGTAGTGCCGGTGACACACATTGATGAGAATCAGGTTGGAAGTCATACGGTTGGACCTGTCACCAGACAGTTACAGCAATACTATCGCAAACGTGTCTATGACGATTTAGAATAATGTTCACAAAAAATGCCCACTTTTTAACAGAGTGGGCATCATTTTAAGGGAAAGTTTGTGATATAATGAACATATAAGAAAATAATGGGGTGAGCGTATGATGACGATGGTAGCTTTAACACCTATTTTGGCTGTTTTTCTATTTTTAGTATTGCTTCGAATGCCTGCGATGAAGGCGATGCCAATTAGTCTGGCAGTGACCGCTGTTCTTGCCTTTTTTTACTGGAAGGTTCCAGCCGTTCAGATTAGTGCATCCATTGTGGAAGGCGTTTTAATTGGTATTTCTATTTTATATATCGTGTTTGGTGCGATCTTATTGTTAAATACTTTACAGAAAAGTGGTGCCATTGATACCATTCGAGCTTTCTTTATGGGGGTCACACCGGATCGTCGCGTGCAGTTAATTCTGATTGCCTGGTTATTTGGCGCTTTTATTGAAGGATCTGCCGGATTTGGTACACCAGCGGCTATTGTGGCTCCCTTATTAGTCGTGCTGGGATTTCCACCATTAGCTGCCGTAGTGCTGGCCTTGATTGCAGACAGCAGTCCGGTTTCGTTTGGTGCGGTTGGAACGCCAATTATTGTCGGTGTTCAGCAAGGGTTAATGGAAGGCGGAGACATCGCTCCGTTAGCGGCTAATTTCTTAGGAGATACTTCGCTGGATACATACGCCAAAACAGTTGCCAGCCAGGTGATGCAGTTCGACCTAATCACTGGTACATTAATGCCTTTGATCATGGTCGTCATCCTCACCCGCTATTTCGGAAAAGAAAAATCATGGAAACAAGGCTTCGTGATCTGGCGTTTTGCTTTATTTGCTGGTCTAAGTTTCACTGTGCCAGCTTTTATCGTAGCGACCGTGATCGGTCCAGAGTTCCCATCTATTGTCGGTGGTCTGGTCGGATTGCTGCTTGTCCTTTTTGTGATTAAGCAAGGGTGGATGATGCCGAAATCGACTTGGGATTTTGCGGATCGGGGAACGTGGCCAGCTGGATGGTTAGGTGATCTGCCTATCGCTGATAAAGAAAAAACCGCTTCTATGTCGTTAGTAAAGGCGTGGGTTCCTTATGTTTTACTCGGTTTGTTATTAGTGCTCAGCAGGTTGAATGCACTTCCGTTTAAACAATGGCTGATAAGCGCTAAAATAGGTTGGGAAAATATTTTAGGAACGACGATATCGGCTGTCTTTGAACCATTATATTTACCTGGAACGATTTTTCTGGTTGTCGTTGCTGTCACCTTTTTTTATCACAAAATGAGTCTGAGCGCGTTCAGCCAAGCATTGTCTGTGTCTGGAAAAACGTTAATCGGTACGTCGATTACACTGTTCACCGCTGTTCCGATGGTGCGTATTTTTATTAATTCTGGTGTGAATCATGCTGGTTTGGAAAGCATGCCAGTCGAACTCGCCTATCAAGCGTCGGATTTATTAGGAGCCAGCTGGCCGTTAATGACGCCGTTTATTGGTGCGCTAGGTTCCTTTATCTCAGGTAGTGCGACCTTTAGTAACATGATGTTCTCCTTATTCCAGTTTTCCGTTGCCGATCATGCCGGCCTCGATCCGACCGAAATCGTCAGCCTGCAAGTTTTAGGTGCAAATGCAGGCAACATGATTTGCGTCGTCAATGTCGTGGCAGCAGCATCTGTCGTCGGATTAATCGGCAAAGAAGGTCAAATCATCCGCATGACACTCATCCCCATGGTGATCTATTCCGTTATCGCCAGCATATTGGCATTTCTCTGGTAAGCCTCACGAAAGTAGTGAGGTTTTGTTGTCAGTAAAGAAAGCAAAAAAGTGCAGTCACAGCAGTAATCAGATTGAAAATGAAATAGAGTTCCTATCATATGGATTATGTAAAGTGAAACTATCACACTTTGTGGTTATTTTGATAGTTATTATGTGCATAGCAAAGCTCCAGAAATAGGCTCCGCGTCCTGTGCGCACGGCTTCAGCTAGGCTACTACTTGAACAGCATCTGTGCTGCCTTGTGCCGAGGAAGCTCACTTCGAAGCGATACTTGCAGACGCAGGCACAAATGAAGTGGATCTTCAGCTCGTGCTGATTCCACGGGAGACTCCGTCTATTTCCTACGCTTTAGGGAAGTGCTACAACGTATGGAACAGCAAAAAGCAGTGGTTCTAGGCATAATGTTAATCACTCAGTTCCTGTTATATATACAGTGATCAACATGCTAGCTCTTACAAATGGTGTAGATTCCACATCCTAGCGTAGGCCAACCACGTAGACTCCCGCGGGATTATGCAGGCGCTGAAGATCCACTTTGTGAAGCGATCTTTCTTCACAAAGTTAGCTTCAGCCGTGCCCCGCAGGACGCGAAGTGGTTGGCTGGAGCGCTATGCCAGCACACGAAACATTTCAAAATGACGACTTCGAAGTTAGTTGACATAATCCATATTATAGGTAGTTGTAAAAATTAATTAGAACCGGGCGAGTTATGCCCGGTTTTTCTTTTTCTAATGAGGTAAGAATGCATAAAATAGAATAAGAAAAATCTATGCTAGCCATAAGAAAGCTTCTTCCTGTCCACTTGTTTTTGTATTACAATGTAAGAAAGTGTAAGATGTTGGAGGTTGCTATGGTTTGGATTCTTTGGGCTTTTTTATCAATCATAATGGTGACGACGCCTTTTCAAAATGGCTTGTATTTTGATACGGATTTTTACCCGATACATGTCATGATCTATTGCATGATGCTCGGATTGATCTTTCACCTGATTCGCACAAATCAACTCGCGGTTTGGCGATCATTCGCGTTTCTCTTAGTGATTCCGCTTTGTTATCTCGTGTCACTGATTCAGGCAGTCCATCCGCAAGGTGCCTTTGACATGCTGTTTCGCTGGACGATGTATATCAGTTTTTTTCTATTATTAATCTGGTGCATGAACAAAAGGCAAGCGCTGAAAACATTCATGCCTGTCATCTTCTATCTAACCGGGATCTTAATAATGCTGCATATGCTAGTCAATCATTGGGGACTGCTGCAAGGTCAATTCGTTACCTATCAGGGACGATTTGCGGGTGTATTTCAATATCCAAATACATTTGGCATGGTGATGGCTGCCTTTTATTTGTTCGGTCTGATCATGCTGTTGAAGCAACATCCTTGGTGGCTGGCATTATTATACGCGGTTCCTTTACCACTTTTTTTTGCTAGTTTTCTAGCATCGTACTCACGAGGGATGCTGCTTGTGTTTCCTCTGATTTGGCTGATTGGAATCTGCTTGCTTCCGTATCGGCAACAAGTACATTATGTGCTGGCATCCGTACTGACTATCGGCACAGGCTATCTGATATTCCCAACCTTCGATGTCATACCGGTACTGATCTTTTCCATTGTCAGTGGTCTGGTGTTAACACGGACAAAAACAATTCGAAAACAGTACCATCGTTTGCTTTTACCAGGACTCAGTATGCTGCTTCTCGTTCTGCTGCTAGCCGACTTGTCGAAAGAGGGCGTCGTGTACGAGCATCTTCCGGTTAACCTTCAGCAAAAGGTGACGAGTATCAGCAGCAGTTCCACTGCACAGGAGCGTCTGTTGATGTATGAGGATGCGCTCACTGCCAGTATGGATGCACCTCTGATCGGGCGTGGCGGTAATGCGTGGGAATCGATCTACCGCTATTATCAGCAAGTCCCATATCAAGCGAAAAAAATACATAATGAATACTTAGAAACGATAATAGATATAGGATATACAGGTTTCATTCTTGTCAGCATCATTTTTATATTTTTATTCATACAGATCTGGCAAAAACGGCATCAGGACCCACTTCATATTGCGGTGATTCTCAGTCTGTTAGTGATTTTTTTGCATAGTTTACTAGACTTTAACGCGGCATATGGCTTTATTGGGGTGATGGTCTGCTGGCTCGTTGCGATGGTACTTTATGATCTTAAAGTAAAGCATACATTGACTGTTCATCGACTAACCTTGATCATTTATATACTATTGCTAACCTTTACAACAGTATATAGTGCCCGCTTTTGGGTAGCAGAAAAAATCAATCCAGATACACCATCACGAGCGATTGCCCTTAATCCGTATCAAAAAAACTACTGGCTCGAGTTACGTACATCGTCGAAACAGGCGGCAGGATTGGTGAGAACCGAGCCAATGAATGCACAAGTCTGGTACCAGGCAGGGAAAATTCTAGAAACAGATCAGCAACGTGAACTAGCGCTCTCTTATTACCAAAAAGCGCTAACACTAGATCGTTATGATACATCGATTTATTATGCCATTATTTTTTTATCAGCCGAATTGGCATCAGATACGAATCAATCATTTTATGCACAAGAGGCGATCCAAACATACGAAAAAATGCAACAGGCAGTACAATATTTGAAAAATCATGATCAAGGAGAAGCGCATAACAATCGTGATTTTTTCATTACGGATGCTGTCAAAGAGGAAATAGAAAACCTGCAGTAAGTTAGTTATTGGTGGTATCATGAAACATGGAGGCAGACTCCATGATTTTTGCGTTTTAATGTAAGCGTTTTATAAAAAGGAGGTGATACACCATGAAAAGTCCTTTCTCATTTGATAATATCAGCTTAAAAAATCGGATTTCGCTCGTCTTTGCGATAAGTACTTTTTTGCTACTCATGTGTACCATCATTATTTCCTATCAGGCAATGTCGAATATTTTGACTAATAAATTACATGATACGTTCAGCAGCAATCTGAGACAAATACGACTTTCTATTGAGGACACGGTTGATGACCTGAATTATGTAGCCCAGCAAATTGCTTTTTCAGAAAATATCGGCTATAAACTGGAAAACTACTTACAATATCCGCCGTCCTTCGATAGAGTCAAAATGTATGAAGATATCAAAAACGAGATTAATGTTATTACTTTCAGTAACCCCGGGATTGGTCTGTCTTTACTGTATAACAAACAGCAGGATCATTACCTTTTTTATAATTATGGGGTCAAGCAGGAATTCTCGCTCAGTCATGATCCATTGCTGGCTGAGGGATATAACATGCATACCTATGGGCCGCATATCAGTATGGAAAAATACAAAGATAATTATGTGCTATCCACTTCACGACAATTAGATGTCCGTTTTTCGGACCAGATATATATTTATTTGGAGTCCAATCTGGATTTTACCAATGATTTATTGGAAGTTGGCAGTGTGATGAATAATGCCAATTACATGATGCTGGATGAGAATCATAACATTATATACAGTGAGAATGCCACATTTCCGCGAAACAGTACGTTTCCCAGTAACAAACAAGGCTTTGGAAAACAGAATGGATTCTACTGGTTCGAGGAATCTACGAAAAAAGGATGGAGTATTGTCGCTTTAATTCCAATTGCCGAATACAACCAGGAAATGAATCAATGGGCTATTCTTATGCTGTATATTGCGATTTTATTTGTACTTATCAGCCTCTTGGTGTCCTGGTTATTATGGAAGACATTATACAAACCAATGAATGAATTCCGTCACGAGATTAAATTAATGGGAGATAATAATTTTCATTCAGAGGTTGTAAATACGAAAATACCAGAATTCGTAGATTTAATTGATCATTTTCGAGATATGAGAGGCCAGATTGTCGCATTAATCCATGAGATTGAGAAAAAAGAAAGAATGCGTGCTGATTTGGAAGTGGAAAAGTTAAAACATCAGATCAATCCACATTTTTTAATGAACACATTGGATACGGCAAAATGGCTGGCGATTTCTGGTGATAAACAGGAGCTTACCAGTCTGTTAACGTCATTAAATAAACTGCTCCATTACAATATGGGGAAACTGGGGATACTCTCCACCTTACAAGACGAATTGGAGTCCATGCAGCAATACTTAGTGTTACAGCAAATAAGATATGATTTTGAATTTGAGACGTCGCTCTTTGTAAAAGAAGAAGTATTACAAGCACCTTTACCCCGCTTCATTTTGCAACCAATTGTTGAAAATGCTTTGTATCATGGGTTAGTAGATGAAGGCACGATTTCGATTACAGTAAAACTGGAGAGGTTACAGCTCGTCATAGACATTGCCGATGATGGCAAAGGAATGACACCACAACAAGTGGAAGAGCTGTTGCATAAGCAGACCATTAAGCAGACCAATCAAGGGATGGGCATTGGATTAAACTATGTCAAGCGAGTGCTGGAAAGGACGTACGGTGCTGATGCCAGGATGGAGATAGCCAGTCTTGTCGGAAAAGGGACGGTTGTAACATTACGAATACCATATATAAAGGGGGAGAAGGCGTGATTAACGTATTGATCGTCGAGGATGACAAGTTAGTGCGAAAAAGCTTTATTTCTGCTTTCAGGTGGCATGATTTTGATATGGAAGTGGTTGGGGATGCCAAGAACGGTAAAGTGGCCCTGGACTTTATCGAACAGCATGCGGTCGATTTAGTGATCACGGATTTGGCGATGCCGGTAATGTCCGGGATCGAACTAATTCGCGTTCTGCGGCAACAGTATCCGGACATATTTGTCGTGGTGCTTTCCTTACATCAGGATTTTGAATATATTCAAGAAGCGATGCGATTGGGTGCGATTGATTATATAGCAAAAATTGAGCTCGATGGGACAGATATGGACAATATTCTTGTTCGGATTCAGGATAGAATTGTACAGGAAACGCAGACTAGACACGGTGTTAAACAGCCATCTTCACCATCTTTCCGCAACGGTTATTTGATTCTCTCATACCAGCCACAGCTTGTATATGAGGTGTTGGAAGCTCAAATCCCTCAGGATCAAATGTATGCCTTGGAAGACGTTGCACTTGTCATTGACCAGCAGGCCATGTCATCAGCAGACATGCATCATCATTTATCTGCATGGAAGGGAAATTTGCCACCTGTCGTACTTATCTATCCCGAAAAATCATCACACAGATTGGATCTAAGAGCTACGAATTTGCAGCAGCTGCTCTTCTATGAAGTATCAGAGACAAAACGGCTAACGTCAAAAGCTTATCAGCAACTGCCAGTATTCGAAGCAATAACAGATCAGGAAATGGATCAATGGAAAGCACAATTACTGTCATGGGAATGGCTGACGGATCAAGAAGCCGTCCACGAGTTGCTTGGAGCGTTATATCAAGCTGCCCTGCCAAGCGCACAATTGCAGGAGCTCTTCCAATGGTTCGTTAGTGAAAGCAAGCGGCTTTACCGAGATATATTTCCGACGGACATCACAGCTCCTCATCCTGTTAATGCTTGGTGTGATATCGAGGCGTGGATGTACCAGGTCCAGCGTCAAATGTATACGACCGTATTTAGTCCGACTTATTCTGTTGAGACCAATCAATGTATTTTAAAGGCAGTTTCCATAATTGAGAAAGAGCTGGCTTCACCATTAACTGCTCAAGACGTTGCGTTACAGGTGAACATGAGCAGGAGTTATTTTTCCACCTGCTTTAAGGATATTGTCGGAGAGACGTTTCATGAATATGTCAGGATTGCCAGGATTAATAAAGCAAAGGATTATTTGATCTACACAAAGGAGAAAGTCGGTGTCATTTCAGAAAAAGTCGGCTATTCGGACATCAAATATTTTAGTAAAATGTTTCGCAAATCGACGGGGCAATTGCCAAGCGAATATCGAAAATGGCATAAAGTGAGACTTCAATCAGTGGGGGGGGATTGACCCCGCTGATTGCTAGTGAAACTTATCAGAAAGTTATCATCCGTGATAAAAGGGAGAAGGATGTTTCCTTCTAGTGTGGGAAATGTTGTTTCTGAAGTATGTGAAGTGAATGAAACAAAACATTTCCCCCCTTTTATTGAAAACATCCCTCTTATTGAATGCGTTTTCATTCGTGATATGATGAGGCTATGATCAAAAATAAATAGAAAAGAGGGGAAATGATGTTAAAGAAGATCTTTTTTTTATTATTATTTATTTTGCTGTTCACTGCTTGTTCGAATGAGGATGCCAGTAAGGATGAAACGGAGGATAAGGATCCATCATCTGACACACCTTCTGAGCCAGCGGATCCATTTGGGGTATATGAAGAGACGATCACAATTGCTATTGGTCAGGAAGTAGATCCGAGTGACACGAGCTTACAGGACGGTGACACACCGCTCGATAATCAATACACACGACATGTGAAAGAAAATCTGAATATTGAAGTCGAGCATGCTTTTACCGCCTCTCCTTCCAACTACGATCAGAAGGTAAGTTTAGCGATTGCCAGCAACGATTTGCCGGATGCGATGGTAGTGGGTCCTGTTGAATTAAGGCAATTAGTCGAGGCTGATCAAATTGCCGATTTAACCGATGTGTACGAGAATTATGCATCACCAGCTATTAAAGAGATTATCGACAGTTCTGGCGGGGTAGCACTAGAAAATGTCACATTTGATGGCAAGATCATGGCAATTCCTAATTCCCAGGCTAGTGCAGACGGTGTTCATAACCTTTGGATCAGACAAGACTGGTTAGATGAACTTGGCCTTGAGCCACCAAAAACGCTTGATGATTTGAAAAAGGTCGCAAAGGCATTTGTAGAAGAAGATCCGGATGGCAATGGGCAAGACGATACGATTGGTTTAGCCGGACCAGATACTTCCAACAAATTGTATGCAAACTTTTTAGAATCAACCAATAATTTATATGGGTTTGATGGGATCTTTTCTGCCTTGCATGCTTATCCAGGGTACTGGCTTGAAGGGGAAGATGGTGAGCTTGTCTATGGATCAACATTACCTGAAACAAAAGAAGCGTTGTCGTTTTTGCGAGATATGTACAGTGAAGGGCTGATCGATCCGGAAATTGGTGTAAGAGAAGATTCCGGTGAATCGGTGATTAGTGGAAATACAGGAATGTTCTTTGGTCCTTTCTGGATGCCATATGGTCCACTGACAGATGCCGTGACAAACAATCCTGATGCGAACTGGCAATCTTATGCACTGCCACTGGATGCGAATGGAGAATATACCCCGCATCTAAGCACAACGACGACGCAATTTGTAGTCGTGCGAAAAGATTACGAACATCCTGAAGCTGCGATGAAGATTTTAAATAATTTATTAGCAAATGAGTCTGAATTTGATCCAAGCATCGGTGGTCCTGGATTCTATCCGTTGCGTCTCGTATATGCACCGGCAGATGAGATGGAAGTAACAACGGTTGCGTTACGTGAAGTATTGGCAGGAACGAAGGAACCAGAAGATTTCTATGATATGCCAGCCTATAAACTGTTAAAGTCAGATGTCGATCATATTCATGAGATCAAACTGGAGCCATACGACAACATGGATATCGAGTATTGGGATCCACAAGCGAATTTAGGGCAATGGACGAGAGCGTATTCTGCCTTAGTAGGAACTGCACCGTTAGTGGATACAGAGATTAATGGCGTCAAGAGCGTGATCTATTCTCAAACGAAAACGATGGAGGATCGCTGGGTCAACTTGAAAAAAATAGAAGATGAAACCTTCCTGAAAATAATAATGGGTACCGAATCCTTAGATGCCTTTGATCAGTTTGTAGAAGACTGGAACAATCAAGGTGGCGAGCAAATTACAGAAGAAGTAGCAGACGTAGTAGCTAAATAAAGTGAGACTTTGATCAGTGGGGTGGGTTGACCACTGCTGATCATTAGCGAAACTTATCAGGGTATTAGCGTCTGTTTACTCCCACTTAGCCTCTTTGTGATAATCGAAGCTTGAAGTGGGAGTCATACAGACGGTTAGCACCGTGATAAATGGGAGCAAAGGCGTCGGATATACGGCGCCTTTTTATGAAAGGAGTACCTGGACATGAGAACGAAAGGATTTGCTAAACATTATTATTTGATGCTCTTACCCGGCTTTATATGGTTAATTTTATTTAGTATTGTGCCGATGTTCGGGATCGTGATCGCGTTTCAGAATTATAATCCGGGTCTAGGTGTATTTGGATCAGAATTCGTCGGTCTGGAAACATTTCGCTATATGTTTGAGCTCAATGATACGATGAATGTTTTTTTCAATACGATTTATATAGCCATTATGAAAATTGTCGGTAACCTCATTGTACCACTCGTATTTGCGTTAATGCTGAATGAAGTAAGGTACATGGGGCTAAAACGGTCGATTCAGACGATCGTATACTTACCACACTTTCTGTCATGGGTTATTCTAGGTGGCGTGCTGCTCGATATTTTTGCCTACGGTGGACCGATTAATCAGTTATTAGCTATGTTTGGTATCGATCCGGTTTTGTTTTTTGGCAGGGCTGATTTATTTCCGTTCCTTGTTGTCGGCAGTGATGTCTGGAAGGAATTTGGTTTCAATACCATCATTTACTTAGCGGCATTAACCGGCATAAATCCTGCATTATATGAAGCGGCGAGTATTGATGGCGCGTCCCGGCTGCGGCTGTTATGGCATGTCACATTGCCTGGCATCCGGACAACTGCTGTCTTGTTAGCGGTATTGAGTCTAGGAAACGTGCTGAATGCAGGGTTTGATCAAATTTTTAACTTATATAATCCGCTAGTGTATTCAAGTGGGGATATTATCGACACTTGGGTGTATCGTGCTGGCTTATTGAATTTGCAATATGAATTAGCGACTGCAGTAGGACTATTAAAATCAGTAGCAGGCTTTATGTTGATCAGTTTATCCTACTATCTCGCTTATCGATTTACGAATTACCGGATTTTCTAAGGAAGGAGGATGGATATGTTTAAGAGTAAGACGTTTTCTTCAAAAATGGTTGATATCATTCTAATTATTATACTAGTGGTGATCGCCATCACGTGTATATTGCCATTGTGGTATACCTTGGCATTATCATTAAGTTCGAAATCAGCGGCAGCAGCAGGGGCTGTCGGATTATGGCCGGTTGATTTTAATTTCAATTCCTATCAACAGCTGTTACAGGATAGTCAGTTTTTTAAATCGTTTTGGATTTCGGTTCAGCGGGTTGTGTTAGGTGCCGGATTAAATTTTATTATTGTGCCATTAATGGCGTACCCGTTATCGAAAACAGTTAAAGATTTTAAAGGTCGCAATGTCCTGATGTGGACTTTGATCTTTACGATGCTATTCAATGGCGGTTTAATTCCGTTATATTTGACCATCAAGGCATACGGTCTGATGAACAGTATTTGGGCGCTCGTGCTGGTCGGCGGGGCACAAACAATTGTCTTTAATATAATTTTAACGATTAACTTCTTTCGGAACCTGCCTTCGTCATTAGAAGAAGCGGCCTTGGTCGACGGTGCTGGCCCTTGGTATATTTTAACGAAGGTTTTTATTCCATTATCTGTACCCGTTCTTGCAACCATTTCGCTATTCAGCATTGTTTATCATTGGAACGAATTTCTCTACGGTTTGATTTTCATGACTAGAGAGGAATTTTATCCGTTGCAGACGTATATCCAGCAGTTAGTCGTCTCTGTTGACCCATCAACGATGACAGAGGATCAATATAAACGTTTAAGTGAATTATCCAATCGAACGTTGGATGCAGCCAAAATATTTATCGCGATGATTCCTGTTCTGCTCGTTTATCCATTTCTCCAGCGTTACTTTATTCACGGCATTACATTAGGTTCGGTAAAAGAGTAGGGAGGAGATATCGGTGGAACGACTTTATTACGCTAGTGTCTTTATACTGAGAATGGCTTACTTAAATGGATTGATGATCGTATTCAGTCTGATTGGCTGCGTAATCTTCGGTATTTTTCCAGCATTGACAGCTTTGTTTTTTATCGTGAGAAAATGGCAATTAGGCGACCATCACAGCCACACAGCCAGAACATTTTGGACTGTTTTTAAAGAAGAATTCCTGAGAAGTAATGCTATCGGATGGCTGTTCACGTTGATTGGCATGCTCTTGTATGTGAATTTGTCATTAGCAAATCTGCTGGAATCATCGCCGGTTCATCTCAGTTATTATCCGATTTTGACGGTGTTTATATTGTTTATCAGTATGTCTCTTCTGATTATTCCGGTTCATCTGCATTTCGAAGCATCGATGTGGGGGACTATTAAGCATACTTTTCTGTTTTTGTTTATTTCTCCAAAAAACACGATATTCGTGGCAGCAGCTTCCTTCCTGTTCTTTCTTGTGATGAGGACCATTCCAGGATTTATTCCGGTTGTTGGTGTCAGTGGATGTGCCTATATTATTATGTATTTTAGTCTTCGGATTTTTGACCAAGTGACATCGCTAACGGCAAATTCTTTAGAAAAAAAGGAAGCATAGATTATAAAGGGAAGAGAAGGTGATGGAAATCACCTTCTCTTTTTATTTATTTAGATGTTGTTGGCTGGAAATTTCGTTTTGTATTTTCTTTAACGTGCTTTAAGTCGTATTTCTTCTTCGGCATGGAAGTCCACTCCTTTGTGTTACTCCTCTCCTGTTTAGGTTGTGCAATAAAGATAAAATTATGAGAAACCTAAGAAATTTAATGAAAGCACTTACTTTTACTGCTGTTTTCGAGTAATCTGTAGTAAAGGATAAGTGTAGGAGAGGAGATAATGAAATGGTGAAAAGCAAAGACATTCAAATGAGAGACCCTTTTATTTATGTGGATCGTAAGAAGGGGAGATATTATTTATATGGCAGCACGGATAAAGATGTTTGGGGAAAGGGGACTGGATTTGACGTTTATACAAGTTCTGATTTAGAGAATTGGCAAGGTCCAATTGCTGCATTCCGTCCTGATTCTGACTTTTATTCGGAAGATAATTTCTGGGCACCAGAAGTCCATGAATATAAAGGATACTATTATTTATTTGCGACTTTTTTAGTAAAAGCAACGGGAAAACGAGGAACAGCGATTTTGAAGTCTGATTCGCTTACAGGTCCGTTTACACCTCATAGTCAAAACATTGTAACGCCTCACGATTGGTTTTCACTTGATGGCACTTTACATATAGATGATCAAGGAACACCATGGATGATATTCTGTCAGGAATGGATTCAAATTGGTGATGGAGCGATTTGTGCGGTTCGATTGAAGGATGATTTAACAGAAGCTGAAGGAGAGCCCATTACTCTTTTTAGCGCATCGGAGGCAAAGTGGCCGACCTCGTTTACAAAAGAAGAAGTGAATGCTCACGTCAATTATGTAACAGATGGACCGTATATTTACAAGGCATCCAACGGAGAATTGTTAATGTTATGGGCAAGCTTTGTCAAAAATGTGTATGCGCAAGGCGTTTCCCGTTCTGTTTCCGGCCTTATCACAGGGCCATGGAAACATGATGCAGACCCATTATTTACAAGTGATGGAGGTCATGGGATGTTATTTCATGATTTAGAAGGCACATTGCAATTGACCTTACACGCTCCCAATCAGACACCTGAAGAAAGACCGATATTTATAAAAATGGAAGAAAAGAATGGTGTGCTGCAGAAGTGCTAAAAATAATTCTACAAAGTTCAACGAATTATCGCAATTTTCCACAAAAAAATAATGACACACGATTCGAATATTGGTAAAATAGATGGTATGTTTTGAGGGAACAGTAATAGACTTTTGTTCTGTTGCTGTTTTTTTCTGCGTTTTTGGATAGGATAGATATTGTGGAGGTTATGATATGGAAGGAACGATATTTTCGCTGATTCCGGCAATATTGATGTTGGCATTAGTATTATTCACCAGAAGTATATTAATATCCTTGGGAACTGGGATTGTTGTCGGAGCGCTTCTTATACATGAATTTAATATTTGGAACAGTCTGCAACAGATTTGGCTTGTGTTTCGTGATATTTTCTATACGAGTGATGGTTTAAATTCAGGCAGTATTTACTTATTATTATTCTTACTTTTATTAGGGATCATGACGGTGATTATGACAGCATCTGGTGGAAGTAAGGCATTCGGTGATTGGGCAATTCATAAAGTGAAAACGAGAAGAGGCGCTCAGCTTGTTCCACCGATATTAGGTGTTATCATTTTTATCGATGATTATTTTAACAGCTTGGCGGTTGGACAAGTTTCGCGTCCTTTAACAGATCGTTATAAAATATCGAGAGCAAAGCTTGCTTATTTTATTGATTCAACTTCCGCACCGATCACGGTTGTGACACCAATTTCGAGTTGGGGTGCTTATATTATTGGTACGCTCGGTTCTATTTTTGCAGCGGCAGAGGTAACGAAGTTCCAGCCATTAGAGGCATTTGTCAAGATGATCCCTCTAAATATGTACGCATTCGCAGCATTGTTGTTGGTTTTATTAGTGGCACTGTTTAACATCAACATTGGGTCAATGCGTGTTCATGAACAGCGCGCGATCGATACAGGACATGTTACGGACCCGTTGAAGACAACGATGGCAGCAGATGTAGAAGAGAATGCAGTAATCAACAAAAATGGAACAATCGTCCATTTGCTAGTTCCGATTATTGTGTTGGTTGTTAGTACTATCGCTATGATGCTCTTCACTGGCTATCAAGCAACGGAAGGCAGTGCGACTTTATTGACTATGTTTGAAAATACCAACGTCAACCTATCACTGTTTACTGGGGGGGTAGTGGCAGTGGTGGTAGCTTTCGCGCTGTTTTTCACGCTAAAAGGAAAAAAATTATCGGCGATGAAAATTATCAAAGATGGTTCGATGTCCATGATGCCAGCTATTTATATTCTCGTGTTAGCCTGGATGATTGGCTCAATTATCGAAATCATTGATACGGGCGGTTACTTGGCATCACTTGTTGACCAAATTTCCTTTAACGTCGATTTCCTTGCCTTATTATTATTTATCATCGCTGGATTTATGGCACTAGCAACCGGTACTTCATGGGGAACGTTCGGTATTATGCTTCCCATTGCGGCACAAATTGCGATTGTCTATGATGTCGATCTTGTTTTACCAGCAATGGCAGCGGTGTTGGCAGGTTCTGTTTTTGGGGATCACTGTTCTCCAATTTCAGATACGTCGATTTTATCGTCCACAGGAGCGGGCGCCAACCATATGGACCACGTGCTCACACAGTTACCATACGCATTTATCAGTGCATGTGCAGCCGCAATCGGTTATCTAATTTATGGTTTAAGCGGTCTGACGTGGATCTCACTGCTGAGTACCTTAGTGGTAACTGTATTGGTAGCCATATTCTTTTTGTTCAGAATAAGAAAAAGTGAAATGGCATAGTCAAGCGATATAAGCAGTTATAATCTTAATAAAAGCCGAACCTGACACGAATAATGTTAGGTTCGGCTTTTTCTTTGTCAGTAAAGAAAGCACATAAGTACAGTTGCTGAATGGTCATTTTGAATTAGGTCCGGGTGGTTTATGCCCGTTTTTTCTTTAGGTTACGGTGGATGAATCAAAAACAGTCTTTTCTGTCTTCGCATTGATTTGTCGATGATGGATAGATAATGTACGCTTATTTTACTTTGTTGCTCTATATCTAATGTGTATCGGTTATCTTCAAGCGTAAGGTGCTTCGAAAGAGTGTGAACCGCCTGAAGTTTGGGCAAGTTCAAGTGTAAGCCGCATCGAAATAGAGTCAAACCCTTAAAGATCGAGCAAGTTCAAGCGTAAGGTGCATTGAATGAGCGTCAACCGCCTGAAGTTAGGCTATCTTCAAGCGGAATCCGCATCATCTCTCCATCAAACCTCTGAAGTCCACTCATCTTCATTCGAACAACTATCAAGTTTTGCCACGAACGCATAAAGGTTACTTTTCTTCATATAAAACGCTCCTCCACACATTCGGAAAGAATCCTTCACCTCTCATCATTTCAATTAATGATTATATTTTTTTCGCATCTGCACTGCCAAAGTAATGATACCAAGAAGAAGCAGAGATAATCCAAGTGACATCAAGTTGTACTGATTAGTAGCTGTATCGGGTAATCGATTTTGCTCTAAGTTGGTTGCATCAGTGGTCACTTGATCATTCGTGTCTTCATCTGTGTCAGTTAGATCAGTCGTTGTTTGAGTTGTTTCATTATTCATTTCGGAAGTGGTAGTCTGCTTTTGCTGATCGTTCTGCTCTTCTTCGGTTGTCTCATTCTCCTCCGTCGTTTCTTCTGTAGCAGAATTATCTGAAGGCGTTTCTGTTTCTTTCTCCGTATCATCAGTGCCTGCACCTGTATTATCTGTAACCGTTTCTTGTACAGACTGTACTTGCTCACCATTTTTTTCGATCGTATATTCGACAGTTTCTCCACTCCAGAAGTGGAAAGTCAAATTGGTTATACCGTCGTTCAATTCATTAAAGAAGTTATTTTTCAGTGTAATCGTTCCTGCGTCATAATCAGGAGAAAAAGTATATTCAAATTCTTTATAGGCAGTCCAATTTTGCGGACCAGCAATAGAGCCATCTTCGTAGTAAGCTTCCATCGTTGCTAATTTGTCACCGTTAAAGCTTGTCGGAATCTTCAAAGAAGCTGTTGTCCCTTCAGCGGACTGTAATTCTGGCTTTTGATAATTACGAACCTCAATATCCCAATTGTGTCCTTCATTAAAGGTAACGGAAATGGTAGCAGCATTGCCAAGTGAGTCGGCCGAAACGTATGTGCTTAGGAATTCGCTCGTAAACGTAATGCTGTTGTTGTTGATTTGATAGTCTGAGCCTTCCTGCAACAGCTGGTCATTCAGATATATGCCTTCAAACTGTTTGCCATGTAAATTAAAAGTAATGGTTCGATCTGTCACCGTTTCCTCTGGATTAAGATAAATAAAATTGTCATCAGGTACAGCAGAGCGAGTCGTCCAGCTTGTCTGGATCATATCAAAAAGAGCAGGGTCCGACCATGCAAGCGATTCACGTCCTAAGTGCTGTCCGTTATCCCAGAGCATATGAACAAAATCCTTCTGCTGGGCATAGTTCAACATATATTCGAAGAATTTTAATTTTTCCCCTTGTTGAATCACTTCTGTGTTTTGATCAAATCCAAGTAAGCCGTATTCGCCAATAATGACGGGGATACCGTTAGCGGTGAAGCTGTTGTGTACCCGGTCAAATACATCCTGAATTTCAGCTTTGGAATCCTCTTCAAAACGTGTGTAGCCGGCAATATTGACACTAAATGGCCAAAAGCCATAATAATGAACCGTTGCCATTATATTAGGATCCTCTAATTGTTGAATGAAACCGGACAAAGCATCCAACTTTTCCTGCTCAGCACCAGTGTTGATTGTCGGTAATACTAACGGTCGAACGTCATTGTTCCCACCAGAGGAACGGACAATTTCGTGAAAAGTGGTATTGAGTTCATCTAAATATTGCTGACTTTCTGTGGCGGTACCAGTGAATCTTGGTTCGTTAATGCTTTCGAACATAAGGTGGGTAGAATAATCTTTGAAGTGGTTGGCTAATTGGGTCCAGATTGCTTCATAACGAGCAACGGTCTGGTCATGATTGGATTGCATGCCGTACTCCATCCAAATCCAGGAGTCGTGATGGACATTAATCATTACGTATAGGTCTTCTTCTAATGCCCATTGCACAGTTTGATCGACGCGATCGAGAAAGTCTTGATCGATCTGATAGTCGCCATCTGTATCCATGCGTTGATCAAAAGTGATGGGGATTCGGATACTTTTAAATCCCTCTGCAGCAATTTTTTCAATCAATGCTTGCGAAACTAAAGGGTTTCCCCAGGCAGTTTCATCACTTCCGACCGCATCATAACTATTTCCCAAGTTCCATCCAGGCTGCATGTTCTCCGCATAGTTCTCCATATCGATACTTTCGGCTGCGTGTGTCTCTGCCATCGCGGTAATGGTGCAGACACTCCAGATGAGTACAGTTAAAATAGCTGTCTTCAAAAATAGATTCTTCAATAAAATTCCCTCCATCATTATATTGGAAAGCGCTTTCCTTTTAACAATGTATCATACTCACTATCAAACAAACACATCAAAATAAAGAGGTGTTTTACTGTGAAAATAAGACATTTTTTGAATGAAAATGAAATTTCGGGATAAAAGAACTAGTGAAACTGGAATTTTTTTCATGCATCAATAAATGCATCCTATCTGTTATATTTATAAATTTACAAAAAATTCACATAAACCACATAGTACATTAAAGGTGAAAATGTAGAATATAAGCTGAAAATGTAAAAAGGAGTGGAAAGATGAAGAAAACGTCGGTCTTATTATTAACAGCTATATTACTCATCATCAGTCCTGTCATAACTAGTGCCGCATCAAATATTACATACCATACAGAAAGTGATGAATCACTAGCGGTGGAATTACTTGGCCGTTATTCCAGTGGTGCGGAGATTGATGACGGAGGTACGGAAATCGTTGCCTATGATCCACACACGGCAAAAGCCTACTCTGTCAATGGTTCGGCGAAAACGTTAGACATTATTGATCTGTCGGTATTAGCGCAAGGAGATACAGAAATTCCGTTAGAAAAGCAAATTAAGCTTAGCGATTTTGGCGTTAATGCCGGAGATTTAACAAGTGTGGCAATTGATCCTGAGAGCAGATTTATTGCGATTGCTGTCCCTGCAGAAAATAAAGTAGATAACGGAAATGTCGTGATCATGTCTACGGATGGGGACGTCTTAACGACAGTGGAAGTGGGCGCGTTACCAGATATGGTGACGGTAACACCTGACGGCAATCATCTTTTGGTAGCGAATGAAGCAGAGCCTAGCGAGGATTATTCAGTTAACCCAGAAGGTTCTGTCACTATTATTGATGTGAGTGAGGGTGTAACACAAGGAGCAGTATTACCAACAAAGACCGCTTCTTTCTCAAATGAAATCGTAGAAGAGGGTGTTCGCAAGGTTCATCCTGATAGTACCTATGCACAAGATTTAGAGCCAGAGTACATTGTCGTTGATGATGCGAGCAACTATGCCTATGTCGTACTGCAAGAAGACAATGCGATGGCAAAGTTAAACATTGAAACAGGTGAATTTGTCACCGTTAAAAGTTTAGGTTATAAAGACTTCTCTGCTGGAGATAACAAACTGGATGCGTCGGATAAAGAGGACAAAATCAATATGCGTAATTGGCCAGTATTATCCATGTATCAGCCCGATGGAATGGATTTAATTGAAATGAACGGTAAATCATATATTCTTACTGCTAACGAAGGGGATGCTCAGGATTGGGATGGATTCTCTGAAGAAGCACGAGTAGAAGATCTTGTGGAAGATGACGCTTATCAATTAAATGCGGATCTTTATCAAGGATATACACAGAAAGAGCTAGATCAAATGGTAGAAGAAGGTTTGTTTGATAAAGAACAGCTTGGAAGATTAGGTACTTCCACTTCTCATCCTGTTAATGAAGACGGAAAATATGAAGCCATTTATGGATATGGCGCGCGATCCTTCTCTGTCTGGGATGCCGAAACGTTAGAATTAGTGTATGACAGTGGCTCTGAATTTGAAGAAAAAGTTGCTCAATTTATGCCGGAATATTTCCATAGTAACAATGATGAAGATTCCTTTGAGTCAAGAAGTGATGATAAGGGTGTCGAGCCCGAATCGGTGATTACCGGAGAAGTAGCAGGTACTACTTATGCTTTTGTTGGCTTAGAACGTCAAGGGGGCATCATGGTCTACGATATGACGAATCCAGCATCACCAAGCTTTGATAGTTATTTTTCTTCTCGAACATTCCAAGGACTTGATGCTGAAGTGGACGAGGCAAGTGGTGATGTAGCACCTGAAGGCTTAACGTTTATTAAAGCAGAAGACAGTCCGACAAATGAACCTATTTTGTTAGCTGCACATGAAGTAAGTGGAACAATTGCTGCTTATGAATTAGGTGTGTCTTCTCATGCAAGCTTACAAGAGTTAACCATTAACAATGGTGAATTAACGCCGGCATTTTCACCGGATCACTATGAGTATCAAGTAGAAGTAGGGCATGATGTAGATAGTATGCAAATCGCAGCAAGAACGAACTCTGCCGATGCCCATGTGTTGGTCAATGGGATGGATGCATCGGAGCCGGTAGCATTAGAGGACGGTGTGAATGCGATTAATGTAGATGTCGTAGCAGAAGACAGCTCCATCTCTACTTATCTGATTGTCGTCAATAAATTGATGGCACATAAAATCGAAGAGTTGAAAAAAGACGGTGACTGCTGGAAACTAGAAACCGATATTCAAACATTAGATGATAAGGCTACACTCGAATTGATCGTTCCGGATTCAGCAGAAACGCCAGATTTCATAACCTTTTCTGCTGAACAAATCCATCAGCTCAAGGAAAAAAACATTTCCGTAATGGTGAAAAAGTCTGATATACAACTGGCTTTCGATATGCTCTCATTCTCTTCCGAGGAAGCATTAACATTATCGATCGATAAAAAAGACGAAACTGCCTATAAAAATGGAGATCAAGCGCAAACAAATATAGTTGATTTGAGTTTCCAGCAATCTGGACAAGTCGTTTCTGAGTTTGTACATCCTGTTCAGTTGTCCTTTGCATTAGCTGAAAAAAAGAAAGACTCCGGAGTATATTATTGGGATGAGACAGCAGGTAACTGGTCATTAGAGGAAGCGGAATCGACTTATCACGATGGATGGCTGACAACTGTCGCGGAACATTTTAGTGTCTTTGCTGTCTTTCGTGCTTCTGATTTAGCAGAGGAACCGGCTGAGCCAGTCGATCCAGATGACAATGAAAACGAGCAGGTTGCAGAAGAACCAACTATCCCGCCAACTACAGATCATACAACGGATAACGAATTACCAGACACAGCTACAAATATGTACACGTTGATGGTTTTCGGAGGTATTTTGCTTCTGATAGGGATGGTTATTTTTGGAGTGAGATTGAAAAGAAAAAGTACACCATAATAAACAAAAGCCGTCACATGTTGTGTCGGCTTTTGTTTTTGAATGTAGGATTCTGTTTGTGAAAATAGAACTATTTATCCAGGACTAATAGAACAAAAGATTGTTAATAGCAATTCAGGAATATTTTTAGACCAATAATTCGTTATTCAAAAAGTGGGAATATATGCTATAATTCAAATTGAAAACGTTTTCTTTCATTAAATCGGAGGTGACCGGGTGATTGTAGAACAATTAGCAGCCGCTAAGCCATTTGTGGATGTACCAGCGTTTTCTATTCAACATAAAAGAGATAATCATACCATCAAAGAATTTCATTCACATCAAGGTTTTGAAATGGTTTGGGTCAAAGGAGGGGAAGCACAGTTTATATTCGAAGAGAAAGTCTTTCATCTGAAAAAAGGACATGTACTTTGCTTTAAAGGCAGTGAGCTTCATAAAGTACGATTACCTGATGACCAGGGCTATGAACGGGTAGTGATCATGTTTACAGATGATTTGTTTCCAGACACACAGCCAATTTATCAGGAATTTAAAGAGTTACTGGATAAACAGCCGACACCACATTTTTATCTTCAAATTGACACGCAAGGCTACGAAAGTTTTTCTCATATTATTCGGAAATTGCTGCAGGAAGAAATGTCACCAGAGAAATGGCAGCAACAACATGCATTGAATTTATATGTCACGGAATTATTATTGTTTTTAAGCCGTCGATTACATGCAGAAACAAATGAGATCAATCAACAACATCTTACCAATCCAATACAAACACAGGAAAAAATTTTAAGAGAAATTAATCTGATTTGGAATACAACCTGGCAACTGGAAGATTTAGCTGCAAGGCTCCATTTTAATAAATATTATTTGTGCCACTTTTTTAAAAAAGAATTTGGCATGACGATTCAGCAATACGTGCTGCAAAGAAGAATGTACGAAGCAAAAAAACTGTTAGTCGAAACCAATACGTCTATTGCGGACATTGCTGTACAAATTGGGTTTTCTACAGCATCTAACTTTATTAGATGTTTTAAGAAATATCAACAGGTCACACCAAAACAGTTTCGTAATCAGGGAAACTAGAAAGGAGGAAAAAGGAAGAAGTGTGACGGAAATTTGAGGAGGGAGACGAGAAAATGAACGTGAAACGAATAGGCAACATAGCGCTTATATGTATGTTATTAATAACAACGGTTTTTTCTTCAATGCCGGCAATGATTGTTAAAGCTGATGACAATTTTAACAACGTTGTTATCTATGAAGATAATTTTAACGAACAAACAACAGGTGAGGCACCAGAAGGACTTGAGCTAGGGGAGACTGGCGGTACAGTTACCATAGCAGAGGAGGAAGGAAATAAAAGTGTTCATTTAAATGACACGAGTGAAAGTGATTTTGTTTCTGTTTCGAAGTCATTTGAAGATTTAACAAATCAGGTGACAGTAGAAATGAAATTTATGCAGCCGGAATATACAAGTTCGACGAAAGTGATGCGCCTTAAAGGGGATAATACCGCTGTTATTCTCGAAACGAATAATAACCAGATTGGCTATCGCAATGGCGATAAATCTTATGACAATCTGGCTGAAGTGGAACCGGGGAAATGGTATAACATTAAGGTTGCTGTCGATTTAGCAAATAAGACAGCTGATGTAACTATTGACGGGGAGGCTGTGCTAGAAGGTGCTGAGCTTAATAGTGATGCAACTGTCATTAACTATTTCGAAACCTTTACTCCGGGAAGTAAAGCGTTAGGTCACTATATTGATGATCTTAAAATTTCTCATCTTGAACAAGAACAAGTAGAAGAAAAACCAGAAGCAGATGTTTCTCACTTATTCGATTTTAACAGTGATACTACAGGGGAAGCACCAGCAGACCTTACTGTGTCAGATGGTGGCGGGACGGTAAGTGTTGCTGACGTTCCTTCTGCTGAGAACAAAAGTGTGTTTCTGGATGATACCAGTGAAGAGACCAATGTGATTTTAAGTAAAAGCTTTGAGGATCTGGCTGGTGTAGTCACAGTGGAGGCAAACTTTATGCAGCCAAGCTATACAAGCTCAACTAAAGTATTGCGCATTAAAGGGGACGGAACACCAGTTATTATTGAAACAAAGAATAATAACATAACATATCGCACTGGTGATAATTATCAACCGTTAGTAGAGTTGCAGGAGAATACTTGGTATAAAGTAAAAGTGGAAATAAACGTAGATGAGCAGAAGGCAAATATCTATATTAATGATGAGTTAAAGTTAGAGAATGCGGAGTTAAATGAGCAGGTTTCTGTCGTTAATTTTGTAGAAAGTTTTACACCGAATAGTGGAACAGACGGTCATTATATCGATGACTTGAGCATTTCTGGTTTTTATCCGAAAGATCCGGAAGAACCAACAGATCCAGAGGAACCGACAGACCCGGAAGAGCCAACTGACCCGGAAACACCAGGTGAGAATGGTGCTGGTGACATTTATGAAGCAGAAGATGCAGAGCTAAGTGATGCGATTGTTGATAATCAGCACGTTGGCTTTACTGGTGATGGTTTTGTTGATTACAAACCAAATGCACCAGGTGGTTGGATTGAATGGGAGGTTGAGGTACCAGTTGCTGGAGAATATCGATTAGATTTCCGTTATGCACATGGTGGAACTGATCAGCGTCCAGCAGATATTAGTGTGAATGGAGAAGTAGTCGAAGAAGAGTTAGCGTTTGGGCCTTCAGGTGGCTGGACTACTTGGATCAATACGTCGACAAAAGTTCAGTTAGAAGCAGGCAAGAATGTTATTCGTGCAACAGGAGCAGGAGCAAGTGGTGGTGCGAATATTGATCATTTGCAAGTGTTGATGGAAGTAGATCAGACGTACGAAGCGGAAGATGCAACACTTGATACAGAGAAAGTTATTATTGACAACAAACATGTTGGCTTTACTGGAACTGGTTTTATCGACTTTAATCCGAATGCCCCTGGCAGCTGGGTAGAATGGACAGTTGATGTGCCGGTTGCAGGAGAGTATAACTTAGATTTTCGTTATGCACATGGTGGAACTGATCAGCGTCCGTCACAAATTAAAGTGAATGGTGAAGTAGTCGAAGAAGAATTAGCATTTGCCCCTTCAGGCGGATGGACCACGTGGGTAACTACCTCGACTAAAGCTGAACTGAATGCCGGTGAAAATGTCATTCGCGCAACAGGAGCAGGAGCAAGTGGTGGTGCCAATATTGACCATTTACGCGTTCACAATAAGAATGACGGTGGTAACGAAGGACCGATTGAGATAGAAGATTCAGAGGCAGAAGAAGTAGTTGGCGGCGTTCTGTTGAAGAAACTAAGGAAGTTAGGTATTGCTGTGGATCAGCTTCCGGGTGATGAGGAAGCCATAACAAGAATCGAATTTTTTGCACTTGTGAATCAAGCGTTAGGATATGTTCAGGAAGACCAGTTCAAAAATTTATCGAGTGATGAATCTGTTTGGGGTGTTTCTACGGATGAATGGTACGCATATGTACTAGAGTCTGCCAAAGCTTTAGGCTATGCCGATCAATTGGCAGCAGGTGACTCTATCCAAGCGGACAAGGAAATTACCGAACAAGAAGCAAAACAAATTATAGCTAATATACAGGATAATACGGCTGAAGCTGGATCTGAGCAAGCATTAACATGGGGAGAAGCGAAAACACTTGCTGCATCACTTCAATCGGAAAATGAAGATGCAACGGTTGAGATTGCTGGTGCTCATGCGATATCCAGTAACGTGTTAGCTGTTACGTTAAATGGTCATTTCGAAGATTTCACTTACTCTGATTTAGAAGTGGTCGTTCCTTCAAGAAAATGGGAACTGTTAGCGCCAGGGTTTGAAAATCTCCGCATTGATAAAGCAGCAAAAGTAACCAATCAATTTGGTCAAACGGTCATTTTGATGCACAGTCAGGATGAATGGAACGAATATGGGGAATATCCACAGGAATTTGAAGAAACAAGGTTTTCAGGCGATTTAGATACGGCCATTGAAGAAGCGGATAATTTACTGACATGGCAAATGGATCATGGTGGTTGGACGAAAAACTGGCCACATATTTATACACGTCCGTGGGATGGCGAAGAGTCCCGGTCTGAATGGGTAGAAGATGGTAAGGAACTTGGTACGATAGACAATGATGCAACCATTTCGGAAATTAAGTACATTGCACAGGTTTATCAGGAAACTAAGGATCCACGCTATAAAGAAAGTGTAGAAAAAGGACTAGAGTTTTTATTTGACTTGCAATATGACACAGGTGGATTTGCACAAGTTTTTCCACGTAGAGGAAATTACTCTGATTATGTCACATTTAATGACGAAGCAATGGTCAATGTGTTAGAGATGCTTGATCTGGTAGCACAGAAAAAATATCCATTTGATTCTGATTTAATCAGTGACGAGTATGTAATTAAATCGAAGGAATCGATTGAATCTGCAGTCGATTACATTTTGGAAGCGCAGATTGAGGTAGATGGCAAATTGACTGCATGGTGTGCACAGCATGATCCAGTTACGTATGAGGCAAGAGGAGCACGCGCCTATGAGCATCCATCGATTTCAGGTAGTGAATCGGTAGGGGTGATTCGTTATCTGATGTCCAGACCGCAAACAGAAGAGATTAATCAGGCAGTGGAAGCCGCATTAGCATGGCTGGATGAAGTGAAACTGGAAGATACACGATACATCAGTGGGGATCCAAACAACGAATATTTTGTAGAAGATGAGAACTCAACAGCTTGGTATCGTTTTTATGAGATCGGCACGAATGAACCAATTTTCTCTGGCCGTGATGGAGTCATCAAGCATGACATTATGGAAATCGAAGCAGAGCGTCGCAATGGCTATTCATGGGGTGGACATTGGGGTACGCAATTGCTGGAAACAGCACAACAGACAGGAAACTATGAGAATAAAGTTTTTGTACAGGTAAGCGGCACAGAATCCGCTACTGCTGATGGCAAAACGCTAGCACAGGATCAAGTGAAAACAGTGGAAGGTCAAACGAAACAAATTGGCGAAATTGACAGTGATCTTATCGTGGCAGAAGACGGATCAGGAGATTACGAAACTGTACAGGCAGCGATTGATGCCGTACCTGCTAACAACAGTAATCCGGTGACCATTTTTATAAAAGATGGCACATATAAGGAAGTTATCACGATTCCAGACAATAAACCATTCATCACACTATTAGGGGAAAGTGAAGAAAATACGATCCTTACTTACGATAATTATGCAGGTCGTGACAATGGTGTCGGTGGAACAATGGGTACAAGTGGAAGTGCCAGTATTTACTTAAGAGCGAACGATTTAATTGTCAAAAATATGACATTGGAAAATTCGTTTGATGAAAGCATTAATGTAGAAGGCAACCAGGCAGTTGCTGTCTATGCCAGCGGGGAACGTCAATATTTTGAAAATGTCCGGTTTATAGGTAATCAGGACACGTTATATACGCGTGATGGTACACAATATTACACCAATGTCTATATCGAAGGAGACGTAGATTTCATCTTTGGTGCAGCGAGTGTGGTAATCGAGGATTCCATTATTCATTCCTTGGATAGAGGATCTGATTCTAATAATGGTTATGTAACAGCTGCAAGTACGTTACTTGATGATGAATATGGAATGCTGATCAAGGATACGTCGTTCACGAGTGATGCACCTGATGGAACAGTCTATTTAGGCAGACCTTGGCCAGCAGGTGGAAATCCACAAGCTCGAGGCAGTGTGGTCATTATGGAAAGTGAATTAGGTGCCCACATTAAAGAAGAAGGCTGGACTTCGATGAGTGGACTCCAACCGGAAGAAGCGCGTCTTTATGAATATAAAAATGAAGGTCCTGGAGCAGTCATCAATGATTCACGTCGTCAGCTGACAGATGAAGAAGCAGAGATGTGGACTGTTCAAAACGTTCTGAAAGGCTGGGATCCATCCACAGTCGATCCGGATGACGGCGGAGACGGAGATGGCAACGGAGATGGAGACGGCAATGGAGATGGAGATGGCAACGGAGATGGAGATGGCAACGGAGATGGAGACGGCAGCGGAGACGGCAACGGAGATGGAGACGGCAACGGAGATGGAGACGGCAACGGAGATGGAGACGGCAACGGAGATGGAGATGGCAACGGAGATGGAGATGGCAACGGAGATGGAGATGGCAACGGAGATGGAGACGGCAACGGAGATGGAGATGGCAACGGAGATGGAGATGGCAACGGAGATGGAGATGGCAACGGAGATGGAGATGGCAATGGAGATGGAGACGGCAGCGGAGATGGAGATGACAGTGGAGATGGAAACGGCAGCGGAGATGGAGATGACAACCAAGCCGATAAAGAAATGACCGTCAATTTAAATGAAAAAACAGAAGTAAAGGCTGGTATGACTATAACTATTGCTGATTCAGCTACGTCAGTGAAGTTGCCAGATGACTTACCAGAAGGAACAACGGTAGTGATCCAAAAGGCTGACCCAGAGAAAACTGGTGATTTAGAAACAGCAGGTGATGTGTTTACCTTTGACTTTACGTTCCCGAAGGTTGCAGAAGATTATAGCGGAGAATTTGAATTATCTATGGGCTATGATGAAGCATCCTATCAAGCGGAGCAAGTCGCCGTTTATTACTTGAATGAATCGAATGGTAACTGGGAGGAAATTGGTGGAACAGTGAAAAATGGTCAGGTATCTGCGACAGTAAAGCATTTCTCTACTTATGGTGTGCTAGCTGAATTGGATGAAAGTAAAAATGATACAGGCAATAATAATGAAGAGGATGGCATGTTGCCTGATACGGCTACAAATATCTTTAACTGGATGTTGTCGAGTACCATTTTGCTCGCTCTCGGAATGGTTATATTGATCATAACTAGACAAAGAAAGAAAAATAAGATATAGTAATAAATAACTGTATATGGTGAATGTTTTCTAGGGTTCCGCAACGTACAGTTGGTCTGGTCCGAGAGAAAACTCACAGTATGATTACTGTGTCACGGAGGGATAAAAGCCTGGGAGAATTAATTTTCTCCCAGGTTTTTTATGGATTCAAGGAGGCGACAACATGTGGAAAGAGTGGTCTAAGATTATTGTAGCAGGTCTGTTTGAAGTAGGCTGGGTTATTGGTATTACACATGCAGGGACTGTATTGGAATGGACAGCGACAATCATAGCTATTGTGATTAGTTTTTATTTTCTGATTAATGCTGGAAAAGACATTCCGGTTGGTACTGCCTATGCTGTATTCGTCGGCTTGGGAACTGCAGGAACTGTCGTGTTAGATGTTCTGCTATTTGGTGCATCGATGTCATGGGCCAAAGGACTTCTGTTATTACTTCTATTAGCAGGTATAGCAGGATTGAAATTAGCTTCAGATGAAAAGGAGGTAAGTGACTGATGGCTTGGTTTATGTTAATAGCAGCAGGGCTTTTGGAGATGATCGCGGTAATTGGGATGAATCAGTGGCATAAAACGAAATCAAAGCTAAGCTTTTTCGTGATGATTTTCAGCTTCATCAGTAGCTTTTTCTTTCTTTACCTGGCATTACAAACGATACCGATGGGTGTAGGCTATGCTGTTTGGACTGGTATCGGTGCCGCTGGAGGGGCTTTGGTCGGCATGATTTGGTATAAAGAATCTGCCAATTTCAAACGAATCTTTTTCCTGATACTCATTATTGTAGCGGTTATTGGATTGAAATTAGTAGGTTAACCTCCGGTGGAAAGTGTCATATATCAGGTAGAAGCATAATTGGATAAGGTATAATAACGCTCAGATGAAAAATTCTGAGCGTTTTTTTGGGATAAAGTAAAGGGGGATGTACATAAAGCAAAAGCAGCATATTTCCATGTATTTTTCTCAATCGCCGATAAAGGAGCCAAAAGTAGAAGGAGAGCCCCTGAGATTTGTTGCGTTTCTCGATAAAGGAGCCAAAAGTAGAAAGAGAGCCCCTGAGATTTGTTGCGTTTCTCGATAAAGGAGCCAAAAGTAGAAAGAGAGCCCCTGAGATTTGTTGCGTTTCTCGATAAAGGAGCCAAAAGTAGAAAGAGAGCCCCGAGATTTGTTACGTTTCTCGATAAAGGAGCCAAAAGTAGAAAGAGAGCCCCGAGATTTGTTACGTTTCCCGATAAAGGAGCCAAAAGTAGAAGGAGAGCCCCTGAGATTTGTTACGTTTCCTCGATAAAGGAGCCAAAAGCAGGAAGAGTCCCGAGGATTTATCTCGTTCCTTTCTCTCATCACGAAACCAAACTATCGAAACATATCTACGCTTCAATACGAATAAAAAAGGATACGAAACCATGGATCGAATCCAGATTTCGCATCCTTTCTAATTGTCACGTCATTTATTCCACCGGCAATACATACAATAGTACAGCGAAAAAATGCATAATCGTACCGGCCAGCACAAACAGGTGCCAGAGGGCGTGATGGTATTTAAAGCCGCGCCATACATAAAATACAGCACCAACTGTATATAGAACACCGCCCAAGACAAGTAATCGTACACCGTTAGGGGCGAGCGTTTCTACGAGTGGATTCCAAGTGAATACGATAAGCCAGCCCATGATCACATACAGTATGGTAGAAAAGAAAAGAAATCGCTTGACGAAGAAAGCTTTGAACACCGTACCGCCAATCGCCAGTCCCCAAATGATCCCGAATAATGTCCAGCCTTCCCAGCCACGAACGATAACAAATAAAAATGGTGTATACGTACCGGCAATAAAAAAATAGATCGAGGAATGATCTAATATTTCAAACACATCTTTTGCCTTTCCTTTTGGTAAGCTGTGTAATAGGGTTGAAGATGTATAGAGTAATACCATGGTAACGCCGAATAAAGTGAAGCTGACGATATGCCATGGTGAGCCGTGTAAAGAAGAAAAGACGATTAAAAGCACCAGGCCGGCGATACTGAGTGCCATCCCGATTCCATGCGTAACGGAGTTAGCAATTTCTTCTTTTAGTGAAAATTCATGTGTGGAGCCCATTTGGACACGTTCCTTCCGTATAATTTCGAGTATATTCATATTATCAATTTTTTATTTTATAAATGCAAACGAATCACTTTGTTTTACCGTTGAACTTAGTTATAATGAAAGCGTAAACACACAATAGGGAGGTTGCAGAATGAAACAGGCATTAATTTTTCAAGGTGGTTGGCAAGGGCACGAGCCAGAAGATGTAGCTCATATTTTGGCAGGATTATTAGAAAAAGAAGATTATCAGGTGAAGATCACAGATACGTTACAAACATTGGCAGAAGATGATTTAACTCAGTATGATCTGATTGTGCCGAATTGGACACAGGGTACGATTGAGCAAGAGCAGCTTCAACCATTATTAAAAGCAGTGGAGCAGGGAACAGGATTGGCAGGACTTCATGGTGGAATGGGGGATTCCTTCCGGATGGAAGTCGATTATCAATTTATGGTTGGTGGCCAGTGGGTAGCGCATCCCGGCAATGATGGGGTGGAATATGATGTACATATTGTCGATGCGGACCACCCGCTTACTGAGGGAATGAAGGATTTTAAAGTCGTGTCTGAGCAATATTACATGCATGTCGATCCAGCCGTACAGGTACACGCAACGACAAGATTTCCAGTGGCAGAAGGACCCTACCAAACAAATGGTGAAGTAGATATGCCCGTTGTCTGGACGAAAAAATGGGGAAAAGGAAAGGTTTATTATTGCGGCTTAGGACACGTGGCAGAAATCGTCAAGATGCCAGAGGTATTGCAATTGATGAAAAACGGTTTTATTTGGGCCAGCAGATAGAGGAGGCGGAGGAAAATCATGAAAGTAGGTATTATTGGTTGTGGGAATATTAGTAAAATATATTTAGAAAATGCAACGCGATTTGCTAATTATTCGATTGAAGCGGTAGCAGATCTTGTACTGGAGAGAGCACAGGAACGTGCAGAACAATACCATATTCCGAAAGCGTATACAACGGAACAACTGTTAGATGACCCTGAAATTGATTTCGTCATTAATTTAACTATACCAGCTGTCCATGCTGAGATTGCAATCAAGGCATTAGAGAAAGGTAAGCATGTATATGGTGAAAAGCCGCTAGCTGTCTCATTAGAAGACGGCCAGCGCATGATCGAAACAGCGGAGGAAAAAGGGCTGATGATTGGTAATGCGCCAGATACTTTTCTTGGAGCAGGTATTCAGACTTCAAGAAAATTGATAGATGATGGATGGATTGGACGTCCGCTTTCCGCGACTGCGTTTATGATGATAGCCGGTCATGAACGCTGGCATCCCGATCCCGCATTTTACTATCAAGAAGGCGGGGGACCAATGTTCGATATGGGGCCTTATTACTTACATGCTCTCGTCAACTTATTAGGTCCAGTTGCCCGTGTCACCGGTTCAGCACAGATGGGCTACACAGAAAGAACGATTATGAGTCAGCCTAAATTCGGCGAATCGATAAAAGTAGAAACACCGACACAGATTAATAGTGTATTAGATTTTGAAAAAGGTCCCGTAGCATCCATGATCATGAGCTTTGATACCCATGCTCATCAGTTACCGCATATTGAAATATATGGAACAGAAGGTACATTATCAGTACCAGATCCGAATACGTTTGGTGGTCCCGTTTATCTAAGAAGACATGATCATAAGGAGTGGCAGGAGATTCCGTTATCACACGGTTTTTCTGATAACAGCAGAGGCTTAGGAGTAGCTGAAATGGTCGATGCCATTCAAGCTGGCAAATCAGCGAGAGCGAATGGTGATCTGTCCTATCATGTACTAGAAATTATGCATGGCATACTAAGCTCTTCTACAGAGGGGAAACACCAAGTGCTGTCAAGCAGCTGCGTACAGCCAGATGCCCTGCCAATAGGTTTTGATGAGAAACATTTTTTTTGTTAAATACCGGTAACAACGTGATTCACAACATAAATTATCAAAAATAAATCAATGAGGTGATGGATTGTGAAATTAGGTGTATTTGCGGTTCTATTTGGAGACAAATCATTGGAAGAAGCATTGGATAAGGTTCAGAATGCAGGATTAGAAACGGTAGAAATAGGTGCAGGAGGCTATCCAGGTAATGCACATTGCAACCCGGAGATTCTTCTGCAGGATGAACAAAAATTACAAGCATTCCAACAAGCATTTGAACAGCGGGGGATATCGATTAGTGCCTTAAGCTGTCACGGTAATCCCTTGCACCCAAATCAAGATATAGCATTACAGCATCATCATCAATTTGAACAAACGGTTTTATTAGCAGAAAAAATAGGCGTCGATACAGTAGTAACTTTTTCTGGTTGTCCGGGCGAATCGGAATATTCCCGTAATCCAGTGTGGGTGACAGCTGCCTGGCCAGATGACCATCCTGAAGTATTAGCATGGCAATGGGAAGAAAAGGTGATTCCATATTGGAAAGAGCAGCAAGCCTTTTTGCAGTCACATGGTGTAAGAGTGGCGATTGAGCCGCATCCAGGCTTTGTTGTTTATAATAACGAAACAGCATTAAAGTTGCGCGCATCTTGTGGCGAGCAAATAGGCGTCAATTTCGATCCCAGCCATTTGTATTGGCAACAAATGGACCCGGTAATCAGTATTAAAGAATTAGGTAAGCACAATGCCTTGTTTCATTTTCATGCAAAAGACACAGCTATTGATCCTGAAAATACGGCAGCTAATGGTGTATTGGATACAAAGCCATATAGTGATGAACTAAACCGTTCCTGGATTTTCCGTACGATCGGCTATGGACATGGTGAACAGGAATGGAAGCGAATCATTAGTGCATTGCAGCTCATCGGTTATCAAGGTGCAGTCAGTATCGAACATGAAGACAGCTTAATGTCAGTTGATGAAGGTTTTCAGAAGGCAGTTGATCTATTACAGAATTGCTTAATTAAAGAGAAGGTAGGTGAAATGTGGTGGGCGTAAAACCAAAGATCAGGATCGGAATGATTGGGTATCAATTTATGGGAAAAGCACATAGCCATGCGTATCGAGATTTGCCTTTTTATTTTGATAATCCGTTAGAACCTGAATTAACGGTGATTGCCGGTCGTAACGAAGAAGCAGTAAAAGAGGCCCAGCAAAAAATGGGCTGGTTAAGCTATGAAACAGACTGGCGTCGCGTATTAGAACGCGATGATGTAGACGTGATCGATATCGTAACACCGAATCATACGCATGCAGAAATCGCCATTGCTGCTGCTGAAGCGGGGAAGCATATTATTACAGAAAAACCATTGGCTTTAACGGTTGAGGAATCAGAAAGAATGCTCGAAGCAGTACAGAAGAATAACGTGAAGCATATGATTTGCCATAATTATCGCTTCGTTCCGGCGGTTCAAATGGCGAAGCAACTGATTGAGCAAGGTCGGATCGGACGAATCTTTCATTTCCGGGCCAATTATTTACAGGATTTTATTATTGACCCCAACTTCCCACTCGTTTGGCGTCTGAAGAAAGAAGTATCAGGTTCTGGTGCACTAGGCGACATCGGGGCGCACAGTATTGACTTAGCACGTTTTCTTGTAGGTGAGCTGAAGGAAGTAACCGCCATGATGGAAACTTTCATAAAAGAACGCCCTATCGGTGAAATGACAGGAGGTTTGAGTGCAAAAGGCGATAACTCCGAAATGGGAGAAGTTACAGTGGATGATGCAGTAGCGATCCTTGCCCGATTTGAAAATGGAACGTTCGGAACCTTTGAGGCAACCCGCTTTGCAGGTGGTAATCGCAACAAGAACAAATTCGAAATTAATGGTGAAAAAGGTTCGATTCGCTGGGATATGGAAAATATGAATAATCTCGAAGTCTACTTAGCAGATGATGAAACAGGTGTGCAAGGCTTCAGACTGATAAATTGTACCGAAGAAGTCCATCCTTATGCCGGCGCCTACTGGCCAGCTGGTCATATTATCGGTTATGAGCATACGTTTATTCATTTAATGGATGAATTTCTCAGAGGCATTCATGAGAACCGCCAACCTGTGCCAAACTTTGAAGATGGCGTCAAAAACCAGCGGATCCTGGCTGCAGTGGAACAATCTGCTCAGGAAAAGCGTTGGATAAGCCTATAACGAGCAAAAAAGTATTCCTCCGTGCTAGGGGAATACTTTTTTAATCAGACTAAAAAGTATAAAAGTGCAGTAACAGCAGTAATCATATGGAACAAGAAGGTGAGTTCCTATAATATGGATTATGTAAAGTAACCTCTTTATGCTTAGTAGTAATTTTGAAATGATTCATGTGCTGGGATACCGCTCCGGCCAACCACTTCGCGTCCTGCGGGCACGGCTGAAGCTAGGATACTACACGAATCACTTCTCTGCCGCCTTGCACCGAGGAAGCCTACTTCGAAGCGTTACTAGAAGACGCAGGTGCAGACGTTGTGGATCTTCAGCACCTGCCTGTCCCGCGGGAGTCTACGTGGTTGACCTACGCTAGGTTAGGGAATCTACAACTTCTGTAAGAGCTAGCATTTTGATCGTTGCATGTATAACAACACTTGAATGACTAAAATAATGCCTAGAACCACTGCTTTTTGATGTTCCATACGTTGTAGCACTTCCCTTAAGCGTAGGAAATAGGCGGAGACTCCTCATGCCTCAGCGCGAGCTGAAGATCCACTTAGTTTGTGCCTGCGTCTGAAAGTATAGCTTCGAAGTGAGCTTCCTCAGCACAAGGCAGCAAGGATGTAAATCAAGTAGTAGCCTAGCTGAAGCCGTGCCCACAGGACGCGGAGCCTATTTCCGGAGCTTTGCTAAGCAGATGATATCTATCAAAATTACCCACTATGTCAGACAGTGCTACTTTACATAATCCATATTATAAGAAGTTGTATACTACTCACATCAATTAGGACCGGCGAGTTATGCCCGGTTCTTAATATATTGTATCTTCTAAATATATTAAAAATTGCTAAAATATTCTATTAACATTAATCTATTTTACTCATAACTATGTTATAATGTGGAAGTGAAAGTAAGAATATAGAGATAGGATGTTGAGGGTGGAGACTAGATCGAATCGAAAGAAAATCAACAAAAAATGGTGGATATGGACACCAATTATAATTGTCGTTGTTTTGATTGCGGTTGTGGGAGGATATGCGTTATCGATTGTCAATAATGTAGAAGAGACATTTAATACGAAAATGCATGATCCGGTGGAATCTATTGATCAGGAGAAAGTAAAACAAAAAATGGATGCATCTGAGCCATTAAATATCTTGTTGTTAGGTGTTGACGAAAGAGGAAATGATGTCGGCAGATCTGATGCATTAATGGTATTAAATTTAAAACCTGAAACAGAAGAAATGCAATTAATCAGTATTCCACGGGATACTAGAACATTAATTGTCGGCAGAGGAGAACAAGATAAAATTAATCATGCCTATGCGTTTGGCGGTCCGGATATGTCGATTCAGACAGTTCAGCATTTTCTTGATATTGAAATTGATTATTTTGTTCGGGTCAATATGGAAGGATTACAAGAGTTAGTAGACGAACTAGGTACGATAACAGTCGATAATGAAATAGAATGGTCAGATGGTACATATCAATTTACCAATGGTCCAGTGGAAATGGATGGTGCGAAGACACTTGCCTATGTAAGAATGAGAAAGCAAGATCCAGCAGGTGATTTCGGCCGGACAGAACGTCAGCGGAAAGTGATCGAGGCGATCATTAATGATGGTGCTAATGTGGCAAATGTAACGAAGATTAACGAACTAATTAACATCATGGGCAATAATATGTCCACAAGCATCGATTTCAATGCGGTGAAGTCATTACTGGGCGGCTACACCAATACAAGAAAAAATATGAACAGTTATCAAATGCAAGGATCAGGAACGACCATAGATGGCATATACTACTATATTGTACCAGAAGAAGAAGTGGCAAAGGTACAAGCTATGATAAACAGCTAATACAGTACAGTATTAGCTGTTTTAGTTTTGTGTAAAGAATGTACGTCATGAAGGCGATTAAGAAAAGTTAAGTTGAAAGTAGGTTCTTATAATGCGAATTATGTTAGTGTTGCGACCATTTTAGTATATTGTTTCTGTTGGGATACGCTCCAGCCAACCATTCTGACGCCAACAATTTTTAAAGAGATTTACTAAGTAAATGAAATCTTTCAAAATGGCCATAATGTCAGCTAGTTCCACTTTACATAATCCGTATTATAGGAACTCAAACTTCATGTTTAATATGATTACTGCTGTGGCTATACTTATATACTTTTTGATAAAAAAAGTGAGGGGGATCCCTCACTTTTCCTCTTCATACTCATATTTTACTTCTTGTAAATCCTCATCAAATTCAACATGTAATTGATACCCTTTAAAATACCAGGCATCTGTATCCTCAATGAAAAATGTAATATTATCTATTTCTTTGGTCACCAAAGGCTCTTCGATTGGTTCATTTAATGCGAATGCAAGGGAGAATCCTTCGTGTATCGGGCTATAGCCACCGTATTTGGCTTGGAACTTAATCGTGCTTCCTTCTTTCACTTCTACTTCATCTTTGAACCATTGTAATGCTTTTTCAGATACTTTAATGTCCATGTTGATCCACTCCTTTGTCACTGACTCATTTTACACTCTTCCCTTTATGTACTAGATTTACACACATATAAAATATTTCCTGGGAAATTGTCGAAATAATAATAGATTGCAAAGTCTGTCGGATGATTGACAGTTTCACATTGAAGTGATTTTTGTTATACTAATGAAAGCAAAACATAAGACCGTGTAGCGGGGATGAATTTTAAGGGTGGTGTGAAGATGACAGTCCAATATACAAATTTTCGTGGTGATGAGTACTTTTTACACATGAAGAAAACTAGTGAAGGTAATCTTAATTATTACTTTAAAAAAGACGATCCGAATACTTCCGTTGACAGTATTCCTGAAGGATACGAAATATATGAACATCCAAATGGCCGTGTCTTTTTAACAAAGGAGAAAGAGCGGACCATTACTGATCAAGAAGTAAAAATTATTGAAGCAAGTATCAACAATTACAGTCCAATTAAAGATTGCAAACTTGATCCAAAAGGTGATAGTGTTTTTGTTTATACGTATGAAAATCCGGTACCATTCAATGAGAACCCATTAATTGTAGAGGCATTATCTGATCCGAAATACAAGACGTATGTCGAGCAATTATGCTTTACGATTATAAATAAAGAAACTAGAGAATTTATGGTGGAACGAAAATCCTATACGGGAGATAAGGGCCAGCATTGGCTATACTTAGAAGCTTCTACTGATTTGGAACATCTAACAGAAAAATATATGCAACACTTAGGTCAAGACAGTTACTTTGACTTAGATTCTATGTAAAGAAGAATGGGGCAAAAGGTGACCTAAACAAATCAATAGCCGAGCATAACACGAAATGTCATCAGACAAACGCGTTATGTTCGGCTTTTTCTTATGAACAAAGAAAGTATACACGTACAGTCATAGAAGTAATCATGCTAAATAGGAAAGTAGGATCTTATAATATGGATTATGTTAACTAGGGCTGTATGGCAAAATGGCCATTTTGATATATTTTATCTGCTTAGCAAAGCTCCGGAAATAGGCTCCGCGTCCTGTGGGGTCGGGTTCAGCCTCCTCGCGAGCAAAAATCGCTCACTGCGGGGTCTTCACACACGACTCATCCCACGGGAGTCTCCGCCTATTTCCTACGCTTAAGGAAGTTCTACAACGCATGGAACAGCTAGAAGCAGTGGTGCTAAGCAATGTATTTCATCAATTAAGGTGTAAATCTTGCAGATAGTGCTTCATATCCTAGCTGTCGCATAAATTGTGGAGCTATACATCAGCGGAGGCCAACCACGGAGACTCCCGCGGGATTGTGCAGGTGCTGGAGATCCACTTTGTGAAGTGTTCTTCTTCACAAAGTTAGCTCCAGCCGTGCCCCGCAGGACGCGGAGTGGTTGGACGGAGCGGTATCATACCACACATAATTTTTCAAAATGACCACTAAGCTGCTAGTTAACATAATCCATATTATAGGAAGTTGTTTATTAATGAAGTCAATTAGGTCTGGGCGGGTTATGCCCCGTTATCTCCTATTAGGATAGCACGAAATGTTGGGAAGTGAAGAAGTCTGATATAGAGACAATAAGTGTCACAAGTAGAAGAAATCAGCGGTTCTCTAATTTTGTAAACTTCCTAAGCCGCTAAACTGAGAATCTATGTTAAAATATGAAAGACATCACATATTCTCAGATAGCTAGTCAGACAAGGAGGTATTTCGATGGGAAAACAAGAATTTCGTAAAGCAATGGGGAAGTTTGCTACAGGGATTACCATTGTCACATCAGAATTTGGTGATGATGTTCATGGTATGACAGTCAATGCTTTTATGTCGGTATCCTTGGATCCGCAATTAATTACCATTTCTTTGGACCATAAAACCAACTTCTATAAAAACGCCGATAAAATTAAACGCATTGGTGTGAGTATACTGCGTGAGGAACAACAGGACGTTTCCATGATTTTTGCTAAACAGCTTGATCAATATTTTGATGATTTCACGAGACTCGATGGTATTCCGGTTATTAACAATGCACTCACTACATTAGCGTGTACAGTTGTGAACAATGTTGAAGCAGGAGACCATTTATTGCTGATTGCAGAAGTAGATGATATCAAGGTCGACGAAGGAAAACCAATTCTTTATTATAATAGTGGTTATCAGCGAATCGCAGAAGACTAGAAAGGTAACGAGTGAAAACAATGGGAATCTTATCAATTTTACGCAAAAGTGCAATCTTACCTAAAAAAGATGCGTTGTTCTGGCTGAATCGCGTCAGCATGAGAGATACGCTCGTTTATCTTTTTTTATTATTTTTTATTGTTTTTTTACCGAATGTTATTATTATGATCGCGGGCTATGAACAAGGGTATTCACAGGTTTCCTATAGTCAGTATTTGCTTCAGATCATCGTGTTTTATCCATTCTTTATGATGTTTTTAGTCGTTACAAGCATTTCGGCACTAGCGCTAGGCTCGCTGTTATTTCGCTGGATACTGCAACGGAAATTAGCGTATCAGCAGTTGTGGAAAATGACAGCATTCGCTTTATTATGGCCATTGCTCAGTTATCAAGTGCTCTACTTTATTTCGAAAGAACCGACGCTTGCTTTTCTCTTATGTGCAATACTTTTGTATATTATTGTCGTTAAGATGATTCTGAACTATCCAAAAAGAAAGAAATGAGGGAACTGCCTTGGCAAATAATGATTGGAAGATTAATCAAAGCACAACCACTCAGGTAGATCGGTTTAAGATTACCATTGATGAAGTGCTACTTGCTAATCAACAAACACATCAATTTTCTTATGTTCAATTTCGGGATGGTGTCTGTATTCTTGCTATAACGGAAGATGACCATGTCCTCATGCTGAAACAATATCGTCATCCTCTTCATTCCATTGAATTGGAATTTCCGGCTGGTATGATCGAGGAAGAGGAAGATCCGCTAATGGCAGCAAAAAGGGAATTGTTAGAGGAAACCGGCTATCAGTCCAATCAGTGGATTGCATTGGATTATTTTTATCCATCCGCTGGCTCGACAACGGAAAAGATCCATCTCTTCTTAGCTACGGATACGGTACGAATAGCGGAACAGGAATTGGAAGAATTAGAAGAGATTGAGCTGGAAAAAGTACCAATTGATCAATTTTACCAACTCGTCGAAAATGGGCAATTCCGACACGGAGCAGGACTCGCCTGCTGGGCACGATATTTGAGTATGGTGCGGAATTAAACAGTGAATAATGAAATTCAGAAAAAGAACCGGGCTTACATTCGCCCGGTTCTTTTTCTGAAAGCAGGAAAGTTTAAAAGCGCATTCACAGCAGTAATCATATGGAACATGAAGTTGAGTTCCTATAATATGGATTATGTAAACTAGCCATCGCTAGCCAAGCATCCATACTGAGATATTTAATGTGCTAGGATACCGCTCCGGCCAACCACTCCGTGCCCACAGGACGTGGAGCCTATTTCCGGAGCTTTACTAGTTAATGAAATCTATCAACATTACCACAATTTCAGACAGTTCTACTTTACATAATTTCATATTACAGCGATAGAAGGTATATGTTTACGAATAGCAAGAGATACTATCTAAAGTAATTTATATTAACATTAAATCGGGGCATTTCCGCAAATTTCGCTAAGTTCTATGTATAAATTTAACATAAGTTTACAAATGTTTTAACTTTGATTAATATTCATCTCCTATAGTTAATAGTGTACAAAAAAAGGAGGGAATAATGAATAATGGATCAAGGTCTTACAAGAAAGGTGTCTATTATACTTATATTCTTTTTAATATTCACCAACGTTTTCAGTTGCATACCAATCGCGAAGGCGAGTACGGAGCAAGTCCAGGTCGAACGTACAGATGAGCAAGTAACGGAAGATCAATCAGAAACAACGCCGAACAAAGAGGCTGAAGCTGTTGGAGAAGAACAAGAGAATAATGAACCTTCTGTTGCTGACTCAAAAGATTCAACAACAGAAAAAAGTGCAAAAACAGTAAACAAAGAAGAGAAAGTGACAAACGAAAATAAGGAAACTCCCCAATCAAGTGACAACCATACAAATCATGAAGCTTCCGATAACAAAGCAATAACCGAGGAAAAAGCCGAATCTACCACAGAGTCCACAGAGGAAAATGCTGCACAATCAGAAAATCCTGAAAAAGCCAATCAAGATGAAACGGTTACTAAACAAGCAAATAAGAATGAAAATCAGGTCACTAAAGAGGAAAAAACGAACGAAGTTCCAGTCGATACGATGGATTTTCAAACACTACCGGAACTCTTAATCACAGAAATAATGCCAAATAATAGTGGAACCGATCAATTTGAATATTTTGAAGTGTACAATAATAGTGATCAGACCGTGATGCTCGATTATTATACGATTGCACTACGGTATACAAACGAAGATACACCTGATAATCCGTTTACCTTCTCGGATGTCAGTATTTCACCCGGTCAAACACTCCTATTCTGGAATAATAATCATCATTTGACCATTGACCAGTTTAATGAACACTATCAAACAGATTTAACAGCCGACGATATAGTGATGTACAAAGGGACTAATCTTTACAATAATGGCCAACGAGGAATTGCATTAAAAGACGGAGAGGAAGATATAGTATCTGTCAGCTATTTAGCCGAGGATATAGCTTCTGGTAAAGTTGTAAATTATCAATATTCACCGGAGTCGACTGAAATGCTGAAGTATCAGAAGGTACAAGCACCGACACCTGGAACGATAGAATCTGCTCAGGTACCGGAACAAAAAGTGACCGTTGCGGAACATCAAGCACCTGTGATCGAACATACTCCTGTATCAGAAGCTGAACAAAGGCATGCACTGTCCATCGAAGCGAGTATAACCGATGATCAGGATAAGAGCGATGCTACATTATATTATCGAACTACGGGTGAGCCGACGTTTCAACAAATCAGTTTAGAATCAGAGGAAGATAATCGTTATTTAGCTGCAATCGAAGCGGAAAAGGTTACAGAAGGTGTTTTAGATTATTATATTTCTGTCACCGATTCCAATCACAGAGTGAGGATGCCGGAAGAAAAAGGACAAACTTTTCAAATGATGGTGGAATCAACTGAAGAAACAGAAGAAGATTTTCAAAACTATCCTCCACTATTAATCACAGAGATCTCACCCAATACTTCTGGTGGCGGAACCGATTACTTTGAATATTTCGAGCTTTATAACAATACGGATTCAACGTTATCTTTAAATCAATACGCCCAAATTTATTATTATACCGATTCAGGTAAAGAAGTATCCTTTCAAGTTCCATCTGTAGAAATGGATTCGAAGGAAATGCTCGTTTTTTGGAATAACAATGGCAATCATACATTGGCCGATTTTAATCAGCAATTTGCTACGAATTTATCGGAACAACAGGTGATCGAAGTGACTGATGAGAAGTTTCCAGGATTCTCTAATGGTGGAGAACGTGCTTTGATTATACGTGATGTCGATAATGAACAGGTAGTTTATGCCGATTATTTAGGTGAAGATAATGATAATAATGGTGGTGTCATCCAATACAAATATCCGAATCAAGGTACGGAGATGGCAAAGTGGGAATCATTAGCGAAAGCAACACCAGGTACAGTGAAAAAGCAACAAGTACCTGCCAATGTAGTAGAAGTAGCAGATAAAGAAGAAGACACGAACGCACTGGAAATTTCGCATGAACCTGTATCGTCGGCCGAAGCTTTTTCACCGGTTACTATTAAAGCAGCGATTTCTGACGATGAGGCGATCCCAAATGCGACCTTATATGTTAAAAATGCAACAACTGCTTATAAAAGCTTTGCAATGGAATCAAGTGCTACAGAACCAAATCAATATACAGCAACCATTCCCGGAGAACTGCTGGAAGGGGATGTGACCTATTATATTGAGGCTTCAGATGGCAGCAACCAAGAAACGACAGATGAATTTACGATTGCCGTACAGCAGCAAGAGGTAGATACGGAATCCTTACCTCCATTGCTCGTAACAGAGGTTGTTCCTGATTCTACTAATGTGGGCTCTGCGGATGGCTATGAGTATATAGAAGTCTACAATAATACGAATCAGCCTATTCCATTTGAACATTATAAACTGCAATATCGATATGGGACAGACCCTGAAAGTGATATTACCTGGCCATCTATTCCAGATAATCTAGTGATTCCAGCAGGTGAAACCCTTGTCTTTTGGATCATTAATGGTCAAAATAATGACAAAACAGTAGCAGATTTTAATGCGAATTATGGTTCTCAACTGGAAGAAGCCATCAATATCGTCCGGATAGAATCTGCAGGTATGGCCAATGGCAGCATGAGAGGATTAATTGTTGCTTCCAATGTTGGCAAAGAGCATGCCGTCGCCTATTATAACGATGAAGAAACAAATGACGATACAACGGCCAATAAAGGAATTGTCTATAAGTTTCCAACAGACAGTTCGAATCAAATGGAAAAAATAAGCTCCAACGAAAAAGATGCAACACCTGGTATGGTAGAAGCTTATCAAATTCCGTCTCAACCTGTATCTGTAGAAACAGACCAAACTGAGCCACAAATAAAGGACATTACCTATTTGGACTCTGTAACACAAACGGATGATTTGGATATAAAAGCAGAAGCTTCTGATCAAGAGGAACTTAAAACCGTTGCTGTCTATTATCGAACAGACGATGAAGCATTTAAAAAAGCTTTATTAGAAGAAGGCGACGAACAAGCTAAGTTTTCGCACCGCATTTATGCTCCGGAAATGATCGGTAAAAAAAGTGTTGATTATTATTTCGAAGCATCAGATGGAACGAATCTTGTTAAAACGGAAGTCAAAACGGTGACAATCGAAAATGATTTGGATACACGGCCAGTCCGTTTAAATGTTCAAGAGAATCAGGTTTTATCAAATACCTTCGTGTTAAAAGGGACTTCGACGACTGGTCAGCCAGATAATGTGCGAATGAAGATTGATGGTAACCAAGTAGAAAAGGATTTTCAAGCTGTTGAACATACTGCTTATTTGGCTTTTGAAGTAAGCGGTGTGAATACCTATTTCCAGAATGGTGTAACAATCGGCGACCAGGTTATTACGATTTTTGATGATTGGATTGCCCAGTGGGAAACGATTACTGTCCCTATAGATCCTTCCCATTTTGAAGTTGGCGACAATACCATTACAATCAGAGCAGGTAATAAAGCAAGTCCTTGGGAAGGTGATCCTGGCGAAAACCGTGATGACTACAATTTGCGTAATGTTCGCTTAGTTTTGGCAGATGGTACCGTGTTGACTGACGCAAATCATCAAGATCCAGAGCAAGTAATAGATATGGGAGACGATGGAACAGATCGGGTAGCAGAAGATTTTATCTTTACTGTTTCAGAAGAACATGCCCAATCTTTTGCATATGAATGGGATACTACAGAAGTAGCAGATGGTGAACATCAGATAGAAGTTGCTGATTCCAATCAGTCGTTAATGACTAAAGTACTTGTTGATAATACGGCTCCAATGATCAAAACGACGATTGAAAATAATCAAAGCTACAAAGGTGCGTTCACGATTGACGCCACGATAACGGATGAAGTAGCAGGAGTTGAAACGATCCGAACGATGCTCGACGGAAATGACATTACGCTACCATATGAAGCATCTACTGGAACATTGACACCAGGAGAACATGTGTTATCGGTCACAGCAACAGATAAAGCCGGAAATACGACGAATCGGGAAGTTACCTTTTTTACAGAGGATGAAAATCCAAACGATCCAACTGATGAATCAGTGATTGCAGATGGTGATCCCAAGCTGAAGGTTCGTGTCGAAGACCCTACTGGAGATAAAGTAGATGTCGGATTCTATCAAGGATATCAGTATACACCAGCAGATACAGACAATGTTACGTCTTATCTAGGTGCTGCACCGACAGAACCGCCGAATACGAATGATACATCAGATGCGAAAAAATTAGGCACAGCAGATATCGCATCGGTTTCAAAAAAAGATGGCGACTATTTAATAACAAATCATACAACAGCATTTCCATACCATCGTTTTGATGTCACGCTTGATGAGAGCATTGATGATAATGATACTGTTGAATTAGCTTGGACGGGACATTCATTAGAAGGTAGAAAAGTATCAATGTATGCCTGGAATGTCGAGACAGCACAGTGGGATTTGATTGATTATAAAATTGCTGGAGAAACAGACTTTGATTTGAAAGGGACGGTCAAGGTTTCATCTTACAGTGAAGATCATCAAATTCAAGTCATGATTCAAGATGAAATTCCTTCAACTAATGAGGAATATGATTATACGTTTGCCTGGTTGTCTGACACCCAGTATTATTCAGAGAGTTATCCTCATATTTATGATCGTCAAACGGATTGGATTGTCGAGAAACAAGAGGAAATGAAAATTGAGTATGTATTCCATAGTGGTGATTTGGTAGATGAAGCAGATAAGGAAGAACAATGGCTGAATGCAGATGGCTCAATGAAAAAATTAGACGATGCCAACATTCCATATGGAGTCCTTGCAGGGAATCATGATGTATTGCAAAAAACCGAAGATTACACAGAGTATTACAAATACTTTGGTGAAGACCGTTTTGCAGATGAATCCTATTATGGTGGCTCTTATTTAAACAATCGTGGACATTATGATCTTATTTCAGCTGGCGGCAATGACTATATCATGGTTTATCTAGGTTGGGGTATCGATGATGATGGTATTGCATGGGTCAATCAAGTGTTAAGTGAACATCCAGACCGAACAGCGATCTTAACATTCCATGAATATTTGCAAGCAACGGGAACAAGACATCCATTAGGGGAAAAAATATATCAGGAAGTAGTACTGCCAAATGAGAATGTCATAGCAGTTCTGTCTGGCCACTATCATGAAGCACAAACGTTAGTCGATGATATTGATGACGATGGTGATGGAGAAACAGATCGTCAAGTATACCAGATGTTAGCTGATTATCAAGCAGGTCCTGAAGGTGGACAAGGCTATATGCGGTTATTGCATTTTGATACGGATAATAATCGGGTACTGGTCAATACGTATTCCCCTTATTTAGATGATTATAATTATTATGATACAGACGAATATCCGAATAAGGATGAATTTGTGATTAATTTAGATTTAGAAGCAAAAGAGAAACAAGTAGCCACAGATTATTTTGCGGTTAATGTGTATACCGATAATGAAATTGATACGGTAGAAGATGTTGAAAGTGGTCAAACAGCGGAGGTAACTTGGACTGGGTTAACAGAAGGAGAACAATATTTCTGGTATGTCAATCTGAAAGATGGCTATACAGGCAGCACTCGTTCTTCCATATTCAGCTTTGTAAGAGGGGAGGATACTGGTGGTGAGATTGAACCAGAGCCAGATCCTGATACAGATCCTGATCCGGACCCAGATCCCGAACCAGAACCAGATACAGATCCTATTCCTGACCCGGATGACAATGGCGGGAATGATAACGGTGAGAGGGAACAAGAAGATCAACAGGACGCGAATGAAACAGATGATCGTGACGACAACGAACAAACAGAAATAGATACTGGCAGCGATTCCGGTTCTAACACAATTACCCCCTCCATGCCAGAAACAGCAACAAATATCTATAACTATCTCGTATTCAGCACTTTGCTGCTGATGATAGGAACAGCCTTACTCTGGCTGACAAGAAGAACGACAAAAGCATAACAAGAAAAACTGGTCCTAAATGAACCCACCGATTCACATTAGGACCAGTTTTTTTCCTCAGTCAAGATAGTATAAAAGTGCAGTCACAGCAGTAATCATATGGAACATGAAGTTTAGTTACTATAATATGGATTATGTAAACTAGCCGCTTTATGCTTAGTGGTAATTTTGAAATGATTCATGTCCTGCGGGGCACGGCTGAAGCTAGGCTACTACTAGAATTGCTTCTCTGCTGCCTTGCACCGAGGAAGCCTACTTCGAAGCGTTACTAGTAGACACAGGTGCAGACGTTGTGTATCTTCAGCGCCTGCCTGTCCCGCGGGAGTCTCCGTGGTTGGCCTACGCTAGGGATCAATGCTCTACAACTTTTGTAATTGCTAGCATATTGATTGCACCATAAATATCTGCTTTTGAATAACATTATGCCTAGAACCACTGCTTCTAGCTGTTCCATGCGTTGTAGAACTTCCTTAAGCGTAGCCTATTTCCGGAGCTTTGCTAAGCAGATCAAAAAAACAAAATGACCATTCTGCCATACAGCCCTAGTTTACATAATCCGGCAGTATAGCTAGTTGTATATAGTTTGTTAGTTAGGACTAGTTGGCCTTTTCCGATTTTTCTTCTACTTGGTACATACTAAAGTTTCCAACGGTAATAAAAAAGAAACCAAATGATTGATTTGGCTTCTTTTTGCTACTTATTGTCATACGATTAAATGTAAGCGCCCAATACTCAAGTATATAGAAAAATACCCAACACTGAGCTAAACTTAGACTTGAGATAGGTTAGCGAATGTGTTGGGTATGTTCATTTCGTTTCAGTTTCCTATTTTTTTGGCAGCGAGCTTGTACTGTCGGATGCCATGGCAAATAAGCTTCCAATTTCCCAGAATCGGCAAGGATATCTCGGTTTGGTAGTTCTTCAAGTAAATATGTAATATAGGTTTCCGGAATCAGGTTGTTTTGTTTCGCTGTTTCGATGAGACTCATGATAACGGCTGCTGCCTTTGCTCCTTCAAAGGTAGCGCTAAACAACCAATTTTTCCGACCTGTCACGAAAGCTTTCATCGCACGTTCTGCTCGATTGTTATCAAGCACTAATCGATCATCTTTTAATACCGTGCGGAAAGTAGCTTCATATTTCAGTGCATACTCAATGGCCGTTCCTAATTTACTGCCAGAGAGGACGGGTTGTGCACGCAACCAATCGAAGAAGTTATCCATTTCTGGTTGAAGGACTTCTTCTCGCTTTTTCAGCCGATCGTTCGGTGATAGCGATTCCCACGATCGTTCATATCGAAAGAACCGATCACAAGCTTCTACCCCTTGTCGACTTACCGCATCGGCCGGACAATCTTTCGGCATCGCTTCCCAGAATTTACGGCGTACATGCGCCCAACAGCCAGCTAATTCTGTCTTCTCTAAGGCTTGATAAGCGGACCACATATCACAATGGACATACCCCTTATAATGGGAAAGGAAGTCTTTGGCGACATGCGATCCCCGACTTGCATCATGATGATAAAGGGTGATGGGGTGCTCGCTATGTTTACCACTTAAAAAAGTCCAGTAATACGTCTTTTTTGTATCACTTTCCAATACGCGATAAGAGGTTTCATCCGCATGTAAGATATCTTGTTCCACCAGCTTTTCTTTTAATACCTGATAAAACGGTTCTAAGTAATATTGAGAGACTTTGATATGCCAGTTGGTAATATGTTGTCGCGTAATCGGTAGCCCCATCCGATGCCAATCCTCTTCTTGGCGGTACGCGGGTACTTTTAACGAAAATTTCTGATGAATGGTTTGGGCAATAATAGAGGCAGAACCCAAGCTATTATCCATCGGGGCTTTCGGAACAGGCGCTTTGACAATCTTATCAGTCATTCCTTTTTGAGAACAACCCTCACATTTATAGGCGTGTTGGTAGTGGACATGCCGGTTGAGCTCAGCTGGGATATAGACCAGTTCTTCTCGCACGGGATAACTTCCTATCTCTTTCATGGTTGTCTCACAAGTTGGGCATGCACAAGCATCCCCAACCAGTTCATGATGAACAGGATGTTCCGAAAATTGATGTAAAATAGTTTGTTTTCTGCCTTTAGACTTTTTTCGATGATATGTAATGGTTTCCTTTTCTTCTTCCAAGGGGACCGGTGCTTCCGGTGCGTCAAATAACGAAAGCTGGTTATCATCTGTGGGAATGGATTCTTTTGACTTTCCAAATAGCTTTTGCGTTAAGTACTCTGCTTGTTCACGCAACAATTTCATCTCATTCGCTTGATGAGCGAGTTGAGCCGTTAATTGGTCTATTTGTTTCGCTTGCGCTTGGATGACTTGCGTTAAAGCATCGACGGAACTCATACACGTTTCTCCCTCTTTCCATTGATACGTATAGTATATCAAAGGAAAGGAAACAAGGCGACCCAAACGTTAATAAAAGACACGGTTAGACGCCTCTTTTATCGGTGGATCTATAGCGAAGCCTCGCAGTAGCCAATCCACTTGTTGGGCCGTTAATGATCTCGCTTCTCTTATGGTTCGAGGCCATTTTAATTGGCCGTTCTCAAACCGCTTATACAGTAACCAAAAACCCTCCCCATCCCAATAGAGTGCTTTAAAGCGATCTTGTTTGTTCCCACAAAAGAAAAACAAAGCATCCTGGAATGGATCTAAGTCAAACTGTGATTGGACGGTATAAGCTAATGAATCAATGCCATAGCGCATATCCGTTTTACCACATACGATATAACATCTTTTCGCATCCTCTACATTTACAATCAATCCAAAACCTCCTATACAATTGTCTTAAGATAAGTGTATAGGAGAATGATTGGTTCTTATAGATACTTCGTTATTGGGCGCTTACGATTAAATGTAATACAATTTAAAGTTAATATCCTGATCATGGTTACCGAATTCGCGGCCAAATAATGTGACACCGCCAATGTTTTCGGCATCTTCTTTTACTTCTACACGAAACTTCCAGCCCTCGGAAGACGTATCTAAATCATGGATCGTGATATCTGACATTGGTTCACCATCCATATAGGTACCGTGTGACGTAATCCGGATGGTTTTTAACAAACCATATTGATTAAGATTATGCGGCCACCAGTCCGGATTATATTTTCCTCTGGTATCGGCAAAATCTCCTGGGCTTTGCCATGTACCCAGTTCCATATCATTCAGCGTGAAGGTGATATCAGATGGCCAAACCTCATTGGAAAATGGGAACTCAGATGATATTTCAAAGCTGATATCCATTTGTTGCAACTGATCCTCTTCATTCAAATAATTAGGCGTTTTATATTCGAGAAAACCTTGCGTAAACCACAGGATGCGTGCATCCATCCGTTGTGGGTCCATGAAAAATTTCGTCTGGTCTACAGGTCCGATGAAATCCTTCGTCGTTGCTAAGCCGCATGTAGGAACAACGTGATAGTCTGTATAGTGACCGACCGGAATCGCTGTCTCGTATGTAGCAAAGGAATGATAAATCTTTTTTGGGAAATTGATTTCAATATGGTCTACTTTTAAAATCGAGATTCGCTGCAGACCAGATTTACCTGGGATTTTTTCTGTTCGGATAATACCAGCTCGTTCTAATTTCTCAATATGTTTCGTAACAATCGGACTACTGATCCCCAATGCACTGGAAAGATCTTTGATATTCATTTTGTTCTTTGATAATAACTGGATGATTTCCAGTCTGACTTGACTAGCTAATGCTTCATATACGGGTAAGGATGATTGATCTATTTCTAATTGCATAAGTATCACCAACTACTTTCTACGTACTAAATTACAATATGTTAATTATCACACATAATGCGTTATATTTCTATCATAATATATTATGTCATATTTTGTAATGGTTTTCACGCCTTTCTCTAAAAATTCTTGTCTTATTCCTGTTTATTTTGGGTATAACAAAGGTAGGTATACAAAAAACGAGGTGATTATTTGGTATTATCCTTCATTATTTTAATTGTATTAATACTCATCAATGCATTTTTTGCCGCATCTGAAATCTCCTTAGTAGCATTAAATGATAATAAAATAAAAAAGAGAGCAGAGCAAGGCGATAAAAAATCAGAAAAGCTTCAAGCGTTGTTAGCAGAGCCTGGTCGTTTTCTAGCTACGATTCAAATTGGTATCACATTGGCAGGTTTTATGGCCAGTGCCTTCGCAGCAGACAGATTCGCAGGTCCATTAGCAGAATGGCTCGTTGATATCGGTGTTCCTGTATCCTTATCCTTGCTTCAGTCGATCGCGGTGGTAACCATTACGATTCTTTTGTCTTACTTTACACTCGTCATCGGGGAATTAGTACCAAAGCAATTGGCACTGCAAAAGGCCGAAGCGATTGCCTACAAAACCATCACACCACTTTCGATATTATTTAAAGTCAGTTTTCCTTTTGTCAAAATCCTGAATGTTTCCACCAATCTGATTGTGAAGATGTTTGGTGTCGACCCGAATGCGAAACAGGAAGAAGCGAACGAAGAAGAAATTCGGATGTTAGTCGATATTGGTGGGGAAAGAGGAACGATCGAGAATGACGAAAAAAGAATGATCCATAATATTTTTGAGTTTAATGATAAGACCGTTTCAGATGTAATGACACATCGAACCGATATTTCGGCGATAGATAAAGAAGATAGTACAGAAGAAATATTAACGATTATCAACGAAAAGCGATATACACGTTTTCCTGTTTACGATGGTGACATTGATCATATTGTCGGGATATTACATATCAAGGAGATGTTTACTTTTCTTCAGACAAAAGAAAACTCATGGCATCATCTCTTGCGTAAACCTTATTATGTGATGGAATCACAGCCAATTGATACGGCTTTCCAAGACATGAAAAAACATAATATCCATATTGCGATCGTCGTCGATGAATATGGTGGAATTGATGGATTAGTCACGATTGAGGATATGGTCGAAGAAATTGTCGGAGAAATATTAAGCGAACATCACCTGCCTGGTGAGGATGAATCAAGCAGCTTGAAGAAAGTGAATGAGCATCAGTATGAAGTAGAAGGAACAACGAATCTCTATTTATTAGAAGATGCCTTTCACCTGGAGTTACCATCTGAAGAATTTGAAACCGTTAATGGATTTATGGTAAACCAGCTAGGTTATATTCCAAAATTGGAAGAGCGACCGACGATTACGTATAAAAATGTCACCTTTAAAACAGTAGAGATGTCTGATTATCGAATTGAGAAAGTGTTGATTACGTTAGATGCAGGAGGGGAAAAAACGTGAGTACTTACCAAAAGTCCAAGCAAGAGATTTTGGAGAAATGGGAGGTTGAGCCTTCTTCAGGTTTATCAGATAATGAAGCCAGTAATCGGCTGGAGCAGGAAGGCTACAACGAAATTGCAGATAAAGAAAAAGTCCCGACATGGAAACTCTTTTTAGAAACATTTAAGGATGCGATGGTTGTCGTTCTCTTAATTGCTGCCATCGTTCAGCTTGTATTAGGAGAAATTATTGAGTCACTCATTATTTTTATCGTCATTTTGCTGAACTCTGTCATAAGTGTGGTGCAAACGAAAAAAGCAGAAAGTTCATTAGAAGCATTACGTGATATGTCAGCACCGGAAGCGAAAGTCATCCGAAATGGAACCAATCAGACAATTATGGCGAGAGAACTTGTTCCTGGAGATATTGTGTTGCTCGAAGCTGGTGATTATATTCCGGCGGATGGGCGTTTGATTGAAGCAGAATCGTTAAAAATAAATGAAGGTATGTTGACAGGGGAATCTAATGCCGTTGATAAAATGACTGAACCAATTACAGAAGAAGTGTCAATTGGTGATCAGACAAATATGGTTTTCTCCAGTTCATTAGTTGTTAATGGCCGTGGAACGTTTGTTGTAACAGCAACAGGGGAGAAGGCGAAAATCGGTAAAATTGCGGAAATGATCGAAACCGCTGAAGCGAAGGAAACACCGTTACAAAGAAAGCTGGATGACTTTAGTAAAAAGCTCGGCATTGTGATTTTGTTACTCTGTGTACTGATTTTTGCCGTTCAGGTTGGCCGATTATTCTTTAGTGATGCTGACGTCGATATGACGCAAGCTGTCCTCGATGCCTTGATGTTCTCGGTGGCGATAGCTGTTGCGGCGATTCCAGAAGCGTTACAATCAATTGTCACGATCGTATTATCGGTTGGTACCAACAAAATGGCAAAACAGCATGCAATCATTCGTCGTTTACCAGCTGTTGAAACTCTAGGCTCCACCAGTGTAATCTGTACAGACAAAACCGGTACACTGACGAAAAATCAAATGACGGTTACGGAAGCCTATCTCCCTGGAGTGAAAGACGCGTTTGATGGGGAGAAATGGACGAAGGCAGAGCAATTGCTGGTTCAAACGGCAGCATTATGTAACGATTCGTATATTAATGAAGACAATAACGAGATTGGTGATCCGACTGAAATTGCGCTGATTCGACTCGCGAATGAACAGAATGAGCCATATAAAGCATTGCGCGAAAATCATAGCCGTGAAGCAGAACTGCCATTTGATTCTGACCGGAAGATGATGTCCACGGTTCATACCATCAATGGAGAACGACTGATGCTGATCAAGGGTGGGCCAGATGTGATGCTCGACCGTGCCAGTTATTTGCTCTCAGGTGATGAAGAACAGTCACTAACAGATGAATGGAAAACAAAACTCGAGGAGCAGAATGAGAATTATTCCAGACAAGCATTACGTGTGTTAGCCTTTGGTTACAAAAAACTGGAAGAAGGGCAATCCATCTCATTAGACGATGAACAAGATTTTACCTTAATTGGCTTTACTGCCATGATGGATCCACCTCGTGACGCTGTTTACGGATCGATTAAAGAGGCGAAAAAGGCAGGAATTAAGCCTGTTATGATTACAGGTGATCATAAAACAACAGCAGAAGCAATCGGTAGAGATATCGGGTTGATGGGAGAAGATGATTTTGCTGTTACAGGTAAAGAGCTTGATAACATGTCTGAACAAGAATTAACGGAGAAATTAGAGCACATATCTGTCTATGCACGGGTTTCGCCGGAGAATAAAATCCGCATTGTGAAAGCATGGCAACAAAAAAATCAGATTACCGCCATGACAGGGGACGGAGTCAATGATGCACCCGCCTTAAAACAAGCCGATATTGGAATCGGAATGGGTAGTGGAACCGACGTGGCAAAAGATGCGGCAGCAATGATTTTAACCGATGATAACTTCGTATCGATCGTGAAAGCAGTCAGTGTCGGACGAACAGTGTTTGATAACATTAAGAAGTCAATCGCATATCTATTTGCTGGAAACTTAGGTGCTATCATTGCTATTCTGTTCGCAGTTATCATGAATTGGGCGAATCCTTTCACCGCCTTACAATTACTTTTTATTAATCTTGTCAATGATTCGTTACCAGCCATTGCGTTAGGGATGGAAAAATCAGAACCGAATGTGATGAAGCGAAAACCTCGAAAAATTGATGAGGGTATATTTGCAGGCGGCACAATGCGCTCTGTGATCATTCGTGGTTTGCTCATTGGTGTGGCGGTTATTATCTCACACTATATCGGTCTGCAGCATTCTGAAGAAATGGGCGTGGCGATGGCCTTTACAACACTTATTTTATCTCGTACGCTGCAAACCTTCCCGGCTAGATCCAACGTACAGACAGCATTTGGCGCTGGATTTTTTGAAAATAAGTATGTACTTGGTGCCGTCTTGGTTGGCTTTGTTTTATATGCCATTACGATCATGCCGTTCGCTAGAGATGTCTTTCATATTCCGGGAAGCTTCGGATGGAGTGAAATAGCTATTGCGACAGGCTTAGCCTTAGCGAGCGTAGTGCTGATGGAAGTAGTTAAGATGTTCCGAAATAAATAAGAACGAGAAGAAACAGACATCATTTCCTAGGTGTCTGTTTCTTTCGTCCCACAAACTTTCAAAATATGTTAAAATAAATGTAAAGGTTTTCATTTGTAGGAGTGGTGAATCGATGAAAGTGTTAGTGACCGGTGCGAATAGAGGTTTAGGATTGGCGTTAGTTCAACAGGGACTTGCACAAGGACATATTATGTTTGCAGCTGTCCGCTCGGTAGCGGACCAGCATATTAAAGGTTTACAGCAGTTAAAAGCTTCCTTCGAAGGCCAGCTGCGTATTCTCCATATGGACGTTACCAATGAAAAATCGATTAAACAGGCAGCAGATGCGGTAAAATGGACGGATCAATATTTAGATGTGGTCATCAATAATGCCGCTGTATTAAATGAACGTGAAGCCAAGATTGAGGAATTGGATATCCAGGCATGTTCGCATGCGTTCGACGTCAATACGCTTGGTCCCTTGCGTGTCGTTAAACATTTTCTGCCTTTGTTGAAAGTGGGCTTAGAAGAGCGAGTATCCGACACACAGGCAATTCTGAATATCAGCTCTGAAGCAGGCAGCATAACGAATACTGGACCTCTCGATTATCCATACGGAATGAGCAAAGCGGCATTAAATATGCTCACAGAAAAACTAAAACGTTATTTACAGCAAGACGACATTACCGTAATTTGCATCCATCCTGGCTGGATGCAAACCGATATGGGTGGAAATCAAGCACCAAAAGACCCAAACGAAACAGCAGCAAACCTCTATAACCTGCTGGTAAGAAGCAGGAATACCGAACCATACTCCTTTGTAGACGATTTAGGGCAGCAAATGCCACTGTAATAGGAAAAACATTAATAGGAGATACTAACACCTCAACATCGTAGTTGTGGTGTTTTTTTATATTAGGAAAATGCTTTTTCGAAATACGGTTCCCATATCTATTTAAGCTATCAGAGCGTGGGTTAGTGAATTTGACAATTTTCCCTGATTCGCGCATAGTTACATGGCTCTTTTCATAACTAAATATATATCCTTTCAATTCATTGAAGGAAAATAGTATAATGAGACTAAACAGAGAAAGGGGTAGTCATCATGATGCGTGCTTTAGTTTTACAATCGGATTTCGGAATAGAGGATGGTGCGGTTAGTGCCATGAAGGGTGTCGCACACGGTGTAAGTAAGGTCATCCCGATTTATGATAATACACATGATATACCACCATTCGATATTTGGGCAGCCTCTTATCGCTTGTTGCAGACTGTGGCTTATTGGCCAGTTCATACCGTTTTTGTATCTGTCGTAGATCCTGGAGTTGGTTCAGAACGAAAAAGTGTGGTGGTCAAAACGAACAGTGATCAGTTTATCGTAACGCCAGACAATGGCACATTAACACATATCGCCAAAAAAGTAGGGATCCAGGCAATTCGTGAAATCGATGAGAATGTCAATCGCTTGCCACAATCTGGCGCTTCTCATACCTTCCATGGTCGTGACATTTATGCCTATACTGGTGCTAGGTTAGCGGCAGGTGTCATCACATTCGATGAAGTAGGACCTGAATTACAAGTAGAAAATGTCGTCAACTTACCACTATATGAACCACAATGGAAAGAAGACAGTATATTAGGAACGATCGATATATTGGATGTGCGATTTGGTAATTTATGGACTAATATTCCGCGAGAGCTCTTTTTACAATTAGGAGTTGATTATGATCAAGCGGTGGAAATCGAAATAGTCAATAATGCCAGAAGTGTGTATCGTAATAAGATGACATTTGGTCGCTCTTTTGCAGCGATTCAGCTGGGAGAACCAGTGTTATATGTGAATTCTTTAGATAATATGGCAATTGCGATTAATCAAGGCTCATTTGCGAAAGCCTATAATATCGGAACCGGTTCGAATTGGAGAATTAATATTAAGAAAAAGAGTTAAGGGGATCAATCGATGTTCAGCTTTTTAACAGAATTAAAATACTTATTTAAAAGATTTGTCCTCATAGCTAATGTATTACCTGCGCTGTTAGGTTTTATCATTGCAGCTAAATATTATGACATTTCATTTATAGATTACCTGCTTCCTTTTGGTTTATTACTTGTGGGAAGCGGGATGCTGGTAGCCGGTGCATTAACGTTAAATAATTGGCTAGAGGCAGATGTCGATAAATTAATGGAACGAACAAAACAACGTCCAACTGTAACGGGTTCGTTATCATTAAAGACAATATTGGGGCTTGGGATAGCCCTGAGCATTATAGGACAAGCTATTTTATTTTTTATTAACTTGGAAGTAGCGATATATGGCTTTATTGGCTGGTACACATACGTTGTCGTCTATACCGTCTGGACAAAAAGAAAAGTGACATGGAATACACATGTCGGAAGTCTGTCCGGAGCCGTTACGCCGTTGATGGGATGGGCGGTCGTGGATAGCGCGATGCATCCGATTCCGCTCAGTCTGTTCGCGGTTATGTTTTTATGGCAAATGCCGCATACGTATGCGATCGCCATTCGCAAATATGATGATTATGCGAGAGCGGGATTAAAGATGCTCCCTGTCGTGAGAGGATATGATGTAACTGTAAGACGGACAAATATTTATCTTGGCTTACTCCTCTTGACCCCATTATTCGTGTCAGGGTTCAGCCTCATTTTTTATATCCTCCTCACGGTCGTTAATATCAGCTGGCTAGTCATTGGCTTAAGTGGATTTAAATGGTTACCGATTAAGAAATGGGCAAATCTGTTGTTTGTTAGTTCGCTTGCTTATTTACTAACGGTGTTTTTGCTATTTGTGCTATTTGTATAGATTTTGCTTAAGTGGCCATAAAACAGCTAAAAGTGGCCATAAAGTGAATGAAAGTGGCCATAAAACGTCAAAGAGTGGCCATAAAAGTATTCAAAGTGGCCATAAAACACTAAAAAGTGACCATAAAAAAACCGGAGCGTAATTAGCTCCGGTTTTTCTTATCAATCAAGAAAATATAAAAGTGCAGTCACAGCAGTAATCATATTAGACATGAAGTTGAATTCCTAAATATGGATTATGTCAACTAACAGCTTAGTAGTCATTTTGAAATATCTCATTTGATGGGATATCGCTCCGTCCAACCACTTCGCGTCCTGCGGGGCACGGCTGAAGCTAACTTTGTGAAGAAGGGCACTTCACAAAGTGGATCTCCAGCGCCTGCCTGTCCCGCGGGAGTCTACGTGGTTGGCCTACGCTAGAATTGTTACGCTACAACTGTTGTAAGAGATAGCATATTGACCGCTGTGTAATAGCAATTGTATGAATAACATAATGCTTAGAACTACTGCTTTTAGCTGTTCCATAGTTTGTAGCACTTCCCATAAGCGTAGGAAATAGGCGGAGACTCCTCATGCCTCAGCGCGAGCTGAAGATCCACTTCATTTGTGCCTGTGTCTGCAAGCATTGCTTCGAAGTGAGCTTCCTCGGCACAAGGCAGCACAGATGTAATTCAAGTAGTAGCCTAGCTGAAGCCGTGCCCACAGGACGCGGAACCTATTTCCGGAGCTTTGCTAAGCAGATAAACGATATCAAAATGACCTTTTTGCAATACAGCCTTTGTTTACATAATCCATATTATAGGTAGTTGTATAATTATTTTGTCAATTAGCTTAGGTTTTTCTTAATCATCATTATCTTTACGTGAGATGGAAATTATATCGCCGGTATAACCGTCAATTTCCAGCTCTACTTTTTCATTATCAGTAGTACGGATTTCAATTTCGTAATAGGTTTGCCCGTCGTCTTCATCCAATTCAAATTCAATAATCTCACCATCATATTCCTCTAATGCAATCGTTCTTGCTTCGTCGCTAGATATTAACGTTTGCTGGTTGGTAGACTGAGCAGTGTCATCGGAGGATTGATTGCTTGTTCTATCACCTTTTGAATCATCAGATGATTGGGTATTCGAGTTGTTTTCATCCGTATCATCAGCTGCGTCATCCTGTGATTGAGCATTGTCAGCTGTTGATTGATTGTTTACCATTTTTTGATCTAATTCCAGAATTTCTCCCGTTTCAGCATCAATGGTTAAATCGTAGTGACGATCCGTTCCTTCTATATCAATTTCATATACTTTTCGGTTATTCTCTTCTTCTAACTCAATTTCTTTGATTGTGCCAGAGAACTGGCTGGTTGCTTTTTCTTTCGCTTCATCCTCTGACAAATAAGCGCTTGCCTGATTGGATGTGAATTGAAGAATACCAAGGACAGTACCGACTACAACTAAACCTGTAAGAATAAAATAAAATGTTTTGTTTTTCATAACTCATCTCTCCTTTTCTTTGTTAGTTATAGTCTATCCAATCACGATGAGTTCAACGTGAGAGGAAAATGAGAATTTGATGAGAAAATGAATAGTGTTTTCTTATTTAGGAAGCTCTATTGTAAAGGTTGAACCATTGCCAGGTTGACTGTCCAACCTGATATTGCCACCGTGTAATTGCACGATCTGATGACAAATCGCAAGCCCCAATCCAGTACCGCCTGCTTGCCTGCTTCTTGCTTTATCAACACGATAAAATCGTTCAAATATCTGCTTTTGCTCCTCTTCTGCTAATCCTTCTCCTTGATCTGTAATCGAAAGGTATATATGGTCATCTGTCTCCTTAAGCAGAACAAGAACTTCCTCATCACTGTATTTACAAGCATTATCCATCACGATATAAACGGCCTGTTGAATTTTGGGCCGATCTGCACTGATCGTAATATCATTCGTAGTATGCTGGCTAAACTTCATTTCACGCTGATACGCCGTTGATAGCGAACGGACAACCTCCCGTGTCATTTCACTTATATTGATGGGTGTCATGTAGATGCTTTCCTGCCCCTGATTCTTTGCCAGAAGAAGCATTTGCTCAGTCAGATGTTTCATTCGTTCTGCTTCAGACAAAATCGCACCAGTCGCCTCATCAAATATTTCTGGTTTATCTTTTCCGCGTCGTTGTAATAATTCAGTGTAGCTCGTGATGACGGACAGGGGGGTACGTAATTCATGAGAAGCATCGGAAACAAACCGGTCTTGATTTTCGATATTTTCATTGATTCGTTCAATCATGGCATTATAAGCTTGCTGCATCTGGCTGATTTCATCGTTGTTTTTTTGATGGAGGGTTAACTTTTCCCATTTGCCATGATGAGGATTCTGCTTCATTTCAGTTGTAAGAGATTGTACCGGTTTTGTCACTAATCTGGCTAGATAATAGCCCGCAATAAGTGCAGGGATTAGCATTAAGCCAGCAGATAAATAGAGGACAATACGTAAAATGGACAAGCCATCCTCCATAGCGTATAATGCTTCACTGACTTGTAACGTCACTATTGAGCCGTCTGTCCAAATCAGAGGAACAGCAATTTGTGCATAAGGAACGCCATCTGCACCAGTCGCCAAACGTTGTTCCTCCGTTTTTGTATAATGGGAAGGCCAATCAAGAAATGACGTTTCTTTAGCTTTCTCATCTATCATCTCACCTTGTTCATCAATGATCCGAATCATGCTGTCAGCAGGAAGCAATGCTTGCAATAGTCTATCGTTTTCAATATTTGCTGTCTTATTTCTAGCAATGGCTTCCATAATATTTTCCACATCATTGTGAACTCGGTTTAATTCATTTTCGCTAACCCTGTTCTCATAAAGTAGATAGACGGCACTATTAATAATCAAAATCACAATTACGAGGAACATGGTTAAAAAGATTTGAATTTTTGTACGTAGTTTCATGATCTTGCATCCTTTATCGTATAACCTACGCCACGAATTGTCTGAATGGTATTTTTGTGAAAAGGTTTGTCGATTTTGTTGCGAAGGTAACGGATATACACATCAACAACATTGGTATCCCCTGCATAATCAAACCCCCATACGTGCTCAAGTAATTGTTCTCTCGTTAATACTTGATTTTGATGCTTTAATAAAAATACCAACAAATCGTATTCGCGTGGCGTCAGTTCGATTAGCTTTGTACTGCGCGTCACATCTCTTGCCTGCAAGTCGATCGATAAGTCGTCAAATCCCAGCAGATGTTCTTCGGTCTGATCTGGAACGGATTGTCGTAATTGAGCGCGAATTCTTGCTAGTAATTCTTCAATTTGAAAAGGTTTCGTTATGTAATCATTTGCGCCCAGGTCAAGACCAGACACTTTATCATGCACTTCACCTCTTGCCGTTAATAACAGAATAGGTGTCGTACTGTTCGTTTTCCGGTATCTTCGTAAGATCTCCAGTCCACTCATTCCCGGAAGCATAATATCTAACAAAAGTAAATCATAAGTATGTTGTTGCAACAGTTGGAAAGCAGACTGGCCGTCAAGCGCAGTAGTCGTTTGATAATTCTCATAGCCCAGCTCTAATTCCAGCACACGTGCCAGCTTTTCTTCGTCTTCCACGATAAGAATGTGGGTCATCCGTTCAACCTCCTTTTCCCCTAAATATAGCATATTTTTGGCTGTTTACCTATCGAGGCAAATCTTTTTCGTATTTTTTTCGTAAAGCGCTTAGATGTTCCAGGCGCGCGATATTTTGTTCTTTTTCTTTCATGCTGAGACTGAGGATCATATTTTCTATTAGAAGTGTTGGTGCCACCATCGAATGAAACTCGTTCGTATCCCCTCTGCTGGCAAACAAAGTAATGGTGGCAAGCGAGGTAAAGTCGGCAATTAATTGGTCTGTGATCATGATTGTCTGATAGTGGATCTCCCGTTGGTATTCGAGGACAATCTTTTCCTCAGGCAATAATCTTCCGAAGGCGAATAATACAACGACATCTTGATTGGTCAAATGGAGCAAGTCCTCTAGTATTTCATTACCATGATGTTCAATCAGGTGAATGGAGATTCCAAATCGCTTAATGCGGTAGACGAATAATTCGCCTAAACCTTTCGACGGACCGGTGGCAAGTACATACACTTTCTTCGCGCGAAACAAGCTGTCGATTGCTTGCTGGAATTTATCTGGCTGCAGGTTGTCGAATGTCTCCTGCAACAAGGAAATGCTTTTTTCCATCGTCAAGTACGTCTTTTGCTGGACAGGAGTGGACGAAATTCCTCTTATTTTTCGGGCAGGGGATACTTCTAATTCCTTTTTCATCTGTTGTTTAAAAGCTTTTAAATTCTGATAACCAATAACCGGCCAGAAACGAGAGACAGAGGCAATGCTGATACCAATTTCTGATGCAATTTCTTTCTCTGTCGAAAGTAATACTTGTTGCAGGTGCTTGGAGATGTAATTAGCAATTTTGATTTGATTTTGCGTTAAATCGGCTTTATCGACTTGTAACGGTACCATTCAAACCGCTCCTTTATCCTTAGTAAATAGTGTTTGCAACCAATTAGCTGCAATCATTGTAGCAAACAATCAAGTCTGTCAGAGCTTAATGATAAAAAATTTACACAATGATAATAAAAGTTAACAAATTTACATTCCCTTAACTTTTTTTGAATAGTAGGTTAATAATACAAGTCTACAATGAAAGTAACCAAATAAAGGAGGTAAGATCAATGGCTACATTAAACAAGCGTTACACACTAACACAGTCCCAGAAAATGATGGTATTTATTTTGTCGATGTCGTTGTATGGTTTATCGAACATGATTACAGAACTGGTGCCTAGTGCAAATCTTGGGCCAATTGAGTTTTCCATTGAGTATTTTGCATTTATCCCTTTGACCTTATGTATTCTGTTTCATCCTCTTTATGCTGCAATTGGAGCATCGCTTGGTGAAATAATTTTCGGAGAATTGATGCTCGGACAATTCGGCGGGTTTGGTGAGTTAGAGAAATTTATCGCCTTTTCCTTAGCCATGTATGTGGCGGGGACATTTGTCCGTGATCCGAAAAATCTCAAGCAGGTTGGAACAGCGGCGATGCTCGGTGTCGTTATTCATCAGGCGATCAGTTGTACCGTTGATATTATGAAAGTATGGGTCGGGGTAGAAGAATTAGAAGCCGTACCAGGACTAGCGGAAAGTGTTGTCGTGATTGAAGGGGTTTCTTTCTTAAATGATGTGTTATTTTCAGGGATCCTGTTCGCCCTGCTGCCAACATTATATTTAGTCCCTCGTTTATACGGAAAAATCGAGCCATTATTAGGAATGAAACCGAGAGATCGTCATGATCGTTATCCATTGAAAGAAGTAATGGGACCGCGCCTTGTTGCAACTGGAATTATTTTAGCGTGTGCTGCATTCCTTTTTGAATACTTATCAGAGGCAGGTTTCAATGTGGAGTGGGAAGCAGATTTTCTGGAAATGTACGGTGAAGGTTTCATTTGGATAAGCCTTGGTGCTGCTCTCCTTGTTGCGGTCATCACCATTAGCATTATGTTAAAGAAAAAATCTAACGTATCAGATCAACAGGAGGAAAAGATCCCATCATGACACATCAAATAGAAATAAAGGATGTTACGTTTCAATATCCGGGTGCAGAGGAGCCGGTATTACATAACGTAAATCTGACAATAGAAGAAGGGGATTTTGTAGCGGTATTAGGAGGCAATGGCAGTGGGAAATCGACCATGTGTAAATTGTTGAACGGTTTGATTCCTCATTATTATGTTGGAGACTTTTCCGGTGAAGTGTTAGTGGATGGCTTAAAAACAACAGATTATAAAGTCGCTGATCTTTCCCGTCATGTCGGCTATGTCTATCAGGATTTTGAAAATCAGATTGTCAGTCCACGAGTGTTGGAGGATGCCTGCTTTGCTCCTCTGCACTATGGACTTGCAGATTATCGTGAGCGTGCTTTGCATGCTCTCGATATTGTAGGGTTAACTGATTTGCAGGATTCATTTATCTGGCAGCTAAGTGGCGGTCAAAAGCACTTGCTCGCATTAGCTAGTATCTTGTCCTTAAATCCGGATATCATCATCATTGATGAACCGGTAGCACAGCTGGATCCCCGTCATGCAAAAGACATATATGATATTTTAGCAGAACTGAATCAGGTTCATGGCAAAACGATTATTGTGATTGAGCACCATACCGAATTTGTTGCGTCCTATGCAAAAAAAGTTGTGCTTCTGGAGAAAGGGACGGTCCATTTCGACTTGCCGGTAGAAGAGGCTTTGAACCAGGTAGAGACATTATTGAAGCATCAAATCTATCCGCCACAAGTAACACAAGCAGCTAACCTGACAGGAATGCAAGACACATTGCCGGTTACGTTAGATGGATGTGACAGCTGCTTCACTGGTCAGGAGCTTGCAATCGAATCGGTACCAGCTGATGTACCGAGGAAAAAAACAATTGTCACATATGATCATGTGTCTTTTGCCTATAAGACGATTACACGGGAAAAAAGACAAGTGCTTCACGATGTTAATTGTACGATTCATGAAGGAGATTATATTGCATTAGTCGGTAACAACGGCGCAGGGAAATCATCATTAATGCGCTTGATGACCGGTCTCGTCAAGCCAGCTGATGGTCAAGTCATGATTGATGGTGAAAATACGAGATCATTGCCGCCTGAATTTTTGGCAGAGAAGATCACTTATATTCATCAGAATCCTGAGCAAATGTTTATCGATGATTGTGTCGAAAAAGATGTAGCGTTCTATATGAAATCACGAAAAATCAAGGGCTATCAAGATTACGTACAATCGCTGCTCGAGCAATTTGAATTGACAGAGCTAAGAGAGCGGGACAGTCGTTTGTTAAGCGGTGGACAGCAACGTCGTGCATCCCTGGCGATTGGTGTCGGTATGCATCCGGAGATCATGCTGCTGGATGAACCGACTGCGAATCTGGATATCGCGACGAGAAAGCATATTACCAGATTGCTGGACGAATTAAAATCCCAGTTGAAGGCTGTTGTGATTGCAACACACGATATGCAATTAGCTTGTGAGTTTGCTAATCGAATCATTGTCATGCACAATGGCAGGATTATCCATGATGGGGACCGGGCGTCTGTATTTGAGAATTTTCGACTGTTAGAAAAAGCAGGTCTTGAAGCACCACAAATTTTTTCGTTATCTCAGCAGCTTGGTTGGCAACAGCCGGCCTATACCGTAGAGGAATTTGTCAATCGCTATCAGAGAGAGGAAGTTAGCAATGGAATATACGCGTAAATTTGCTGATAAATTATCGGTTGAACAAATGAAAATAGAGTTATTAAACACGGCATATGGTAATGATCATACTTTCCTGGCGAGATTAGATCCCAGAACCTTGTTTATCTGGTATCTCTTCTTCGGCATTGTCCCTTGGTTTCTCCATGATGTGAAGGTGCTGATCGGCATGTGTGCGTTTATGATCATCACCACGTATATGGCGAAGATCAGCCCGCTGATCATTTTTATTTTGTGTTTAGGTTTATTGGGCCAGGGTGGTTATCTTTTAATTGTTTCTTTCTTTTTTGGCGGGGATTTATCAACGATTCTACCATTGCTAGTGCTGACGCTTAAGTTATCGACGATTTCTTTGGCTAGCATCACGGTATTTTGTTCGATGAATCCAGATAAATTGAGTGATGGTTTGCTGAAAATTAAAGTGCCTGGTCAGGTTTCATTCAGTATCGCATACGGATACCGAATGCTCCCTACGTTACTTGAGGAATATCACCACGTGTTTCAATCGTTTCGTCTGCGTGGAAAAGCTCCGGAAAAACGTGGTTTCTTCTATATTAATTCGATTAGCTATTTTGTTAAAATCGCGATGTTTTCCTTTTATCCGTTGTTATTATCGACGGCTAAACGGGCTAGGACAACGGTGGAAGCATTAGAAACAAAAGGCAGCATGTATGGCTTTAATCATCCCGAAGTTCGCAAATTGAAGCTGGCTGCACTGAAGATGAAAAGAAATGATTATTTCTTTTTATTCGGATCAAGTGTGTATGTTTTCGCATTATTTATTTTACTATAGGAAGGTGTTTACAGATGATTATCGATTTTCACAGTCATGTTAAGATTTCAAAAAAATCAACATTTATGCCGGATTATTTTCGTGAAATGATGGCAGAAGCCAAACAGAATGGTTTAACGGCATTAGCTTTAACCGAACATTTTAATACGAGTCGTTTCATGGATATATATGATTTTTTGGATGCTAATTATACGTATATAAATGGTTATTATGATGTGGATGATTTAAAATTGTTTCCTGGAGTCGAAGTGGATGTCTCTGAAACGGGGCATATTCTACTGATAGGGAGCCGAGCAAATGTTATCGCAGTTCGTGAGGATTTAACAGGCAATTTGAAAAAAGATCAATTCATCGCTTTTGATCAATTGATGGATCTTGCTGATCAGTATGAGTTGCTGAAAATTGGCGGACACCCTTACCGTGACAGCACACCGCTAGCTCGAAATGTGTCACGCTCCCAGTTACAACGATTGGACGCGCTCGATTTAAACGGGAAGGATTTGTATGCAAAAGGCGTGGAGGCATGTAAGCAGGAATTACAGCAATTAGCTGATGAAATTGCACTGCCAATTGTAGGAGGCAGTGATACCCATCAGTTCTTACAATATGGCAGTATCCTCAACCACTTTTCTGCCGAATGCGAAACGAGCGAACAACTTAAAAGTGCGATCCAGCAAGGTCAATACCAGGTCCAGATTTCGGAACAATTACCTTTGAAAGTAAAATCAGCAACATTAGTAAAAAAATATATGAAGAAATATTTAAAGGAAGCGGAAGAAACAGTATCTATGTAACAAGTATGGGGCACAGGACAACTCTTGTGTCCTTCTGAATAAAACGAGTTGGAAACGCTGTCATTAATGAGAAAAGAAAAGGAACCAAAACTGGTAAGTAGAGCCACGAGATTTGTATCGTTTAACGAGAAAGAGAACAAAAGAGGGGAGCAGTCCGCATAGATTTGTATCGTTTAACGAGAAAGGGAACAAAAGAGGGAAGCAGTCTGCATAGATTTGTATCGTTTAACGAGAAAGGGAACAAAAGAGGGAAGCAGTCCGCATAGATTTGTATCGTTTAGCGAGAAAGGGAACAAAAGAGGGGAGCAGTCTGCATAGATTTGTATCGTTTAACGAGAAAGGGAACAAAAGAAGGAAGCAGTCCGCATTAGATAGTGCTTCATATCCTAGCTGTCGCATAAATTGTAGAGCTATAAATCAGCGGAGGCCAACCACGGAGACTCCCGCGGGATCAAGCAGGTGCTGAAGATCCACTTTGTGAAGCGCCCTTCTTCACAAAGTTAGCTTCAGCCGTGCCCCGCAGGACGCGGAGTGGTTGGTGGAGTAGCCGTCAAGGCTAAGAATCTAATGGAGTGAAAGTCTCCTGTCGTCAATTTGCCGATTCAGACGACTAGCATATCCAATGCGTGGGAAGGTAACGACCCACGTTCTGCTTGGAAGTAAACGCCACGGCGGCCTGTATTACGCAGAGAATACAAGGTCGGAACAGCCTGTGTGGCAAGCAAACCTAGAGGCCAAAAGGCTTTAACGAATACTGCAGCCCCGAAAATTCGCGCCTTTCTGAAGCTGTTGAAGGGATAAATGTTTTGCGCCGACCTGTTGCCAACTTGGGGAAGGCTGATATTCTATAGGAAGAAACGGTAATGAGCACTATAGAAGCAACCGGGGTAGGGGTTTTAGCATCTAGGGAAAGATTCTTAGAGATAACGACGGGAAGGTCCTACTTCTAGCAGGGACTAGCAACAACCTGCAAAGACCAATCCTTATAAGTTAACAGCGAAATAGGAATGGAAGATTTAGGATCGGCGGATGAGTCCGTAGTAGCAAAGAATGAAGGGTAATGCCTTCAGAGATAGAACAAGATTCTATCCCTGTCAAGGGTAACACCCAAGATAGGGCAAAGGGGCTCTGGATACTTGGCGGATTGTCTGGCAAAGTTGAACGCAGAGTCAACACAAAAAAAAAGCCTGAGACATTCACGTAGATAAGTAAACTCATTTAGTAATGGGTGAATGTTGGCTAGAACTTAAACCTAGATTAAATGAGGAAGGCATATTTATGATAGAGCCAAGGTCAGAACCGGACTCGGGAAATCCGACCGTCCGGGATCGTGGGGGGGCTACAGGAAACGTGATTCTACATGAATGCGCGCGCCTGTTTTCTACCCGACCGAAGCGGTATCCCAGCACATAAAATATCTCAACATGGATGCTTGGCTAGCGATGGCTTGTTTACATAACCCATATTATGGGAAGTTGTTTATTAATGAAGTCAATTAGGACCAGGCGGTTTATGCCTGGTTTTTCTATATAGTCAATTGATGTAAGTGAGCCAGAAGAATTGCTCCTATGTTTTATTACAAAAGTCTGCTATGCTATGGATAAAAAAGGAGTAAACATAAGGATGTCTCAATTCCCTAAAGTTGTTGCCTATTATTATAAACACTGGCATGAGTTTGAAATGTCGTTGCATCAGCATCAGGCGATGGAAATTATGTATGTGATCGATGGCAAATGTCAGGTGGAAGTCGATCAGCGTACGGTACAAATGCGGAAAGGCCAGTATATTTTTATTCAGAGTCAAGTAAAGCATCGTTTGATCATTGACAGGTCGCACCCGTGCAGGATGCTAAACATAGAATTCATTATTGAGGAAAGAGATGAAAGTTATATTTCTTTTGAGAAACTAGCGGGACAGTTGAATGGCCTTTGGGAGGCGAACAGAAGTCATTTACTTCTTAAGGATAACGAGTCAGTATTTTTCACCTTGCGTCAGTTAGTTCTCGAATTAGATCATCAATCTTCCGAAAACGAGCTCTTGATCGATAACTTGATCATCCAGCTCTTGATGTGGATGGCCCGCAATCAACGCGAGCTGGAAAGTGATGCGGATAACCAATATATTAAAAAAGCGTTAACGTTTATTCACGAATCATATGATACGGAAATAACGGTAACAGACATAGCCAATGTAACGCATCTTCACCCTAATTATCTCCATCGCATTTTTAAGCAATCACTGGGAAGTACGATTAATCAATATATCACTAAAGTCCGCATGGATAAGGCGAAAATGCTGTTAATTAATACAGGAATTCCGGTAACAGATATTGCAAATTATGTTGGGATGAATACCAGTCAGTATTTTAGTAGTACGTTTAAACGAAACACAGGATTATCACCATCGGCATATCGTGATCACTTTCGAGAGATCTAAAAGTTAGAATTTTATACATATTTACTGTAATACATTTCAAAATTTAAATCGCTTTCAACTTTTTCGTGCTAAGCTAACGGTAACGATAAAAAAAGGAGGAAGCAGTTATGTCTTTTAAAATTGCTTTTATAGGAGCAGGGAGTATTGGTTTTACAAGAGGATTACTGCGAGATGTATTGTCGGTGCCTGAATTTCAAGGAATCGATGTTGCTTTCACTGATATAAACGAACAAAATTTGGATATGGTAACGCAGCTGTGCCAACGGGATATTGATGAAAATGGCTTAGCTGTATCGATCAAGGCGACAACCGATCGAAAGGCTGCCCTGCAGGATGCTAAGTATATTTTTAACGTGGTCCGCATTGGTGGACTAGAGGCATTCGAGTATGATGTTGAAATTCCGTTGCAGTATGGCATTGATCAATGTGTGGGAGATACATTAAGTGCAGGCGGGATCATGTACGGGCAACGTGGAATTGCGGAAATGTTAGAAATTTGCAAAGATATTCGTGAGGTGGCTGCGGACGATGTGCTGCTGTTGAATTATGCGAATCCAATGGCGATGCTGACGTGGGCTTGTAACAAATACGGCGGTGTTCGGACAGTTGGTCTATGTCATGGTGTGCAAAATGGTCATAAACAAATTGCGGAAGCATTAGGCAGAAAGAAAGAAGAAGTAGATATTATTTGTGCTGGTATTAATCATCAAACCTGGTATATCGATGTCAAGACAGATGGCGCGGATCGCACGAATGAATTATTGGAAGCATTCGAACGTCATCCGGAGTATAAGCATACGGAAAAAGTAAGAATCGATATGCTAAAGCGGTTTGGTTATTTCAGTACCGAGTCGAATGGTCACTTAAGTGAATACCTACCCTGGTACCGAAAACGTCCGGAGGAAATCAGCGAATGGATTGATCTGAGCAGCTGGATCAATGGCGAGACTGGCGGTTATTTGCGTGTCTGTACGGAAGGACGTCATTGGTTTGAAACTGACTTTCCAAACTGGCTGCAGGAACCGGCGTTTGAATATAAGGCTGAAAATCGCGGAGAAGAGCACGGTTCCTATATTTTAGAAGGATTAGAGACTGGTCGTGTCTATCGTGGTCACTTTAATATGGTCAATAACGGCATTATTTCCAATTTACCAGATGATGCAATCATTGAAGCACCAGGATATGTAGACCGTAACGGGATCAACATGCCGGTAGTAGGTGAATTGCCGCTTGGGCCAGCAGCTGTGTGTAACAATAGTATCTCGGTTCAGCGACTGGCCGTTGAAGCAGCTGTTCATGGCGATGATTACTTGTTACGACAGGCAATGATGTTAGACCCATTAACTGGTGCGGTGTGTAATCCGAAGGAAATTTGGCAGCTAGTAGATGATATGCTGATCGCCCAAAAACAATGGCTTCCGCAATATCAAGCAGCCATTCAAGCAGCAGAACAACGAAAGCATTCTCAAGAGCGGATCCCAACAAAAAATTATCAGGGGGCAGCACGCTTAAAAGTTAAATCGGTAGAAGAAATGGCCCAAGATCGAGTAGCCGCCAATCAAAATGCCGGAGAAGCGGATAAAGGTAATTTTTGATTAACCATTGAAAAATAGGTATAGTGAAACCATCAGGAATGCCTGGTGGTTTTTCCTTTTGTTAAGGTTCCTATATGGATTATGTTTTAGCGGTCATTTTGAACTATTATGTGTGGTATAATGCTTTCTACCAACCACTTCGCGTCCCACGGGGCATATTTCCAGAGCTTTGCCAAGTAAATGAATCTTTCAAAATGATCGCAAAGTTGACATAAGCCATAGTACAGGCATTATTCAAGTTAGCTAGGATAAAGAAAATGCTTATTTTTAGCTGAAAGGAGACTGGAGATGAACATTATTCCGCTTGGTATTTGGGGAGGCTATCCAAAGGCGAACAGTGCCACTTCATCTTTCTTAATAGAGGAGGACGGCTTTTATTTATTGTTTGATTGTGGCAGTGGCGTGTTAAGCTCTTTGCAAAATCATGTTAACATTCAGCAGCTCGACGCAGTGATTATTACTCATTATCACCATGACCACATTGCCGATATCGGAGCCCTGCAATACGCGAAATTAATTCAAAATCAATTAGCAGGCAAGCCAAAAACGTTACCGGTTTATGCTCATAATCAGGATGAGCACTTTCAAACAATAACCTTTAAAGAACATATGAAAGCAGTGAACATTTCACATGCAAATCAAATAGGACCTTTTGCTATAGAGACAATCAAAACCAATCATTCCGCATTTTGCTTAGCTGTCAGAATTGAGGTTAACGGGAAATCCGTTGTATTTACAGCGGATACGGGGTGGGAGCCTGCCTTAATTGAATTCTCAAAAAAAGCAGACATGCTCATTTCCGAAGCAAATCTTTATTTGCCGTATGAAGGGCAAATTCCAGGTCATATGACAGGAAGACAGGCAGGTTTACTAGCGAAAGAAGCAGGTGTAGAGCAATTACTGTTAACCCATCTTCCGCATTTTGGAGAGACAGAGGACCTTGTTAAGGAAGCGCGACAGCATTTCACTAAACATGTGTCCTTGGCAGAACCGGGAAAGAATTATGTATTAGCATAAATAAAAGAAGTCACGCACCAGTTTGCATGACTTCTTTACATTATGGCAAGACCACAGGTTTCTTTTATCGCGGTGCTCTCAGTTGATGCCCGCCCAGTTGCTACGTTTCTATGCGAGCGTTTGGGGCTTTTCCTAAATTATTGTTTTGCTTCATAGCCAGCAGCGAAGATAGCAACCAGAAATGTAACACTTACACCTATTACTAATGCAAGACCCATGTGTATCCTCCTTTTATCAGATTATTATGTACGATTATTCTTCCCTTATTATAGCGAATCCCATTCCATTTGTGAAGGTTTTTAAATGATGGTTGCCCAATCTGGACATTTTAGCTGACATAGAGTGTCCAATTCTTTTTCGCGCATGTATTGATAAGAACTGGCATCTTTTAAATCCTGATCGACGTAGCCAGGATGGGTCATTACTTCGATGGTCGATGCTTCGCTTTGCCGGAGTTTTTCAAAAATGTCTAGACTGACCCCTTCTCCATAAAAATTAGTATACAAATCCGCTGTTAACAAAATCTCAGGAGTTGCACGCAATGATGGCACATATCTAACGGGAACTTGATAGTACTGCGCTAATTCCAGTATGATCGGTTGTAACGGTTCCCAGCCGTGAATATGATGATGACTGTCAAGATGGTGGAGTGGTAATCCTGTCTGCAAAAAAGCTTCGATTTGTGCCTGCCATTCAAGCTTAATGGCGTCTTGATCTGTAAGGCTTTCCTGAAGAAAAAATTTGCTATACTTGAAATCTCCATTAGATTTAGTCAGCCCAAGCAGATCATTTCGCAACGGCTTTCCCCAAGTTAATACTAAGTGAAGTCCAACGTTAAGCGAAGGCGTCTGTTTTGCCAATGTGACCGCATATTCGGTAGCCTTCGTGTTCATCATTAATGTAGTGGAGGAGACGACCCCATTTAAGTGAGCTTCAACTATTCCGTCAGTTACCCCTTTGGATAAGCCGAAATCATCCGCATTAAATAATATATCCATCACTACACCCTCCCTCAGATTATGATTCTTCTTTGTCCGGGTAATACCGTTCAATGACAAAATTGGTCTTATCTCCTCTGAAGTAGGATTGTGAGTATTCGATTTTTTTGCCTTCCTTATCCTCAGCAATCGTTTCAATATAAAAGCAAGGTAAGCCTGTTTCAGACTCTAAATAATAAGAGGTGCTTTCATCAGACAGTGTAATTTCTATATGCTCTGTTGTTTTGGCGATGTTTACCTTAAAATCCTTTTTTAATGCATTATATAATGAAGTTTCTGCTTGTTCTTTGGTTATACCAGGCGCAACATTCCAAGGAATATACGATATTTCATATTGAGTCGGGCTGTTGTTTGCCTTCCTGATCCGCTCAATCTTTTGGATGGGGTCATTTAATGGCACATCTAACGCTTGCTGCATGGTGGCATTGGCAGGAATAACAGATAATTGGTGTAAAACGATTTCTGCTGTTTTACCCTGAATTTCTAATTGATCTACGTACCTTTTGACTGTTTGCGATAGCGTTTGGCTCACTTTCTTATCAGCTACAAAAGTACCTCGTCCTTGAACTCTTTCCAAATAACCTTCAATGGTTAACTGGTTTAATGCTTCTCTGACCGTCGTTCGACTTACATCAAAATCGTTGCATAGCTCTAACTCAGTCGGGATTTTTTCTCCTTTTTGATACAATCCACTCTTTATGCGGGTAAGCAATTCATTTTTTATATAAGCATGTAAAGATTGTTTTTTCTCCATAATGTTCTCCTTCGAATTAATACAGTTACAAATAGTGTACTAGAAACAAATTTGTATGACAAGCAATAAAAGATCATGACAAATATTTTGTTTTAATAAGTTATATTTACGTTTTTTAGTTTGTATGATACATTTGTTTTAAAAAGTAGGTATAAATTCCATGAAGAAGAAAGGGTTTTTGTCATATGACGTTGAAATTAGTAGTAATAGGGGGAGGTTCCAGCTACACTCCCGAAATAATCGAAGGTGTGTTGAAACGTCATCATCAGTTACCTTTTACAGAAATTGTATTAGTAGATATTGAAGAAGGTAAAGAAAAGGTAACGATTATTGCCGAATTAGCAAAGCGAATGATCAAAGAAGCGAGAAATAATATAAATGTATGCTGGACGTTAGATTTGGAACATGCCTTGCAAGATGCAGACTTCGTTACCACTCAAATACGTGTCGGTGGACTCGATGCAAGAGAACGTGATGAACGAATCCCGTTAAGTCATGGTTTTATTGGCCAGGAGACTAATGGTGCAGGTGGGATATTAAAGGCTTTTCGGACGATTCCGGTAATGATACAAATTGCCGAAGCGGTTCACCGAATTTGTCCCCAAGCATGGATGATAAATTTTACGAATCCTGCTGGTATCATCACAGAAGCATTGTTGCAACATTCTCCCCACAAGAAGGTAATCGGTGTTTGCAACATTCCGTATCATATGAAGCAATCAGCAGCAGAAATATTGGAGGTAGATGCTGCTCAGGTTTCTCTCGAATTTATTGGATTGAATCATTTTGTATTTGGTCGTTGTGTGCAGATAAATGGCATAGATTATACAGAAGAACTAACCAAAAAATTAGATGATAATCATGTCACTTATTCACCCGCTAATATTATTCAATTAGATTGGTCTCAATCATTTATACGTAATATGAAACTGATACCGAACCCTTATCATCAGTATTATTATCAAACAAGGGACATGTTGGCAACGGAATGGAGAGCATACGAGAACGGAGAAACAAGAGCAAAAGCCGTGAAACAATTAGAAAAACAATTATTTTCCATTTACAAGGACCCTGCTTTAACGAAGAAACCTGAGCAACTAGAGGAAAGGGGCGGAGCTTTTTATAGTGAAGTGGCTTGTAGATTGATGGATTCCCTATATAATAATAGAAAAGACATTCAAACGGTAAATACCTTAAATAATGGTGCGATTAAAGAATTACCGGATAATGCAGTAATTGAAATTAATTGTAAGATAACCAAGAATGGTCCGAATCCCGTTGCGATAGGATCTTTGCCTGCTGCTGTAAAAGGTGACATTCTGCAAATGAAAGCTTTTGAGGAATTGGTAATTGCAGCAGGTATCTCAGGGAATTATCAGCAAGCATACCAAGCATTCCTTGCCAATCCGTTAATTAAAGATGAAAAGAGGACAAAAGCATTGTTAGACGAAATGCTTGCAGCGAATCTTAAGGAATTACCGCAATTTACGATTGGGGGTTAGAGAGATGAAGCGTTCCAAGAAGCAAGCTTTTATAGAGATAGCTGGAAAAATTGGTTCGCAACGACATCTGGTGGCTGTTCGAGATGGATTTGTTGCAGTGATGCCACTGGTTATTATCGGTTCATTGGCCATTTTAATTAATAATTTTCCGCCATTTGGAGACTTATCTCTGGTAGCTGGACTTAACACGATATTTGGAGAAGGGAATTGGCAACAAATTGGAGGAACAATTTGGAACGGAACTTTTGCAATACTAGGATTATTGGTAACGTGTACAATTGCCTACCATTTAGCGAAAAGCTATAATATAGATAGATTATCGGCATCGCTTATTTCTGTTGCCTGTTATATTATGCTTGTTCCAATAACGGATGATTTTGGACTGGATATGAATTGGCTCGGTACGCAAGGTTTGTTTGTTGGCATTATTGTTTCTTTAACGATAACAGAGTTATTTCGGATTTTGGTCACGAATTCGAAGTTTATTATCCGGATGCCGGAAGGAGTACCACCTGGAGTTACAAAGTCTTTTCGTGCTTTGGTTCCTGCTCTGATTATATTTAGTATCGTAGGATTGCTGCAAACTTTGTTAACAATATTGGCAGAAACGACGATTTTTGAAATTATCTATGCTGCTATGCAACAACCGATTCAAGGTTTAGGAAACTCGCTACCTGCTGCTATTTTTATTGCACTTTTAAATCAATTATTATGGTTTTTTGGTCTGCATGGTACGAATATAAGTGGTGCTATCACAGAGCCGGTATACATATCACTGGTAGAAAGAAATATTGCTTTATTCCAGACAGGTGTCTCTGCCTATGAGGTGCCGAATATTGTGACGAAGCCTTTTTTAGATTCCTTTATTTATATGGGGGGAATCGGTACAACGTTAGCCTTGCTTATAGCGATTTTTATTGTCGTACGTCATGAAAAAAAACATCCGTATCGTGAGATTGCAAAGGTTGCAGCACCTGCAAGTCTTTTTAATATCAATGAACCGGTTATCTTCGGTTTACCTGTTGTGTTGAACCCGATTATGTTCATTCCATTTATTCTGGCGCCGGTCGTGCTGACGATTATCTCTTATTTCGCCATGTATACCGGAATGGTGCCAAGGACGGTTGCCATTTTACCTTGGACGACGCCACCCGTTATTAGTGGCTATTTGGTAACAGGCGGCAGCTTGCGTGGTGTTATGTTACAACTAGTTAATTTAACAGTCGCTGTCTTTATTTATATACCTTTTTTAATGGCAGGAGTCAGAGCATATAAACAAAGGATGGAGGGATGATGTTGCTCGATGTACATGGACAAATGGAAAAGATAGCCTTTACGATCATTCTGCATGCTGGAAATGCCCGTTCGCTAGCGATAGAAGCTATTAAGCTAGCAAAAACAAATCAGTTGGCAGAAGCGGAAGACAAAATAAGAGAAGCAGAAGCGGAATTTATCAAAGCACACAATCAACAAACGATACTTCTGCAACAAGAAGCGGAAGCGGGATATAATCAACTGCCTCTAGTTCTGATTCACGCACAAGATCACTTGATGATGGCGATGACTGTAAAGGATTTAGCGGTAGAATTTATCGATATGTATCAAAGACTACATCATTTGGAGGGCGAGAAATGAAATTACTCTTAGTATGCTCAGCAGGAATGTCAACTTCGATCTTAGTAACTAAAATGCAACAGGCAGCTGCTGAAAAGGAAATGACAGCAGATATCCAAGCGATAGCAGAATCGGAATTGCAGCAGCATGTGGAAGGGGCTGATGTCGTATTAATTGGCCCACAAGTCCGCTATCTCGAAAAAAACATCCGACAAACAGTAGAACCATTCGGTGTGAAATGTGACGTCATGGATCAGTCAGCCTTCGGAATGATGAGAGGCGACCAACTTCTCGAACAAGCTCTGCAATTAATGAAATAAATGGATAGGGTGGTGATCGAGATCAATAGCAAAGAAGTCATATTAGATCAATTTAAAGCTTGTTACAACACTGACACTTGGTTTGTATCTTTGCAGACAGCTTTACAAGGACTATCTGCAGAACAAGCCTGTGATTATAGTAATATCTCAGTCCATTCTATCTTTGAAATTGTCAATCATCTATCTTTTTATAATGAACTGGAATTCAATCGTTTTAAGGGATTAGAAGATAATGTACAGATCTCTGGCAATAAGATGACATTTGAACCTTTGCCTGAAAAAAGTTGGGAACTGCTTGTAGAGGAATTATTTCAAACAATGGAACGTTGGCAGTCGGCAATCGAACAATCTGATGAGAAATATATCGAAAAAAATGCCGAAAGTTTGACGTACATCAATCTGCACAATGCCTATCATATTGGACAGATCGTATTTATTCGTAAAAGTCTAGGAAGATGGAATGAAAGCCAGGGTTTTGATTATAATGTTTGATTGACTTTGAGAGTAAGCAAAGCTTCTGAAAATTCTGTGGAACGCGGCTTGAGCCGTGCCCCGCAGGACGCGAAGTGATATCATTCCATAAATAATATTTCACATGATAATTGCTGTGAATGCATCTATATACTTTCTGGCAAATGAAAAAGCACAGAAATCCCGTGCCTTTTATCAGTTGTTATTCTGTTCTGACAATAATAGAATAGCTTGTTTCACATGTCCGCTAGTCTGGCTTAAAGCATTTTTCGCTTCTTCCAAGCTACAGCCTGTCTTAGCAATTAATAAGGAAAGCTTAATATCCTGATTCGTTTCCGCCATCAGTTGCTGTACTTCGTTTTCGGGAAGCATCGTGAGGTCTGCGAGCATAGCTTCAGCACGTTTCACCAGTTTCTTGTTTACTAATTGCATGTCTACCATTTCGTTCTGATATACCTTTCCAAGTCGTACCATAACAGCTGTTGATATCCTATTGATCACCATTTTTTGAGCGGTTCCGGCTTTCAATCTTGTAGAACCCCTGATGATTTCAGGTCCAACTACTAATTCGATAGCAATGTCACTGATTTCAGAAGATATCGTTTCATGGTTGCAGCTGATGGAGATAGTGGAAGCTCCTATATGCCGAGCGTATGTTAAGGCAGATACAGAGTATGGGGTGGACCCGCTTGCGCTGATACCAATAACCACATCTTTACTGTTAAAGTTGTAATGTTCTAAGCTGTTAATTAGATCTGTTTCACTATCCTCATGCTGTTCAAGTGGTTCCCACATTGCTTGTTTTCCGCCGGCAACCAAGGCAATCCAACGATCCGGATCAACGGAAAAAGTCGGCCCAAGTTCCACTGCATCCAGAACCCCGATTCTCCCGCTTGTCCCGGCACCAGCGACAAAAACCCTGCCACCTTTATGCCACTTTTCTACGATTAAATCAACAGCATCGGCAACCTGATTTAATGCTTGTTCGATCCCTTTATGAATCATCAGGTCCTCCTGGTGCATCAATTTTACAATATCCAATGCTTCCATTTCGTCTATATGGACAGATTGTTGATTTTTCTGTTCTGTGATTCGTTCAGCCAAGGGATAGCCTCCTTTATCATCAACTTATAAAAAAATAGATGGTTAAACGTAGATTATGTCGATTCACTTGAAAAAATTATTCTGGCTAGCCGCTTCGCATCTGGCTGGTGCAAATAATCAGCGCTCCAAATCAAGCATAAATTTATAACGATCAGCACGATAGGAGGATTTCACCACTTCAAATGGGATGCCATTTTCTAATTGTGTGGTTCTTTTCATGAAAAGAACAGGTGATTGATCGGCAATTTCTAAGTATTCAATCTCTTCTTCATTTGCAAGTGTTGCTTCGAATAATTGGCTGGCTTTGCCGATTTTTAGTCCTAATTCATTCTCAATATATTGATAGAGGGAAGATTGCACAATGTGATCCGTTAAACCTTTAATCAGATTCGCTGGTATATACGTTCTTTCCAATGCCATTGGGATTCCTTCCGCTAAACGAATACGCTTTATTTCATAGACTGGCGCATGTTCAGCGATGTGTAGCTGATCAGCTAGACTTTGCTTGGCAGGAATAATTTCAAAGTTAATCAGTTTATTGCTAGGCTCCATGCCGCGAGCTCTCATATCCTCGGTAAAGCTAGTCAAACCATTCAGATTTTGTTCCAGTTTTTGTTCCGTAATGAATGTCCCTTTACCTTTGATTCGGTGTAAATAACGTTCATTTACTAAGTTTGTGATAGCTTGTCGCACTGTCATTCTGCTGATGTTCAATTGTTCTGCGTATTCCCGTTCTGATGGAAGTGCGTCTCCTGGTTTATATTCCCCATTCTCAATCTTGGCCTTAATTTGTTCCTCCAGCTGATGATAAATGGGAATAGGTGATTGTTTATCGATCATGTCTCGCAAACTCCTTTCCTGTCAATAATTCAACGTAACAGAATAATTCAAGCGCCTATCGATAGGCGCTATTACTTTGCATCATATCTTTTTCCATTATAGCATCTTCATCAGCTATTATGGTAACATTCTTATGACGTTGCAGGATAGAAGCAGGAAATTGTTGATCGACGTCACCATGAAGCAGTTTATGCAATGCTTCATGTTTCTCTTTACCTGATACTAGTAAAAGGATTTCTTTACTCTTCATAATTGATCCTATTCCCATCGTAATTGCTTGTGTTGGGACATCGTCAATGGAATCAAAGAATCTAGCATTGGCCTCGACCGTTGATTCGGCTAGCGTGACGATATGGGTCTGTTTATCGAAAGGGGTTCCCGGTTCATTAAAACCAATATGACCATTATGACCAAGTCCAAGTATTTGTAAATCTATTCCATCATGCTCGTCAATGAGCTTATCATAATCGACACATTCCTTTTCTAAATCTGTTGCCAAGCCATTCGGAATAAATGTTTGATTTGCAGGAATATCAATGTGACGGAATAAGTGTTTATTCATATAAAAATGGTAACTGTTAGGATTCTCATTGGATAAGCCAATATATTCATCCAGGTTAAAGGTAGTCACATGCTGATAGGACGTATGATTCTTCTGATGATCCTGTATCAGGTTCTGATAAGTAGTGACGGGTGTTCCTCCTGTAGCTAAACCTAACTTGAATGTTGACTTGGATTTGATCTTGTCTAAGATAAACTGAGTTGCTTTCTCACTCATATCCTGATAATTTTTCGTTTGAATTACATTCATTATTCTCTTACTTCCTTTCGTATGCAATTTCTCCTCGGCACAGAGTAAGCAATATGTCATGATTTTCATCTAACAAAACGATGTCAGCGTCTTTTCCGGTAGCTAGTGAACCTTTTCTATCTGTCATACGTAATTCTTTGGCGGCATTGGAAGAAGACATGCAAATCGCTTCTGGCAAGGAGCAGCCGCTGAATGCCATGATATTTTTGATCGCGTCATTTAGCTTTAACGTGCTCCCTGCCAGAGTTCCATCTTCTAGTGTGGCTTTGTTTTCTTCTACAAATACTTTTTGGCCACCTAATTCATATTCGCCACCTTGTAAGCATTTTGCTCTTATCGCATCTGTGATCAGCAGTAAATTGTCTTTGCCGATTAAGTCATAAGCGGTTTTGACAGCGTAAGGAGTGGAATGAACGCCGTCTGCAATCATTTCAACCATTAGCTGTTTGTGTTGCCATGCTGCTCCTACTACCCCAGGTTCACGGTGATGGAAACCGCGCATTTGATTATACAAATGGGTGATATGGGATAAACCTTGGTCCATTGCCTGTTCTATTTCTGCTGCAGTAGCATCTGTATGTCCTGCTGAAGCGATAATACCGTGCTCTGCTAGATGGCGGATAAGTGGTTCCGCACCAGCTATCTCTGGTGCAAGCGTTACTAGCTTAATGTTCTCTGCCGCAAGCTCATTCCATTTTTTAAATAATGATACATCCGGTTCTAAAATGTGATCTTCCGGTTGTGCACCTTTTCGGACTTTATTGATGAAAGGACCTTCTAAATGGATGCCTAATATTTCTGCTTGCGTGCTAGGTTGCTGCTCGATATAAGCTGCTGTATTTTCAAGCGCTTTTTCGATATTTTGCTCGCTTTGGGTCATCGTAGTAGCGAGAAAAGAAGTAGTACCTTCCATTGGTAATGCTTGAGCCATTGTGTCTAATGCCTCTGCTGTTGCATCCATGACATCGGCGCCGTTAGCTCCGTGGATATGGACATCAATTAGTCCTGGTATCGCACATCCTGTTGTAGCAGAATAATCGAGAATGCGGTATCCCTCATCATCTTTTAGCATGTCTAATTCAGCTATTTCTTCTATTTTGCTGTTACTTATTTTGATATAACCGTTGTCGATCGATTTATTTTCTGTATAGATTGTTATATTTTTTAACAATAGTTTTTGTCCACTCATTTCGTTCACACCTTATCCATTCAAATGTTAGTTATAGATTAACAGTTTGTAGTATGGTTGTCTATACCTTTATCGTTATTTACATAAAATTTACAAAAGTATATACCAGCTCCATTTTTGATTACCACAGGTATTCCAGTCTGCCTACTAATAGAGGAAAGTGCAGTCACAGCAGTAAACAGATTGAACATGAAGTTGAGTTCCTATCATATGGATTATGTAAAGTAGCCATCGCTAGCCAAGCATCCATATTGAGATATTTAATGTGTTGGGATACCGCTCCGTCCAACCACTCCGCGTCCTGCGGGGCACGGCTGAAGCTAGGCTACTACTTGCGTTACTTCTTTGCTGCCTTGCACCGAGGAAGTCTACTTCGAAGCATTACTAGTAGACACAGGTGCAGACGTTGTGGATCTCCAGCGCCTGCCTGTCCCGCGGGAGTCTCCGTGGTTGGCCTACGCTAGAATAGGGACTGTACAACTTTTGTAAGAGGTTGCATATTGATCAATGTATCCATAACAGGAATTGAATGAATAACATAATGCCTAGAACCACTGCTTTTAGCTGTTTCATACGTTGTAGCACTTCCCTTAAGCGTAGGAAATATGCGGAGACTCCCGTGGAATCAGCGCGAGCTGAAGATCCAATTTTGTAAGAAAAGAATTTTCTTACAAAATTTAGCTGAAGCCGTGCCCACAGGACGCGGAGCATATTTCCGAAGCTTTGCTAAGCAAATGAAATCTATCAACATTACCACTATGTCAGACAGTTCTAGTTTACATAATCCATATTATAGGTAGTTAAATAATAAAATACAGGGCTCCTCTCTAACTGAAGCTCCACTTAGTCTGTGCCGCAAACATTGCTTCGAAGCAGTTTCCTCGGCATCATTCTGTCATTAGTTATTCTCGTCAATAGGATAGATTGTTAAACATCCCTACAATCAGCAGGGTGAGCCTGTCATATGATAAAGTTGTTTGATTAAGATCATAACCTTTTCTGATCACATGTTAAATTTGTAACAACTTATCATAAAAATAGTCCCAACATAGTAAACTGTGAAAAATAACAAAAATATAAAAAATCGCTATCTTTTTAACAAATGAATGGTATGATGATAAAAAATATTTATTTTGTCATAACAAATAATTGTTAATATAACAATAAATAGAGCGATTACATAACAGATACTTAAAAAAGATAATAACCAATAAAACATTTTCGTTAAAATGTATTGACATTAGTTAACCTGCTAGCTATATTAGGTATAGACAACTGTACAAAGTTGTTCAAATATTTTACAGAAAAGGGGTAGTTGGTTTGAGGAAATTCAAGTGGAGTTTGTTGTTAGCTTTATTATTCGTTGTCATTGGGTTAGCGGCTTGTGGTAATGACGAAACAGGTTCTAATGCGGATGATACGGAGAATACGTCAGACAATGGCGAAGATACTTCTGCAGATGAGACAGAACAAGAAGAAGTGAATCTTAGAGTTGTTACGACAATGGCAGGTACCGATCCGGCAGGTGAAGTATTCCAGCAGGTGCTAGATGATTTCCAGGAAGAAAATCCGAACATCAAAATTGAAAACGATTCACAATCAGCGGATGCTGGAACGATCCGTACAAAAGTAAATACGGATTTTTCTTCTGATAATGAACCGGACCTTATGTTCTACTTCAATACAGTTGATGCTGATGGGCTAATTGAAGAAGGAAAAGTGGTCAATTTAGAAGAGGCTGAAGGTGTCGATTTATCAGGTTATAACTCCATGCTGGAACAACAAAGACGTGAGGATGGGAATATTTATGCTGCGCCACAATCTGGATTCTATGAAGGATTATTCGTAAACAAAAAACTATTTGAAGAACATGGCGTAGAAATACCGACTACATGGGAGCAATACGAAGCGGCAATTGAAAAATTTGCCGAAACTGATATCGTTCCGATTGCTGCATCAACAGAGGATTCTTATTACGTAGTAGAACATTATATTTTGGCGGCAGGCGGTATGGAAAATTACACAGCAGATCTTGCTGATAAAAAGGAAGCATGGTCAGAAGGTTTGAATAACATTAAAAAACATGCTGATATGGGTGCATTCACACCGGATGCAGCAACGATCGATTTAGCGTTAGCGCAGGAATTGTTTAAGCAGGAGCAGGCTGCAATGATCTTTGAAGGATCTTGGTTCTGGGGACAATTAGAGGAAGCTGGTATGGGTGAAGATGTCACTGTATTACCGATGCCTGTCTATGCAGAAGGTGGAGAGACTGGTGAACTTGTTGGTGGTGCATCACAAGGATGGTTTATCAGTACGAAATCATATGAAGACGAAGCGAAGAAAGATGCAGTTGTCAGTCTATTTAACTACTTAACTTCTGAAGAAACGATTGTGAAAATTGCAGAAGCAACTGGTCAGCCGCCTGCAAAAGGTGAGCTTAGTGATTTACCAGATTACTTGAAAGCAGGGCATGATTTAGTGAAGAACGCACCATCCGTAGCTTTACCAATCAATGACCGTATTTATCCAGAATCATTTACACACCTTCGTACGAGTGTACCTGAGATTGTAAGTGGAGATAAAACGGGAGAAGAAGTATTAGAAAAAGCGGTCGAAATGGCAAAATAATAGAATAATAGATGACGAGAGAGGTTGTCCCGCTATTGTTGGGTCAGCCTCCTTGCACATCTGGATTGGAGGACACATGAAAGGCGATAAACTATATATATTCCTCTTTCTTGCCCCAGCATTTGCTGTAACAGGAGTCTTTTTATATTATCCATTTGTTGAAAATATTTTGCAAAGTTTCTATAAAACAGATGGATTCTTTAATTCTACTTTTGTAGGCTTGGAGAATTATGTTCGATTATTAAATGATGAAATAGCCAGAGGTGCTTTATTTAATTCGTTGGAATTAATGCTTTATGTCACGATATTTCAAGTTGGTATCGCACTTATTCTGGCAATTATGGTTAATTCGATTACGAAAGGTGCGGGTTTTTTCCGTACAACCTTTTTCTTCCCGATTGTTATCTCGGGTGCAGCAATCGGGTTGTTATTTACATTGATTTATAATTATCGCAATGGATTGTTAAATGAAATGTTAGTCAATTTAGGGTTTGAAAGAGTGCTTTGGTTAACAGAACAGTCTTCATTATATATGGTGGCGATTCCGACGATTTGGAATTATGTTGGTTTCTACTTCGTTATCTTGTTAACCGCCATCCAAAAAATTCCGAACGATTTTTATGAAGCAGCTCAGCTAGAAGGTATTACCGGTATGCAAAAGATGTTTAAGCTGACCATTCCGCTTATTGTGAGTGATTTGAAGACATGTATTGTGCTGGCAATTACCGGAACACTGAAGATTTTTGAATTAGTTTATATTATTACAAAAGGTGGTCCAGCCAATTCCTCAGAAGTACTGGGAACGTATATGTACCAGAAAGCATTTCAGGATTCTGCGATGGGGTATGGGGCAACGTTAGCAGTGTTGATAGTTGTATTAGGGTTAACCTTAGCTTTTGTTACCAATAAATTATTGCAGAAAGATGAAGTTACGTACTAAGGAAAAGAGGTGTCAGATAGATGTATTCACATACAGAGGAACGCTTAACCTTTTGGGAGAAATTCCAGGAAAGGTATTTCATGAATTCAAAAGCAGGAAAAATTTTTGTCTATGTTGTCCTGACGTTATGGTCGATGACAACAATTTTTCCGTTAGCATGGGTGCTGCTTAATTCTTTTAAAGAATCAAGGGAGATCATTACCGGTACTTTTAACGTTCCGTCAGATCCAACTATGCAAAATTATATAAATGCATTTGAGACGGTCAATATCGGCAAAAGCTATCTCAACAGTTTTATTATTTCTGGTTCTGTTGTGCTGCTTGTTTTATTCCTGGGAGGGCTTGCTGCATTTGCGATGGCCAGAATGCAATTTAAATTAAGAGGTTTGCTGCAAGCTTTATTAGTAGCTAGTTTATTAATTCCAGCCTTTGCCACAATTGTACCTGTTTATCGTATGATGATCGGGATGGATTTGGTTAATACGTATCTGGCTTTAATCATCCCGCAAACTGCTGGTAATTTACCGTTTGCGATTCTGGTCATTAGCGGATATATGGCGACCATTCCGAAAGAGTTGGAAGAGGCGGCACATATGGATGGTTGTGGACGATTTAAAATGTTCACGAAAGTCTTTTTGCCGATTTCATTACCATCGTTTTCTACCGTAGGAATTTTTGTATTTCTATGGTCGTATAATGATTTATTTTCTTCACTCGTGCTTGTATCACATGAAAAAGTGGCGCCAATTGTTGTGTTATTATCGAACGTCAGCTCGCAATATGGAACAGATTATGGTTTGATGACGGCAGCTATTGCCATGACAATCATTCCGGTACTTATATTCTATTTGTTTGCTCAGAAGACATTCGAAAAAGGGGCAACTTCCGGTGCGGTTAAAGGGTAAGAATCTAACTTTTCGGACAAAGGATGATACAAAATGGATATTACGTTGAAAGGCAACTATCAACCCTTTTTGTACGGGTTGCAGGAGCTTGCGAAGGAAAAGGGAGTAACGATCAGTCAGTTGGGAGTGCCAATCACAATTGAACAGAATGATGAAGAAGAAACGGCTATCTCTTATCAAAATGGTCAAGGAAAGATTCGTTATCAACATGACTATCATGTTTACCGAGCGTTTGGTTTAATAATCCAGCATGCTGTTACCGGGGAAGATTTTAATCTTGAGGAGCAGTCGCAGTTTAAGACGATTGGACCAATGTTTGACTTGTCGCGAAATGCTGTGATGAAAGTGGATCAGTTCAAGTCCATGTTTAGAAAACTTTCATTAATGGGCTTTAATGCGGCGATGTTGTATATGGAAGATACGTATGAGGTGAAGGGTTTTCCGTATTTTGGTTATATGCGTGGCCGTTATTCCCAGCAGGAATTGAAAGAATTAGATGACTATGCGTTTCAGCTAGGAATCGAATTAATCCCGTGTATTCAAACACTTGCTCATCTGGAAGAATTTTTGAAATGGGATGCGTCAGCACATTTGAAAGACACTAGAGGTGTCCTGTTAGCTGAACAAGAAGCTACTTATCAGTTTGTGGAGAAGATGATCATGGCTGTGACAGCTCCATTCCGAAGCAAGCGGCTCCATATTGGAATGGATGAAGCAGAAGAGTTAGGAAGAGGGATTTATTTAAATAAGTATGGCTATAAAGATCGGCTGGAATTAATGACGGAGCATTTGCATCGAGTGACAGAAATTACGGATGACCTGCAACTAGAAGTCATGATGTGGAGTGATATGTTTATTAAATTAGCTTCGGATTCTGGAGATGATCAGTATGATATGGCAACGGAAATATCGGAGGAAATGCAGCAGTTGATTCCGAGTAATGTGACATTGATGTATTGGGATTATTTCCACACGAAGAAAGAGGACTATCATACGTTAATTGATAAACATAAACAGCTGGGTCAGACGCCTGCATTTGCTGGTGGTATCTGGGTTTGGAATACGTTTGCGACAAACTACGGTCTATCCTTGCAAACTAGTGAAGCAGCTCTGCAGGCGAGTAAAGAAGCGAATATTCAGGATGTATTTGTGACGCTTTGGGGCGATGATGGCTATGAAAATAATTATTACGCAGCGATGCTAGGCTTGCAGCTGTATGCTGAGCACCAATACCATTCAACAGTCGACCGGCAAGATTGGTACAAACGAACAAAATTCTGCACGGGTCTCGACCCGCGGGCCTACTTACAACTAAATGAGCTTGATGCGATTCCGGGAGTAGCAGTGGAGAATAGCGATCAAACGAATCCGTCCAAGTTTTTATTGTGGCAGGATGTGTTACTTGGTCTTTTTGACAAACACATTGAAGGGTTAGCGATTGCTGAGCATTATCAACAGCTGGAACAAACGTTTAAGCAAGTTAGAGATTCGCAAGCTGAATTAGATTTTATTTTTGATGTACCAGAGAAGTTATCTGCTGTCCTAGCGAGGAAATCTACGATTGGCCTTCAATTAAAAGCAGCTTATGATGCAGGTGATGCAGATAAATTAAAAGCGATTGCGAATGTGGAGCTGCCTGAAATTATTGAACGAGTGAGAAGGTTGCGTGCTGCTCATAAAGCGCAATGGTTCCATATGAATAAGCCGTTTGGCTGGGAAGTCATCGATATTCGTTATGGTGGATTGATAGCTAGATTGGAGACAGCAATCGAGCGTATTTCATCATATAGCAATGAAGAAATCGATTTTATCGATGAACTTGAGCAGGAACGGTTACCGTTTAATGCGAATGTTGATCAATCAACAGGATTGGGATGGTCTAGCTATTATTATCGAATGGCATCTCCGAATGTGTTTTTTCACGTATTACCGATCTATTAAAAAATGAAGGAGTTTCCTGTTCATATGATAAGAAATTATAACATGTTTGTTGGAGGCTATGGCAGTAAAACAGAAGAAGCGATTCACTATGTCAGGTTTGATTCGGAACAGCAATCCTTTCACAAGTTAGACGCCATTACTGGAATAGATGCTCCCTCATTTTTAGCGCTACATCCTGATCAGAACAATCTCTATGCTGTTAGTGAGGTTGAGGAAGGAGAACTGGTCAGTTATCAAGTAGGTGATCAGTTAATCGAAACAAGCAGGATTAAAACAGGCGGGTCCAGTCCTTGCTATCTCCATATCACAGATGATGGTCGATATAGTATAGTGACCAATTATGGAGATGGTAAGCTGTCGCTTCATCCGTTAGAAGAAGATGGGAAGGTGCAATTACAAGCAGATCTTCATTTGTTTCAGAAATCTGGTGAAGCTTCCCATCCCCATATGTGCTATCCACTTGGCTACGATCATATGTATATCGTAACAGACTTGGGTCAGAACAAACTTTTTCTATTTCAATTACAATCAGATCATCAGCAACTGGAACTTCAAGCATCTTTTCCGTTAAAAGATGGCTCTGGCCCAAGACATATCGAAGTGAATAAGGCGAAGAACTGTCTATATATCACCAATGAATTCAGTTCGGTAGTTGCTGTCTATCACTTCAATAAGTCATTCACTAACTTACAACTTGCCCAGGAGATACCGACTATCCCACCAGATGAAGTGCAGGATAACTTTTGTGCAGATATTCATTTTTCACCTGATAAATCGTTGCTTTTTGTCTCGAATCGAGGCAGGGATAGTATTGTAGTATATCGTGTGCAAGCAGATGGTCGTTTGCGCTTCGTTGATGAAGCAGCAGCTTTGGGTGAGTGGCCACGTCATTTTGCTATATCTCCAGATGGAGAATATTTGTTCATTGCTAACCAGCACAGCGATCGTATCACAGTATTGCGTGTGCAAGCAGATGGGCGATTACAAGCATTAGCGTGTCATTATAAGATAGCTTCACCAGCGTGTGTGGTGATGTTTAGGCAAGGGTGAGGAGGGATTAAGTGGCAGACATGTATGTAAATCTATACCATTTGCCGCAAGTATATCAAAAACAACAGCAGGACTGGGTTATTAGAAGAGCGCTGCCTTTGGAGAAAGATCGAATTATTGATTGGGTACAAGCACACTTTCCGCAATGGAAAAACGAATGTGAAGTGGCATGTTCCGCTTTACCGGCAAATTGTTTGATAGCTGTTAAGAATAAGGATATACTGGGTTTTGCTTGTTATGAAACAACATTCAAGAACTTTTTTGGTCCCACCGGTGTCATTGAGACTGCAAGAGGAAAAGGTATCGGCTATCAATTACTTATACATAGTTTACATGAAATGAGGCATCTTGGTTATGCTTATGCTATTATTGGTGATGCCGGTCCGGTCGACTTTTATAAAAAAGTAATTGGGGCAGACGTGATCGACCGTCCTTCGGTATTAGAGGAGTGGACACCGCTGTCAAAATAACAATGTATGACTTTGAGAATATGTATAGACAACTGATCCTCTGTGTGTTATTATTTTTATGAATATGGATCGTTTAATTTAATATAGGCTCACATGTTACTAACTAGATTAGGCATGGAGAAATCGAAAGGGTAAACAAACGAAATCCTTCTTATTTCTTCATGCTTTTTTTTAGTTAAGAAAGATAACATTTTAACGAGGAAGTAATGCTTAGAAGTCGGCTTTGTTAGTTAGACCGGGCGCTTTTCGGTTTTTCTAATACGTCAAGAAAGTATAAATTTTGGGCTATATGATGTTTGCTGATAGAAACGGCCACGTCCGGCTCCAGCGCCCAGAGACTAGGCGACTTCGCGAAATCGCCCTACGATAAGTCATCATCGATTCGCAAGCTCACCGTGATTCCTTTATCTCAGTTGATTCGCTCCACTCGCTACGTCTCTAAACGGGCGCTTGCGCCTTTGTTCACTTCTCAGGAAAGGAAATCACAAATGTTTAAAAAATTATTTAACAAATCAAAAAAAGTTGAACTGTTAGCACCATTAACTGGTAAAGTTGTAGCTTTGGAGGATGTACCAGACCCTGTCTTTGGTCAGAAAATGATGGGGGAAGGGATTGCGATCACTCCAGAAAACGGAAAAGTAGTAGCACCAGTAGATGCAACAATTGTACAAATTCCCGAAACAAAACACGCAATCGGTATGAGAACGAATGATGGAGTAGAAATACTGATCCATGTTGGCTTAGAAACAGTTGGCTTAAAAGGTGAGGGGTTTAATATATTAGTTAAAGAAGGAGAAAAAGTTGCCGCGGGTCAAATAGTAATGGAATTTGACTTGAATTATATCCGTGAAAATGCTGAGAATACGGTGACACCGATGGTTATTACGAATAGTAAAGAGCTTGATCAGTCTATTCAACTAACAAATGAGAAACAATGCGAAGCTGGGAAAACAAGCCTTTTGACGCTTAGCTAAAATTATCCGGTTCTGTAAGGGGATGGTTAACATGCGATTGAAGAAAATTTTGAATAACAATGCAGTACTTGTCATAGATAATCAACAAGAAAAAGTAGCAATTGGAACTGGTATAGCATTTGGCAAAAGAAAAAACGATCGTATTAACCCGAGTAAGGTAGAGCAATTGTTTGAAATGAAAGAAAATGAAAAATTGCAGCAGCTGTTAAATAGAATTCCTGAAGAACATTTCATCATTTCAGAAGAAATCATTTCATATGCTGAGGACTATTTAGGTTCAAAGTTAAGTGAACACATCCATATTGCTCTTACAGATCATGTTTCGTTTGCCATTGAAAGGATAGAAGATGGTATACATTTGCAAAACAAATTATTGAATGAAATTAAGATACTCTACCGCAATGAGTTTGAAATCGGGCTGTGGGCTGTGCGTCATATTCGGGAGAAATTAAATATAGATGTTCCGATAGACGAAGCAGCTCATATCGCTCTTCATGTTCATACGATGAAACTTCAAGGAGGTGATTATCAGCAAACGATTAAGCATACAGCCATTGTACGAGAGATGATTCAGTTATTTTTAGAGAAGTTGGACATGAATATTAGTGAAGACGATTTATCTTATCAGCGCCTTGTTACACACTTGCATTTTGCTTTGTCGCGAGTGAGTCATTATCAATTGCATGAAATGGATGAAGAAATGTTAGGCATGATTCAACAAAAATTTTCTGATTCGTATCAAGTAACAAGAACAGTCACGTCATGTATAACGGAGAAGTATGATATCGCATTTCCATCGTCAGAACTTGGTTATATAACTATTCATATACAAAGGCTAAAAAAGGACTAATATATTTTAACTTATGCGTTATGAAGAATGAGAAAAGCTCGACGCAGCTACTATTTAGAGTGTACCAAAATAAGAAAAACTACGGTATGAATGACGAATTTTTTTATGTTGTTCATACATTGGAGGAGGAAATAAAATGGTAATGAAATATCTTCAAAATATCGGTAGATCCTTGATGTTACCGGTTGCAGTTCTTCCTGCAGCAGCAATTTTGATGGGACTGGGCTACTGGCTTGATCCGGAAGGCTGGGGGGAAGCAAATGTAGTTGCAGCCTTCTTAATCAAGGCGGGTGAATCGATTGTATCAGGACCGAGTATGTCGATTTTGTTCGCGGTCGGTTTGGCCTTTGGGATGTCCAAGGATAAAGATGGTTCCGCTGCACTTAGTGGTCTCGTATCCTACCTAGTTATTACGACACTATTATCAACAGATTCCGTTGCTCTGCTGCAAAGCGCGGATCCGGAAAATGTGAATGCAGCTTTTGGCAATATTGAAAACCAATTCATTGGTATTATTTCAGGTATCTTAGCATCGGTCATGTACAATCGTTTTAGCCATGTGAAATTACCCGATGCATTGGCATTCTTTAGTGGAAAACGATTAGTACCCATTATGACAGCAGTATCCAGTTTAATTGTTGCTGCTATTCTATTCTTAGTATGGCCATTTATTTATTCAGGGTTAGTTTCATTCGGTAAAGCAATCATCGATCTAGATGCGATTGGTGCAGGTTTATACGGCTTCTTTAACCGTTTATTAATTCCAACTGGTTTACACCATGCTTTAAACTCGGTATTTTGGTTTGATGTTGCTGGTATTAATGATATTGCTAACTTCTGGAATGGAGAAGGAGAAAAAGGTGTTACAGGTATGTACCAGGCAGGTTTCTTCCCGGTCATGATGTTCGGTCTTCCAGCGGCAGCATTAGCGATGTACCATACCGCAAAAACGAAGAAAAAGAAAACAGCAGCTTCTCTATTAATGGCAGCGGCTTTTGCTTCTTTCTTCACTGGTGTAACAGAACCGCTTGAATTCTCTTTCATGTTCTTAGCGCCAGCATTGTATGTAGTACATGCTGCCTTAACAGGTTTATCCTTAGGGATTGCAGCTGCATTTGACTGGACAGCAGGCTTTGGATTTAGTGCTGGTTTAGTAGACTTTATCCTAAGCTCACGACTTCCATTGGCAAATCAGCCATATATGTTGATTGTACAAGGTCTTGTATTTGCTGTGATTTATTATGTGCTATTCCGTTTCTTGATTACGAAGTTTAATTTGAAAACGCCTGGTCGTGAAGATGATACAGAAGAACAAGTAACAACAAAAGAAGAGGATTCAGACGCTGGCAAGCAAGATGATATTTCAGTAATGGCAAAAGAAATCTACGCTGGATTAGGCGGAGATGACAATGTGTTAACATTAGATAACTGTGTCACAAGATTACGTCTCGAAGTTAAAGACTTAGCGGCAGTTGACAAGCAACGCATTAAGAATACCGGTGTTCCTGGTATCAAAGAAGTAGGGGAAAATGGTATTCAGGTCATTGTCGGTACACAAGTGCAATTTGTAGCAGACGAAATGAAAAAACTGAGAAAATAGAAAAAAGCATGACTGTGTAAGCAGTCATGCTTTTTTACTGTATTATTAAGCGTGGTACAAGAAATGATAGTACTCTAGTAGAAGTTAATCATGCTAAATAGGAATGTAGGTTCTTATAATATGGATTATGTCCAACAAAGGCAGTATATCGAAATGATCATTTTGATATACTTTATCTGCTCAGTAAAGCTCCGGAAATAGGCTCCGCGGGACGCGAAGTGGTTGGACGGAGCGGTATCCCAGCACATTAAATATCTCAATATGGATGCTTGGCTATTAACAGTTGCTGACACATCTGGATTGGCGGTTATCCGGAAAAGTTGATAGGCGTATGAAGATGATGACGAACTTTATGGCAATCGGATGCGAAAGGCTGCCAAATGCAAGAATATGAAGAACTTTAGGCAAAAGAGTGTTACACGAAGTCTCCAATACATGAACAGCAGTGGACTTCATGTGTTGGTTGGTGCAAGAGAACGCCGAACGCATGAAGAAGAGGTAACTTCAGGCGAAAGGAGAAGCAAGAAAACGTCCAATGCATGAAGAAGAGCAATCATTATCTGTCAGTACATAGAAAAAGCCTAAAGCTAATAGCATCAGCCTTCTTTTTTATACGATAGGAAACCCTAAAGTTTACAAAGATGAATCCTGGCGTAGTGAAAATTTAGGTGTACCAACAAGTATAAGAAAAAATACGGCACTCGCTAAAAGACGAAGAGAATGCCGTATTTTTCTAATTTTTCTTTTAGCTGACAACTGCCCATACATCGCTGGAACCTGGGGTGTCGCCTCTTGTCCACCATTTGGCCTCATACTGGCTGCCGTTGTAAAGGACTTGATCACCGCCGCTGTAGGCTTTACTCGCGTCCCATTCGAGTACATCTGTATTGCCAGAATCAGCTCCGTCTTCACTAACTAATTCCCATGCATCAGATGAGCCTGGTGTATCACCTTGCGTCCACCATTTCGCCTGATAAGTAGCACCGTTATATGTGACCTGGTCACCACCTAAATATACGCTATCAGCATTCCATTCAGGTGTATCAACAGGTTCTTCAGGATCTTCAGGGTCTCCTGGATCACCTGGTTCAACAAATTCTCCGTCAAAGTTCGCATCAATTACCTGATAGAATGCGTTCGCTGTATCTGCTACTTCCCAATAAGCTAGAATAACATGATAGCCCTCGCGCTGTGGGATTTCACAGTCATGTGTGGTAGTAAAGTCAGGTCGTTGACCATTATCATTGTAAGTACAAAATAATTCAAAATCAGATCGTTCTAATGGAGAGTTGGGATCCCATCCCTCTTTTGTAATGTAGTAATTCCAACTTTTAGTAGCATGAGCTGCAGTTAAAGACCATTCAAACGTGAAGGCACCACTAGACATTGGCACTTGTGCCCAGCGCGTTTCTGACTGTTCATCCAATTTCGGAAAAACACCGCCAGCACTTGCTATTTGTCCATCTGCGACACCTGCTTCAGGGAAATTGCCTGGCCCTTCTAAGCTTTGCGGTTCGTATACAACTGCTCCACAATCCGTATTTACACCCTCTGAACAAAGTAACGAACGGCTTTCAGGATTGCTGACATATCCATGAGCGGATACCATTGAAGCGAATACTAATGACATCACTAATAAAACACCTAGCATAAAGACTGTTCTCATCATTTCTCTACCAGTTACTTTTACAGACATATTCATCCTCCTTGTAATCTAGAGGTCTATACCTCAAGCGTTAAAAATAATATAAGAGTTTAATAGAGTAGCAGCCTCCCTTCTGGATCAATTAACTCTTATACTTTTTATTCTAAGGAAAGTGCTTACGTAATTCAACATCTTTTTCTATTAATTAGAATAGTTAGTAATAATTAACTATTTTTAATGGAAAATATAGGTTTTGGATTGTTTGTCTGCACAGTTGTATATAAGTTTAGGTCTGCCAGGTTATGCCTTGATTTTCTATTATCAGCCTTATTGAAATGTAGAAAAAATAAATGTTAAAAATTTCATGTTCTATATTGACACCTTTGATAGAGTTGGATAATCTTGTATAGAGGTATAGTCATCTTATCTATAAAATAGATTGCGTTTACATCGGTCAGGATTCTATTAATCAAGTAAAAGGAGTGGAGAAAACGGTGACAGAAAGAAAGAATCTTCCGAGAGGTGTAAAAGGTTGGGTGTTGGGAGCGATTGCTCTCCTTATGTTTTCGATTAGTTTATCGATAGGCACGACAGTACAAACGAGCGCAGCAGAGCAGGATGATGAATATAGAGTGGTCGGATATTATACGCAATGGTCTACGTATGGAAGGGATTATCAAGCTGTAGATATTGATGCCAGTAACCTGACACATATTGTTTATGCCTTTGCGGATTATTGCTGGGATGGTGCAGGACATGCAGCCAGCACTCAGTGTGAAGGCATAGAAAATGGTACGGTTGTGTCAGCTGATCCTTGGGCAGATTATCAGAATCCAAATGTAATAGGCCTGGAAGAAGGAGAGGAGTGGAATAGAGATTTTTATGGTAATTTAGGTGGGCTGGCAAAGCTTAAAGATCAAAATCCTGGATTAAAAACATTACTCTCGATAGGTGGCTGGACATTCTCTAAGAATTTTTCTAATGTTGCTGCTTCTGAGGAAACGAGGCAGACATTCGCCGCATCTGCGGTAGAGTTTATGAGAACGTATGAAATGGATGGGGTTGATATTGATTGGGAGTATCCGGTTGCAGGCGGTTTGGAAGGAAACATTCATCGGCCCGAGGATAAAGAAAATCATACGTTATTGTTACAAACAATCCGTGATGAGTTGGATAAAGCGGAGCAAGAAGATGGGAGACAATATGAGTTAGCCATTGCATCCAGTGCCAATCCTTCCTATTTAGAGCACAATGAATTAAACAGAATAGCGGAGATTGTCGATTTTATTGATATTATGACATATGATTTTAACGGAAGCTGGCAGAAGACAAGTGCACACAATGCGCCGTTATTTGCGGATCCTCAAGCTAAAGAAGCAGGAGTCTCAAGTACAGAGGTGTTTAATGTAGCTACTGCGATCCAGGGTCACTTAGATGCAGGAGTCCCGTCAGATAAATTAGTAATGGGCATGCCTTTCTATGGTCGTTCATGGGGAGGTTGCGATTCGGATGGAGATAGCCATAATGGCGGTTACTATCAGAATTGTGAAGGAGCAGGAAATGGTACGTGGGAAGCGGGTGTCTATGATTATGATGATATTATCAAAAATAAATTAACAGATAACCAATTCACTGCTCATTGGAATGACGCTGCAAAGGTTCCATATTTATATAATGAACAAACAGGGGAATTTATCAGTTACGATGATAAACGATCGATTGCTGCAAAAGTCGCCTATGTCGAAAACCTCGAGCTTGGCGGTGCTATGATTTGGGAACTAAGTGCAGATCGTGAAAGTCAATTATTGGGCTTGATCAAGCAAGAGTTTTCTAACGGGACTGTGCCACCGGCGCCAATTCCGCCTGATGACGGAACGGTTACTAGTATCGATGATTTAGAGGTTGATGGTGAGGAATATAAATATTCCAATCAGGAGAATAAAGAGAGTGTAGTATTTCAGGCAACACTTATCGATGAATTGCCCGAAAATGCGAAGTTGACGATTTTGTATCATGATCTTAAGATTTCTGTTCCTGTATCTAATGTAAAAACTGGTGCCAACATTACAATTAAATTCACTCCATTTGACGGAGAGGTTAAAGAGAAACAAGACCGACTGATTAGTAATTTGTACACTTTGCAGATATTAACGGGCGAAGACAGTTTAACAGACTTTACTGAGAACCCTGTCACTTTAACCTATGGAGTAAACGCAGAAAAAGTAGAGAATTGGGACGAGCTCGCACTTTATTTATTAGATGAAACAGGAAAGAAAACGAAAGAATTTCCTGTCACTGCCAATGAAGAGAAGGCTACAGTTAGTGGAGAAGTTTCACATTTTAGTATATATGGCGTTTTTCAAAATATAATGGAAGAGGATACAACGGAAGAGGATGAAAATGAAACAGGTTCTGATAAGGACGCTGACGATACGGATTTACCGGAAGAGGAGACGAAAGAAGAACCAACGGAAGAGGAGCCTGGGGATAATACAGACGAGAAAACAAATTCGAATGATACAAAAAATCAAGCGAAATCCGATCAAGGAAATCAGGAGGGTACCAGGCAATCCGAAACCAATTTAGAAGAGGATGCAGAAGGACAGCCATTACCGGATACGGCCACCAATCAGTATAGATCCCTGCTTGCTGGATTTTTATCCGTAATTACTGGGGGATTAGTTCTGTTTTTTTCACGCTTGCGCAAAGGATAATGACATGCAGAGTAGCTATGAATCAACATAGCTACTCTTTTTTTAGTCGCGTGCCCAGCAAGCCGTTAATTGCTAGTTGGTGAAAGTCCAACCCGAGTAAGTACCAAGACGCTCGGTAGCTGACGGGCAATTGGTGGAGAAATCCTAAGGTTGAAGCCCCGTGACAAAGTACTCTACGTAGTGCGAGCAACTTAACAGGTTGTAACATCAAGTGAATCTTGCAGCCTCGTCAATTACAACCCTCACAAGAGGAACAAGGGAAGTCGAGTTTGTGACTGATAAGCGAAGACCATGGAAGGTGTGAAGAACTTGGAATATCAACACCGAAGAATCCCTCGGGGTATGGAGAGCGACATGTTAAGAAAGTAAATAACGGAACTGGGGATATCCTCCTCGGTCACTTCAGAAAGGAAGTAAAACAGACACCTATAAGCGTATCGTGAAATGGTGGATGGGCTGAGAGGAAGTCGGAGGGGGTCATAGTACCAGAGATGATCATGACAACATAACGTGATCTAGGGAAGGACGGCAGAAGCCAGAACCCTGCTTCGTTCACATGTTGGAAGGAGGTAAGAGTGAGTGAATGCTAAATTAGCTAACTACACCAATCAAGTAAAAGCTCGACAACTTCAACGAACATTATACCTTTGTGCCAAGGGAAGTCAGACACGGCGGTTTCATGCCTTGTATGATAAGATGTATCGCCCAGATATTTTATGGGAAGCGTGGCGACGAGTGAAAAGAAATAGAGGAAGCAGTGGGGTAGACAACCAAACTTTGGAAGATATCAGTGATTATGGAGAAAAGAAATTTTTGAATGAACTCTATATAGAACTGAAGGAAAAGAACTACCATCCACAACCCGTACTGCGAACGTATATACCGAAAGATGATGGAAAGAAACGACCGTTAGGCATTCCTACGGTGAAAGACAGAATCGCACAAATGGCTATGAAAATTGTCATCGAGCCCATTTTTGAGGCGGACTTTCAAGGAAGTTCGTATGGATTTCGCCCGAGACGAAATGCCCATCAAGCGATTGCGAAAATCCGCAAAGAAAGTAAACGAAAGTATTGGGTGTTAGACGTCGACATCCAAGGATACTTTGACAACATCAACCATGAAAAGTTGATGAAATTGGTAGAACAGCGCATCAGTGATCGACGAGTGCTTAAGGTCATGCGCAAATGGTTAGAAGCAGGGATTATGGAGGATGATTCGTTAGAACAATCCCTCATAGGTGCTCCACAAGGCGGTGTTATTTCTCCGTTATTGTCGAACATCTATTTAAATGCGATGGACACGATTTGGGAAAAGCAGTTTCGCCACTTAGGATCGCTTATTCGGTATGCGGATGATTTTGTCATTATGTGTAAAACCAAGCAACAAGCGCTCGAAGGCATTCGTGTGATCCAAGGCATCATGAAGAAGTTAGATTTAACACTACACGAGGGCAAATCAAAGCTTGTCCACATTTGGGATGATCGTGACGGATTTGATTTCTTAGGTTTTCATCATCGTAAGTTCCCGGTACGAAAGAAGGGTGGACACCTCTTCTATTTCATGTATCACATTCCCAGTAAGAAAGCGATGAAGAAGATGCGCAAGAAAATTAAAGCATATACATCACCACGATCTAAATTACATGTAGAAATAGGAGAATTAATAGATGGTTTAAACCGCAAGTTACAAGGGTTTAAGAATTACTATCAACTTTCTCCCATGTCCAAGCGATGGTTAAATCATATCGATTGGTATGTATTAGAGCGTCTAAACATCTTTCGTAACAACAAAAAGAATAGGCAATATAAGCATGCTTATCTACAAGAAACGGCTAGAGAAGTCCATTACAGACTTGTGAAATTAGCTGTATAACCCGTAAAGCCAAAGGATGAAGAACGTCGGAAAGCCGTATGAGGGAAAACTTCACGTACGGTTTGATGAGGGGAAATAGGAGGAGGATAGTACCCTCGAGTCTGGCTTAGTAAGGTGGAACACCCTGAAACCCGAAGACAAGAAGGTAATATCTAATTCCTGTTTTCTACTCTACAAGAAAGTATATAAGTTTGGTCACATCAGTAATCATATTGAACATGATTGGAGTTCCTATTATATGATTATGTTAACAAAAGTTGTATTGCAGAATGGTCATTTTGATATAATTTATCTGCTTAGCAAAGCTCCGGAAATAGGCCTCGCAGGACGCGGAGTGTTCTCAAAATGGATGCTCGGCTAGCAATGGCTAGACATAATCAATATTATAGGTAGTTGTATATCATTTATCTCAATTAGGACTGGGCGGGTTATGTCCGTTTTTTCTGGTAAGCAAAGAAAGTATATAAGTACAGCCGTAGAAGTAATCATGCTGAATAGGAAGTTGTTTATTAATGAAGTCAACTAGGACCGGGTGGTTTATAACCGGTTTTTCTTATAAGTCAAGAAAGTATAAATTTTGGGCTATATGATGTTCGCTGACAGAAACGGCCACGTCCGGCTCCAGCGCCCAGAGACTAGGCGACTTCGCGAAATCGCCCTACGATAAGTCATCATCGATTCGCAAGCTCACCGTGATTCCTTTATCTCAGTTGATTCGCTCCACTCGCTACGTCTCTAAACGGGCGCTTGCGCCTTTGTTCTAACCGTCTGTAAGACTCCCGCTTCAAGCTTTGGGTATCACGAGAGGGAGTAAACAGCCGCTAACACCCTGATAAGTTTCGCTAATGACGGTGGGGCAAGAACCCTCGCCGATCAAAGTCTCACTTTATATTCATTTTTTACGGTGGGTGTACATACATTTAAAAATAACAACATTTGAATCTACTATCTTGTTTGTCCTGAGGGGCAACAGAAGATTTACTTAACTGGGAGGTCATGGAATGGATATTTTACGGAAGGTGCAAGAATATAGAACAACCCAGCATGCACTAAAATGGGAAGGCACTTTTTCACAGTATTTGGAGTTGTTGAAAGAAAAGCCTTATCTTGCTCAGTCAGCACACTCTCGAATTTATCAAATGATAAAAGATCAAGGTGTGACAGATGACAATGGAGTAAGGGAATATGCCTTTTTTAGTGATCAATTATTCGGATTAGAAGAAGCACTAGAGAAATTAGTGGAAGAATATTTTCATCCAGCTGCTAAACGATTAGATGTCAAAAAAAGAATCTTGCTGTTAATGGGACCTGTCAGTGGTGGTAAATCCACATTAGTAACATTGCTTAAAAGGGGACTGGAGGAGTACTCCTTAACGGATCAAGGAGCAGTTTATGCTATAAAAGGCTGTCCGATGCATGAAAATCCTTTGCATCTTATTCCGCAGCACTTAAGAAAAGATTTTGAAGAAGAATACGGCATTCGTATAGAAGGAAATCTGTCACCACTTAACCGTTTACGATTAGAAGAGGACTATGATGGCAGAATAGAAGATGTGATGGTAGAACGTGTCTTTTTCTCTGAAGATAATCGAGTTGGCATTGGTACATTCAGTCCATCTGATCCAAAATCACAGGATATTGCTGATTTAACAGGTTCGATTGATTTCTCCACGATCGCAACGTACGGATCGGAATCAGATCCTCGCGCCTATCGTTTTGATGGAGAATTGAATAAAGCCAACCGCGGTCTGATGGAATTCCAGGAGATGCTAAAATGTGATGAGAAGTTTCTCTGGCATTTACTTTCTCTTACACAGGAAGGGAATTTTAAAGCGGGACGATTTGCCTTGATATCAGCCGATGAAATGATTGTGGCGCATACGAATGAATCAGAATACAGGTCGTTCATCGCGAATAAAAAGAACGAAGCACTGCATTCCCGTATGATTGTGATGCCAATTCCTTATAATTTGAAATTAGATCAGGAAGAACGAATTTACGAAAAAATGATTAAAGAAAGTGATATTAAAGAGGTGCACATTGCTCCTCACACACTAAAAATTGCAGCAATGTTTACGATTCTGACACGACTGAAAGAATCGAAGCAAAGTAATATCAGTTTGCTGAAAAAATTATATTTGTATAATGATCAGGACGTAGAAGGCTTTAGTGATCAGGATGTCAGTGCTTTGAAGAAAGAATATTCGGATGAAGGGATGACGGGTATTGATCCTCGTTATGTTATTAATAGAATCTCTTCGACGATCATTCGTAAAGAAATGGAAGCCATTAATGCACTGGATGTACTCCGCTCCTTAAAAGATGGCTTAGATGACCATCCGTCCATTACGAAGGAACAGAAGGAAGATTATCTTGATTTTATTTCAGTAGCGCGTAAAGAATATGATGAACTTGCGAAAAAAGAAGTACAGAAAGCATTTGTGTATTCGTACGAGGAGTCTGCCAAAACGTTAATGAATAATTACCTTGATAATGTGGAAGCTTTCTGTAATAAAACAAAAATCGAGGATCCATTAACTGGGGAAGAAATGCATCCGGACGAAAAGTTAATGCGTTCCATTGAAGAACAAATCGGTATTTCCGAAAATGCCAAAAAAGCATTCCGTGAAGAAATCCTTATTCGTATTTCTGCCTATGCAAGAAAAGGCAAAAAATTCGATTACCAATCCCATGAACGTTTACGCGAAGCGATTCAGAAAAAACTGTTTGCAGATCTGAAGGATGTCGTAAAAATAACGACTTCCACGAAAACACCAGATGAGCAGCAACTGAAGAAAATGAACGAAGTAGTTGCAACCTTAGTCGAAGAATATGGCTATACATCTCAATCTGCTAATGATTTATTACGCTATGTTGGAAGCTTGTTAAATCGCTAAACTTAAAAAACATCCCGCAGTCCTGTGTGTGCAGGCTGGGGATGTTTTTGTTTTGGTGTATGTTCACTGTAGAAAAGTATAAACTTTTAGCAATGAAGAAGCGCGACGAACTTATGCGAGTGAATCGGAAACTGTTTGTTTATCCTTCACGCTGTAGCTTGCTAGTACGTATGCGATTAAGGATAGTATGATGGATGATACAACAGAGTGCATACCGAATGGCTGTGGATAAAATGCCTGGAATGCGATATAAGATATCATACCAGTTATAATCGCAGCGATTGCGCCGTATTTATTGCCTTTCTTCCAATAGATCCCCATTACTACCGGCCAAATAAACGCAGCTTCTAAACCGCCAATAGTATACAGGTTTAACCAGATGATTAAATCAGGCGGGTGGATTGCAATTAAATACACGATTACGCCTAGTATAGCTGTTACAGTCATGCTGATTTTTCGAATTCTGTTCACTGGCGCTTTGGGCTGGATATAATTACTGTAAATATCTTTAACAATCGTCGAACTGACCAATAAGAGTAAAGAATCGACGGTGGACATAATGGCTGCCAATGGAGCGGCTAGTACAATACCTGCCAGCCAGCCAGGTAATACTTCGAGTGCAATTAACGGAATAACCGTATCCGCCACTTCAATATCAGGCAAGATCGGACGAGCAAATACACCGATTAAGTGCATATTTAACATAATTACCCCAACAACGATTGTTCCAATGACAAGCGCCCGATGAAAGGCTCTCGTATTTTGATAAGACATTGCTCGTACTACTATTTGCGGTAATGCGACAATCCCTACACCGACCAAAATCCAAAACGATGATACGTATAACGGTGACAAGGTACCGTCCGCACCATAAGGGGTGATCAGGTTCGGGTTTTCAGTTTGTAAATCATTCATGATAGCTGAGATACCACCACCAGAAATAATGATGGCAATTAACAGAATAATGGTACCGACAACCATAATACTTCCTTGAATAGAATCGGTTAAAGTAACAGCGCGAAACCCACCGAGTGTAACATAGAGAAGCACAGTCACCACGAATATAAGTAAAGCCGTATGATAGGATAATCCTGTAATCGATTCAATTAACCGTCCAGCACCAATCCATTGTGCCGCCATCGTGGAAAATAAAAAAATAACAATACTGAATGAGGACAATAAGACGACCCATTTCGATTGATATCGATGTTTCAAAAAATCAACCATCGTAATGGCCTTATATCTTTTAGCAGTAATGGCAAATCTTTTTCCTAAAATCATTAAGGTGAAATAACCGGTAGCCACCTGGATCACAGAAAGCAGTACCCAGCCCAGTCCTTCGTTATATGCAACACCAGGCCCTCCGATAAAACTGCTCGCACTTCCGTATGTGGCAGACATCGTCATCGCAAGGACAAATCCGCCTAAACGACGTCCTCCCAAGTAATAGTCCTCCATAAAGGAAGTGTTGCTTTGATTGCTTCTGCTCACCAATAACCCTGCCAAAAATATTAAGGCAAGTGCACCGAATAATGTAATAGTTGCTGCAAGATTCATAACCGATCATACTCCTCATCATCTAACGAAAAATCCTTAAAGAAAAATGTCACCACAATACTAACCAGTATCATCATCAGGATAACCCCAACGATACAGCTGTAAAAAAACCAAGCCGGAAAACCTAAAATAAATGTATATTGTTCAGGCTCTTTGCTGCCTAGTCCATAGGCAAAAGCAAACCACCAGATGAAATTAAACAGAACTAAACATATACCAATGATGGCTTCACGATTTGCGATTTTAAATCGATTATCCAAGTCATGTTTCATCAAAATACCCTCCCTGTAAACAATACCTATCCTAAAAAGTAAACCATAATCGACGTTATGTGACAAGACAGCCGTTATCATTCACCTTTGATTATACTAGCAGATTGTGCTGTATCGTGGTAGCCTATTTATAAACCTAATTTAAGATGTGTGCAAAGGAGTAAGTCATGTGTTAAAGAATTTTTTACAACAATCATCTGCAAAATACATAACAATGAAGCAAATATATTATTTTTTGCATCAGCATGGTTCATCTACGAAAGCGAACTTGGTAGAGCAGTTAAAGATGAAACAGACAACAGTTTCCCGTCATTTAGAGCAATTGCTTTCAGAAAAAATCATTAAATTCAGGACCTTTGGAGCGTCATCTGGCGGAAGGCCTCCCGCTGTATTTGAGGTAAATCCGGATGCGGGCTACATTATCGGTATCGACCTGTCGCGTACGAAAACTACGTTAACGCTGGCCAATTGCAAATTTAGTGATATTGATCACTATTCTTTTAAAATGAACGATAAACATACACCGGCATATACAATTTCACTATTAGCGAAACAAATAAAGTATTTATTGGATAAACATGATATTTCCAATGACATGGTGCTCGGGATTGGAATCGGTACTGTAGGGCCGATCGACAGAATAGAAGGAATGATTCTGGAACCGGATGCTTTTATTGCAGAGGGGTGGCATCATATACCTTTAGTTAGTGAATTAAGGAAAAAAGTAAATATTGATACAATCCAGATCGAAAATGGTGCGAATTTAGCTGCGTTGATGAGTGGACAAAACTGTCAGGATACGATTTTGTATTGCATTAGTGGCAGAGGTTTACGCTGTGGTGTAGTATCCAACGGCTCGATGATTCATAACAGAACAGGTGATGCAAGCTCTTTTGGTGAAATGATTATAGATGTACAAAACGGGACTTCCCTTGCAACGTTGATTTCCTATGACTATTTGCTAAAAGAAGTGAACCGCCGCTATCAGGAATACCATGGCCGGGCATTTCTGGACACTGACAAAAAAAAAGATACCATGGATCAATTGTTAGTGGCGTTGGAGCAAGGAGACACGATAGTTCAAGCGGCTGTTTCTGATTCCGCTTTTATGTACGGAATAGGAATTGCGAACATGGTCAATGTTTTACATCCAGATAAAGTGGTATTGAATAGTGAACTCACCATACACTATCAACCGTATTATCAAAAAATCATAGAAACGGCGAAGCAGCATATTAAAAGGTTCGAACGAGAACCTGTAACGTTTACGATGGAAGAGCAACGTGACCAGGTCATTTCCTTGGGGGCTTGCGCGCTCGTTTTTCAAGGTTATTTTTCCTAGCTATACTGTCTGGATAATTTGATTCTTTTAAACGACCGGATTGTATTATTTAACGCAAAATCACGCTTATTTCATGCAATTATGGTAGAATGATAAACTTTTCCAAAAAGAATTGAATTTATCCGGACTTATATGTTGTTTCCCTACCTAAAATAGGTTATATTTATTGGTGTAATGATTTAATCATTACAAGATTTGGATGGGAGTTAAGTTAAGTAGGAGAAAGTGACTTCTAATGGGGGTATAAGACGTGACACAGCAGGAATCCAGTGAGAGATTCTGGAAAAAGTTTTACGGCCCAAACATGGGTTACGTACAAGAACAGTATGAGCTTTATTTGGAAAACAAAGACTCAGTTGATCCATCCTTGAAAGAAATGTTCGATGAATACGGCGCACCAACCGAAATTACAGAAGGTCAACAAGCAGAGGTAGCAAGTGGAAAGAGCTTATCGTCTGAAATAAGTGCCAAACATTTAACCTCAGCAATCAAACTTGTTGAGGCCATTCGTCGTTATGGACATTTGAAGGCAGAAATCTATCCCGTAGGCTCTGGTATCCATACGGATAGTTCGCTGGTCGACCCGAAACATTACAATCTTAGTAAAGACGTTTTGGAAGCGATTCCGGCAGATTGGGTATGGGATCAGAATATCCAAGGAATTACGACGGCTCAAGATGTAGTCGAACATTTAACGAATCAATATGCAGGAACGATTTCGTTTGAATATGATCATGTGAATAATGATCTTGAACGTTTATGGTTCCAAGAAAATATTGAGTCAGGTAAATATCGTTTTCCGTTCTCAGATGAAGAAAAGAAACAATTATTAGGGAAAATTGTCGATGTTGAAGGCTTTGAGAATTTCTTAGCCAAGACATTTGTTGCACAGAAACGTTTTTCAATTGAAGGTTTGGAAATGATGGTGCCAATTTTAGACCGCATCGTACAGAATTCCTTTTATGATGAAACAGAAGAGATTTTAATGGGAATGGCGCACAGAGGAAGATTAAGTGTATTAACTTCTATTCTGGGTAAACCATACGACAAATTATTCTCAGAGTTTCATCCATCAGCAGATAAGGAATTAGTACCATCTTCACCAGGATCCAGAGCCATTACATATGGTTGGACGGGTGATGTTAAATATCATTTTGGTGCAAAACGCGATGTCGGTGAAGAGAAGCCATCTCCAACTAAAATAACATTAGCACATAACCCTTCCCACTTGGAGTTTGTTAACCCGGTTGTGGAAGGTTTTACAAGAGCAGCGCAAGATTTTCGTTTCGAAAAAGGAAAACCTGAACAGAACGTCGATAAAGCATTTAGTATATTGATACACGGAGATGCTGCATTTATTGGCGAAGGTGTAGTGGCAGAAACCTTTAACCTTAGTTCGCTAGCTGGTTACAGCACAGGTGGAACACTTCATATTATCGCAAATAACCTGGTAGGGTTTACGACAGGTCAGCGTCAAGGTCGTTCTACCAGATATGCCAGTGATTTAGCGAAAGGCTTTGAAGTGCCAATTATTCACGTGAATGCAGATGACCCGGAAGCGTGTATTTCTGCAGCTATGCTAGCGTATGATTACCGTAAAAAATTCAGAAAGGATGTATTAATTGATTTGGTTGGTTATCGCCGATACGGTCATAATGAAATGGATGAACCACGTGCGACACAGCCGAAGTTATACAAATCAATTGATAAGCATCCTACTTGTGCATCGGTTTATGCCAATCGTTTACAAGAACAAAATATCGTCACGAAACAAACTTTTGAAGAAATGCAAGAAGCTGTTTTCAATAAATTGCAGGGTATTTATGATGATATGACGGAAAGTGTCAATGAAAATCCGGAAGCAATGCCGGTACCGCAAGCATTGCGTCAAGGTTTGAGTGACATTGAGACAGCCGTACCAAAGGATTTACTATTATCTTTGAATAAAGGTCTTTTGAAAAGGCCAGACGGTTTTCAATCCTTTAAGAAGCTCGAAAAAATCCTATCAAAGCGTCATAATACGTTTGAGAAAGAAGCCAAAGCAGATTGGGCTGTAGGAGAGGCTTTAGCTTATGCATCGATTTTACAGGATGGAATCCCGATCCGTATGACGGGACAGGATTCTGAACGTGGTACATTTGCTCACCGTCACCTTATGTTACACGACGTAGACAGCAGTGATACGTATTGTCCAATGCATGGGCTTGATGAAGCGAAGGCTACGTTTGATATTCATAACAGTCCTTTATCAGAGGCGGCAGTATTAGGCTTTGAATATGGATATAGTGTAAAAGCACCGAAAACGCTTGTTATTTGGGAAGCGCAATTTGGTGACTTTGCCAATGCAGGTCAAGTCATTTTTGATCAGTTTATTGCAGCAGGACGTGCGAAATGGGATGAACGTTCGAACATGGTGATGTTGTTGCCGCACGGTTATGAAGGGCAAGGACCCGAGCATTCCAGCGCAAGAGCGGAAAGGTTCTTAACAATGGCAGCAGAAAATAACTGGATTGTTGCCAACGTCACAACCAGTGCTCAGTTCTTCCATCTGTTAAGACGTCAGGCAGCATTAGTGGATAGTGAAGCTGCAAGACCGTTAGTAGTCTTAACGCCGAAAAGCTTACTGCGCAGTCCCCGTGTAGTATCGAAGATCGAAGAATTTACGAACGGAAAATTCGAACCAATGATTCCACAGCCTGGTTTAGAATTAACATCGAAAAAAGCAAAGCGACTTTTAATCGGTACAGGTAAAGTGATGGTTGATATTGAAGAGAAAATGAGTTCAAATCAGGATCAATATCAGGATATTCACGTCATTCGTCTCGAACAAATCTATCCGTTCCCTGAAAAGAAAATTCAGGAAGTGATCGATGGTTGTCCGAACCTTCAAGAAATTGTGTGGGTACAGGAAGAACCAAGAAACATGGGTGCATTTAATTTCGTCAAAGAGCTTCTTTTCCGAATGGTGGAAGATACAGAACTTGCATTGCACTATGTTGGGCGCTGTGAGCGTTCTTCGCCATCAGTTGGTGATCCACATATTCATAAAACAGAACAAAGACGCATCATTAAAAGAGCATTAGAGCTATCTGAAGGAGGAGAAACCAATGAAAGAAGTTAAGGTCCCAGAATTAGCAGAATCCATTACAGAAGGTACGATCGCAGAATGGCTTGTCAGTGAGGGTGATTCCGTTGAAAAAGGTGACCCGATCTGTGAGTTGGAAACAGATAAAGTAAATGTGGAAGTAAACGCAGACTTTTCAGGTGTTATTGCTGAATTTGTAAGAGAAGAAGGCGACGATGTAGAAGTAGGAGAAGTCATCGCCAAAATCGATGAAAGCGGAGATGCATCTGGTAAATCTGAGGACGCTCCGAAAGAAGAAGAGCCTGCTAAGGAAGAACCAAAGCAGGAAGAAAAGCAGGAAGCACCGAAGCAAGAAAAGAAACAACCTGCGTCTGATTCAGGAAAAGAAAGTAAAAAAGGTGAGGTTGTAGCATCTCCTGCTGCAAGAAAACGTGCCAGAGAATTAGGTATTGATCTGCAGGAAATTAGAGCTGCTGATCCACTTGGCCGTATTCGCCCTGAAGATGTGGAAAAAGCAGCGAAAGCAAAAGATAGCAAGAAAAATGCTGATAAAAAACCAGCCGCTTCCAATTCTAATCAAAAACAAGAGTTTGATAAGCCAGTAGAACGAGAAAAAATGACTCGTCGTCGTCAAACGATTGCTAATCGTCTAGTCGATGCACAACATAATGCGGCAATGCTGACAACCTTTAATGAAGTAGACATGACAGCTGTTATGAAACTTCGTGGCGAACGTAAGAATAAATTTCAAGAAAAACACGGCATTAAACTAGGCTTCATGTCATTCTTTACGAAAGCTGTTGTCAGTGCATTAAGAGAATTTCCATACTTAAATGCTGAAATTCAAGAAAATGAAATTGTGAAGAAGAAATTCTATGACATCGGTATTGCGGTTTCTACTGATGATGGACTTGTTGTACCAGTTGTTAGAGATGCCGACCGTTTAGATTTCGCTGGTATCGAATCACAAATTGCTGATCTCGGAACAAAAGCGAAAAATAAAGAATTACAAATTAGTGATCTACAAGGTGGTTCTTTTACAATCACTAATGGTGGTATTTTTGGATCGTTATTATCGACTCCAATTCTAAATGCACCACAGGTTGGTATCCTTGGAATGCATAGCATCCAAAAACGCCCAATGGTAATGCCTGACGATTCCATCGAAGTTCGTCCGATGATGTATATCGCGCTATCTTACGACCACAGAATCGTAGATGGTAAAGAGGCAGTACAATTCCTTGTACGCGTGAAACAATTACTAGAAGATCCATATGATTTATTGCTAGAAGGTTAATACCAAGCACTTACCTGTTTAACAGGTAAGTGCTATTTTTATAGTGTAAAAGTGCAGTCACAGCAGTAATATGTTGAACATGAACTTAGTTCCCTAATATGGATTATGTAAACAAAGACTGTATTGCAGAATGGTCATTTTGATATATTTAATCTGCTTAGCAAAGCTCCGGAAATATGCTCCGCGTCCTGTGGGCACGGCTTCAGCTAGGCTATTACTTGAATTACTTCCATGGTGCCTTGTGCCGAGGAAGCTCACTTCGAAGCGATACTTTCAGACGCAGGCACAAATGAAGTGGATCTTTAGCTCGCGCTGAGGCATGAGGAGTCTCCGCCTATTTCCTACGCTTAAGGGAAGTACTACAACGCATGGAAAAGCAAAAAGCAGTGTTTCTAGGCATTTTTCAATAACTATTATATATGTATACGATCAATATGCTAGCTCTACCAAAAATTGTAGAGTCCCAATTCTAGCGTAGGCCAACCACGGAGACTCCCGCGGGACAGGCAGGCGCTGAAGATCCACTTTGTGAAGTGCCTTTCTTCACAAAGTTAGCTTCAGCCGTGCCCCGCAGGACGCGGAGTGGTTGGCCGAAGCGGCATCCCAGCACATTAAATATCTCAATATGGATACTTGGCAAGGAATGGCTAGTTTACATAATCCATATTATAGGTAGTTGTATATTATTTATGTTAGTTAGGACCGGATGGATTAATTAATAAGTGTGAATTAATTTAAAACAACTGATAATACGGTTTATGCAATACAGCCTATGATCCAGTTGTAAAAGTGTAAGAAGTACATAGATTGCAAGTGGTTTGGTAGTTAATCTATCAATGAATCAACAGTGCCTAGTATCTAACAAAAATATTCTCACACTACAATTTAGAGAGAATACTGCTCTGTAGCGCGCAATACGCTTAATTATACCAATGCTTATGTAAATATTATTAAAAATTTCTGACAAAAATACTTAATCATTCTCCTATTGCTTGCATACAATAAAATAATACAAGCGAGGAGGGGATTTAATGGCTGATGTAAACTTTGTAATTGCTGAGGAAGATTGGTCCCTCCATCGAAAAGGGTTTGATGACCAGAAACGACATCAAGACAAAATAAAAGAAGTTATCAAAAAGAAGCTGCCAGATATTGTGAGTGAAGAAAACATCATTATGTCTCGAGGAAAAGAAATTATCAGAATCCCGATTCGATCCCTTGACGAATATAAGATTCGTTATAGTCAGTCCAAAAATAAACATGTCGGGCAAGGAGACGGAGAAAGCGAAGTAGGAGATGTCGTTGCACAAGACCCACAACAACAACAGCAAAAGGGACAAAAAGGTGAGAAAGCAGGAGATCAGCCTGGAACTGACTATTATGAAGCGGAAGTAGACTTTGAGACAGTAGAAGAGACATTTTTTTCACAATTGGCATTACCCAATTTGATGGAGAAAGAACAGGATAATATTACGATTACAGATGTTGAATTTCGTGATATTCGTAAAAAAGGTCTCATTGGAAACATTGATAAAAAAAGAACAATGCTCGCGTCCTACAGAAGAAATGCATTAGAAGGAAAACCTTCTTTTAATCCGATTTTTCCAGATGATTTACGTTTTAAAACATGGGATAACATCGAAAAACCGGAGTCAAAAGCAGTTGTGCTTGCGATGATGGATACGAGTGGTTCCATGGGTCAGTTCGAGAAGTATGTAGCACGCAGTTTTTATTTCTGGATGGTCCGATTTTTACGACAAAAATATGAAACAGTGGATGTAGAGTTTATTGCTCATCACACCGAGGCGAAAGTTGTCGATGAAGAATCATTTTTTACAAAAGGGGAAAGTGGCGGAACAATTTGTTCTTCTGCTTATCGTAAGGCATTAGATTTGATAGAGAAAAAATATCCTGCTAGTCGATATAATATATATCCATTTCACTTTTCAGATGGTGATAATCTAACTTCTGATAATAGAAGATCGATAGAGGCTGTGCAAGCATTATTAGAAGATTCGAGTATGTTCTGCTATGGAGAGGTTAATCAATATAATCGTTATTCAACACTTATGCAAGCATTTAAAGATGTCGATCACCCGCGGTTCAAACAATATGTTCTGCGTAGCAAAGAAGATGTATTCTACGCAATGAAACATTTCTTCCATAAAGAAAACGTCGATGCTAAATAGCATCGACGTTTTTTTGTGATAAGACGAAAAAGTATATAATCATTGTCATGAAGATGAATAACGGAAGTAAATAAAGGTCTAAAATAAAATTGGTTCTTATAATATGGATTATGTATACTAGCCATCGCTAGCCACGCAGCTATATTGAGCTATATAATGTGCTGGGATACCGCTTCGGCCAACCACTCCGCGTCCTGCGGGGCACGGCTGAAGCTAACTTTGTGAAGAAAGGCACTTCACAAAGTGGATCTTCAGCACCTGCATAATCCCGCGAGAGTCTACGTGGTTGGCCTCCGCTCGGATTGGGACTCTACAATTTTTGTCAGAGCTAGCATATTGATTTCCTGCATATATATTAGCTATTGAAAAATGCAAAGAACCACTGCTTTTTGCTGTTACATAAGTTATTACACTTCCCTCAAGCGTAGGAAATATGCGGAGACTCCCGTGGAATCAGCGCGATCTGAAGATCCACTTGGTCTGTGCCTGTGTCTGCAGGTATCGCTTCGAAGTAAGCTTCCTCGGCACAAGGCAGCAAAGATGCTGTTCGAGTAGTAGCCTAGCTGAAGCCGTGCCCACAGGACGCGGAGCCTATTTCCGGAGCTTTGCTAAGCTGATAATATATATCAAAATGACCATCTTGAAATACAGCCTTTGTTAACATAATCCATATTATAGGAAGTTGTTTATTAATTAAGTCAATTAGGACCGGGTGGTTTATGCCCGGTTTTTCTTATACGTAACAACTGTCATGGAGGGAAATTGAAATTATAGCAGTATTTATTTTATGAACTGTATTATTTCAAACGTCATAAGACATATTAATAGCAAGATGCTAAAAAAATTAGATGATTTAAGAATGTAAGCCCAATTAATCAGAAATAGATGTTATAATCAAAGCGGAAAGAACACATATTATGTAAAAAGAAGGAAATGACTGAAACTTTTTGTCGAGAGCTATCGTCTAATATATAACAAGAAACCTAATTATGGAGGAAGACAAGTATGAAATATTGGCTATACACAATGACAGCAATGATGACTTTTTTTCTGCTAATTGGCTGTAATGCCCAATCAGCGGTACCTGAAGGATACTATACATATGAGAAAGACAAAGTGGAACAAGCTGTTCAATCGTTGAATTTTAATCCCGAATTACCTTCTTTTGTGCCGATAGTAGCCGATATACTTGTTACCGACAGTTTCTATTTTAAAGATCTGAATAACCAAGCTTTTGATATCACAATTTTTACGAACGCTAATGATATCTTTACCATACAACTGATAAATGGTGAGTTGAAAGAGGCGGAAGCTGATTTTGAATCCGTTGCACTGAATGATTCATTAGAGGGTTATTATCAGGATCACTCTTATTCCAAAACGTTAAAATGGGAAAAAGATGATATTACGTACCAAATTATTTACCGGCCAAGTGAATCTAATATTTCTAAGGAGCAGTTAGTTAAAGTAGCCCAATCTTTTGATGCCTTATAATTCCTAAAAACAGTTGCAACAACTACATGATTTATAGTACTATCACTGATGGGTTAATTATTCATTATCAATAGGAAATATTAGATTAATATTTATTCTTAAGGGTAATGTAAACATAATAAGACAAACATAAGGGAGGAAATGGTGTGGGGATTGTACTGGGACTAATTGCTATTGCACTTGTACTGGCTATCGCATTTGCTATGTCGAATAATCGTAAAGATATTAATTTTAAAGGCATCGGCATCATGCTGTTGGCACAATTAGTTACAACTTGGTTTATGTTTAAAACACCGATCGGTGAGGCAATTATTAACTTTATTTCGGATGTGTTTAATAAACTAATCGAATTTGGGATGGAAGGTGTTAACTTTGTAGTGGGTGGTATTTCAATTGAAGAAAATTCTACCGTGTTTTTCTTTAATGTACTGCTGATCATTATTTTCTTTGCCACTCTTTTATCTGTACTTACTTACTTAAAGATACTACCGCTCATTATTAAATACTTCGGCTGGGCTTTATCCAAAATTACCGGTCTGCCGAAAGTGGAATCATTTAACGCGGTAAACAGTATGTTTTTTGGCCAATCAGAAGCATTGTTAGCAATTAAATCACAGTTTCATCATTTAAACAACAATCGCTTATATATTGTAAGTGCGTCGGCGATGGGGTCTGTGTCCGCATCTATTATTGGTGCTTATTTACAGATGCTGCCTGCGCAGTATGTATTAGTTGCTGTGCCATTAAATATGTTTAGTACTTTAATCATTGCTTCGATGATTGCACCGGTCAAAATTGACAAAAAAGACGATAATGTTGATATTCAAGACGTATCGGAAGCAAAAAGTCTGTTTGAAGCTATGGGGAATGGTGCATTGGACGGTGGCCGAATTGCCTTAATCGTAGCAGCAATGCTTATCGCATTTATTGCAGCACTGGAATTAGTGAATTGGGTATTCGCTGCTGTATTTGCAGGAATAACATTACAAGAGGTATTAGGTTATGTGCTGTACCCGTTAGGATTTCTGATGGGAATTGCACCAGGTGAATTGTTACAAGCAGGAAGTATTATGGGAACGAAAATTATTACCAATGAATTCGTGGCAATGCTTGAGTTACAGCCGCTTGTCGGAGAGCTTTCTGAAAAAACAGTAGGTATCGTTACTGTATTTTTAACTAGCTTTGCTAACTTCAGTTCTATTGGAATTATTGCCGGTACCGTTCAGGGGATCGACAGTGAAAAAGGTGCAACCGTATCAAAATTCGGTATGAAGCTGTTAGTAGGTGCCACATTAGGTTCCGCACTATCAGCTACAATGGCTGGCTTATTCTTATAATATAGTGAAAAATCAGGTGTTTATTTCAACACCTGATTTTTTTATCACTTAAGAAAGCATATAAGTGTAGTCACAGCAGTAATCTTATAGAGTTTGAAGTTGAGTTCCTATAATATGGATTATGTAAACAAACGGCCTTAGCAATACGGTGATTTTGAAATGTTTCAAGTGCTGGCATACCGCTCTGGCCAACCACTTCGCGTCCTGCGGGGCACGGCTGAAGCTAACTTTGTGAAGAAGAACGCTTCACAAAGTGGATCTCCAGCACCTGCCAGTCCCGCGGGAGTCTACGTGGTTGGCCTACGCTTGAATGAGGGCTCTACAACTTTTGGAATTGCTAGCATATTGACCGCATTCATTTATAACAGGAATTGAATGAATAACGTAATGCCTAGAACCACTGCTTTTAGCTGTTCCATACGTTGTAGCACTTCCCATAAGCGTAGGAAATAGGCGGAGACTCCTCATGCCTCAGCGCGAGCTGAAGATCCACTTCATTTGTGCCTGTGTCTACTAGTATCGCTTTGAAGTAGGCTTCCTCGGCACAAGGAAGCAAAGATGCTATTCAAGTAGTAGCCTAGCTGAAGCCGTGCCCACAGGACGCGGAGCCTATTTCCGGAGCTTTGCTAAGCAGATAATCTATATCAAAATGACCATTTTGCAATACATTTTATGTTTACATAATCCATATTATAGGTAGTTGTATATTATTTGTTGGTTAGGACAGGGTGGGCTTTCCTGGATTTTCTTATATGTTAGCAATTTGGCATATAGAGTGTGACTTGCAAAGCCCCGGGATATTTTCCAAGTTAGGCTACTTTTGAACTTTTGTATCTAGGAAGCTAAGTGCGTAGCGTTACTGCTGTATGATTTGAATGAGATTGCCACATGTATCGTCAAATACGGCTAACGTGATATCGCCCATATCTGTTGGTTTCATTGTGAACGTCACACCATTTTTTAGTAAACGTTCATACTCCTCTTGAATAGCTTCTACGCCAAACATCGTTACAGGGATGCCGTCTGCGAATAGTTTCTCTTGATATTCTTTTGCAGCTGGGTGTCCATTAGGTTCGAGTAAGAGCTCTGTACCGTTTTGTTCATTTGGTGAAACGACAGTAATCCATCTTGCCCCTCCAGCAGGAACGTCATGTTTCTTTACAAAGCCGAGGGTTTCCGTATAAAAATTCAGTGCTTTGTCTTGATCCTCTACGAATATACTGGTAACAATAATATCCATATAATAGTTGCCTCCTTTAGTGTATAATATCAAATTTTAAGGATTATCAGCTTTCGTGTAACTTAATCCACCCACCTATCTAATAAATTTTTAAGTGGTTCATTGTTAAAGATAATGACTCGATATTTTCCCTGTCGTTTTGATATAACGAGTCCAGCATCTTCTAATACAGCAAGGTGTTTTGCTATTGCTTGTCTCGAAATGGATAGATCGTGCTTCATTATAAGACGTGCTGTAAGTTCATACAATGTCAGTTCGTTACGTTCGGATAATTCGTCTAATATTAGTCTTCGAGTTGAATCACTAAGTGCTTTGAAGATAGAGTCCATGTTCCCATTCATAGCTCAATTATAAGCAACTGATTGGTTGCGTGTCAAGGTTAAGTAACCAATTAGTTGCATGAAATAATTTCCTTATAAAAAGATATTATTAATTAAAAATTGACCTTGTTTATAAAATATCAAAAACACTTAGTATAACGGTTATACTTTGTGGCCGATTCATGCTATACTGTATCCAGAGTTAATAAAACGCTTTCAAGGGTGGGTGGTATGTTTATGAAAATACAAAATCCAATTTTAACCGGTTTTAATCCAGATCCAAGTATTTGCCGCGTTGATGATGATTATTACATTGCGGTGTCAACGTTTGAATGGTTCCCTGGAGTAGGAATTTATCATTCCAAAGATTTAAAGAACTGGCGATTAATTGCACGACCATTGAACAGAGTCAGTCAGTTAGACATGAAAGGCAATCCAGACTCAGGGGGTGTTTGGGCGCCACAATTATCGTATCATGATGGCCTATTTTATTTAATTTATTCTGATCTGAAAGTAGTGAGTGGTTCCTGGAAGGATGGCCATAATTATTTAGTGACGGCGACCGAGATTGATGGGGAATGGTCGGAACCGATTTATTTAAACAGTTCAGGTTTCGATCCATCCCTTTTTCATGATGATGATGGTAAGAAATACCTTGTTAACATGAAATGGGATCATCGTGATGGTAATCATAGTTTTAATGGTATTGTGTTACAGGAATATAATCCTGAAGAAAAAAGGTTAACAGGTAAACCGCAACTTATTTTTAAAGGAACAAATAGAAAATTAACCGAGGCACCTCATTTGTATAAATGGAATGGTTATTATTATTTATTAACAGCAGAAGGTGGTACCAGATTTGAACATTGTGCAACGATAGCACGTGCAAGCGAATTGACGGGTCCATACGAAGTTCATCCTGATAATCCATTAATCACGTCATGGCCATATCCTGAAAATGATTTACAAAAAGCAGGCCATGCCTCGATTGTTCATACCCAGACAGATGAATGGTTTCTGGTGCATTTAACTGGGAGGGTATTACCCAAGGATGATCAGCCATTACTCGATCCGAGAGGTTTTTGCCCATTAGGGAGAGAAACAGCGATTCAACGACTGGAGTGGAAAGGTGATTGGCCGTATGTTGTGGGAGGAAATCAGCCTTCTGTCGAAATTGATGGTCCGCAGCTGGAGGAAGTAATGTGGGAGCCCGATATTCCAGTAAAGGATGATTTTAATGAAACACAATTAAATCTCCATTTTCAAAGTTTGCGAATTCCATTAGAAGGAAAGATTGCTAGTTTGACAGAGAGGCCTGGGCATTTGCGTCTGTATGGCAGGGAATCATTAACCTCTTTGTTTACCCAGTCCTTCATAGCAAGAAGATGGCAGCATTTTACATTCCAAGCAGAAACAAAGCTATCATTTCGACCAGATGATTTTCAGCAATCAGCTGGTCTCGCTAATTATTACAATACTGGCCATTGGACAACTTGTCAGTTAACCTGGCATGAAGAAAAAGGGCGAATGATAGAGTTGATGACATGTGACAAAGGTAATATGACGCAACCGTTAAAAGGTAATGAAATACTTGTTCCAGACAAGGTGGATTATGTATACTTGCGCGTGAATGTCAACGTTCATACATATCGGTATGCGTATTCGTTTGACGGAGAAACATGGAATGACATTCCTGTAGATTTATATGCCTACAAAATTTCTGATGATTATATAGAGGGTGGTGGCTTCTTTACAGGAGCGTTTGTCGGGATGCATTGTCAGGATTTAACCGGACAGAATAAGTATGCTGATTTCGACTATTTTATTTATCAATCATAAGAAAATGAAAAGGTGCAGCTATTTAATAGCTGCACCTTTTGCTAATTTATGTTGTAAATAATACATCCGTCCAAATAAAGTGATGGCTCCCGCTGATAACCCGACAATTAATCCGAGCCAGTAGCCAAATGCATCGAGTCCGGTGTAATTGGCAAATAGCCAACCACTTGGCAAGCCGATCAACCAGTAAGAAACAAGTGACATCCAGAAGGTAATGTTGACATCTTTATATCCGCGTAAAATACCTTGAACAGGAGCTCCGACCGCATCTGCGAATTGAAAGAATATCGCATAATAAAGGAACTGCTTCGTTAAAGAAATGACTTCCGCTTGATCACTATAAAGGCTTGCCACTTGATCATCAAGCAGATAAATAATCCCACCTGCGAGAAAAGCAATGACGATACCAGATAGAATTCCCATATAAGAATAGGTGCGCGCATCGCGGAAACGTTTGGCACCTACCTCAAAGCCGACTGCAATCGTTAAAGACATAGCTATACTGAGCGGAATCATATATAGAAACGAAGCAAAATTAATAGCAGCCTGGTGTGCAGCAATCGTATTGGTGCTGTATGCACTCAGCATAAAGGTTACCGCTGAAAAAATACTGACTTCGAAAAAGATGGAAAATCCAATTGGAATTCCTATTCGTAATTGTGAGGCCCACTCTGATACAGAAGGTTTTACCAGCTTATGAAAGATCCGGTGATCACGAAACGGACGGACATAATGGACAATCCATATCGATAGAATAAGATTGACCAGAAAAGTTAAAGCAGATGCAATACCCGCTCCAATGCCGCCGAACTCTGGGACACCAAATTTACCAAAGATAAAAATATAATTTAGCAAAATATTGACCGGTAAAGAGACTAGTACAATCGCCATTGAAATTCTTGTATGTCCTAAGCCGTCGATGTATGATCGAATAAGGTTATAGACGAATAACGGAATCATACCCGTCCCTATAGTAAGAATATAGTATTTAGCTACATGTTGAACACGGGATTCTAAATCCATTAAAGATAAAATAGGATCAATTAGAAACAATCCAACAACAGTGACAATGATACCAAGGCCAATTGCGAGGTAAATTCCCTGTTGCACGGTGAAAGGTATCTTTGCTTCTTCCTTAGCACCTGTTAACTGTGCTACGATAGGGGACATCGCCATCAGGATACCGACAATCGCCATTTGTACCGGTACCCACAAGCTTGATCCGATTGCCACTCCTGCAAGATCGCTGGCGCCTGCCTGACCAGACATAATCGTGTCAAAAAAATTCATCGCATACATACTTACTTGCGTGATTAGAATCGGAATCAGTATAATCATAAAGAGTCTTATTTTTTCTTTAAAAGTAGTCGTTTGATGCATATTTTCATTCTTCCTTTGTTTTAAGCAATACGAGGATTATAACATATAATGTGAAGAGAGAGGTCGGTTTATTTATGACAACGAAGCAAATTATTTTTACAGGCGGCGGAACGGCAGGACACGTAATGGTGAATCTTGCTATTATTCCAGAGTTTTTGAAAGAAGGGTGGACGATCGATTACATAGGATCGAAAAATGGTATTGAAAGAGAATTAATCGAGCCACTTGAAGGCGTGAACTATCATGCTATTTCTACGGGGAAATTACGTCGCTATTTCTCTAAGGAAAATTTTAAAGATCCGTTTAAAGTATTAAAAGGAACGTGGCAGGCCCATCGAATAATTGGCAAGAAAAAGCCGGCTGTCATTTTTTCAAAAGGTGGTTTTGTCTCGGTACCTGTACTGGTAGCAGCTCGGATGCGCGGGGTGCCAGCAGTTATCCATGAATCGGATTTCACACCAGGTTTGGCAAATAAATTGGCGATTCCATTCGCAAAAAAAGTATTAGCAACTTTTCCTGAAACGATCGATTATTTACCAAAAGAAAAAGCAGAATGGGTCGGTGCAGTCGTCCGTGAAGAGCTATTTACCGGGAACCGGGAAAAAGGATTAACTGTTACCGGATTTAAAAACAACAAAACAGTGCTATTAGTAATGGGCGGGAGTGCAGGATCCCAAAAGATTAACAAAGCAGTACGTGAAGCTCTGGATACGTTGTTACCAGATTTTAATATCATTCACATTTGCGGGAAAGACAATCTGGATGAGGAAATAGACAGAGAAGGTTATGTCCAATATGAATATGTGCAGGAAGAATTGCGAGATCTATTGGCACTTACTGATTTAGTATGCTCACGAGCAGGAGCAAACGCCATCTTTGAATTTTTGGCACTCAATAAACCGATGCTGCTGATTCCTTTGTCAAGGCAGGCAAGCAGAGGGGACCAGATCGTTAACGCTCATTCTTTTGAAAAACAAGGATATGCTCACGTTCTAGAAGAAGAACAACTGTCGACAGAATCGTTAATTACAGCGGTTGAACAGCTTAAGAAAGAAAAAGTCACGATTAAGGACAAAATGACCAAGTACCGTTCCAGTGAAGCAAAAGAAAAAGTAATCGAATTGATCAAAGAGCAAGCACAGTAAGCAGTTTTCTTTAGCTCATCTTATCTTTTCATTAGAATAGAAGTAGATTGAAAAATAAAGGAGGCGTTGGAGAATGAGCTTACGTACAACCAGGAAATTGAATAATGGAACAGAGATTCCTGCGATTGGCTTAGGTGTATATAAAGCTGAAGCAGGGGAAGAAGTCTATCAAGCTGTTAAATCTGCCTTGGAGTTAGGATACCGTCATATCGATACCGCTTCTTTATATGGTAATGAAGAAGGTGTTGGCCAGGCGATTAAAGACAGTGATGTACCACGCGAAGAAATTTTTGTCACGACAAAGGTTTGGAATGATGAGCAAGGTTATGAGAAAACTAAAGCAGCCTTTACTCACAGTTTAGAACGTCTGCAAATGGATTACGTCGATCTTTATTTAGTGCACTGGCCAGTACCGGGAAAATTTAAAGAGACCTATCAAGCGTTAGAGGAAATTTACCGTGACGGCAAGGCAAAAGCAATTGGCGTTAGTAACTTCGAACCTCACCATTTAGAAGAATTGCTCGAAACAGCTGAGGTAAAACCTGTCGTCAATCAAGTGGAATTGCATCCGCAGCTGCAGCAACAAGCCGTACGAGAATTTTGTGACAAACACAATATTCTTGTGGAAGCCTGGGCACCTTTAGGTAAAGCGCGCTACTTCGATCATGAAGTATTGCAGAAACTAGCAAACAAATATAATAAAAAGCCTTCACAAATTATTGTCCGCTGGCAATATCAGAGTGGTATCATTACGATACCGAAGTCTGTACACAAAGAACGCCAGCGCGAAAACGTTGATATTTTTGATTTTGAATTAACAGAACAAGATATGAACGCAATGAAAACGATCGATGCCAACAATCGCCTTGGAGCACATCCAGACGAATTTGATTATGGCGTATAAACAAAAAGCCCGATTCCTCCTCGCGAGAAATCGGGCTTTTTTCATTGTATGGAACATGAAGTGGAGTTTCTATAATATGGATTATGTAAACAAACGTCCTTAGTAATACGGTGATTTTGAAATATTTCAAGTGCTGGCATACCGCTCCGTCCAACCACTTCGCGTCCTGCGGCGCACGGCTGAAGCTAACTTTGTGAAGAAGGGCACTTCACAGAGTGGATCTTCAGCGCCTGCCTGTCCCGCGGGAGTCTGCGTGGTTGGCCTCCGCTGATGTATAGCTCCACAATTTATGCGACAGCTAGGATATGAAGCGCTATCTGCAAGATTTACACCTTAATTGATGTAATACATTGCTTAGCACCACTGCTTCTAGCTGTTCCAATCGTTGTAGTACTTCCCATTAGCGTAGGAAATAGGCGGAGACTCCCGTGGAATCAGCGCGAGCTGAAGATCCATTTAGTTTGTGCCTGTGTCTACTAGTATCGCTTTGAAGTAAGCTTCCTCGGCACAAGGCAGCAAAGATGCTGTTCGAGTAGTAGCCGAGCTGAAGTCGTGCCCACAGGACGCGGAGCCTATTTCTGGAGCTTTGCTAAGCAGATAAAAAATATCAAAATGACTATTTTGCAATACAGCCTTTGTTTACATAATCCACATTATAGGTAGTTGTATATAATGTATTTATTTCAAAAAGGACCGGGCGGGGGTGCCCGGTTTTTTCTGATGTAACATATTATCATGGACCAGTAATCCACTCCCCATCCTATGGGCATGGCAGAAGCTAGTCCGCGTTTAAAGTAGCTTTATTGAATTATTAATACCCTTTTTTGACTAGATCCAGTTTTCCTGTTGCTGGGTCGATGACAAGGCCGTGAACGGGTACATCTTCTGGTAATAGTGGGTGATTTTCAATAATGCGTACGGATTGTTCAACATTAGCATTTACGTCGTTAAAGCCGGTTAACCAATCTTCTGGTGCTTTCTCTAAGCTGTCAATCGCTTTTTGGTCGATGCCTTTATCCTTCATTACATCGACAAACTGATTGGTATCAAATCCATTCATTCCACAACGATGGTGAGCGATAACAAAGACTTCATCTGCTTGTAATGCATGAATCGCTACCAAGATACTTTTCATTGCACTGTCATACGGATCATTTAAGATCGCACCTGCATTTTTAACCATCTTGACATCACCATTTTTCAGATTCAGTGCATTTGGCAAGAGTTCTACCAGCCGAGTATCCATACAAGTAAAAATGACTGCACGTTTATTTGGAAATTTATCGGTTTCAAATCGTTCAAACCCTTTTTCATCTACAAACTTTTCATTAAATTCTAGTATTTCGTCTAATAACATCATGCCACTCCCTTTTTTTCTACTAGTATCTAATATAAAACAATCTGGTGATTCCTTCAAACAAAATGTTATAATGATATTATCAAACACGTGCGATAATGAGGTGTGACATGAAGCGTTCAGACCGTGAAGATAGAGATATTATTGACGAAGATTTATATGAAGATTTAGAGCCTGAAGAAATGTATGAGCTGGTGCAGGAAGAGCGTCAAAAATTAAAAGAAAAAGAACGTCTAGCTTCAGAAGAGCAGAAGAAATCGATTTTTCCGAAATGGGCGTTTTGGCTGATTGCCGTAGCGATGTTTATTCAAGTAATCGCGATAATACCGCAGACCTTCTCGATACCGGCAATTGAATTTATCCAAACATCTGCTAAGGTAATGCAAGATGAACAAGTACAACAGTATCGTGAAGCTGTTGTGGTGATTGAAGGTGCCGATAATAAAGGCACAGGTTTTGCCATTTCAGAAGATGGGTATATAGTGACGAACTATCATGTGATTGAGGACCAGAGAACGATTACAGTTGCTTTCGAAGAACAGGGTCTTTTCGATGGTGAAGTTGTAGAGACCTATCCAGATATAGATTTAGCTCTAATTGACGTCGAAGCAGAAAACGTACCTCATCTGGAAATAGCAAACGGACAACAACCAGCTGAGATCGAAAATGTATTGTTCATTGGCAATCCGCTTCGCTTCAATGGTATTGCCAATAAGGGAGATATCATCGGGCAGACAACATTATCATCCTGGGAGCAATCCGTTTATCTGCTGGACGCTCCGGTGTATCGTGGCAATAGTGGCAGTCCGGTAATCAATGAGTCGGGAAAAGTGATCGCAGTTGTGTTTGCAACTCAAAAGAATGATGAGCATGGCAGAGTAGGTTTAGCGGTGCCGATATCTTATATTGAATTCGAAAATCTCCAGTGATAGCTGGAGATTTTCTGTGATCAGTCAAAAAGTAATTATGATTGCTTAGCAAAGCTCTGAAAATATGCCCCGCAGGACGCGAAGTGGTTGGACGGAGTGGTATTCCAGCGCATGAATCATTTCAAAAGAGACACTAAGCTGACATATTTCGTATTATAGAAAGCTGTTAATTAAGATCGGCTTGGTTATGCCCAATTTTTCTAAATAACGTTTCTTTGGAGTTATCAATAAATAGGCGTTTAATCTTTTTAAAACTAGGGTAAATAAGGTTCGTTAAGAAATTTGAAGAAAAGGAAGTCTATTGACCTAATGGAACATATTTCCTGTCTGTGTCTTTTGTATCACAATAAGTAAATATAACTATTTATTGAAAATAAATTTTAATGAAATGTAATTGAAATATGGTAGATAGAAATATTTTTTTCTTATACTCTGTAGAAAGTGACAAAATTAAACTGGTGATTGGTGAATTATTTTTTCTAATACAGACAAAAAAGCTTTCATATAAAACGAAAATTGTAAAGGACTGGTGGTGCTGAATATGTTAGAAAGCCAGTTAATCGATAGAGAATATAGATTAGAAGACGATATTGAACGGATACAGCGGGGTGATGAACGCTTACGAAACGAAATAATTAAAGCATACCAACCGTTTATTGCAAAGTGTGTATCAGAGGTCTGCAAAAGATATATTAAGCGACAAAACGATGAGTTTAGTGTAGGAATGATCGCGTTCAATGATGCAATTGGAATGTATTCACGGGAGAAAGGTGCTTCGTTTTTAGCATTTGCACAAGTCATTATCAAACGAAAAGTAATCGACTACATAAGAAAAGAACAAAGACAATATATGTACCCGTCTTTGGATGCGAATGATGACGAAGAACTTGAAGAGACGCCGATTCAAATCTCCGAGGCGAAGAAAATATTTCAATTGGAACAGGAATCGTGGTATCGTAAACAGGAAATCATGGAATTGTCGAAACAGTTGCAAGATTATAAAATATCATTTGCAGAATTAACGGTCATTTCTCCGAAACACCGTGATGCACGTGAGTCGGCAGTAAGTGCAGCGAAGATTTTAGTAGATGATGATACGTTAAAAGAATATGTGTTACGCAAGAAAAGAGTGCCAATTAAAAAATTGCTAAAAGTAGTACCTGTGAGTAAAAAAACGTTAGAACGTAATCGTAAGTATATTTTAACCGTTTTTATCATTCTTACGGGTGATTATATCTACTTAAGAGAATACCTTGAGGGGGTAGATCTGTGAAAAAAGGAATTGTTGTGGAACATCGATCACGTTATACAATCGTGATGGACAAGCATGGGGTGTTCCACAAAGCAGTACCAATTAAGCAAATAGAAATTGGTATGGAGACCTTTTTCCATGAAAAAAAGTCTTTTTGGCATCAAGTTTGTATGTTGTTTAAAGGATCAAGATGGAAAATAGCGCCAATGGCATTGGTCTGTTTGCTGCTATTAAGTCCTTTATACATATTGGTTACAGAAGATCAGGCATATGCCGTAGTAAGTATTGATATTAATCCAAGTTTGAATGTAACAATCGATGAGAATTATCGGATTATAGATGTCGATCCGATTAATGATGATGCCAAACAACTAATGCAAAGTTTAAATGTGGAAAACCATACCATTACATCATTAACAGATGAAATACTTGATGCGATCAAGCAAACAGGTGGGGAACTTGAGACGGGACGCCCGATGCTGATGGCTGTCAGTTTCTATAATGGGAAAGCGGATGAACAATTTGAAGCTCAGTTAAACAATCATTTTCAATCATTGGGTTATCAGGTTGCAATCTATGAAGTGCCAGAAGCACTGCGGACAGAGGCGGAATCTGAGCATGTCTCGATGAATGAACTAGCAGCCAAGACTATTACTGCCGGAAGCGATTCTGATGATAACGTTGACACAGTTGATTCGGAAAAAGACATATCTGCGTCCTCTATCGATGAAGATGAGAAACAAATCATTGAAAATTATTATAATGAAAATAAAGCGGATACGACTGAAACGGATGATGAATCGACTGGAACTACTCAAGAGAAGCAAACGGAAGTCGAAGATATGGATGCAACAGCTAAGCAGGAAGAGGTAGTAATAAGCGTACCCGAAAGTAAAAGTGACGAAGAAGAGCAGGAACAAAAGAAGCAGGAAGAAGAGCAAAAAGATGAAAAACAACTAGAAAAGGCTAAAGAAAAGGCACAAAAACAGCAAGAGAAAGCTAAGGAAAAAGCCGAAAAGCAGCAGGAAAAGCAAGAGGAAAAATGGCGAAAACAGCAAGAAAAAGAAGAGAAGAAAAGGCAGCAACAGACTAAAAAGCAGTCCAAAAAAGAAAAAGATTTTTCTGAAAAAGAGAACTATTTCAACAATAATAAATCCGATCAATGGAAGAAGAGGAATTATTGGAAAGAGAAACAAGAAGATAATAAGAACAAATGGCAAGATCGTTCAGAATCTAAAAAAGAAAAAGGTTATAGAGAAAAGCGCAATCATTTTAATTATAAGGAACATCATAAACAATAAGATTCATTCATAAACTGTCACCTCGTTCTAATTACAGGTGACAGTTTTTTTGCGATAACAAATCTCTATTAAGTCGACTCGCTAATATTTCAAAAAGCACATTTCAAATGTCAAAATTCCGTATTATAGATAGTTGTATGCAGTTTTTTTGCCCGGTTTTTTCTTATTTGAGCATACTAACAGAAGTGATGGAGACAAGCGTGAGGAAAGAGAATTCTTCTGAAGTAAGGTATAATTTACGTAACAGCGACAAGAAAGGGTGGCACATACATGTCAAAGATTGATTTATCCAACTTTGAAAAGAAAATAGTTGTACGGAACCTGACACATAAAGATTTTGATCAAATTTTTGAATTACAACAGAAATGCTTTCCTAATATGGAACCTTGGAAGAAAGCACATTTGGAAAGTCATCTCAGCATTTTTCCAGAGGGACAATTTTGTGTGGAATATGACGGTCAGATTATTGGCAGCTGCTCCAGTCTGATTATTAATTTTGACGAATATGATGATCAACATACATGGGACGATATTACAGATCAAGGATATATAACAAATCATAACCCAGAAGGCTATAACTTATACGGAATTGAAGTAATGGTGGATCCCTCTTTTCAAGGGATGAAGATCGGCAAAAGATTGTATGAAGCACGTAAAGACCTGGCGCATCGTATGAACTTGAAGAGTATTATCATCGGAGGCAGAATTCCAAATTATCACCAATATCAGGACAAGCTGACACCGAGAGAATATGTCGAAGAAGTCACCTATAAAAATATATATGATCCGGTATTAACCTTCCAGATTATGAACGGCTTTTCCGTCATGCGTATTAATCCTAAATATTTACCAGATGATAAGGCATCTGCTCAGTATGCAACGTTGATGGAATGGAACAATATTGAGTACCATCCGAAAACAAAACGTCACTTTAAGACTGCTTTTCCGGTAAGGATTACGGTGATTCAATACATGATGAAACGAATTGAATCATTTGAAGAGTTTGCTAAGCAAGTCGAATATTATGTAGATGTAGCTTATGACTTTGGTTCTGATTTTGCTGTGTTCCCGGAGATTTTCACAGCTCAATTGATGTCTTTTATAGATGAAAAGGTACCGTCACAGGCGATTCGAAAACTATCTGAATTTACCGAGGACTATATTGCATTATTCACGGATTTAGCGGTGAAGTATAATGTCAATATTGTTGGCGGCTCTCATTTCGTAGAGGAAAACGATCACATTTATAATATTGCCTATTTGTTTCGCAGGGATGGAACAATTGAGAAGCAATATAAAATTCATGTTACGCCAAATGAAAAGAAGTGGTGGGGGATTCAGCCTGGTGACCAGGTAGGGATTTTTGATACAGATTGTGGCAAGATTGCCATTCAAATCTGCTATGATATCCAATTCCCGGAGTTAACCAGATATGCCGTTGATCAAGGTGCAAATATCATTTTTGTGCCATTTTGTACAGATGACAGGCAAGGTTATTTACGAGTGCGATATTGTGCACAGGCTCGAGCTGTTGAAAATCAAGTGTATACAGTAATAGCAGGTACGGTGGGTAATTTAACGCAAGTGGAAAATATGGATATTCAGTATGCACAGTCTGGCATATTTACTCCATCGGACTTTGAGTTTGCTCGGGATGGTATTGTAGGAGAATGTAATCCAAATATTGAAACAGTTGTTGTTGGGGATGTTGATTTAGAAATTCTAAGAAGACAACGCAAATCAGGTACTGTAAGGCAATTACGCGACAGACGTCATGACTTATTTGAAATCAATTACCGGGGAAATAATTGATCAGCAACTGGAGTGTAATCCAGTTGCTGTAATCTGATTTATCACGGTGCTAACCGTCACTAAGACACTAAGTGGAGTAAACAGACGCTAACATCCTGATAAGTTTCGCTAATGATCAGTCGGGGTCAAAAACCCATCTGGTCAAAATCTCACTTTATTGTGTTTGAGCTAACAGCATTTGACTGACTAATGCATGGTCAATATAATGCATTAGTTCTTCATGTGTATTCATTAAATAGTCACGTGAACGGGGGTAATGGTAGGCATGTAAAAACTGCTCAATTTTCTTTGACAGCAAGTCATCATTGGTCCGTACCATTAATACTAACAAATCGTCCCATTGTCCCCACAACATATAAAACAAGGCTTTATCATAATCGATACTTGTCAAAATTCTGATCCCCCTTTTTCAATTAGAGATAGGTAACACAAAACGAGTTGGGGAATTACAAATATTATTTGCTCAAATTAGTTAAATACTCGGGTGAACTGTTGGTGTTACTGCCAAAAATTAAGCAGGATAACAAGAGACATTTCCTCCAAAACTATGGGTGATCCCATATTAAAAAGGAGGGAAAAGCATGAAGCTGTCAAAATCAGCAATGGCGCTAACATTTGCAGCTACTGTGTCACTTGTTGCTTGTGGCGCTGACGAATATGGTCAGGAAAATGGCGAATACAATGGTAATACAGTCCGTCCGATTGGCTATAATCAAACATCTAATGATCCATCTACAGATCGTGAAAATAATAATGAACAGGCCAGACAAATTAATAATAACGATAAATATATGTTTGATGACCGTACCAATCGCGGTGATAAAAAGAATGCAGATGTAAAGAATAATTATGATGTTGCAGATAAAGCAGCGGATCAGATTGCAAGTAAAATTGAAGGTATAGATCGTGCTTATGTGATTACAACCGATAATAATGCTTATGTTGCAGCAACTTGGGATAAAGAAAATAAAGGTGAATTAACCGACGAAGTAAAGGATAAAATTACAAAAACAGTTAAATCTGTCAATAAAGATATCGACAACGTCTATGTATCCACCAACCCAGATTTCTTTGAACTAGCAGGACAATATTCGAATGATTTGGAAAGTGGCCAGCCAGTAGAAGGATTCTTCGATCAAATGGGCAACATGATTGAACGAATTTTCCCTGCAAACGAAGAATACACCGATAACCGATAATAGTCTGTGTACTTCCACTTAGTTTTTTTGTAATAATCGAAGTTTGAAGTGGAGTTAGCACCGTGATAAAGTATATGCCGCATGCAATCGAGTTGACATCGATTGCATGCGTTTTTTTTGTCAGGTCAAGAAAGTAAATAAGTCTGGTCACATCAGTAATCATATGGAACATGATTAGAGTACCTATAATATGGTTTATGTCAACAAAGGCTGTATTGCAAAATGCTCATTTTGATAGATTATATCTGCTTAGCAAAGCTCCGGAAATAGGCTCCGCGTCCTGTGGGCACGACTTCAGCTAGGCTACTGCTTAAACAGCATCTTTGCTGCCTTGTGCCGAGGAAGATCACTTCGAAGCGATACTTGCAGACACAGGCACAGACTAAATGGATCTTCAGCTCGCGCTGATTCCACGGGAGTCTCCGCCTATTTCCTACGCTTAAGGGAAGTACTACAACTTATGGAACAGTTAAAAGCAGTGGTTCTAGGCATTATGTTATTCATTCAATTGTTGTTATATATATACAGTGATCAATATGCTATCTCTTACAAAAGTTGTAGAGTCCACATCCTAGCGTAGGCCAACCACGGAGACTCCCGCGGGATTGTGCAGGTGCTGGAGATCCACAACGTCTGCACCTGTGTCTTCTAGTATTGCTTCGAAGTAGGCTTCCTCGGTGCAAGGCAGCAAAGGAGTATTTCTTGTAGTAGCCTAGCTTCAGCCGTGCCCCGCAGGACGAAGTGGTTGGCCGGAGCGGTATCATACCACACATAATTTTTCAAAATGGCCACAAAGATGCTAGTTTACATAATCCACATTCTGGGAAAAGTTTTATAAATAGTGCTGAATAATTCAATAATCTTCTCTAATCATTTTTCCTGAATTTGGAGCGTGAAATAACAGTTCAGTTTTTTGCAAGAAGACGGTTTTTATGCTATATTAGTGTCAATTCCGATAAAACAGAGTAAAATAGTATGGATTAACATAAATGGAGGAATGAATCTATGGGGAGAGAATTTCTGGATGTGTTCGAAGAATGGGCTTCGTCCTATGATGAAGCCGTAACAGGACACGATCCTCAATATAGAGATGTGTTCGAACGATATGATACAATATTAGGTGAGGTAGCCCAGTTGGCAGAAGGATCTGTACTGGAATTTGGTGTTGGTACAGGGAATTTAACAGAGAAGATTATCGAAAAAGGCCAGCACGTAATTGGAATAGAACCATCAGAGCCAATGCGCGAGCTGGCAGAGAAAAAAATACCAAACCTTCCTTTATTTGAAGGGGATTTTCTATCCTTCCCAACTTTAGATGAACCAATTCATTCCATCGTTAGTACGTATGCCTTTCATCATTTAACAAAAGAGGAAAAGCAGCAAGCAATTGCTAATTTCTATTCGTTGTTAGAGGAAGGTGGTAAAGTAATCTTTGCAGATACAGTCTATGAGAATGAGCAGGCAGAACAACAAATCAAACAGGAAGCAAAAGAAAAAGGCTATCTTGATTTACTGGAAGATTTGAATCGAGAATATTATCCACAATTGCAAGAAATACGTCAGTTATTCACGGAAAGTGGCTTTCATTTTGAAGCCACACAGCGAAATAAATTCGTTTGGATTTTGGTAGCAGAAAAACAATAAGAGGAGGATATCTCATGACTAAAAAAATGAATGTAGAAAGCTTTAACTTAGACCATACGAAGGTAAAAGCGCCTTATGTCCGCTTAGTAGGTGTCACAACAGGACAAAATGGTGACAAAGTGTACAAATATGATATTCGCTTCTGCCAGCCAAATAAGGATCATATGGACATGGCAGGTTTACACTCCATTGAACATCTAATGGCAGAGAACATCCGTAATCATCTGGACAACGTGTTAGATATCGGACCAATGGGGTGCCAGACTGGCTTTTATTTAGCTGTTCTCAACAATGACAGCTTTGACGACATTACAGAAGCCTTGGAGAAGACGTTGGAAGATGTAACAAAAGCAACTGAAGTTCCTGCATGTAACGAAGTGCAATGTGGATGGGCAGCTAACCACAGCTTAGAAGGTGCAAAAGACATCGCTAGAAATATGTTAGCAGGTAAAGATGAGTGGCATATCGTTTTTGCTGAATAAGAAGAGGGAGATTACCATTGGCACTTTATAAAAATATACAAGAGCTAGTTGGAGGTACACCGTTGATGGAGTTGAGTCATTTCTCACTCCCGGACGGTGTACGACTTTTTGCAAAATTAGAATATTTCAACCCGGGTGGCAGTATTAAAGATCGCCTCGGAATCAATCTGATTCAGACAGCTATTAAATCAGGTGAATTAAAACCTGGTGGTACTATTATTGAACCAACAGCAGGAAATACCGGTATTGGCATTGCATTAGCAGCTGTAAATCAGGGTTTTCGGGTAATCTTTGTTGTTCCGGAACACTTCAGTCGGGAGAAACAGATATTAATGCGTGCATTAGGTGCAGAAATCGTACACACCCCGAAAGCTGAAGGAATGAGTGGCGCGATAGAGCGAACGAAAGAACTGTTAGCAGAAATTCCAAATAGCTATGCAGCCCAACAATTTGAAAATCAAGCGAATCCCGATACGTATTATAAAACGATTGCGCCAGAGATTGAAAAAGATTTAGGTGGTAACGTTTCTGTGTTTGTCGCTGGTGCCGGAACCGGTGGTACATTTATGGGGGCTGCCCGTTATTTCAAAGATCAGAATGCAGATACGAAGACGGTTATCGTTGAACCAGAAGGATCTGTCATTGCTGGGGGTCCAGCAGGTTCACACCGTACAGAAGGCATTGGAATGGAGTTCTTGCCAGCTTATATGGATCGTCAACTATTTGACGACATTTATACAGTGGAAGATGAGAAAGCATTTGAGATGGTGCAACTCTTAGCAAAAAAAGAAGGACTGCTTGTAGGTAGTTCTTCAGGTGCCGCGATGGTGGCTGCGTTAAAAGAAGCGGAAAAGGCAAAGCCTGGCAGTAATATCGTAACCATATTTCCAGACAGCAGTGAACGTTATTTAAGCAAAGATATTTATACGTTTGATGATTAAGGAGGTAATCAGATGAAACGAAAAACAAAAATGGTACATGGCGGTATAACCGGTGATGAAAAAACAGGCGCTGTTTCTGTACCCATTTATCAAGTAAGTACGTACCGTCAGCCTGAAGCAGGTAAACATACTGGTTATGAATACTCACGAACTGGTAACCCAACTCGACATGCATTGGAAACAGTGATTGCAGAATTGGAGAATGGTAAAGCAGGTTTTGCATTCGCCTCTGGTATGGCTGCTATAACTTCGGTGATGATGTTATTGAAATCGGGTGATCATGTTGTATTAACGGATGATGTATACGGTGGTACCTATCGCTTAACAACAAAAGTATTAGATCGAATTGAATTAGGTCATACCTTTGTAGATACGAGTGATGCAGACGCTGTAGAAGCAGCTATTCAGCCTAATTCTAAAATATTGTATATTGAAACACCAACCAATCCATTATTAAAAGTAACGGACCTTAAGAAAATGAGAGAGATTGCCGATAAGCATGATTTATTGCTCGTCGTTGATAATACTTTTGCAACGCCGTATTTCCAGACACCACTTGATGCAGGAGCGGATATCGTCTTACACAGTGCCACTAAATATATTGGTGGCCATAGTGATGTAGTGTCAGGACTTGTCGTAGTAAATGATGAATCATTAGCAGAGGAAATTCATTTTATTCAAAATTCTGTAGGAGCTGTATTAGGACCCCAAGACAGCTGGTTGTTAATGCGCGGGATTAAAACTTTAGGTCTGCGTATGGAAGCTATTGAAAAGAATGCGAACAAGATTGCAGCTTATTTAGATGAACATCCGAACGTGACAAAAGTATATTACCCTGGCTTACCTGCACATCCTGGTCATGAAACGACACAAGAGCAAGCGGAAGGATTTGGCGGAATGATCGCTTTTGACGCAGGTAGCGGAGAAAAAGCAGACCAAGTCTTGAGCAAGGTGGAATACTTCACATTAGCAGAAAGCCTAGGCGCTGTAGAAAGTCTTATCTCAATCCCTGCCCGCATGACACATGCCTCTATTCCAAAAGAGCGCCGAGAAGAACTAGGCATCACAGACGGCCTAATCCGTATCTCAGTTGGTATTGAAGATGTAGATGATCTAATAGAAGACTTAGCAAAAGGTTTAGAATAAATACAAAAAAGCACTTATCTGAAGAAGATAAGTGCTTTTTGTATGATAGGTAAACTAAATGGATCTTCAGCTCGCGCTGATTCCACGGGAGTCTCCACCTATTTCCTACGCTTATGGGAAGTGCTACAACGTATGAAACAGCTAAAAGCAGTGGTTCTAGGCATTATGTTAATCATTCAATTCCTGTTATATATGCATGCAGTTAATATACTGGCTCGGATAAAGTTGTAGAGTCCCTATCCTAGCGTAGGCCAACCACGTAGACTGATATGAACGAAACTGTCAAGTCCCTGTCGCAAACAATGGAAAGTTTCTAATTTTGGGCAACCTTAAGCTAAGAGTCCATGTTGGCTCTTTTTTTATTAAATACTATTCAATAAGCAGAGATATGCAGAATATCTCCTTCTTCTTAGCTTACCAACTTCTCCTCTCCTATCAAAAGGATTGTCAAGTGTTCTCCTTGACGATGCTTTTAATAGGAGAGACACTTATGCAAAGCTAAGAAATAATGAGATTCACCCTTCCTTTTCAGTTATAAAGGAGGTGAACACACGGCATGAAGGCAAAAATTCTCTGCTCCGATTATATCCGTGGGTTCTCACATTTTATCTTTCCGTTTCAGGATCTGTCACGAACTCCTGGCGTGCGTTCACTATTAAAACATAGCTAGCACAAGTCTACGTCGTGCGTTATCCTTTACGGTTTTTATCTTTGCCTTCAAGCCCTATATTCATTTCCTTTTATTGCAGATCACTTCTTCCTTCTATTCGCGCATGCCTACTTTAATGATTACGTAAATTCATTAGTTGGTTCGTTGGCAATTGCCCATATGAAACCTGCCAACTCTCTCCCAATAGCTGTGATAACTTTACCACTTTCTTTTCCTCGTTGCATTAGTCGGAAATACTTCTTATGCAAGCGTTGTTGGGCATTCCACGAAATAGTTGTAACATTAGCTGGTTGTCCTTTTTGTCTCTTTGCCAACTCTCCTTTCACGGCAGGTGAATAACGATAACTCCATGCAGCCTCAATCAAAAGCCTTCGAACATGTCTATTTCCTGTTCTCGTTATATTACCTTGCTTTCGTATATACCCGCTGGAACTTTCCATCGGCACCAAACCTGTGTAGGACATAAATTGGCTGGCTTTTTGAAAGCGTTCAAATGAACCGACTTCTGCCACTAAACTAGTTGCGGTGATTAAGGCTACACCTCGAAGTGACATAAGTTTTTGGATCATGGGGGCATGTACACCATTTTCGGCTTCTTCTTTAATAATCTTTTCTAATCGCTTTAATCGTTGTTGAGATTCCCTAAGTAGTTGCACATATTCTTGGAATATGCTCCTTGATGTTAATCGCTTAAATGTTAAGGTGTGAAGCCATTCCCAATATCTCACACTCCATTTTCTGACTCCTTCCGGTTCTTTTCTTCCATTTCTAAGAAGAAAATGGTTTACTCTATGTTTGGCTCTTTTTTCATCTTCCTTCACATCTTCACGTCCCCGAACTAAATCACGTAAAGCCTCATCATCTTCTGTGGGGACAAAAATCGGTGTTAATTCCCCTGCGCGATAAAGGGTTGCCAGATTTAAAGCATCTCGCTTATCGGTCTTCACCTTATTACCAGGTTTCTGAGGGATTAAGGATGGCGCAATAACTTCGCAAGGGATATCCAAATGTGTAAGCAATCGATAGAGTCCATACCCAACAGCTCCGGCCTCATAACAAACTTGAAGCTCTGCGGATTCTCCTAATTTCTTCATTATCTTATCAATGGCTTCTACTGTATAGTCAATCATCCCAATATACCTTGGTTTAGAACGTCCTTCATCCGCAACGGCTACTGCAATTTTCTCTTTCGATACGTCCAATCCTACATATTTTGTGTTATACTTCATGGTACTAGCTCCTTTCGTATTTTAGCTCTGATTTGGGTTTTCATTTCACTTACGCTATACCCGGATTAACCTTCGATAATACGAGAAGGGGCTAGTTTCGTTCATAATAACTCCCGCAGGACGCGAAGTGGTTGGCCGGAGCGGTATCCTACCACACATAATATTTCAAAATCACCACTAAGCTGCTTGTTTACATAATACATATTACAGGCAGTGGAATGTTATTTTGTTAGATAAGACCTGCTGGGGTTCCTGGCTTTTCTTATGTGCCAGAATATCCCTCCAGCATATTTCTAGTTTTAGTCAAAGCGCTGTTGCTTAGAACCGATGACCATCTACGGTAAAAACGTTTATAATGAATGAATCCCACGTTTTATGTTAAACTATCAATGGGAAACCATGGAAAGGAATGGGGCAAATGAAAGAAGTATTAGCATATTTGGAAAAACATAAAGAAACACATCTCGAAGAACTGAAGAAATTTTTACATATTCCTAGTGTAAGTACAGATTCCTCACATAAAGACGATGTGAAAAACGCGGCAGAATTCGTGGCAGATTATATAAAAGAAGCAGGCTTTGATAAAGTAGAAGTGCAGCAAACAGCAGGTCATCCTCTTGTTTATGCAGAGTGGATGGAAGCGGGGCCGGAAGCGCCAACAGTCCTTTTTTACGGGCATTACGATGTACAGCCACCGGATCCGCTGGATTTGTGGGAAAGTGAACCCTTCCAGGCTGACATAAGAGATGGACGCATTTACGCAAGAGGGGCAAGTGATGACAAAGGGCAAGTGTTTATGCATCTTGTTGTGTTAAAAGCTTTTATGAAAACAAATGGCTCCTTACCACTTAATGTGAAAGTGTGTATTGAAGGGGAAGAAGAAATTGGCAGTGCTAATTTGTACGAAATACTTCACCAGCAAAAAGAAAAATTTGCAGCAGATTTTGCTGTGATCTCTGATTCAGGGATGGTAGCAAATGATCAGCCAACCATCTTGTATGGGTTAAAAGGATTTACCGGATTAGAATTTACCTTGAAGGGACCAGATAATGATCTGCATTCAGGTCTCTACGGAGGAGCAGTGAAAAATCCAGCAATGGCAATGGCTCAGTTATTAGCGACCATGAAAGATGAGCAAGAAGTTGTGCAAGTCGCTCATTTTTATGATAAAGTTGAACCGTTGTCAGAGGAAGAGCGTACGTTAATAAAGGATGCGCCAGGTGAAGATTATCCTGCTTCTACTGGAATATCACGTACTGTATCAGAAGCAGGCTATTCGGCAAAAGAACATACAATGGCAAGACCAACATTAGAAATCAATGGCTTGTATAGTGGTTATCAAGGAGAAGGAACCAAAACAATTATCCCATCGACTGCTACCGCCAAATTGACATGCCGTCTCGTCCCAGGTCAGGATCCGACGGAAATTCAAGATTTATTGGTGAAGCATTTAGAGGAACATGTTCCGGAAGGTGTAACCCTGTCGATTAAGCGGGAACCTTTATCTGCCAAGGCATATAAAGTTGATCCAGATCATGAGTTGATTGAGAAGGCTGCTGAAAGCTTTGCGGAAACGTTTGATAAAGAAGCAGTGTATGTAAGAATGGGTGGATCGATTCCTGTTGTAGAATGGATAGATGCTATTTATCACATACCAGTTGTCTTGCTCGGATTTGGCACACCTGATGACCGGCTGCACTCACCGAATGAGAGCTTTCCGGTTGCCCATTTTGAAAAAGGGATGAATACCTTAGTTCACTATTGGCAAAAAGTAAAAGATTATCAACAATAATGATGATTCAAAAGGTTGACAATATACTAACGCAGGTATAACCTGTTAACAGGCTTTGTCACTCACTTATAGAAGTAATATAGGACAGACGTCAATTCTGAGCTTCATCATGGAAAATGGAGGATGCTATAACATGTCGATCTTTTGGATGGCAGTCATCATAGCTTTGCTAGTGATTGCGCGAATGATTTATACACGATATGCGCCGATTTCAGGAGTGCCGTGTGTGGATCCGAAAAAGCAGCAAAACAATCAAACCATCACTTTAGATATTAGAGACTACCAGGAAGCAGATAATGATAAGTTTGATGATGCGCTTGTTATTCCCATTGCTTATTTAAAAAGGTATTATCACGAAATTCCATCACGATCTATTTACATCGTGGCATCCAGCCATTTAGAAAAAAATATAGCTATTCGCTTTCTTAAGCATAAAGGATTCCATATTATCGGATATACGCTTACAACCTGTAAGTGTAAAGATAAAGTAACGGGATTGGTATAAATGACCAAATAACCTATACAAAAGTACTAACTTTTGTGTAGGTTATTTTATTTAATCTAAAAGTACTATAAAATGTAATAAAATAACAACAAAAGGAGTCCTTTATCATGGCAATTTTGTTTAAGAAGCGAGATAAGGTTTCAACACATTTGGAAATAGATCCATCTAATGCTCTGTTAGATGTGGAAAGTGGCAGTGAATTGGAAAAGCAAATCCAAATCATAAACTTAACTGAATTGGATTTAGCGGTATTACAGCAAATAAAACCATGGTTAGATGAACGAATAGACGAGATTGTGCATGAATTTTACCGGAATTTATTCTATGAAGACTCTTTGGTAGCTATTATTGAAACAAATAGTTCTGTTGAAAAGTTACAACAATCGTTAAAGCCTCATATTAAGGAAATGTTTAATGGAATTATCGATTCGACCTATTGTGAGAAACGTGTACGAATTGCGGAAGTACATTATCACATTGGTCTAGAGCCCAAATGGTATTTGGCTGCATTTCAAGGGCTGCAGAACCAGCTATTAATTATTTTGCAAGAAGAGATTACCGATAGAACATTTTTTCATCAGGCTGTTTTAGCAACCGGAAAAATTATCAGTCTAGAACAGCAATTGGTATTATACGCCTATCAAGTAAAAATACAAGATGTACACGAACAGCAAGAGATAGAAAAGCAACGTATTCGTGATAAGATACAGGAAACATCGGAACGTATAGCTGCTATTTTTCAATCTTCCAAATCGTCTGCTGCATCCTTGTCACAGCAAGTAGAGACGATTCTGAAATATGCACAGGAAGGAACGATTACATCAGAACACGTAGAGAGTTCATCGATTGACCGAAGGAACGACCTGCAATCACAAGAGGTGCAAATCGGCCAGATTGAGGAAAAAATGCACGGAATCAAACGGGAAAGTACAAGCCTTTCTGACATCTCTAATCAAATTGAAACGATTGTAAACATGGTGACTGATATTGCAGAACAGACTAATCTGCTTGCATTGAATGCAGCAATTGAAGCTGCTCGGGCAGGGGAGGAAGGGAAAGGTTTTGCGGTGGTTGCTGATGAAGTCCGAAAACTTGCAGAACAGACAAAGCAATCTGTTAGTAATGTAACAGGGCTTATAGATAAAACCAATACACAGGTTGCCAAAGTAACCAATTATGTAGATGAGGTGCAGCTGTCAGTAACTAACAGTAGCGATAACATGAAACAGATCTCACGCTTTTTTGAAGAATTAATGGTGAATATGCACGATGCAAAAGGACATAACAATACAATCGAAACCGAAATTGAACAATTCGCGCAGCAATTGGACAGCGTCAATCAAAGTTTTGAGAAGATATCCATCACTATAGAGGAACTGATGGAAATGACAGCAGAAAAGTGAAAAACCGGACATCCATTTTAGTAATGGGTGTCCTATTTTTATTTGCCAACTCATATAGTGTAGTGGAGGTGTTTCGTTTGAAAGTAGATGAAAGAAAAAAACTAGAAAAAGCAATTCAGGAAATTACCGAAATTGCCGAAGGATTTGGCCTCGACTTTTATCCAATGCGCTATGAAATATGCCCACCTGAAATTCTATATACGTTTGGCGCTTATGGAATGCCGACCAGGTTTTCGCATTGGAGCTTTGGGAAACAATTTCACCGAATGAAACTTCAAAATGATCTTGGTTTAAGTAAGATTTATGAATTGGTGATTAATTCTAATCCATGCTATGCATTTTTGCTCCACTCCAATAGTCTGGTTCAAAATAAATTGATTGTCGCACACGTGTTAGCACATTGTGATTTCTTTAAAAATAATGTTCGTTTTCAGAATACGAAACGAGATATGGTCGAAAGTATGGCTGCGACTGCCGATCGTGTCGCCAAATATGAAAAACAATATGGAATTAAAGAAGTGGAAAAGTTTCTGGATGCCGTGCTGGCCATACAGGAACATATTGATCCAACCCTTTTAAAGGCACGACTGGATTGGCAAAAGGACGATGATGAAGAAACACCAAAACAGGCCAGACGAACAGAATTTGATGATTTATGGGAATTGGATGGACCAGTATCTTCGAAATCAGATCAATCGATAAGAAAGAAAAAGCCTTTTCCGCCGAAACCAGAAAAAGATATCCTATTATTTATCGAACAACATAGTCGTGAGCTGGATGATTGGCAACGCGATATTTTAACCATGATGCGCGAAGAAATGCTTTATTTCTGGCCACAACTAGAAACAAAGATTATGAATGAAGGATGGGCGACATTCTGGCATCAACGGATTATGCGAGAATTAGACTTGTCGAGTGATGAAACCGTAGAATTCGCCTCATTAAATGCTAGTGTTGTTCAGCCATCAACTACCCAAATCAATCCATATTATCTAGGGGTTAAGATGTTTGAGGATATTGAAGAGCGTTATAATAATCCCACAGAAGAAATGAAACGCTTTGGTGTAGAAGCTGGCACAGGCCGTGAAAAAATCTTTGAGGTAAGAGAAATAGAATCAGATATTTCTTTTATGCGGAATTATTTAACGAAAGACCTAGTGGAACGCGAGGATATGTATCTTTTTCAGAAGCAAGGCCATCAATACAAAATCGTCGATAAACAATGGGAAGATGTCAGGGATCAATTGATTTCGAGCAGGTTGAATGGTGGTTTTCCATATTTAACAGTAGTGAATGGTGATTACTTACGAAATGGTGAGTTATACCTCCGTCATCATTTTGAAGGAGTGGAACTGGATGTCCGTTATTTAGAGAAAACACTTCCGTATATTTATCAATTGTGGGGAAGAGATGTTCATATAGAAACAATAATGGAAGAGAAGGAATGCTTATTTTCTTGTAATGGTGCGAAAGTATTAAAAAAATATTTATCCTAGAAAAAACGAAGCCAGGCGATGATGTCATTGCCTGGTTTTCTAATAAGTCAAGAAAGGAAAGTATAAATTTTGGGCTATATGATGTTCGCTGACAGAAACGGCCACGTCCGGCTCCAGCGCCCAGAGACTAGGCGACTTCGCGAAATCGCCCTACGATAAGTCATCATCGGTTCGCAAGCTCACCGTGATTCCTTTATCTCAGTTGATTCGCTCCACTCGCTACGTCTCTATACGGGCGCTTGCGCCTTTGTTCTAAGCAAAGAAAGTATATATGTACAGTCGCAGAAGTAATCATGCTGAATAGGAAGACAGGTTCTTATAATATAGATTATGTTAACAAAGGCTGTATTTCAGAATGATCATTTTGATATATTTTATCTGCGTTGCAAAGCTCCGGAAATAGGCTCCGCGTCCTGTGGGCACGGCTTCAGCTAGGCTACTACTTGAACAGCATCTTTGCTGCCTTGTGCCGAGGAAGCTTACCTCGAAGCGATACTAGAAGACACAGGCACAAATGAAGTGGATCTTCAGCTCGCGCTGATTCCACGGGAGTCTCCGCCTATTTCCTGCGCTTGAGGGAAGTACTACATCATATGAAACAGCTAAAAGCAGTGGATCTAGGCATTATGTTATTCATTCAATTGCTGTTATATATATACAGTGATCAATATGCTATCTCTTACAAAAGTTGTAGAGCCCATATCCTAGCGTAGGCCAACCACGGAGACTCCCGCGGGACAGGCAGGCGCTGAAGATCCACTTTGTGAAGTGCCTTTCTTCACAAAGTTAGCTTCAGCCGTGCCCCGCAGGACGCGGAGTGGTTGGACGGAGCGGTATCCCAGCACATGAATCATTTCAAAATTACCACTAAGCATAAAGCGGCTAGTTTACATAATCCATATTATAGGAAGTTGTTTATTGATTAAGTCAATTAGGACAGGGTGGTTTATCCCGGTTTTTCTAATAAGTAAAGAAAGTATATAATCCGCGGTATCAAAGGATTTTGAACTGTGATAAGGTGTTTGTATGGAGACAAATATACTAAAAGAAATGCTATTTGATGATCATCAACATTGGGAAACCTTCAAGGAAACGTATGGAGATAGAATCCGCCCTGTCGTGATCAAGGAGGTAGAAAAATTTAGAGACTGTGGGGATATGAAAAAAGGATTTAAGCTCTTTGTTTGTGAAGGTTGCCATGAGACAAAGCACGTTCCCTATCGATGTAAAGGACGCTTCTGTACGACTTGTGCTGTGGGGGAAAGTGAAGAGTGGAGTCGTTTATTAAGCGAAGATGTGTACCAAGTGAACCATCGCCATGTGATTCTCACTATTGATGAAGATTTACGAGATATATTCCTGTTGCACCGAGAGTTGTTAAAACCATTGATGGACGAAGGGGTACGATTGATTCGTGAATTCTTTGAAGAAAAAAGCAAGGTAACTCCCGGCATTATCGCTGGACTCCATACGTTTGGTTCCACATTGAATTTCAATCCACATGTACATATGTTAGTAACCATGGGCGGGATAACGAAACGGGGAGCGTGGAAAGTGTATGACTATATTCCTTATACAAGGTTACGAAAGCAATGGCAAACTGTTGTGTTAAAAATGATTCGTGCTTATTTGTCTCCAAAAGAAAAGAAGAAAGTCCAAGGACGATTACAGAAGGCGTATCGTGCTAATGGAGATGGTTTTTATGTGTACGCACCGAAAAATCGAGGAAATGTAACCGAACAGTTACGCTATATCGGTCGTTATATGCGACGACCTGCGATTGGTCTGAACCGGATTGTGGCATATGATGGTGATTTTGTGACGTTTACATATATGGATAAGAAAACAGGGGAAGAAGAAACCGAAACCATGATGGTAGAAGAGTTCATCAAGTGTCTCATTCGGCATATTCCGGATGAACAATTTAAAGTCATTCGTCATTATGGCATCTATTCACGCAGAAGTAAATCTATATGTAGAAAGCTTATCGAAAAGTGGCAGGAGAGAGTGAATCGCATCCTCTTGAAAGTAAAAAAGACCCTTCGTCGTCAAACATGGAGAGAGCGCGTAATCGCTAGTGGTGGGAAAGACCCTATGGTTTGTCGTCATTGTGATAATTATTATGAATATATGGGAGAAGTATGTCTCGATAACGAGCAGTTAGACATAAAAGTAGCCATCAATCAAGAAGCCCAAGCCTATTTAGAAAGGATGATACGTTATCTCACGAGTACCGAAAAACCAAAAAAAGAAAAAACAGAAGAAACAAAAAGGAAGAGATCATTTACAGCCATCCAAAAGCCAACAAGCCGTCAACTATCATTGTTTGACTTGTCATGAAGAAGAAAAAATCCCGTACAGTGTGGTACGAGATTTCGATATCATGGATGGAGGAGATCCAAGTGTTCCCCCACAGTTTAGTTGTGAAAAGTGCGGAGGAGAAATGTATCCGGAGTATTACAAAGGCTTTCGAGGTCAGGAATACAGACTTTCGGATGTCCTCTCATCTTGACAAAGGACCGGGTGGGCTTTCCCGGTTTTTCTTATCGGTCAAGAAAGCAAAAAGTACAGCCGCAGGATTAATCATATTTAATATGAGAAAAGGAGTTAAAGTGGAAAGCAGAGGGAGAAGTTTGTATTGTTTATCTAGACAAGTGCCCAAATTAACATGGACAAATTACCCAATTCCACCTCTTGCACATATAGTGTAGTGACAGGAGGTTATCTTTGTGGAACAATTCTATCCGAATAATTATGATTACATGTATGATCAATATGGCAATATGTATCCTCAGGACCGACAAGTATTCTTCTTCCCATTATTTCCAGGATCCGGTTCAGGAGGAGGTCAATGGAATCCATGGGGGCCAGGTCCCGGAGGTCCAGGTGGTCCCGGAGGTCCCGGAGGTGGTCCTGGAGGTCCACCACCAACAGGACCACCAGGATCTGGGGGTGGAGGCGGAATGCCACCAGGACCGCCACCACAACATGTACCAGCTCCACCTAATCAATTAGGTGATGGTCCGCAGCTTTATGCGGTTGATCCTGGATCGATCCGCGGCTGTCTCTATCGTTATACGTATATTTGGTTAAATCGCTTTAACTCCTTCTGGTTCTATCCAACCTATGTTGGCAGACAGTCCGTATCAGGCTATCGCTGGACTGGTTTTAATTGGGTCTATTTTGGTATTGATCTAGACAGAATTAACTCGTTCACCTGTGTATAAGAAATTTGCAGAACGCCATGCATTAAAAAAAACTTCGGCACTGAGCTTCGTTTTTACGAGTGCCGAAGTTTTTTCTTATTAGCAAAAAAGGTATATAAGTACCGTCATAGAAGTAATCATGCTGGACAAGTAGGTGGGTTCTTATAATATCGATTATGTTGACTGCTTAATAGTCATTTGAAATGTTTCTTGTGCTGGGATACCGCTTCGATCAACCACTTCACGTCGTGCGGGGCACGGATGAAGTTAACTTTATCTTTACATGATCCAAATATTAAAGAAAGCACACATCTAACAAGGATAGAGCGATTGCTATTAATGATGCGTCGCGTGATCAATTGATTGTTGAAGAATCCGCATGACGTGTTCATCGTCTTGTGAATAATAAATTGTCTTACCATCTCTTCTGTACTTTACGAGCCGCAAATTTTTCAGGAACCGCAATTGGTGAGACACATTGGACTGGTTCAAATCCAGCTTCTCTGCAATATTGGAAACTGATAATTCTCCTTCAAATAGTAAGTGAAGGATCTTAATTCTTGTTGGGTCAGCTAATGCCTTAAATGTCTGTGACACTAAAAAGAGCGTTTCTTCATCTAATGACTGATATGTTTCATCTGTCATGTTTTTTCCCTCCAAACTAATTACAGCAATCTTCCTCTTTTTCTAAATCTGAACCGGCGCCTTCCACTTGAATCGTCGTATGATGTATGCCGAATTGATCATGTAACAGGGTGGATGCCTGTTTCAATAACTGATCTCGGTCAGTCTCTTCTTTTACAACGATATGGCAGGTTAACGATGGGAAATCAGATGTGATCGTCCAAACATGTAAATCGTGTATATTCATAACCCCATTCAGCTGGACAAGTTGGTTTTCGATTTCCTGATAGGATAAGTTATCAGGTGTTCCTTCCATTAAAATATGAAACGAATCTCGTGTAACACGATAACCACTCACTAAAATTAATAAGGCTACAATGATACTTGCAATCGGATCAGCCAGATTCCAATCAAATAACATAATTAAAATACCTGCTACAATCGCACCTACCGAACCTAACAGATCACCTAATACATGGAGAAATGCACTGCGCATATTCAAATTATCCTCGGTATCACCGCTGTACATTAAAATAAAGGCTACGATGATATTGACAACAAGACCAGTTACGGCAATCCACAGCATGGCAGGACTTACATTCGGTGGTTCAAGAAAACGATGGTAAGCCTCATAAAAAATATAAATGGAAATCACCAAGAGGGTAACGCCATTAATAAATGCAGCTAAAATTTCAAACCGCTTGTAACCAAACGTTTTCTGATTATTGGCTGCTTTTTCACTCAATTTAAAAGCGAATAAACTTAACCCCATTGCGAATGCATCGCTTAACATGTGACCTGCATCAGACAAAAGAGCTAAACTGTTCGTCAAGAGTCCTCCCACGACTTCGAGAATCATAAAAGCAGTAATTAGTATAAAGCTGATTAGTAGTGCTTTTTTGTTATTGGTATGGTGATGATGATGTCCGTGGCCATGGCTGTGTCCATGGTCATGATCGTGATGATGTGCCATAAACTACCTCCTTGAAATTTATATATGAACATATATTCATATTATAAATTGTATGTAGGTTTTGTGCAAATATTATTAGGTTATTTACTATTTTTTATGAGTGTAAGATTATTCAATACGTGAGGAAATATAATGCTGATTTACTGCAGTACATAACCCTAATTCGATCAAAAACGATCTCCATGAAGAGTATTATGAACAAAAAAGCACTATTCGTCCATTACTCCATTCTTCAGTGGTTGATATGGTCGAATAGTGCCCCATTCGTATTTAAAAAAACAACTGCTTGCATGAAGCATGGAACAACTAGTGCAGGATGTTTATTTCATCCAGAGCTGATGTATCCGGTCAAACCCGTCATTTAATGCTAAGAAGATTTCACCGTTCTTAAAATTTAATCACATAGATCATGACGGCTAAAATGATAATGACAAGGCTGACGGCGATTAACGCATAGGTTTTGGAAGTATTGGCTACTTGGATTTTTTGCCATTTGTTCGGTTGAATGCCAATGGTCCAAAACACGACAATTGCCGAAAAGAGAATGGCGCTAATATTGACCATCAGTAACAGAAATGGGGTAATGGCTGCTTCCCAGGAGAAGTCACCGAGCATCATGCCTAGTACGACAGCGGGTGGTAGTAAAGCAACGGATACCATTACGCCAACTAACGCTTCAGATACACGTTTGGCGAAGGATAAGGCGCCGGCTGTCCCTGCAGCAAGTGCTACAATAATGTCCATAAACTCAATATTTGTTCGAGCAAGAAATTCGTCACTATGTAGCGGTAATGGAAAAAGAAAACCAAATAAGACTGCAATAGATATCGGAATAGCAAGACCGAACAATGAAGTAAGAGCAGAGCGTTTCATCAGGTGATAGTCGCCTAGAATAGCAGCGAAGGAGAGTGCGGTGAAAGGACCAATTAATGGGGCAATCACCATAGCTCCAATTACAATGGCGGCGCTGTCCTTCACAATGCCTGCAGTGGCAACTACAGCCGATAAGACAAGCATCCAAATGAAATTAACACTTGCTCTACTAGAAGATTGCACAACATTATATAATTCATGCCGGCTTGCCCTTGTGATCTCATTTTCCCTTTCTTCGGGATCCTGTTCATTTTCTTTTTGTTCGTCCTCCTCCATACGAGGAATATACGTTGAAATATTATAAAGTAATGCACGGATTTCTTCTTCTCCCCGATCGTTCATCTCGAGAAAATCAAGAATTTTCTCCGTGTTTTTCTTTTCCATTAAGATCTTTACCAGTTGTTGTGATTCCGACACTGGTGTATGCCACTTTTCAATAAAATCAAAATCCTGTATTTCGATTAAAAATTGATCGAAGCGATTGCTGGGAATATATACTTCTATCAGCTGCAATTCCATGTTTTTCGTCCTTTCGTTAATGTTCGTAAATCATTTTTCTGGTCATGCCACCATCAATCATCAGATTTTCTCCATTAATGAAAGTATTAGACGGATCGGTTAAAAATAAACATGCTCTTGCAACATCTTCAGGCTTTCCTACTCGCTTGGAAGGGTGCTGCTGGTGATCTATATCTCGTAATGCATGATAATCCTCCGTTTGTATCCAACCAGGACTAATCGCATTACTGGTAATGTGATCGTCCTGTAAAGTCATTGCAAGTGCGTGTGTCAGAGAAAACAAACCACCCTTGCTGACAGAGTAGCACTCCGTATTGGCTTCTGACATGAATGCTCGAGTGGAAGCAATTTGGATTAGGCTGCCGGCGATGGATTGCTCTTTCATGATTTGTGCTGCCTGTTGAGCACAGAAAAAAGCGCCACGTAAATTCGTGTTTATGACGTTTTCCCAATCTTCTATACCAATGGTAAAAAAATCCTTGAATTTCGATACGCCAGCATTATTAATCAAGATATCAAGACGTTGATAATGTTGGCGAATATGCGTAAATAAACGCTCCACTTCATCCATTTTGCTTACATCTGTTTTTATAAATACTGCTTGTTTATCGGAAGGGACTTGGGTATCTGCGATAATCACTTGAGCCCCTTCTGCAAGATATGCCTGTACAATTGCAGCACCGATACCATTGGCTCCGCCCGTAACGAGCACAACTTTATTTTGATAACGCATGGTTCTTTGCTCCTTTCTTAGGAAACTGCAGGGTAACAGAGGTTCCTTGATTTACTTCACTGTCAACGTGAATTTCACCATCATGCATTTCGACTAAATTTTTGACAATAGCTAGGCCTAATCCTGTACCACCATTTGCGCGAGATCGCGATTTATCTACCCGATAAAAACGTTCAAATAAGTAAGGGATATCTTCCTTCTTAATGCCGATCCCAGTATCTTTGACTCGAATCATGACTTGGTTAGGCTCCTCTTTCAGCTGCAGATGTATTTCCCCTTTTTCTGTATATCGAACCGCATTTTCTACTAAATTGGTCAACACTTGATCGAGCCTGCTCTTATCTGCAAATAGATACACGTTATGCTTAGGAGCGTCCAACTTCATTTTTAAGCCTTTTTCTGCCGCTCTGAATTGAGACCGTTTGATCATTTCTTCTGCCAGTCTGTTCACATTGATTTCTTCTTGATTCAAGTCGATTTTTCCTTCTTCTATTTTAGAGAGGTCTGTTAAATCATCCATCAGATTGCTGATATGATCGGTTTCGTTTTCGATAATCTCAAGGAACTCATCGCGTTCCTCTTTGTTTTGGTACATTTGATGTCGGACTGCATTCGCGTAACCTTTTACATAAGTGAGTGGTGTTTTTAATTCATGTGTAATATTAGAGAAAAATTCATTACGGTTGGTTTGGTACCGTTCTAATGTTTCCGATAAATGATTGATTGCACCTGCCAGCGAGCCAATCTCATCATTTGCTTTATAATCTACACGTAACGAAAAGTTTTTCTTCTCGGCAATCTGTTTGGCGACCTTCTCCATTGCAATGAGAGGCCCACCTATTTTCTTTGAAATAAAAAAAGTAAAGCCGATCGCTAACCCGACAGCTCCGAGACTTGCAAGGATGACCAGCACAATAATATTATGAATGGAATTGCTAATAAGTCCGAATGATGAAAATAAGACAACACTGCCAACGGAAGCATCATTACTGATAATCGGCTGAGCAACTTTCAAATAGGTATTTCCTTCAAAGGTATATTCTTTGACGATCGATTCACCTTCCTCCAGTTGTTTGAGCTCAGGATTTTCTAGTACATTATCAGAAATATCCTCTTCCCAATTAGTCTTTAATAGCATTTCCCCATTTTCATCGAGAATGACGGCGCTTGTGTCTGTCATCTCTGTTAAGTGCTCCAATAATTGGACATTGTCCGGGTCTTCCACACTGTTTACCTGCTCGGCATATTTCTCTGAAAGTTGAACTAGTTGTGTTTCTGTCTGGTTAATCGAATAATTCAAAATCAACTGTAAGATGATATACCCTAGCGGTATCAGAATAATGAGCTGCAGAAATAAAATCGTTGCCCCAAGCTTAAAAACCACACTATTCAGCTTCATGTTTATCCTCCCAATCAAATTTGTAGCCAACTCCCCATACTGTTTCGACAGGTTGCTTCGATATGCCAGCTTTTTTTAGCTTGTCTCGGACATAACGAACATGGGAATCCACAGTCCGGATATCGACCACTTCATCTAATCCCCAAATAATATCTAATAATTGCTCTCTCGTGTAGACACGGTTTGGATGAGCTGCTAATAAATAGAGTAAATCGAATTCTTTTGGGCTGTACTTGATCTCTTTGCCTTTCACCATTACTTCGTGTGAGGAAGGATCAATCGTTAATTCATGATAAATTAATCTGTTACTCGATGATTCATTTTTTTCATAGTGCCGGAATTGTACGTGAATTCGTGCTAATAATTCTTCAGGCTCAAAAGGCTTGACCATGTAATCATCTGCACCAATCATCAGTCCTTCCACTTTTTGAGAGGTTTCGTTCAGCGCAGTAAGCATAATGATTGGCACATCTGACTTAATGTTCTTCATCTGTTTACATGCTGCGATTCCGTCCAGTTTCGGCATCATGACATCTAATAGGACAAGATCGATTTCATTCTCCTTAAAAATACGTATTGCTTCCTCACCGTCAACCGCTTCATAGAGCTTGAAATCATTCCGCAAATAGAGCGTCAACATCATTCTCATTTGTTGTTCGTCGTCCACAATTAAAATCTTCTTCATACTTATCCCTCTCAAACGTGTTATATTCCTTATCTCAAATAGTATAGAAAAAAACGACATTAGTAAAATAGATTGTGTTATTTTGAACAATTTATGACAAAATTGATTCCATCATATTTTCATCACATTTAGCTGTCACAATAAAAGACAGTTGTGGTCTGAACTTCAGACTAAAGGGTATAGAACTAATAGAAACAAATAGTAACAATTGGGAGAGGAGAAACACCATGAAGGCAATGAAGAAGCTCACATATATCTTTACTTTATTGTTGATTCCTGTATTACTGGCAGGATGTGATTCAAAGCTGATTGTCTTTGATCCAAAAGGGCCGGTAGCGCGTAATTTGTCTGATTTGATCGTGTACTCGATTATATTCATGGCGATTATTGTATTAATTGTTTTTGTGTTATTCGGGTTTATCATCTGGAAATACAGAGCAAGAAAAGATGACGGTGATTTTGAACCGGAAGAAGAGGAAGGAAATCATTTACTGGAAGTTATCTGGTTTGTAATTCCGATTGCCATCGTAATTGCCTTGATGATCCCTACAGCTAAGACAATTTATGAAGTAGAGGATATCCCGCAAGGTTATGAGGAAGAAGAGCCGATCGTGATCCATGTCACATCTGCTGACTGGAAGTGGATTTTCAGTTATCCGGAACAAGGAATTGAAACAGTAAACTATCTCAATATTCCAGCTGATCATCCCGTACAATTTAAAATGACTTCTGCAGGTACGATGCAATCGTTCTGGGTGCCAGAATTAGGCGGTCAGAAATATACGATGGCAAACATGCAGACGAATCTGTTCCTTGTAGCAGATCAGGAAGGTTCTTTCTACGGTAGAAACACTAGTTTTAATGGTAGAGGTTATGCACACATGGACTTCGAAGTCCAAGCAATGTCAAATGATGACTTCAATGAATGGGTGCAGGATGTGAAGAATACAGCCAATGATTTAACAGAAGACGAATATAGTGAATTATTAAAGCCTACTGTCATTGGGCGTAAAACATATAACGGTACACACTTAGAATGGATCGACCATGCACACGGCGGTTCAGAGCAATACATCGATTCTGACTTGTATGAGATCCATCACGGAGAAGAAGATAGCTCTGGTGAACAGGAACAAGCAGAAGATACAGAACAAGAAACGAATGATAATGCCGAGCAAGAGTCAGAACAATCTACTGATTCTTCTACACACGAGGATCATTCACATCATTAATTTATAAGGCGGTGAAAAGCATGTCATTAGATAAACTTTTGGTAACAGGTGACCCACTGATCCTGTTCTCTCAAATCGCCATTGGCTTGACAATGGTAGGTCTTGTTGCGTTAATTACGTACTTAAAAAGATGGAAATGGTTATGGAACGAATGGTTCACTACCGTTGATCATAAAAAAATCGGGATAATGTATATTATTTCAGGCGTCTTGATGTTCTTTAGAGGTGGCGTTGATGGTCTCCTTATGAAAGCTCAAACATCTAGACCTGATATGGAATTCCTTGATGCACAGCATTACGATGAGATCTTTACAACACACGGCGTCATTATGATTCTATTTATGGCGATGCCTATGCTTATCGGGATTATGAACGTTGTCGTGCCATTACAAATCGGTGCACGTGACGTAGCATTTCCAAAGTTAAATGCATTAAGTTTCTGGTTATTCTTTGCAGGTGCAATGTTATTTAACTTATCTTTCGTTGTTGGTGGTTCACCAGATGCTGGTTGGACTTCGTACTTCCCGTTAGCGGGTAAAGAGTTTACCCCAGGAGTCGGAAACAACTATTACGCGATTGCCTTGCAGATTGCAGGTATCGGTACGTTAGCTACAGGGATTAACTTTGTAGTAACCATTACTAAGATGCGTGCACCAGGTTTGAAATGGATGAGATTGCCGATCTTTACCTGGTCGACATTCGTAACATCTATTATCATTGTGGCAGCATTTCCAATTTTAACAGTTGCTTTAGCTTATATGTCATTGGATCGTTTATTCGGTACCCACTTCTTTACGGTGGCTGCAGGCGGGGACCCGATGCTATGGCTGAACTTATTCTGGCTATGGGGACACCCGGAAGTTTATATTGTCGTCCTGCCAGCGTTCGGTATGTTCTCTGAAATTATTGCGACATTCGCAAGAAAAAATCTATTCGGTTATAAATCAATGGTATTTGCCGTTGTCGGTATTGCTTTCTTAAGTATGCTTGTATGGGTACACCACTTCTATACGATGGGGAACAGTGCCGCTGTTAACTCGATCTTCTCGTTAACAACGATGATGATTGCCATACCAACCGGTGTAAAAATATTTAACTGGCTGTTTACGTTACGAAAAGGTCGAATTGAATTTACTAATCCGATGCTATGGTCGTTAGCATTTATCCCATGTTTTACAATTGGTGGGGTAACAGGTGTTATGCTTGCGATGGCAGCAGCAGATTATCAGTACCATAATACGATGTTCCTAGTGGCGCACTTCCACTATGTATTAATTCCAGGTGTTGTATTTGCAGTATTCGCTGCAGTATACTACTGGTGGCCAAAAATGTTCGGTTTCAAATTGAATGAAAAAATCGGTAAATGGCATTTCTGGTTATTTGTGATTGGATTTAATTTCACATTTATGCCAATGTTCTTCGTTGGATTAGACGGAATGTCTCGTCGTATGTACACGTATTCCGAAAGTACTGGATGGGGTGCATGGCTCGGATTCTCTGCAATTGGTTCACTAGTAATGGCAGCAGGGTTTGCAGCATTTTGTTACAACATTTACTGGAGCTTCCGTTACGCAGAGCGTAATGTAGGGAATGACCCTTGGAACGCACGTACGTTAGAGTGGGCAACAGCTTCACCTGCACCACACTATAACTTTGCGAAAGTACCAGAGGTAGATAGCTTAGATGATTTCTGGTATAAGAAAAAAGCTGGAAAACTAGGATTGAAAAAATCAGATATTAAACCAATTCATATGCCGAGCAATAGCTGGACACCGATTTTCATCAGTGTGGCGTTCGGAATTGTAGGATTCTTCCTCGTATTTGAATGGTTTACATTAGCGATCATTTCATCCGTCTTAATCATCATTGGTTTAATTGCCAACACGTTTGATTATGATGACGGATATCATATACCTGCTGAAGAAGTAGAAGAAGAAGAACGAGAGTGGAGAGGTGAGTTAGAATGACACAAGCAAATACGCCATTAGAGTATCGCTCACAACAACATCAAATGAATATTTTCGGATTCTGGGTATTTTTAGGTGCTGAAATTGTGCTGTTCTCCACATTGTTTGCTTCTTATTTTGTGTTGGAACACAATACAGCTGGGGGCCCAGCAGGTCAAGACATCTTTATCTTAAAAGATGTCTTGATCGAAACTTTCTTATTATTGACAAGTAGTTTCACTGCAGGTCTTGCTATTCACTCGATGCGGAGTATGCAAAAGCGAAACCTGATCATTTGGACGATTGTCACCCTATTACTAGGTGCAGGTTTCTTGTATATGGAGATTAATGAATTTATCCATTATGTACATGAAGGAGCAAGTATTCAAACAAGCGGGTTCACAGCAGCATTCTTCACGTTACTGGGAACACACGGTGCTCACGTTACCTTTGGTATTTTTTGGATCAGTTTATTGCTCGTTCAGATTGCTAGACGCGGCATTACAGAAAAAACTGCTAGTAAATTCTTTATTGCCAGTCTATACTGGCACTTCTTAGATGTCGTTTGGATCTTTATCTTTACATTCGTGTATTTGAAAGGAATGATGTAAAATGAGCGCACATTCTAGTCGTTTTCCTTGGAATCACTTAATCGGCTTTGTCCTTTCGATCGCATTAACGCTAGCTGCTGTGTTTTTAAGCTTATACACGGATTTCTCATACGGCGTTAAGCTTTGGTCGATTGCCATCATGGCACTTTTCCAAATGATAGTTCAATTGTTTATGTTCATGCATATCACAGAAGGAAAAGAAGGTCCGATTAACGTTTTCAACATTATCAACAGTATTATTTTAGCTTTAATTATTGTATTCGGATCGATTTGGGTACTAACCTCAGGTCACGCATCCCATATGCATTAATAATCAAAAGGATTGCTTCCACTAGCGAAGCAATCCTTTTTTTACGATCAAAGAAAGTAGATAAATACAGTCATAGAAGTAATCATGCTAAAGAGGAAAGTGGGTTCTTATAATATGGATTATGTCAACAAAGGATGTATTGCAGAATGATCATTTTGATATATTTTATCTGCGTTGCAAAGCTCCGGAAATAGGCTCCGCGTCCTGTGGGCACGGCTTTAGCTAGGCTACTACTCGAACAGCATCTTTGCTGCCTTGTGCCGAGGAAGCTTACTTCGAAGCGGTACTTGCAGACACAGGCACAGACTAAGTGGATCTTCAGCTCGCGCTGATTCCACCGGAGTCTCCGCCTATTTCCTCCGCTAATGGGAAGTACTACAACGATTGGAATAGCTAGAAGCAGTGGTGCTTAGCAATGTATTTCATCAATTATGGTGTAAATCTTGCAGATAGTGCTTCATATCCTAGCTGCCGCATAAATTGTGGAGCTATACATCAGCGGAGGCCAACCACGGAGACTCCCGCGGGATTGTGCAGGTGCTGGAGATCCACTTTGTGAAGCGTTCTTCTTCACAAAGTTAGCTCCAGCCGTGCCCCGCAGGACGCGGAGTGGTTGGACGGAGCGTTATCATACCACACATAATTTTTCAAAATGACCACTAAGCTGCTAGTAAACATAATCCATATTATAGGAAGTTGTTTATTAATTAAGTCAATTAGGCGCATGCGGGTTATGCGCGGTAAAATATTAGCAGAAACAGCGAGGCGTGAGCATATGGGTGTTGACAAATCACAGTATAGGTAGTTTACCTGTACGGATCTGCTCTTATTGATACGTATGTAGAAAATCAGTCACTTTATTGATCCATTGTTGATCAGCTTTGGCGTGTATGGTATGCCAGCCTAGTGCTTTTGCTGGTTCTAGGTTTTCTTGTTTGTTATCAACAAATAAAACAGTCTTACCTGAAGGTAACTGATCCATACAATGCTGATAGATGGTTTGTTCCGGTTTTGCGGCTCCGACTAATGATGAAATGGTAATAGTTTGTAAGATTGGTCTGATCGGATCTAATACAGGTTGTAACCATTCAGAGCGATGGTTGCTTAAGATATGCAAATCAGCAAGCTTGTTCCATTCAGTAAGGTGATTCATCCCTTGCAACGTATATAAACTATTAGTTAGTGCTTTTTTTAAAGAATGGATTTCAATCGTTGGAAACGTATCATAGAGCCAGCTCCAAAACTCATGCTCTTCAATCTGTCCTTGCCAAAGCGCTTCTCTAATCTCTTGTCGGTATGTTTGTCTAACCTCTTCATAAGGCATTTGTGCCTGTTCTGTTAATTCGGACCAGAATAGATCTAAATCAGTGGCAAGCACACCACCGACATCCAGTACCAGTTGTATATTTTTCATGATAGCTTGTCCCTTTCATTGATGGAATATCTTCTATCATAGCATGGATGTCATCACAGTTGAATAAGGATATCCGTGTAAAGGATCAAGCAATAAAAATTCGCCCTTAAACTTTACACGGAATAGCAAGTCTTTTAAGGCATCCTTTCCGGTCATTATCATAAGAACAAACATAATGGACTCGGAGGTGCTAGATAAACCTTTGGGTCATCTTCTAGTGCGTAATTTGTTTTTAATGCTGTAATAATTTCTTTTAAATGCGTCCGGGTATGCTTTTTACAAAAAGAAATACGGTCTAACTTTTTGTCGATTTTTTTAATTAATTCCTTAATGTGACAGATGGCATATTTTTGTTTTAAGTGTGGATCGTTGTAGTTTTTATTTGCTAATTTACAATAAATAGTCATGCGATAGTGATAGGAGAGGTCTACGTTGTAGCATTGTCTCATTAACGATAATATATCTTCTTCCATTTTCGCTTTTTCCTTGACTCCTAAATCATACGTTATCAATGTGTCGTGAAAAAATTGCAGAAAGGAATTTAAAAATTCAGAGTGATTTTTATTTATATCGTCTATGAGTTTTTTAATATCCTGGTAATTATCATTCATTTTATTCATTCCTTTCCTTTACATGATTTATGCTAAGGAACATCAATCTCTAATAAAGTGTATTCAATATTAACAATCATCGCATGGATCATTATCTCTGCAATCATCACAATCACATGGGTGAAACTCTTTACAGTCATGTTTCTTATGGTGGTCTTCGCAACAGTCGTCACATTTGCATTTACTTGACTCGTTGAGAATGAGTACGTCATCTAATTTCATTTCTAATAATAATTGGGAACGAGTAATCGACTTCATCGTTTGGTGGATACTTTTATTTATTTGTAAATATTCGTGCAAGTGACAAGGTTGGGTCTTTAGGAAAAATTGAAGCTTTTCACCTTCAGCATTCAATATATGTGATAATGACATTTCCTCCATTGCGATAGAAGCTAAAATTAAATCGATCGCTTCGCATCTGTCAAAGGTTACGTCAGGAGTAATATTGGGGATGTTTGGCATTGACATTCGTATTAATCCTCCTTCTGTTTTTTCCCATTTTCCAAAAATAGTGGTTTCAATATGCAATATATGCACCCAGATTTAATGGGTGTCAAAACGCCCATTATTGATTTTGAAGTAAACAATAGATATAAAACGAATATCGATTTTGTCCCACTAATACAATGATATAGTTAGCTTTTATGATCGGAGAAATTGAAAGCTTGGTTGTTATTACAGTTTGACAGAAGGAGCGAACAACATGCCGACAAGTTTTTATCAGGCGATTCCGGAAATTATGGATCATATAATCATTGATGCACCTAAATCTATACTTGATATAGGTGTTGGTTTTGGTAAGTATGGGGTTTTGTTACGGGAGAAACTTGATATTCCACAGCAACGATACAGCAAAGAAAGCTGGACTTTAAAGCTTGAGGGAATAGAAGGATTTGAAGGGTATCGCAACCCTATTCATGATTATGTTTACGATAAAATACATTATGGTGAAATTGGGGAAGTGATGGATTCCTTGGGAAATTATGACACAATTATTCTAATTGATGTGCTGGAACATTTCGAAAAAAAAGAAGGAATAAAGATCATTCAGCAAATTTTGGAACACACTAATAAGTCACTGATTATATCCACGCCTCTTTACCCAGACCCTCAAGGCAGCTATTTATCTAATTCTCTCGAAACACACAAAAGCAAATGGAATATCATCGATTTAACAGCTTTTGATTTTAATCATAAGTTGGTGGAAATAGGTGAGAATGGTGCGCAAATTTTTAAAGTATATCCCACTTCTGCCGAGAAAAAGCAGAATAGTCTTTCTGAGAAGCCCGGACAGTCGCAACAATTGATGAAGATAGGTTTTATTTTGCCGCATTTACAATTAACAGGTGGCGTCAAATCGTTATTGCAGCAAATGGAACAATTAAGGAAAAGAGGGCATAAAGTTTACCTTTTTTATAAAGGACCGGATGAAAGCCATTTGTCTCCAGATTGGTATGATATCGAGGTAGATGGCAAAATACATGTGCCGCCTGATGAGCCCATTACCGATTACCTGGATGATTGTGACATTGTTGTATTGGGATGGATCTTTCAGCATTCAGAGTTATTAGATTATGAGGGGAATTTGTTGTATCTGGAGCAGGGACATGAATGGTTGTTTGGTGATATACCTAATTTGTTTCAGTCATTATATTTAAGACTTAAGATGAAAAGCATCTATACATCTGGCATTCCCATCATAAGTATATCGAAATTTGTAGCATCGGTATTGGAAGTTAAGTTTCAAGTGAAAACAGATGTCATACCGATTGGCATTGATACCGAATTCTATTATCCAACTCAAGATAAAAACAATACCTCACCTGTTATTCTGCTGGTCGGCAATCCACAGCTTCCATTTAAGGGATTTGATACAGCAATTAAAACACTAAACAACGTCTATCGGCAAGGTTACTCTTTTCAAGTGAAATGGGTTTGTCAAACAGAACCACATACCGATCATGCGGTGTTCCCGTTAGAGACAATTATCTCACCAGATCAGAAAAGTCTGAGTGAGTATTATCGCCAATCCGACTTATTTCTATTTACGTCATTATATGAAGGGTTTGGCATGCCGCCTTTAGAAGCAATGGCATCAGGATTACCTGTTATTACAACTAAATGCGGTGGTGTGATGGAATATGTGACGGATGATAATTGTATCCAGGTAGAAGTGGGTGATATCGAAGGAATGACAGATGCGGTGGCATCGCTGCTTGATGATCCGTCCAGAAGGGTCGAGTTAGGAAAACGAGCCAGAGAAACAGCTTTGACATTCGATTATAAGCTAGCTATCCAGCCAATGGAAGCATATATGAGAAAAATTGTGTATCAGAATTAAATGTATGTGTGGAAAGAAAGGAGCTTGGTTTGATGAATAAAAACCGAACGTTGTCCCTTTGTATGATTGTGAAAGACGAAGGGAGCCATTTAGGACGATGTTTGGAAAGTGTCGATAAGTATGTTGATGAAATGATTATTGTAGATACAGGTTCGACTGACAATACAATTGACATTGCAGAGTCTTATGGAGCAAGAGTGTTTCGCCATCAGTGGACAGAGGATTTTAGTGAAGTACGAAATTACGGATTAGACAAAGCGACAGGAGATTGGATCCTCTGGCTTGATGCTGATGAAGAAGTGGATGCAGAGGAAGGAGGACAACTGAGAAAGGTGCTATCATTAGACAAAGAACAACTTGCAAGTATAACATTAGTAAATTATATTGGCGAAGATCCTCCAAGTGAACATAGAGCGTATGTACTGCAGCAGCATCGGCTGTTTCGTGCCGGCATTGGTCTGCGTTTTGTGGGAAGTATTCATGAACAACTCAATGTCAAAGATGTGTTAGATGATAAAATTGAATTAAAGTCATTGCCCGTCACCGTCTATCATTATGGATATCTTAACAGCTACACCTCTGAAAAAAACAAAAATGAGCGAAATCTTAACATGCTAGAAAAAGAAAAAGAGAAGGCCGAATACAGTCCATGGGTGGATTATCATGTTGCTAGTGAATACTATCGCATGGGAGAATACGAGGAAGCATTTGATGCAGTGAATGATGCACTTTATCATTTTATTGAAGCTGGTCAACTTCCACCATCGCTTTTGTATAAGCTAAAATATGAAACAATGCTGATGACAGGGAGCTATGATGGTGCTTATCCCTCCATTGATAAAGCCATCATGTTGTATGAAGATTATGTGGATCTGCATTTTTATAAAGGGGTAATTCTTTTTCAAATGGAGGAATATCATAAAGCATTATCTACGTTTAAACATTGTCTCGAATTGGGAGAAGGTAATACACACCATTTGATTTTAAGAGGGGTGGGAAGCTTCCACGCCTGGTATTGGATCGGCCAGTGTTATGAAAATCTCGATATGCCGTTAGATGCAGTATCTAGCTATCAACAATGTCTAAGTCAAGACCCGGAACACAAAGAAGCAAAGGACGCACTTCATGTACTCCAGCAACAACAACCTCAGGTAACTACCAGTCAGTCCAGTGATGAAATTACGATAAGTTTATGTATGATTGTAAAGAATGAAGAAGATAGTATTGAACGTGTCTTGCAATCGGTTCACGATATTGTAGATGAAATAAATATTGTGGATACTGGTTCTACAGATAGTACGAAACAACTCGTTAACAAATTCAACGCAACAATATATGATTACGAATGGCACGATCATTTTGCGGATGCACGTAATTTTGCTTTTAGTAAAGCAACGAAAGAGTACATCTTATGGCTGGATGCAGATGATGTTGTATTAGAAAAAGATCGTGGACTGTTTAAACAACTAAAGAAAACTCTGCCACGAGATGTTGATACCGTGACAATGCCTTATCATCTTGCATTTGATGATGCAGGTAATGTAACTTCTTCCTTACGAAGGAACAGACTGGTGAAGCAATCTCGTCAGTTCCAATGGTTTGGTGCAGTGCACGAATACTTGGCGGTAAATGGAAAAAGTTATCATAGCGATGTAGCAATAACTCACCGGAAAAATAAAGTATACACAGATAGAAACTTAAAAATTTATCGCAAAATGCAAGACGAAGGGAAAGAATTTTCCCCGCGGGAGCTTTACTATTTTGCTAATGAACTTCGCGATCATGGAATAAATCAAGAAGCGATCGAAACTTATCAGAAATTTTTAAACGGAAAAAGGGGCTGGATAGAGGATAATATTCAAGCATGCTTGAAAATGGCATATTGTTATGGGAAATTAGAAAATTACGAAGAACAGTATCTTTCGTTGTTTCGTTCCTTCCGATTTGATAAGCCGAGGGCAGAAGTATGCTGTGAGATTGGCAGAATAAAAATTAATGAGAAATTATTTCATCAGGCTATATATTGGTTCGAACAGGCACTTAGACTGCCAGATCCACCTGAGCGCATGTCAATGAGTAATCAGGCACATTGGACGTGGTTACCACATCTCCAGCTGTGTGTTTGTTATGATCAAATCGGACTGCCTGAAAAAGCGTATGAACATAATGAATTGGCTAAATCGTACAATCCAACTCATCCTAGTATTTTATTCAATCAAAAATATTTCAGCAATGCATATGGTGATCGGTTCAAACCTTCTGAATAAGGATTAGAAGCCATACGTAAAGATCTGCTGAAATGCATTTGTGTATAATGGGAATATTTTAAAATGAAGCTTTGCGAATTATAAGAACTGTCACTTCTTCTGTATGTGATTCTGCGAATCGACATACAATAGTACTTCACATTATCTATAGTATCAGAACCTACCTTCATGTTTAGCATGAAGGTTTTTTGTGGTTAAAGTGAAAGGGTAATTCCCCTATTATTGGGAATGTTTACATAATTCCGCATATGAACAAGCAATGATACCTTGAATGCATAATGTATTATGTATTCCAATTAGAAAGGGGTTTGTAAATGTCTCAGTCCAATATTCCTAATATAACACCAGAAATAACTCTCACGAGAGATGATGCGATAAATTTATTGCTATCTTCTATTGCTTTTGAAGAGCTCGGTTTAAGTCATATTATTAATGCTGAAGGAGAGAAGTTACAATATGCACTTGGAACATTGCCAGGTGTTACTTCTATCGAAACAGCATCAATCAGCGATTTGTTAGCAATGAACGAGAGTGTTCGTGATACGCTGGGTGCCATTACAAAGAAAGAATTTTTATTGGATAGTAAACTGGATAGTATCCTATCAACGCCTATTTCAGTAGGTCCAACTGGTCCAACCGGCCCAACAGGTCCGACAGGTGGTCCATCAGGCGCTACCGGTCCAACCGGCCCGACTGGCCCAACAGGTCCAACGGGAGCAGACGGTGCAACCGGAGCAACAGGACCAACAGGAGCAGACGGTGCGACCGGAGCAACAGGTCCAACGGGAGCAGACGGAGCGACTGGAGCCACAGGTCCAACAGGGGCAGACGGAGCGACCGGCCCAACAGGTCCAACGGGAGCAGATGGAGCGACCGGAGCAACAGGACCAACAGGGGCAGATGGAGTAGACGGTGCGACCGGCCCAACAGGACCAACAGGAGCAGATGGAGTAGACGGTGCGACCGGCCCAACAGGACCAACAGGAGCAGACGGAGCGACCGGCCCAACAGGTCCAACGGGAGCAGATGGAGCGACTGGAGCCACAGGACCAACGGGAGCAGACGGTGCGACCGGAGCAACAGGGGCAACAGGTGAAATTTTTACCGATCAAGGATTCTCTGCTTTTGCTGGCCAATTAACGGTTTCCGCTTCTCAACAAATTACGGGTTGGTCAACTACTTCACCATATTATACAGACCCGAACTTTAATGCGGCTACGGGATTATACACGGTTCCCGAAACTGGCAGATACGCACTTTCCGCTACCATTAATTATGAAACTACCGCAGCGCTTTCAGTAAGCTTGAGTGCTGGTGTTGATCCAGCATTCAGCATAAGACGAACCAATACGGCTACTGATTTGCTTACTGGATTGTTCCCAATATTAAACGTTAACGTTGCAATATTAACGTTACGAGCAATTTTGGGTAATGGAACTGTAACATTAACTGGAGATGTAGCATTAAATGCAGGGGATACCATTGGGTTATTCTATATTGCTGATGGATTAACTGTGGAATTAGATCTAGGTGGCGGCCAAGAAGGAATTGTCTGGTCTATTCATCGATTGTCATAGTAATTTGGAGCCGGGGATGCTTAGACGTCCCTGGCACTTTATATTATAAGCTATAAGTGCAGTCATAGCAGTAAGCATATTATAGGTAGTTAGATAAAAGTTATACCAAATAGGACCGGGCGGATTATGCCCTGTTTTTTTAAATGATATGTATGCTTCGTATGTAACATAAAAAGCTTCCTATCTATATGAACGATAGGAAGTTTTTTATAGGATAAATACCATTTACTATCATAGTTTTGCTTGCTCTTTGATAAATATGAGAACAGTCAATTAATTTAGTAAATCTAGTATATTTTCTAACTTGTTCTCTAAAATCCATTCTTTCTTTGTAAGTGTCTTGATAGTTTGGTTCACGCTGTTGTTCATATTAAGCACATCACTAATCGTTGCTTGAGGTGAAGAAACACCTGGTAATGTACCTAATACATATTGCAGTTTTTCACCTTCCGCGTTAATAATGTGAGCTAAACCTAATTCTTCCAAAGCGATGGAAGCGAGTAATAAATTGATGACATCTTCACGGTCGATCGTAATATCTGGAGTAATATTTGGAATATTGGATTGTGACATATACCATCTTCCTTTCTGTACAGTAATTTTTCAATACAATTTATAGTATGAATTTGTTTAGAAATTGACTTTGATTTTGAAAAATAAAACAATATTGAGAAAGTAACCTATAATAGATGCATATACGTAATGTGACAAACAAAATTTTAGACATTGGAATAACTAGCTGCATCCGTTTTCTTTGGAATATTTGTTGTTCTATTTATGGCAAAAACATACTATTAAATAATTTGTCGAAAACATTTTACTTCCTTGTGTAATTCCGTTAGAATGAGCATTATAGACGAAAGAGGCACTTTGTTGCTAGAAATGGGGCGTTACTCGTGAAGAAGATAGCATGGATTACAGACAGCTCATGTGGACTTTCAAAGGAATTCGCAGAAAAACATCATATTCACATAGTTCCTTTGAATGTAATTATCGGCGGAAAAACATATAAAGAAGATGTTGATATAACGAAAGATGAATTTTATGCATTGATGAAACAACATGGAGACGATGCCAAAACAAGTCAGCCGGCATATGGTGATTTTGTTACATTGTATGAGAAGTTAAAAACAGAATATGATTTTGGTATTGCGCTTCACGCATCCAGTCAGTTGACCGGTACGTATCAAAGTTCTGCATCCGCTTCAGAAATGGTTGGTTTTCCTGTTGAAGTAATTGACTCTAAGATTGGCGATTATGCTTTAGGAAGAATGATCGAACGCGGTATTGAAATGGTGGAAGATGGTTTGGAAACAGAAGAAGTGATCAAGCAGCTTCATACGTTTCCAGAACGTGCACAAATGTATCTGATGCCACAAAATTTTGAACAATTACGAAGAAGTGGCAGGGTAAGCAAAGCACAATCGCTTTTTGCCTCACTGTTAAATATTCATGTCATCTTAGGGTTTGATGACGGAAAAGTGGTTGTGAAGGACAAAGTAAGAATTAAAAAACGTGCTAAACAAAAAATGTTCCATTTCCTGGACGAGGCAATGGAAAAATATCAATTAAAAGAACTGTGTATTCAGCATGCGGGGGTTTTAGATACCGCGATGGAGTGGAAAGAAGAAATTCAAAAGAAACACCAGGCTGTCAAAGTGAAAGTTCAGACACTGGTACCAGTAGCTGGAGTGCACACGGGACACGGTACATTATGTTTTTCTTATCTTAGAGATTAATGGAAAGTCAGAAAATTGTTTTTAGGCAATTTTCTGACTTTTTTCTTTAAAATGATGGTGCCTTACGTTAAAGTATATATAGATAGACAGAAAGGAAGATTAGAATGGGACATCGATTTGATACTAAATCTGTACACGTAACGATGAAGCGAAATGGGGGGATACCAGCGAAGGTTACTCCAATTCATCAGACTTCTGCTTTTACATTTGAGAATTTGGCAGATATAGAACATTTTTTTGAAGGGGAACGAAATTATTTATATACAAGAGTCGGTAATCCGAACACAGATGAATTAGGACAGGCTGTTGCCGATTTAGAAGAAGCGCCAAGTGGTTTGGCAACATCATCCGGACTCTCTGCAATTATGGTGGGTGTTCTGGCAGCAGTAAAACCAGGAGAGCATGTGCTTGCTTCCAATGATCTATATGGTGGTACATACGAATTATTGGCAAATGAATTAACATCCTTTGGGATTGAAGTGAGTTTTGTCTCCTTTGAAGATGACATGGAGCCATATATACAAGATAATACGGTATTATTATATACAGAGTCCTTAACAAATCCATTATTACGAGTGGAAGATTTAACGAAAGTGGTAGCCACAGCGAAGAAACATAATATCAAAACAATGGTCGACAATACGTTTGCTACACCGTACATCGTTCGTCCTTATACCAAAGGGGTAAATCTTGTGGTGCACAGTGCAACGAAGTATATTGGCGGACATAGTGATATTACCGCAGGGGTACTCGTTGGTGATGAGGATTTAATTGCTGCCGCCAATACAAAGTGTGTCAATCTTGGTAGTAATTTAAGTCCTTTTGAAGCATGGCTTACGGTAAGAGGTCTGAAGACGTTGGCAGTCCGTATGGAGCGACACGTACAAAATGCAAAGCAGGTTGCGGAAGCATTGACTAATCATCCGGCTGTAGATAAAGTGTATTACCCTGAATTCATCTCTGAAAAAGGAAACGGTGCAATCGTCTCGATTGATATTACGGAAAATGCCAATATTGAGCAATTTCTTGAATCATTGGACTGGATCAAAATCGTAGCAACATTAGCAGGTGTGGAAACGTCTGTATCCTATCCGTTAGCTACGTCACACAGAAGTTTACCGCCTGAATCGCAGAAAGAATTAGGAATAACGAAAGGTTTAATTCGTATTTCTGTGGGAATTGAAGAAGCAGAGGATATTATCCAAACATTAAAACAAGCCTTGGATATTGCGCGAAAGTAAGGGGATGAAATGATGAAATATGCTGTCATTACAGGTACATCGAAAGGTTTAGGAGCATCAATTGCGAAACAGTTAATGGAAGCATCCTATCATGTAATTGGACTGGCAAGAAGTGAGAATCATGACTTGGCAACAGCAGAACTTCCCGGCAGTTACACTCATTATCAAGTAAATCTGGCGGACCTGTCTGCTACTCAATCAACGTTCCAAGACATTATTGCTGATTTACAACAGAAAAAGCTTACTGAATTGCTGCTAGTCCAGAATGCGGCTCTTGTACAGCCTATTGAACAAGCTGGAAAACAGGAAGCAAAACAATTAATGGATCACGTCCATGTAAATTTACTTGCACCAATGATTATAACCAACCTTTGGCTTGATGCTTGGCGTGAATCTGGTATTCCGCTTATTATGGCAAATGTGACTTCAGGTGCAGCACAAAGATCTGTGTATGGTTGGAATGCTTACTGTAGTACAAAAGCAGGGCTGGATCGATTCACGGAAACAGTAGCGTTAGAGCAGGATGAATTAAAAACAGGTCATAAAATATTCTTGTTTGACCCAAGTATCATGGATACGGATATGCAAGGCGAAATTCGCAGCTCAGACCCATCACAGTTTAAAGATGTTGAGAAGTTTAAAGACTACAAAACATATCAGAATTTACGAAATACCGATACTGTGGCAAACGTATTAGTTGAAAAATTAGTAGCACCGGAGCGCATTAAAAACGGTGAGTACTATAGTGTGAAAGATATTTTTCGTTAGGTTAACACCCAATTTTGATAAATGATGGACCAAATGCCCCTCTCTTACATACGTTATAAGTGTAAGAATTAAGGGAGGGATAAAGATGGGTGCACAACAATGTGGAGGTTACGGTTCAGGTTTTGCGCTAATCGTCGTACTGTTTATTTTATTGATCATCATCGGTGCTTCATGGGGATACGGCGGTTACGGTTACTAAATCAAACTTAAGAAACTGACAAAGGATACGTCCTTTGTCAGTTTTTCGTTTTTATAGGTACATAAAGTAAAAAAATTTAAGATATCCCCTGCTTACTAACAGGAACAACCAATTCCACGCATGGCCCAGAAACAAGGCGAATTCCTGCATCGCCCTGCGTAAAAAAAGAAGAAGTTGAGTTCCTGTAATATGGATTATGTCAACAAAGTCTGTATTACAGAATGATCATTTTGATAGGTTTCATCTGCTTAGCAAAGCTCCGGAAATAGGCTCCGCGTCCTGTGGGCACGGCTTCAGATAGGCTACTACTTGAAATAACATCTGGGCTGCCTTGTGCCGAGGAAGCTTACCTCGAAGCGATACTAGAAGACACATGCACAGACCAAGTGGATCTTCAGCTCGCGCTGAGGCATGAGGAGTCTCCGCCTATTTCCTGCGCTTGAGGGAAGTACTACATCATGTGAAATAGCTAAAAGCAGTGGATCTAGGCATTATGTTATTCATTCAATTGCTGTTATATATATACAGTGATCAATATGCTATCTCTTACAAAAGTTGTAGAGCCCATATCCTAGCGTAGGCCAACCACGGAGACTCCCGCGGGACCAGGCAGGTGCTGAAGATCCACTTTGTAAAGTGACCTTCTTTACAAAGTTAGCTTCAGCCGTGCCCCGCAGGACGCGGAGTGGTTGGACGTAGCGGTATCCTAGCACATTAAATATCTCAATATGGATACTCGGCTACCAATTGTTAGTTAACATAATCCATATTATAGGTAGTTGTTTATTATTTGTCGTAGTTAGAACCGTAGTTTTCCCAGGGCGAAAGATTAAAGCTTATCGTTACATACTAGGCTAAATTATTAAAGCCAGTAATGAGTTATTTGTTGCACATCTTTTTCGCAAAATATGATAAACTTTAAAGAGACGAAATTTAGGTGTTGGGTTTAGAAAGGAAGTATTACATGATTACACGAAAAAGCAAACGTGAAATAGAAATGATGCACGAAGCAGGTAAGTTACTAGCTCGTTGCCATAAGGAGATTGCCAAACGAATCGTTCCTGGCGTGACAACGAAAGAGATTGATGTTTTTGTTGAGAAGTATTTAGCGGAGCACGGCGCAACGCCAGAGCAAAAAGGATATAATGGTTATCAATTTGCAACATGCGCCTCCATTAATGATGAGATTTGTCATGGGTTTCCAAGAGATGAAAAACTCGTAAAAGGTGACCTGGTGACGATTGATATGGTTGTGAATTTAAATGGCGGCCTAGCTGACAGTGCTTGGACTTATGTTGTAGGCGAACCAGATGAAAAGACTGCAAGATTATTAGAGGTTACCAAAACTTCATTATATAAAGGGATTGAACAAGCAATGCCCGGAAATCGAATCGGTGATATTGGCCACGCCATTCAGCAATATGCCGAAGCGGAAGGTTTCTCTGTAGTACGAGAATTTACAGGTCATGGAATCGGACCAACTATTCATGAAGATCCAAAAATCCCGCATTACGGGTTAGCTGGCAAAGGGCCTCGATTGAAAGAGGGCACAGTGATTACAATTGAACCAATGATCAATGAAGGTGCCTGGCAAAGTAAAATGGATGATAACAATTGGACGGCTCGAACAATTGATGGAGAACGATCTGCCCAATTTGAACATACGTTGGTGATTTCCAAAGAAGGTCCTATTATTCTGACAGATCAGGATCATTTGGAAGATTAACAAATTGGTTAGAAGCCGATGCAGTTAGAAAACAAAAATCAGATTACCATGCAAATCCGAGATGGCGTCATTGCTGGTTCACCAATCGTGATTGGCTATTTACCAATTGCTATTGCGTTTGGGGTTCTGGCGCGACAAGCAGGGATTTCCTTATTAGAATTAACGAGCATGAGCCTTCTCGTTTTTGCTGGAGCTGCTCAATTTATGGCAGCTGGTATGATTGGCTTAGGGGTCAGTGCAATAGAGATTATTATTGCTACCTTTGTTCTTAACCTGCGACATTTTGTCATGGCATTATCATTTGTACACCAGTTGCAGCATATTCCGTTAAAATGGAAAGGAACTTTGTCGATTGGGGTGACAGATGAAACATTCTCCGTCTCCTCTATTTATAAACATAAAGCAGAGCAAGCATATTGTCATCTGTTTTACGGTACGATTATCCTTACTTCATATGCGTCATGGGTGTTTGGTTCATTTTTAGGTGGTGTTTTGGGAGATGTCATTCCAGAACAATTAACACAAAGTATGGGTGTGGCACTTTATGCCATGTTTATTGGCTTACTAGTTCCATCTGTGCGAAAATATAAGCGCATTGCCGTCGTTAGTGTCTGTGCAATGCTGATTAATTACCTGCTTAGTCCGTTGATCGGACAAGGATGGGGAATCGTTGCAGGTACGATATTGGGTGCAGTAGTTGGCATCTTCGTACTGGAGGAAGAGAAAATATGATTTGGTTGATTATTATTGGAATGGCTGTTGTTACCGTTTTACCACGGGTTGTTCCAGCGTATATCGTTGATTTCATCCAATTTCCTAGTTGGATGAATAAATGGTTGAAAGCGATACCATTTGCGGCATTGGGAGCTTTGATTTTTCCAGGTATTATGACAGTCATCCCCGAGAAGCCGTATGCAGGTGTGTTTGCTGGACTTGTTGCAATATTAGCAGCATGGTTTCGAGTTCATGTGATCGGTGTAGTGGCCATTGCGATTATTACTGTATATCTTTTTACCATATAATAAATGTTAGGGTGTTGACCATGTATGAGATTAGAAAAGCACGACCAGAAGATGCGAAAGCAATAGCAGAAGTTCATGTACAGAGTTGGAAGGCTACCTATCAGGAATTATTAGATGAACAGGATATATCTAATACAACGATAGAGCATCGTCAAATATTATGGGAGACGGTATTGAAATTGCCTCGCAAGCAGCAGCCGGTTACGGTAATAGAAGAAAATGGTTCGATCGTCGGTTTTATTTCAGGCGGTAAAGAACGAACAGATCGATTTGGTTATGATGGTGAAATCTATGCGATATATTTATTACCAACCCATCAGAGAAAAGGTTTGGGTAAACAATTATTAACAGCATTTACTGAAGAAATGAAGGAATTAGGTTATCATTCTTTATTAGTTTGGGTGTTAACGAAAAATCCAACCCATCAATTCTATCTGCAACTTGGCGCTCAACGGATTGAGCAAGAACAGACAACAATCGGCCAAGGTACTTATCAGGAAACCGCTTATGGCTTTAACAGTCTAAACGGCTTACTAGCAGCGTTAATGACGAAAGAAAGACAGTAGTGACGTTCACTACTGTCTTTCGTCTTCATATGGTTCAATATGAATGTGGGCATGTGGCACATCGTGTTTTTCTTTTAATTCTTCTTCAATATGATCGGTTATTTCATGACTTTGCTCCACGGTCATCAGTGGATCAACATAAATAGTTGCTTCGATCAACGCCTGATTGCCGTGCAGGCGACCTTTGACATCTTTAATATCCATTACGTCTGGGTGGGTATCGATGCTTTCTTTAATTTCATTCAGTTCATTGGGATGGAATCCATCTGTTAAAGTATGAGTTGCTTCTCTAAAAATATCCCAAGCGGTTTTACAAATGATTAATCCTACAATTGCGCCGGCCAGGGGATCGAGCCAATAGAGATGGAACTGTGCTCCGATAATACCAATAAAGGCACCGATACTTACAAGTGCATCCGACTTATTATCTTGGGCTGCGGCTTGTAAGGCGGAACTGTTAATTTTCTTCCCTAATCGCAAATTATATCGATAAACGAACAGCATCACGATAGCTGCACCTAGTGCTGTCCAGGCAGTTAACATATCTGGCTGGGAAAAATCTTGTGCGATTATACTACGTACGGTATCGATTAACACTTGTATGCCGATGGTGATCATGATAAAGGATGCAATGAGCGATGCGATCATCTCTGCTCGAAAATGTCCATAATGATGATCATCATCGGGTGGTTTTCTGGAAATCTTTAATCCGACCAGAACAGCAACGGACGCGATGACATCCGTTGCGTTATTTAAACCATCAGCACGTAAAGCGGAAGAATCCCCAATGGAAGCAACCACTAATTTACTGATCGCGAGAAGGATATAGGTAAAGATGCTAAGCCATGCCCCTTTTTCTCCTTCTTTATATTTTGAATATGGGTCCATAATTTTCCTCCGTTGCTACTGCTTGTATGAATACTTTATCAAATAAAAGTGGATAACGTCTACTTATAAGTGTCCCCCTAAATGAAAAAAAGTTACCTAAAATGAGAATGGACAGGTTTATTTTACCCATTTTTAGGGAAAATGTTAAATAACCTATTAACATTCTTAACATTTCATCATAAAATGTTATTTAAATAGAGTAAAAAGGGAGGCGTGCTCCATGAAGAAACATAAGGTAAGTTATCAATTGAAAGTGTTTAGCATGAATCAGAAACAGGTACTTAAAGCCAAACGAGAAATACCTTTCGAAATTCAGTTAGCATCTCAGTTAGTTTTAGACGATCTTTGTTTTAGTTGGAATAAGGCACGCTTAGAAGAGAAGATAAATCAATCTATTGACGATAACGATAAAGAAGCTTTTGACGTATTGAGTAAGGCCTATAGCAGTTATATATGGGAATCATAGTATATCCTCCCCGTTGTTTTGAATGACGGGGAGTTTTTCTGTCATAGGTCTCTGCATCTATATAGAAATAAGCGAAGATATGTTATAGTAAAGAAGGTGTTTTTTTAAAAAGAAAGGGTAATATGGATGAGAAAATACATTATTTTATTATTGCTGATTGCATTTGTCACTGTTGTCAGTGGTTGCCAGCAGGAGCAGTACTCAGCAGAAAATACGGACAAGTCGACTATTAATACGGAGCACAAAAGTGAGCCAGTATCACTGATGGAAGAAGAAGATAATGAGCAAGAAAATGATTCCTCGTCAGAAGAGGACAATGAAGCTGATAATCAAGATGCATTAGAAGTAGTTGATAATCCTACAAGTGTTTCCATAGTAGTGAATAAGCAGCGAAAATTACCAGATGGTTATGAACCACCAGACTTAGTGGAAGCAGATGTATCCTATTATGCACCAGAAGGAGATCCGAAGCGCTTAATACGCGAGGAAGCTGCCGGTGCGTTAGAATCATTATTCGCAGCTGCGAAACAGGAAGGTCTAGAGTTGGTCGCTGTTTCTGGCTATCGCTCTTACCAGCGTCAAAAAGTCATTTACGAAAATAATGTCGCAACAAATGGCCAGGAACATGCCGATAAATTTTCTGCAAGACCAGGAACAAGTGAACATCAAACAGGATTAGCTATGGATGTTGCTTCTGCAGCCTTAGTATCTGTTTTAGAACAAAGCTTTATCGAAACAGATGAAGGACAATGGCTGGAGGATCACGCACATGAATACGGCTTTATCATCCGTTATCCGGAAGGTAAAGAAGACATAACAGGCTACAGCTATGAACCATGGCACCTGCGTTACGTAGGAAAAGACATAGCCTCCGACATTTACCAGGCCCAATCAACTCTAGAAGAACATTTCGGCTTACTACCTTAACCAAGAAGTTAACGCTTCTTGGTTTTTTTGTTATAAGTAAAGAAAGTCATAGAAGTAATTATGCTAAATAGGAAAGCAGGTTCTTATATTATAGATTATGTTAAGTGGAGCTGTGTTGCCAAAAGGTAATTTTGATATAGATTTTCTGCAAGCTAGCATTACATATTCCATATGAAAAGCACTTCATAAGTTTTTAAGTAATATCCTATTTACTAAGTGATTTTGCACGATGCTGCTTAGGCAATCACCAAAACGACTGTTGTCACATAGCCTATTATTAGTAATGGCTAAATGGGGTGATTTGGTGAGATTGATGACAGGAATGCTTGTAACTAGATATTCTCATGATCACGATATTGTGTTCCGAATTAAAAATATAAACGGTGAAAAAGTTTTATTACATGGTGAAGATTTAAGGCTGGAGGCGGACGCGCCCGTTGACGATGTACGTGTGTTACCAGAAGAAGATATACGAAAGAGACAGGAAGAGATTAAAGAACAAGAAGAATATTCCTATCGCCTTTTTCGTCAGGATTATCAATTGATGAAGGAAAAAAAAGACGTAGAACATAAAAAGGAAGAGCCGCGCAATGTCCAACGGTTTCAATTGCCTGTTAAAGTTTTGCATATTGACGGGGACCGATTATATTTAAAAAAGTGTATTGAATTGTATCAGAGACTAGGATTACAGGTGCATGGCATGTATATTCCCGAAAATGAATTGCCAATCGAAATGGAAAAATTAATAAAAAAAATCCAGCCTGAAATTCTTGTCATTACTGGTCACGATGCCTATTCAGAATCCAAAGGCAGTAAGAAAGAAATTGCAGCTTATCGTAATACTCGATATTTTGTGGAAGCAGTTCGACAGGCGAGAGCATGGGCACCTAATTTAGACCAGTTGATTATTTTTGCCGGTGCCTGCCAATCACATTTTGAATCCTTAATACGTGCCGGTGCCAACTTTGCAAGTTCGCCTGATCGTGTCAACATACATGCGTTAGATCCTGTGTACATTGTGGCGAAGGTGGCGTATACCCCTTTTATGGAGAAAGTGAATGTTTATGAAGTGTTGAAAAATACATTTACAGGTGAAAAAGGATTAGGCGGGATGGAAACGAAAGGTCTGTATCGAACCGGCTTACCTTATGTAGAGACAAATTAAAATTTGTCTCTATTTTTTATGGCGAAATCGATGGTTATCAATGCGAATCAGTTAGATTTTTTGTTACAATAGAAGGGAATTACCAATCATTTTTACATAATGGAATTTAAGGGGGAGAAAGTGAATGGATTACCGTATTGAACGCGATACAATTGGCGAAATAAAAGTAGCAAGTGATAAATATTGGGGTGCACAGACACAGCGAAGTAAAGAAAATTTCCCAATTGGTAACGAAACGATGCCGAAAGAAATCATTGAAGGGTTCGCCATTTTAAAAAGAAGTGCCGCTGTCGTTAACAGTGAGCTAGGATTAATGGACAAGGTGAAAGCGGATGCGATTAAGCACGCTGCTGATCGTATTTTGGCTGGGGAATTATATGATCATTTTCCATTAGTTGTATGGCAAACCGGAAGCGGTACACAGTCGAATATGAATGTTAATGAAGTAATTGCTTTTGTCGGAAATGAATGGTTGGAAGCACAGAATAGTGATGTTACCCTTCACCCGAATGATGATGTCAATAAATCACAAAGTTCGAATGATACGTATCCAACTGCTTTACATATTGCCGCTGTCAGAAAAGTTGAAGAGGTTGTATTACCTGCTTTAACGACATTAAAGGAAACGTTAAAAGAAAAGATGGAAGCGTTTGACGATATTGTAAAAATCGGTCGTACGCACTTGCAAGATGCAACACCATTAACTCTAGGTCAGGAAATTAGTGGCTGGCACCGCATGTTAGAAAAAACAGAAGCCATGCTAAAGGATAGTATTCCATATGTGAAGGAATTAGCAATTGGCGGAACTGCGGTTGGTACAGGTCTTAATGCACATCCGGAATTTGCTGAACGAGTAACGACTCAAATCAGTGAATATACTGGTAAATCATTCGTATCCGCACCGAATAAATTTCACGCACTGACTAGCCATGATGAATTGGTTTATGCACATGGTGCGTTAAAAGGACTTGCAGCTGACTTAATGAAAATTGCTAATGATGTTCGTTGGCTTGCAAGTGGTCCGCGTTGTGGTATCGGTGAAATTAACATACCTGCTAATGAACCGGGAAGCTCAATTATGCCAGGTAAGGTCAACCCAACACAGAGTGAAGCCATTACGATGGTAGCAACACAGGTGATGGGAAATGATGCAGCGATAGGTTTTGCTGCTAGTCAAGGTAACTTTGAATTAAATGTATTTAAACCTGTGATTGCATATAATTTCTTGCAATCTGCACAACTTTTAGCAGATAGTATGCTATCCTTTAATGATCGTTGTGTCGTAGGATTAGAACCGAATCATGAACAAATTGAGAAAAATTTAAATGATTCCTTGATGTTAGTGACAGCATTAAATCCACATATCGGCTATGAAAATGCTGCAAAAATTGCGAAGAAAGCTTTTGCTGATAATACAACGCTAAAAGAAGCAGCAGTTGAACTAGAGCTGTTAACAGAGCAACAATTTGATGAATGGATCAATCCAGAAGAAATGACATATCCGAAGTAAGAAGTGCATGTGATGGATTACTAAAAATTACTAAGAAATTTAAAGCATATAGATCACTTTTTTGTCCACAATATTGTGTACAGGAGGTGATCAACGATGGCAACTAACCAATCAAATCAACTAGTTGTTCCTGGCGTAGGGCAAGCACTAGACCAAATGAAATATGAGATTGCTCAAGAATTTGGCGTAAGTTTAGGTGCAGATACAACTGCTCGTGCTAACGGTTCTGTTGGTGGTGAAATCACTAAACGTTTAGTAACAATGGCAGAACAACAATTCGGTGGAACACCAAAATAATAAGTAAAGAAACAAAAAGGGGAGACGCTTTGATGAAAGTGTCTCCCCTTTGTATCTGTCAAAGATCTCAAAAAATATCTCTTCGGAGGATGAAAATGTACATTTGCTATCTCTGTAATGGGTTAGAGAAAATGTCATATGATTGTGCAGTTTGTGGTGCACATATGTTAGATGGAGGAAAAATCGTCGATTATTATGGTGACTATTCACCGTATATGGAAATAGAGGATGCACAACTGGTGGATGGTGTACCGAATTCATCAGAATCGCATCAATGTGTTCATGTAGGGGTATGTTCAGCTTGTAATCATATGGAAGAGATTATGATAAACGAAGAAACATTTCATCAGTAATTGAATATTCCGATAAGAAAAACTTCGCCACGTCTTTTCGAGAGTGTCGAAGTTTTTCTAATCAGTCAAGAGTAGTAATCATGATGAGCTTAGTTCCTATAATATGGATTATGTCTAGCCGCTTTATGCTTAGTGGTAATTTTGAAATGATTCATGTGCTGGGATACCGCTCCGTCCAACCACTCCGCGTCCTGCGGGCCACGGCTGAAGCTAGGCTACTACAAGAAATACTCCTTTGCTGCCTTGCACCGAGGAAACCTACTTCGAAGCAATACTAGAAGACACAGGTGCAGACGTTGTGGATCTTCAGCGCCTGCATAATCCCGCGGGAGACTACGTGGTTGGCCTACGCTAAGATGTGGACTCAACAACTTTTGTAAGAGATAGCATGTTGATCACTGTATATATAACAGCAATTGAATGAATAACATAATGCCTAGATCCACTGCTTTTAGCTGTTCCATACGTTGTAGCACTTCCCTAAAGCGTAGGAAATAGGCTGAGACTCCTCATGCCTCAGCGCGAGCTGAAGATCCAATTAGTCTGTGCCTGTGTCTACTATTATCGCTTTGAAGTAAGCTTCTTCGGCACAAGGCAGCAAAGATGCTGTTCAAGTAGCAGCCTAGCTGTAGCCGTGCCCCACAGGACGCGGAGCCTATTTCCGGAGCTTTGCTACGCAGATATGTCATTTCAAAATTACTCCAGCAGTTATAAAGAGCTCCATTTTACATAATCGATATTATAGGTAGTTATATATTATTTATGTCAATTAGTATCGGTGTGTTATTCTCATAATGTAAAAAAGCGCATAGCTCAAGGAGCTATGCGCTTTGGCGTGAATTATTATTGAATACGTGCTTCAGAATCTTTATCAAAGAAGTGCGATTTGTGCATGTCGAAAGCAAGATCGATTTTTTCTCCACCGTTAATATCAGTACGAGAATCAACACGTGCTACGAATTCCTGACCATTTAACTGAGAATATAGATAAGACTCAGAACCCATTAATTCAGAAACATCGATTGTAGCAGTGATTTTCTTACCAGGGTTTGCATCTAAGAATACCGGCTCATCATGAATATCTTCCGGACGAACACCTAATACGATTTCTTTTCCGATATAACCTTGTTCACGAAGTGTTTTCATTTTGCCTTCTGGTACTTCTACTTTTGTATCACCAAGAACAATTTGTCCATCTTCTAATGTACCGTTGAAGAAGTTCATTGCTGGTGAACCGATGAAACCACCAACGAAGATATTGTTCGGTTTGTCATATACTTCTTTAGGAGCACCAACTTGCTGGATAAGACCGTCTTTTAATACAACAAGACGAGTTGCCATTGTCATCGCTTCTGTCTGATCGTGTGTAACGTAGATAGTTGTTGTTTGCAGACGGTGGTGTAATTTTTGGATTTCCGCACGCATCTGTACACGTAGTTTTGCATCAAGGTTGGATAAAGGCTCATCCATTAAGAATACTTTCGCATCACGAACGATTGCACGTCCTAAGGCAACACGCTGACGCTGACCACCGGAAAGTGCTTTTGGTTTACGATCTAAATATGCTTCAAGACCTAGGATACGAGCTGCTTCTTTTACACGACGTTCGATTTCATCTTTCTTGAACTTACGAAGTTTAAGACCGAAAGCCATGTTATCATATACGTTCATGTGTGGGTATAGTGCGTAGTTTTGGAATACCATCGCGATATCGCGGTCCTTAGGAGCAACTTCATTCATTAATTTATCATCAATGTAGAATTCTCCACCAGAGATTTCTTCAAGTCCAGCAATCATACGAAGTGTAGTTGATTTACCACAACCAGATGGACCAACGAATACGATGAACTCTTTGTCTTTAATTTCAAGGTTGAAATTGTCTACCGCTTTCCCTTCATCTTTGTTATAAACTTTGTCGATATTACGTAATGATAATTCTGCCATTATATATTCCCTCCTAAATTTTGAAAACGTTTTATCTATGGGTATAAGTTTACAGATAAAAGACAAATCCGTAAATAGAAACCGTGCACAAAAAAAGCGATTTCATTTGTGCACGGTTACAAAAGCTTGTTTACTTTATCAAAAAAGAATAGTGAACACCTCTATGAAAAACAGTAAAAGCTGATCTGGCAATAGCTGTTCGCTCTATTTGTTTCGCATCAGCAGACATAAGTATACCGCGATAGCACCTTCGAATTGCTTCACATCGATTGCTGTTTTTTCGATGAATTTGTCGACGCGATATTGCAGACTGTTACGGTGCATATACATTTTTTTTGCTGCAAGTGTTGTATTAGAGTTCGATTCTAAGAAAACTTGTACGGTTTTTAACAGTTCTTCATCGTCTCGTACTTTATGTAAAATCGAATATGTCATCAGTTTTTGTTCATTTTCTGAAATGTTTTTAGAATAAAGGTATGGAATCGCTTTGATATAATGTAGCGCTCCATGATTATATCTGCTCGTATGATGGTAGCATTTTTTGATCCATTGATATAAATCATAAGCATATTGAATATCACGAATGGTCGGACCGATAAACAATTTAATATTTATATAGAAGTCTGTCGTTAATACTTCAATAATTTCAGAATAGGATACGGCATCATCACTTGATGGTATGTCTTCCCGGATGATGACTCCTTCATGATTATTCTCCCAGAGAATCGAAGTGTGCCGCGGGAATAAACCATCGATTGCTTCGCGGAACGATTCAGGATCGACGGATTCATCTGATAAGGAAAAATAAACGAAATGGAAGGAAGCCATTTTTTCTTCGACCATTTGCTTAGGAATCTCCTGATGAAACAAGATGTCCATCCATTGTTGTTCACGGTCTGTGGTAGGAGGTTGATTTGCCTTATAGGGACTAAGCAAGATATCCAAAAGCTCAAGCTCGCGTTTCGTCAATTCTTCTTTTGGCAATCCAATAATGTCATTGTCTGGTGTCACATACCAGTTATAGGTTAGCGTATTCAATGTAGGTTCGTCATGATGGGTAATAAGATTAGGAAACATTTGCTGTAATTGTTCTAACATGTCAAAGCCTCTCTCATACATTTTTCTTCTATTATAACAAACAAAAAGAGAACTATATATGAAAACGAGACCGAGAATATATTCATGCTGCAGCTAAAAGTAAACGAAGGCCTCATGTAGTCATGAGACCTTGCTGTTTGGACCATTTTATTCAAAAATATTTCTAACGGGCAAGAATCAAAAGCAAGCCAAGTCATGGAGATTCATCTGATTCACTTGGAAATGGCTCATTTTCTTTCGGTAATTCTCGTGATTGTTCAATCTGCATTCTTCCGTGGATCGAATAGGTTGTTCCGCCAGCCATTCCCTCATTTATCATTCTGTCTACATCAAGTTCATATTCTTCTCTAGGGTCTTTTTCTTTATCGGATTTAGGCTTTGTCATTGTTGATTCCTCCTTTATTCATAGCATAGTCCAAAAGAGGAAAATCATTCAGAACGTGGTATGACCGATAAAGTATAACCAAATAATGCCGTGAAATAAGCTTGTGCTTTAGCTGCGAATGCCGGATGGTCAAACACGGACCAGCTTGGTTTGGCATGAACCTCGAGAAGCCAAAGCCTTTGTTCATTGTCAAATCCGATATCAAATCCTAATTCGCCAATTTCTCCATTTAATTTGTTCTCTAACACTTTAGCTAACGTCAGCACTACTTTCTTAATTTTCTGAGACATGTTTTTGTCAAGGATTTGATGAACAGGTATAAGTGTATTGGTTCGCGCGTCTTTACCATACAATAAAGTTAATTGCCAAGTGCGACCAAGCTGAACATAAGCACGTAGATAGGTGGGGTTGTGCTGGTAGTGTTGCAGATCAATCGCGTCTTGCACCACATAACGAGTTAGTCCATCACGAAAATGTTGTTTGCACAGCTTGGTCAAGTCAGAAAAAGTCGTCTGTTTATTGTCATGAGAAACAAGGAATTCCGCTTCTGCTACTTTTTTTAAATAAACTGGTTCAGACGTATTTTCCTGATAGGCTTGGACGTAAACAGGATGCTGTTCAAGTTTCTGCTCCAGTGTCTCTATCGAAGGGTGAAACGTGGTGTCAGGTAACAGATAGTTGACGCGATCATCACTGATTAACGATTCGTATATTTGCCATTTGTGAAAAAAATCAGGATTAAATATAATAGAAGTTGTGGTTAAATACTGCTTAACGTGTTTCACCATCACGTGTGCTTCTAATTTGCGGTTAGGAATGCGATTGTAGATGACAGGTGGAATTTCTGTGTGCATTGGTTTCCATTGATTTTTCCATACAAAACCGGTCAAACTTTTAGAAGTGGATGCGACTTGCTGATAACTGAACAAAATCGTTTCAAAGCCTAATGTATGCCCAATTCGTGCCATTTCCTGAAATAACCGTTCATTGTTGAGCTGTTGTGGAGCCCGGTGGACAAAGACACCAAGTGGATAATAGAGAAATAATTCCGTCATATCCATATCGATCATCATTTTACTATGTTTCCTGATATGGAAGTGTTCCATGATCGCAGAGGATAAATATATCGTATGATCATTACGTTGATGACTTAAGATGTCACAGGGAATTTTTTGCATACCATGTTGGAGAGTGGTGCAATCTTTAATAGAAGCATAGAACTGTTTCGGCACAATCAGACGGTTTTTATTATTTGGATAAGACTTCATTTCAAATAAAGAACGCACGGTTGGCACCTTCTTTCGTCAATCTGCAAAAGTTAATTCATTATATGCGGCAAATAACTGTACTATACATAAGCGAAAAAGGGTATTATTCGGAATGGATACTATTTTTTGGAGGGTGTACGACATATGAATACAACCATTAAAGCACTTGTCTTCGATGTTTACGGGACATTATTTGATGTATATTCTGTAGAAGCAAAATGTGATGATATATTTGGAGAGAAAGGGAAAGAAGTGAGTATTCTTTGGCGCAGAAAGCAATTGGAATATTCATTTCTTCGACAACTAATGGGACAGTACCAGCCATTTAAGCAGATTACGGAAGAGGCATTGATCTATGCTGTACAGTATTATGATCTGGAATACAATGACCGCCAGATTCAAGAATTGATGGAGGCTTATACAACCTTAAAGCATAATCCGGAAGTCATCGATGTACTGGAAAAAATGAAGGATAAGCAGCTGGCCGTTTTTTCGAATGGCTCAAGGGATATGCTAGAGCCTCTTATTGAGCAAGCCGGTTTATCAAATTATTTTGATGCGATTATAAGTGTGGATGACATCAAACAATATAAACCAACTCCGGCTTCTTATACGTATGCACTAAATGTATTAGGTGTGGAGCGGGAAGAAGTATTGTTTATGTCATCAAATGGCTGGGATATTTCCGGAGCGAAAAATTTTGGTTTTCAAACCGCATGGATTAATCGGGGGCATACGCCGGCTGAAGTATTGAACTTAGCCCCAGATCGAGAATATGATGATTTGCGCGGTATTCTTGAATGGAGAGAATGAGAAAGGTGGTAAAACAGATTGGATGATATCATAACGATTGTTGTGATGGTTGTTATCGGTGCATTTATCGGTGGTTTGACGAACTCTATCGCTATTAAAATGCTGTTTCGACCATACGAAGCAAAATACATTGGTAAGTGGAAGGTTCCTTTTACACCAGGCGTTATCCCGAAAAGACGAGATCAATTAGCGAAACAGCTTGGTGAATTAGTAGTAAAGCATTTGCTGACGAGAGAGAGCATCGAATTAAAGTTAACTGAACCTGAACTAAAGCAACAAGTACAACGCAAATTAGAAAAAGAATGGGATCGTTTCATGGAGAAAGAACAGTCTGTGCATCAGCTGGCGGAGAGGTACAATCTGCCTGTCGACGATCACCAGATAAAAACAGTTATTGCGGATAAGGTTGTGGACCAGCTGGACTGGTTTTTGCAGGAAAATAAAAAAAAGCCACTAAAAAATTGGCTAGCATCAGCTGTCTCTGACCAAGACGTTGATGCTGCAGCACGGTTACTGCGTATCAAGGTGATGGAGTTATTAAATAAAGAAGAGACACAGGAGAAGATGGAATCGATTATTAAGCAATATGCTGCTTCGAAAGGGTTTCTGGGAAATATGGTATTATCGATGTTTTCGAGTGATGAACTCGCCGTCAAAATCCAGAGGCTGGTGACCGAATACTTGCAATCGCAAGATGGAGCGCAATGGCTAAAGCAGGCTGTTGCGAAAGAATGGGAAGTATTGTTGGACAAAGAATTAGAAATCATTGAACCATTTTTTGCAAAAGCCGATACACAGCATGTCATAAAGGGATTAATTATCGACAATATACCTGCTGAAGAATGGCTGGATCAGCCTGTTCAAGTTTACCTGACTCCTTTTTCAAATCAGATAAAGGAAAAGGTGTTACCGGTACTTGTGGAACAGCTTTTTGTGAAATTGGCAGAGGGCGTTCCGTCTATGCTTTCTCAACTGGGTATTGAAAAAATGGTGGAACAGCAAGTAGCATCGTTTCCAACAGCAAGATTAGAGGAAATTATTCTATCCATCTCACGAAAAGAATTTAAATTAATTACGTATCTGGGTGCCCTTCTAGGTGGTTTTATTGGGTTATTTCAGGCCATTCTCTTTATCGTGTTTTAAAACTCTGTTATAGTGGTAAAGAAACATGTAAGAGTTTTTGCATGAAGGCAACTTAATTAGGAGGATTTCAATTTATGTCAAAAGTTTATGACACAGCACACGAACTAGAAAAAGCTATTGCAGAAAGCGAAGAGTATCAGGATTTAAAAGCAGCTTACGATAAAGTAATGAGTGATCCAAACTCTAAGCAAATGTTCGATAATTTCCGTAACACGCAATTAGAATTACAGCAAAAACAAATGCAAGGTATGGAAATTACCGAAGAAGAAGTAGAAAAAGCAAAGCAAGTAGTAGAACTTGTTCAACAACATGAAGATATTTCTAAGTTAATGGAAGAAGAACAACGTGTGAACGTGTTAATTAACGATCTTAGCAGAATCATTACGAAACCACTAGAAGAACTTTATGGTGCCAACGAGCAACAATAAATAGTACAAAAACTGCAGCAAAGCGCTGCAGTTTTTTTTGACTGGTGAAAAGTATAAAAGTATAGTCACAGCAATAATCCAGTGAAGATGAAGCTGAGTTCCTATAATATGGATTATGTAAAGTTGATCTGTGTTGCCAAATGGTAATTTTTATATAGATTATCTGCTTAGCAAAGCTCCGGAAATAGGCTCCGCGTCCTGTGGGCACGGCTTCAGGTGCGACCGAGCGTAGGTCGCAACATATAGCGGGTGGGATTCCCGTCAAGTAAGAACTAACCATTCACTTGTATCGAGTCTTGGAGGGTTATGTGGCAACACATGCCTTTAAGCGTAGACAGTGAGGTAACGGGCCGAAAACCATAGTGTTGAAGGGATAGAGCTTCGAAATGTGCCCAAAATCGAGAAGGTCGATGTGTTCTGAAGCACAGAAGACAACATTATCATCCACGTTAGAGGTGAGAGGATGATAACTTCTCCGGAGTCGGTGACCTTGGCACGTTACACATGGATATGTTGCGGCAACTCGGGAGATCCTTTAGGTCTCTCTGAACGGAAATACTTCAGAAGAGTAATGACGAACAAGCGATAATAAAGTGAGGGCTGTCAAATGCTTAAGGGAAGTCGGATAACGGTATAGTACCAATGAAATCGGGTAATGCCGATGGAGGAAAGCCCGTTACCTGTCATCAACCTTGCGAGGGAAACATGATCCATACACAGAGGTGGAATTATTATGGAAACGAAACTTAATAGGATAACAGAATCAGCGAAAAAGGATAAGAACTTTGCATTCACATCCTTAGTACATCTGCTTAATGAGAACAATCTCAAACAATGTCACGATCAACTACCCAAGGACAAAGCAGTAGGTGTGAGAGAAGTGACAAAGGGCGATTATGAAAGACAATTGGATCGTAATATTGAAAACTTAGTGGATCGCTTAAAGAAAATGGCTTATCGACCAGTACCAGTTAAACGCACGTATATTGATAAGCCAGGTTCGAAGAAGAAAAGACCTTTAGGTATTCCAGACCACGAGGACAAAATCGTTCAAAAGGGAATCACTAGAATACTAAACGCTATCTATGAGAATGACTTTCTGGATTGTTCTTTTGGCTTTCGCCCGCAGAGAAACTGTCATGATGCATTAAAGGTACTTAATGTATATATCGAGAAGCGCAAGACCAATTATATAGTAGATGCAGATATTAAGGGATTCTTTGATAATGTAAGTCATGATTGGATGATGAAATTCCTTCAACATCGTATTCAAGACCCGAAACTTCTACAAATTATAGCTCGATTCCTAAAAGGCGGCTATATGGAGGAAGGGAAATACTTTGATGCGGAAAAAGGAACACCACAAGGTGGCGTCATCTCTCCGATATTAGCGAACGTATATTTACATTACGTCCTTGATCTTTGGTTTGAAAAGACCGTCAAGAAGCAATGTAGGGGACAAGCCTATATGGTGAGGTTTGCGGATGACTTTGTTTGTTGCTTTCAATACAGAGAAGATGCCGAACGATTTTATGGAGCGCTCCTTCATCGACTGCATAAATTTGACTTAGAAGTAGCAGAGGAGAAAACGAAGATTATTTCGGTTGGTCCCTATGCGATGAGAGATGCGAAGCGTAAAGGCAAGAAAAAGCCGTCCACGTTCGATTTTCTTGGTTTTACCCATTACTGCGGAAAGAGCAAGAAAGGCAACTTTCGCGTAAAGAGGAAAACTAGTAACAAGAAGGTGCGATCCAAGCTGAAGAAACAAAAAGCTTGGCTGAAAGCACATCGAACGATGGACATCAAAGACATCATGTATAAAATGTACCAATCACTAGTAGGGTATTACAATTATTATTGTATCACGGATAATTATCACACTGTGGAACAATTTCTATATAAAGTGGAACAACTGATATACAAATGGATGAATCGCAGAAGTCAGCGAAAATCCTTCAGTTGGGATAAATTTCAACTATTTCTACAGAAGTACCCGTTGCCGCTACCCACCATCAAGGTCAGTATCTATGACTTACGATCCCATATCAAGTATATTCTGTGAAAGATGATAGGAGGAGCCGTGTGCGTAAATAGCGCTCGCACGGATCTGTGAGGAGGGAGGAATACTCTAGCAAAGAAGGGTATTCCCGCTTACTCGACCTAACTTATGAAAGAAAATTCTTTTCTTTCATAAGTGGATCTTCAGCTCGCGCTGATACCACGGGAGTCTCCGCCTATTTCCTACGCTTTCGGGAAGTGCTACAACGTATGGAACAGCAAAAAGCAGCGGTTCTAAGCATTTTTCAATAGCTATTATATATGTATACGATCAATATACTAGCTCTTACAAAAATTGTAGAGCCCCCATCCTAGCGTAGGCCAACCACGGAGACTCCCGCGGGATTGTGCAGGTGCTGGAGATCCACTTTGTGAAGCGTTCTTCTTCACAAAGTTAGCTCCAGCCGTGCCCCGCAGGACGCGGAGTGGTTGGACGGAGCGGTATCCTAGCACATTAAATATCTCAATATAGATGCTTGGCTAGCGATGGCTAGTTTACATAATCCATATTATGGGTAGTTGTATATTGTTTTGTTAGTTAGGACCGGGTGAACTTTCCCGGCTTTCCTTAACTTCGGGGCAGGGTGGAAATGTTACAGACAAAGAATAAGAAGATGTGAATTATATGAAGTGGAACTGCATGTCGATGTGATTATTTTGCCAGATTATATACGTATCAAAGCTTCTGATAATTGCTCCGCATTCTGTAATTACAGTTTATTATCATTCCTTATGCTAGGCTATTATATACGTTGTATCGAGATTTGTATGGTTAAAAAAGAAAGGAGCCAAATGTATAGTGTTGCCTGGCTTTACGTCAAGTTTTTCTTTATGCGAAATCTAGCATATAATAAATTACAGAACCAAATGAAACTTTTTTAAGCGCTAAGTCGTATTACTAGTAGAAGGGAGAGAAGAGCGATGACATTAAAATTAGAGAATGTGACGAAGAGGTTCGGACAGTTTACGGCTGTTGATAACCTGTCTATCGAAATTCCGGAGAAGAATATCTTTGGTTTTCTCGGTGCGAATGGGGCCGGCAAAACGACGACCTTTCGAATGATTCTGAATTTGATTGATCAAACTTCAGGGAGCATTACATGGAATGGAGAAACGATTGATTACAGCAAAAGTGACGTAATCGGCTATTTACCGGAGGAGCGAGGTTTATACCCGAAGCTTAAGGTGCGCGACCAGTTAATTTATTTAGGTAAATTACGAGGTATGAACAAGAAGGACGTTCTCGAAGAATTGACGAAATGGTTAGATCGGTTAAAAGTGCCGCAATATCTCGATAAGAAAGTAGAAGAATTATCAAAAGGAAACCAGCAAAAAATTCAATTTATTTCTGCCGTTATACATAAGCCGAAATTGTTGATTTTGGATGAGCCATTTACCGGGTTAGACCCTGTCAATGTCGAAATGTTAAAAGAAGCAGTCGTTGAATTAAAAGAATCCGGTACCTCGATCGTCTTTTCTTCACATCGGATGGAACATGTGGAAGAGCTTTGTCAGCATTTATGTATGATGCAGCATGGTAAACCAATCCTGCACGGAAACATTCGCGAAATTAAGCGTTCATTCGGAAAGAAAAATTTAACCGTTCAAGCGGATTTTGATTTATCATTTGTTGAACAAATACCTGGTGTTGTAAAAGTTAAACATGTACACGACGGTGTTTGGTGCCAGATCGAAAACGAGGATGTCTCGCAGCGTGTGTTACAGGAAATCACCAACAAAGGTTTTGTACGTAAGTTTGAGTTGGATGAACCGAGTCTGAACGACATATTCATTGAGAAAGCAGGTGAGTCTTATGAATAAGTTTTGGACCGTATTTGGTCACACCTATTTGTCAAAAGTTAAATCGAAATCATTTATTATCACTACTGCTATTTTTCTTGTATTCATTGTCGCTTTTTCCAATATTCAATCTATCATGGAGATGTTCAACTCAGAGGATACAGATCGTGTAGCGGTTGTATCTGAGCAAACAGAATTGGTGGATGTCCTTTCTGAAAGATTGGAATCTGACGTAGAATTAGAATCGTTCGATGGCACATTAGACGAAGCGAAAGAAGCTGTAACGAATGAAGATTACACAGCTGCGTTAGTAATCGAAGAAACGGAAGATGGATTACCTGGCGCAACTTACTATAGTACAGATTATTCTAACCAAGCCCTGCAAGGTTCATTAGAAAATCAATTACAGCAGATTAAAGTAGAAATGGCTACTAACCAATCAGGCATTGATCCGACGATTATCGCTTCTATCTATGAACCCGTGCAGTTTGAGAATGAGTTAATTGCTACAGGTGATGGAAGTACTGATGATGTAAAAACGGAAGAAGAACTAAGCGGCGCACGTGGTCTGGTATATGTTATCTTATTTTTACTATACTTTGCGGTTATCACCTATGGAAATATGATCGCCATGGATATCGCCAACGAAAAAACGTCGAGAGTGATGGAAATATTAATTTCAAGTTCTTCACCCGTCAGTCAAATGTTTGCAAAGATTCTAGGTATTGGTCTCGTAGGTTTAACGCAAATTGTAGCATTTTTAGCAGTTGGTTATATTATGATTACGCAGAAACAAGATCAATTTGCCGGGGAATTTTTTGAAACCTTTGGCTTATCTGATATTAATATCGCGACTTTTGTGTACGCGATCATCTTTTTCCTATTAGGCTATTTCCTCTACGCTACACTGTCCGCGATGCTTGGTTCATTGGTAAGCAGAACGGAAGATGTGCAGCAATTGATGATGCCTGTTATTTTATTAATTGTAGCAGCCTTCATGATTTCGATGTTTGGCTTAAGTTCACCAGATTCAACGTTTGTAGTTGTTTCATCTTATATTCCATTTTTCTCACCGATGGCCATGTTCTTGCGAGTTGGTTTACTCGATATTGCCATATGGGAAGTGGGACTAAGCATATTAATTTTAATTGCTTCCATCATTATTTTTGCCGTAATTGGAGCAAAAATTTATCGAGGCGGCGTTCTCATGTACGGCCCATCGTCTTCTCTAAAAGACTTCAAAAAAGCATTACAGTTATCTAAAAAAGATTAATGAAGAGCTATTTCGCTGTTGCGAAATAGCTCTTTTCCCATTTAGGCGTCAATCCAAAAGCGGTGAATAATATTCCCGTCATTATCGACATAATCATCAGCTGCTTTCCCGCCATTGCGTAAAATCACTTTCTTAGACGCGACGTTTTCAGCATCACATGTAACGAGTGTTTCTTTAATACCTAATTCTTTTGCTTTTTTCAATGCTAATTGAAGCATGATGGTCGCATAACCTTTCCGTCGTTCACTTGGACGAATGCCATAGCCGATGTGACCACCTGATTCTAGCAAAAAATCATTTAAATAGTGTCGGATATTTACCACTCCGATCACGTTAGCTTCATCAACGAGCCAATACGTTGTGTCCGGTACCCAGTTCTGTGGGATATTTCCGCTATGATGATCATCATAAAATGCTAGCAATTTATCGATATCATCAGGAAATTGCGCAATAACCCATGGTATCATTTTTTCCTTGCTTTCATCCCATTCGAAATAGAATGATTGATAGGCAGAATACCAGTTTTTGTCAGGTTTGACTAATTGAAGCGTCATTGCTAAACACACCCCTTTTGTTTGGTTCATTTATATTTTTATTCTAGCATGAAAATCCATATTTGTTGGAATTCGCGAATAAAAAGGGGAGTTCGCGAATAAATTGCAGAGATCGCGAATAAAAGGAGTAATTCGCGAATAAATTGCAGAGATCGCGAATAAAAGGAGAGATTCGCGAATAAATTGCAGAGATCGCGAATAAAAGGAGTAATTCGCGAATAAATTGCAGAGATCGCGAATAAAAGGAGAGATTCGCGAATAAATTGCAGAGATCGCGAATAAAAGGAGAGATTCGCGAATAAATTGCAGAGATCGCGAATAAAAGGAGAGATTCGCGAATAAATTGCAGAGATCGCGAATAAAAGGAGAGATTCGCGAATAAATTACAGAGATCGCGAATAAAAGGAGAGATTCGCGAATAAATTGCAGAGATCGCGAATAAAAGGGGAGTTCGCGAATAAATTGCAGAGATCGCGAATAAAAGGAGGAATTCGCGAATAAATCACAGAGATCGCGAATAAAAGGAGGGATTCGCGAATAATCGCAGAGATCACGAGTGAAAAGAGCAATCCTCGTCAATAACGTGTTTTTACGAGCTGTGATACATGATGCTTTCTAGATGATAACATCTGTTCTTCTTATATCCTGAAAACTGCAGCTGGAGCAAAAGCATTAATCTTCTTACCACATGTATCGAATTGATTTCCAAAAAATAACGTGCTTGTTTATTGGTGATGGTGGGTCCGAAGATATAAGCCCAATCCCTTAATGCATGAATGTGCATGGTTTTGTCCTTTAAACCGCATTTTGGGCATTGCCACGTACCATGTATTCGCTTAGCCTTAACCTGCTGGCAATTTGGACAAAATACTCCCCTTATTACTTGTTTAGGAGGAATGCCAAATTTCTCGAGTGTGTTTACTTTGCGATCGCGGTGGTGCTTAGTTAAAAAGACTGCAATTTTTTTAAGGTGTGAAATTGAGTAAGATGAAGAATCTGAAGATCGTAATAAACTTTTCAATCGGATTGGTAATTGTTGAGCCGTTATCATATCTGGGTGCTGAAATTGGAGATTAGCCTTTGGATGCGTGAAGACAACAAGAGAATAGATAGGAGGGTGCTGGAGGTTGTGCATATGAAGTACTGCTTCTAGTTTTTGCTGTTGAACTTGTGCTTGGATCAGCGGATGGTCAAATACTTCGATCATATTCTCATCCACTTCCTGAACTAATTGATCAGCCTCGTTTAATGAAAGTTTCCCCTTCATATGTTTCACTTCTATAATAAATATCTTATTTAAGTAAATAGTCAGGCAATCGATCTGAAAAAAGTGGTCATGCCATGGAATGCGAAGTCCATATAATAGGATTTTCTCTTCAGAATCTAAAGAAAGGTAATAGGGAAGTTTGTTCTCTCCGATGTAACCTGACCGCTCTTTACCAAGGGCAGCGTCTAATTGTTGCGTGATATTCTGTAACTTAAGGCGATGTACTAAAGCTTCCAATTGCATCAGGTAGTAACTTTTCTGAACGGAATCATTTTTCAAAGCTAGATCTCCTTTATAATCAATTTATACCCTTATTCTAGCATAAAATTCCATATATAATAGAATCGAACGTGCATTCTGTTTTGTGCTCTGCTAAAATAGAGGTATAGGAGGGAAAGACATGGGGAAAGCAATCAAATTTATCCATTGTGCGGATTTGCATTTAGACAGTCCGTTTAAAGGGTTGAAGAATTTACCGGAGGAATGGTTAACTGACATAAGAAAGAGTACCTTTAAGGCATTAGATCGGCTGATCGAACAGGCAATAGATTTAGAAGTTGACTTTGTCATCATGGTGGGAGATCTTTTTGATCAGGAGCAGCAGAGTATGCAGGCCCACATGGCATTGCGCGATGCTTTTCAACGTCTGCAATCATACAATATTCACGCTTTTGTTTCCTTTGGTAATCATGATTTTCTGAGCAGTCAGACTTTTCCACGCAATTATCCGGACAATGTTCATGTTTTTGACTCAGAAAACGTAGCAGAGATACCTTTTTATAAAAACGATCAATTAATGGCAAAGGTGTATGGCTTCAGTTATCAGCATCGCGCCGTTCTTACCAATAAAGTGGAGGAATATCAGAAAACGAACGATGATTGCTTCCATATCGCAACATTACATGGCAGTTTAGGTAATGAGAACACGAATGAGCATGCAATATACGCTCCCTTTCAATTGTCAGATTTGAAACAGTCAGGGTTTGATTACTGGGCATTAGGCCATATACATAAACGAGAAATACTGGCTGAGGATCCGATGGTTGTTTATCCAGGTAATATTCAAGGCCGATCCACTAAGGAAACAGGTGCTAAAGGGTGTTACATCGTCACGATGGCAGATAATCAGACAAATCTGGAATTTATACCATTGTCACCGATTGAATTTAGAAAAATGAAACTAAATGCTAGTGATTGGACCGACATAACGAACATAACAGAAGAAATAGCAGAACGGCTTCAACTGCAGCAGCCACAGGAAAAAATACTGACCCAGTTGACTTTTGAGCAAGTACCGGAGCATGGTGAGCATTGGTTTACGCAAGGTTTTATCGATGAAATGATTGACTACCTTAATCAAACATCACACCAGAATTACGTCATCAACTATAAGTGGAATAAAGCAGCCAAGCGGTCGCAATGGATGCAAGGTGGCCGTTTCCTGGAAGAGTTAAACGATGCATTGCAAGAAACAGAAATCGACCAAATCAATCAGCCGTTATGGCAACATATTGACGGTCGTAAATGGCTAAGTAATCTGGATAAAGAAGACAAACAGGACATCGAGGATGAGGCAGCATTCTTACTTGATCAATTATTGCATGAAAAGGAGGTGTAGTAATGCGGATTGAACAGATAGAAATCTATGGATTCGGGAAATGGATCGATCAGCGTTTTTCATTTAATGATACTGCTTTTATCGAAATTGCTGGTGATAATGAGGCTGGGAAGTCGACATTGCGTCAATTTATCCTTTATGTAGTATTCGGAATGAAGGCGAAAGAACTGGAACGTTACATGCCTAAGCAAGGATCGGTTATTGGTGGCAGATTAACAATCGCTGGTTTGTCGGAACAAACCGTAACGATAGAACGGATACAGGGAAAGCAAAAAAATAAAGCTGTTATCTATGGTCATGACGGATTGAAAATGGATGAGGAATGGCTGGTCCACGCATTGCAAGGTATAGACAAAGAACAATTTCAGTCAATCTATGCGTTTGATGCCCATGATTTACAACAGGTTCAACAGATTGATGGCGATGCTTTGCATGATATATTGCTCGCGATCGGGATGACCGGATCTAACCGGATCTATTATGCTGAGAAGAATATAGAAAAACAGACGGCAGAGTTGTTTAAACCATACGGTAAAAAGCCAGCTCTTAATCAATTGTTTCAAGAATTATCGGTTCTGCAGCAGAAATGGGATGAGGCAAAAGCAAAAGAAGCAAAATACCGTCAACACTTAACAGAAATAGAAACTAGTGAAGCTAAACTGTACCAATGGAAACAAGAGCAGAACTTAGCCGATGAACAACTTGGGATGATAGAAAAAAGGCTGACTCATTATCCAATCATTTCGGAATATTATTTCGTGACGGCTGAATTACACAGATATGATCAGCAAGTCATATTCCCCGTTGACGGATTACATCGTTTTAACGAGTGGAAAGCATCTCTCTTACCATTGCAGAGTGAGGCGCAAGTTTTACAAAACAACATAGAAGAATTAAAGCTTCGGATAAGCAATACTACTCTTTTGCCAGCGGTTGAATTAGAAGAAATAAAGCAGGGGATACAGCTACAACAAGAACTTGCTGAAATCAAACAACACATCATAGAAAAAGAAAAGCTTCATGTTGCATTGGAGAAAGATATTACGAATAAGCTAACCAGTTTGCAAATACAGATAGACATTCCACAACTACAAGAAATTGAATTGCCATTTTATCTGGAGGAGGCTTGGTCTGATTTAGGTACACAACTAGACAAGCTTTCTGTTGAGAAGCAATATGTCGATTCCGACCTGGCATCAACTGCAAAATGGAAGCAAGAACGTCAGCAGGAAAAGGCAAGGCTGGAGCAATCTGCTCTTTCTGCTGGACAGATTGAGCAATGGGAACAGGAAGTACAACAAGCTGAACAACAGGAAACACACAATAAACAGCAGAAGAAATTTCAGAAATGGCAACAAGCATACGCTAAACAACATCAAACAGCTGGTATTGTGCTAATCGCAGGAATTTTGCTCGCAGCGATCTTGTTTTTCGCTTCATTGGTGAACAGTTCAGTTATGGTATTGATACTTTCGGTTGTGCAATATGGAGCTGTCCGTATTTATGGGAAAACATTTAGGAAATGGCTTCAACCTGAGCAGTCACACAGTATGAACTGGACACAAGACGATATAGTAGAGCGGAAAGAGGCACTTAACCAACAGAAAGAAATCAGTGAACTGCTGCAAAAAGTGGAAAAAGACATTCAGCACTATCAGTTAGAGCAACTAAAACTAGAAGAACGAATTCGTTTCATTGAGGAGAGAGTGCAGCAAGTCGAACAGAAAGTCGCTGACCATCAAGAGGATTATCCATTTCTCAAGCAAGTAGCCTTACCGTATTGGACGAGATTATATCAACAGCTTATCTTGCAAAAGGAAAACCTACAGACATGGAATGATCAGCAAAAAGAGCTTCAAGAATGGAAAGAGGTCCAAAAATCCAAACAAGAGGCATTGCAGCATCTATCTGAAAAAGCGGAGGACTTTTCCCGAACCCTCGCGAATCAGGAGGAGAAAGAGCAACAATTGCGAGAGTGGAAGACAAGGTTGGAAGAAATCTCATCACAGCTCGAAGCTGTAGAGAAAAAACAAGTGCCATACCAGCAAGAAATAGCTCACCTTCTTGCTAAAGCAGGCGTCGACACGGAAGAAGCATTTATCGAAAAAGGGGAATATTATGCAAAAGTGCAACATTTAATACAGCAATCCCAGCAGACTTATGATCGTCTGAAAGTACTGTTCACAGATGAGTCTATCACCTATTTTGCGGAGGGGTCATTTGAGGACGAGCATGTTCTGCAACAACAACGGGCAGAATTAATCAAAAAAAGAGACGCGCTTTCGAATAGTATAAATGAGGGACAATCACGTCTGAGTGATCAAAAAGCAAATGTTGCGCTGTTAGAACAAAATGAAGATGTTTCGGTATGGAAGCATCAAATCGCTTTAAAGAAGGAAGAAGCCGATTCGATAGCGAAGAAATGGTCTGTATACCAGCTTGCATGGAAAAGTTTGCAACAGGCAAAGTTGAGTTATTCTCAAAAGTATATGCCAAAAGTTTTTAATCAGGCTAGTATCTATTTTAAACAACTGACATTACAGCGATACTTGCAAATTTTAATCGAAGACAATCAAAGAATAATGGTAGAGGATAAGGATGGCTATTTGTTTTCGGTCGATGAATTGTCCCAGGCAACCAGGGATCAGTTATATATTGCATTACGCTTTGCATTAAGTCAGGTCATGTCAGAGACGTTAGCAATGCCCTTCTTAATTGATGATGGATTTGTTCATTTTGATAAAAAACGAAAAAAAGAAATGCTGGCGCTCATTAATCAGATAAGTCAAGATCATCAAGTGCTTTACTTCACAGCGAATGCCACGGAAAAAGCGAGTATAACTTTATAGAGGAGAGGGTTGACATGGAAAGGATCATATACAAGAGTGATGCCTTAATCACTCCTAAGCACTTAGCGGAAGTGTTTCAAGCATCCGGAATCAAAAGACCTGCAGATGATTTGGACCGTTTACAGCGGATGTTGGAGCATGCCAACATATTGATTACCGCCTGGGATCAGGAGTTGTTAGTCGGAGTTGCGAGAGGATTGACTGATTTTAGTTATTGCTGTTACTTGTCTGATTTGGCAGTGGACCAAGCGTATCAACATCGGGGGATAGGGAAGCAGTTGATCGAAGAAGTGAAACAGCAGATAAACGAGCAAGTAGCGTTAATTCTATTATCCGCACCGAACGCAATGGACTATTACCCGAAGGTAGGATTTAATCAGATCGACAATGGTTTCATTATCAAACGATCTAAATAATACAGAGATAGGAAAAGATCTGCATGTTAGACATTGTAGATCTTTTTTTATCAGCCAATATAAAAGTGCAGTCACATCAGTATTCGGAACATGAAGTTGAGTTCCTATAATGTGGATTTTGTTAACAAAGGCTGTATTGCTGAATGATCATTTTTATAGAGTTTATCTGCTTAGCAAAGCTCCAGAAATAGGCTCCGCGTCCTGTGGGCACGGCTTCAGCTAGGCTACAACTTGAACAGCATCTCTGCTGCCTTGTGAAAGCACACTTCGAAGCAATGCTTGCAGACACAGGCACAAATATAATGGATCTTCAGCTCGCGCTGATTCCACGGGAGTCTCCGCCTATTTCCTACGCTTAAGGGAAGTGCTACAACGTATGTAACAGCAAAAAGCAGTCGTGCTAGGCAATGTATTTCATCAATTAAGGTGTAAATCTTGCAGATAGTGCTTCATATCCTAGCTGTCGCATAAATTGTGGAGCTATACATCAGCGTAGGCCAACCACGTAGACTCCCGCGGGATTATGCAGACGCTGAAGATCCACTTTGTGAAGCGATCTTTCTTCACAAAGTTAGCTTCAGCCGTGCCCCGCAGGACGCGGAGTGGTTGGACGGAGCGGTATTCCAGCACATTAAATATCTCAATATGGATGCTCTGCTAGCAATGGCTAGTTTACATAATCCACATCTCTCCCTATTATTTCTCTTCATCTGCTTCCGTATTTTCATACCGGCTATCGAGATAATCTACTATATGAATAATGTAACCTTCTAGATTACCAGGTTTGCGGACGGCGCTGCCCCATTCTGGAAGGCCGTGGTGGCACAGAATGCAATGGCTCATCAGGTGAATGGCTTCCATACTAATCGAGATGTTCTCTTTTTCAATCAGCTGTGACAAAACAAGTACGCCGTAAGGGATATGGCCTACGGTTACGCCTAATGGATCCATTGCGATACCTGCCTGTTTCCGGTTGCTATTTTCAAATTCAGCAGTTGGAAATAGGAAGTGGAAAATATCGATGGATTTGCCGGCATAATCATATTCTGCCAGTTTTCCAATATCATGAAACAGTATACTTGTCATTAGAGCACCATAATTAATATCGTCATACTTATAGTCAGCCATTCCTAACAACATGTGATAGAGATGATCTATTGTATCTTTCCAAACGAAAGAAGGACGTGAATTGTCCTCTTTCAGGCCATTCCATATTTCTTGTTTATATTCAGTTTCTACTTTATGGATTAACTTCATTACTGCTCGAAATGGATTATCTGATTGCACTGTGATATACCGGCAGAAGCGCATTAAACCGATTGTGTGTTTCAACAGGCCACCAAGATAATTATGATGAAACCCTTTAGCAGCTGGACTGATACGAAAAGCTTCCCAGAGGCGCTCCATCGCTTTGATAGCAATATCCTGATACGGTTTATTTAATTCAAACAGATAGGCAAAAAGTTCTTCTGTTAATGCCTCGATATCTTGTTTCGTATACGCGAGGAGAGTGGATGGATCTATCTTTTCCTCACATGGTGTCATTTCGTATATGGTTACACTTTTGAAGCCATTGAATTCATCTACTTGTCCTCGGATATCAAAGACACCGACCTGTTCCAGTATTGGCAACATCTGCTCTACTTCACCATTGTTATCCCACATTTTGGCGGAAATGGTGCCTGATTGATCGCTAAATTGTAGTTTTAAAAAAGATTTATTTGTTTTTGTTTTTTTTACTTCAAATTCGTTTAATAATACTCGTGCTTTTACCGAGTTCCCTTTTGTTAGTTGATTCAATTGGACACCTTGAATTGCTTCAGGAAATGTAGGTGCAGGAAATCCGGTTGCGATCATTTGCTTTTGTTCATCTGTCAGTTCGTATGTAATATCGATCATATCATAAAAATAGTTCATTATTATCTATCCCATCTTCGTTCAGAATATCTTTAGCATAACATAAAAACCCCCATCTTCCATAGAAGATAGGGGTTGAAGTCTCACTTTATCTATTATTCAGATTGCTCAGAAGAACTGTCCTCGCTGCCAGAAGCGTCGTCTTGAGATGCTTCATCTTCAGTAGATTCTTCTTCAGAAGAGCTGTCTTCTTCTGTTGCTTCTCCTTCAGAAGAGGATTCATCGGTTGTGCTTCCTTCTTCAGATGTTGCTTCTTCTGTTGCGAATAAGTCTTTGAATTCATCAATTTTTACATCGATTTCTGCATTATCCATAAGCTCTTGGATTTTTGCTTGAACAGCAGCTTGGTCTACTTTAGTTGCTGCGATTTCACGTTTAATTTGATCTTGAACATCTTCTAATGGCTCTACATCTTCGTTTTCTACACGGTCTGATAATTTAATAATATGGAATCCGTAATCAGATTGTATCGGATCACTTACTTGGCCAACTTCCATGTCATATGCTGCATCTTCAAATGCAGGAACCATGTCACCTACACCAAATTCACCAAGTTCTCCACCGTTAGAAGCAGATTGTGTATCGGTAGAATATTCTTCTGCCAAGGCAGCAAAATCTTCGCCATTATCTAATTTTTCTTTTACTTCATTAGCTGTTGCTTCATCGTCAACAAGAATGTGACTTGCGACAAGGTTAGTCTGCATTCTGTCATAACGAGTTTGAATTTCTTCATCCGTTACTTCGATGTCTTCTGTAGCTGCTTTTTCTTGTAATAAGTTTACTTTTAAGTCTTCACGGAACGCATCTTCATCGGCATAACCGCTTTGTTGTAATACAGCTTCCCATTGATCACCGTATTGCTCTTTATATGTTTCAATTTCTTTGTTGACTTCTTCATCAGAAACATCATACTTATCTTCAAGAATTGTTTCTAATACCATTTGTTGAAGTACTTGTTCTCCACTGTTAGCTTTTAATTCTTCATAGAAATCTTCTTTGCTGATATTTCCTGATCCTGTTTCTACAACTGTTTCCGAATCGGAAGAGCAAGCGGAAAGTGCGAAAACACTTGTTGCAAATGCTGCTGTGATTAATAATTTCTTCATTTGACAAACACTCCTAATTGATTTGCTATTACTATTTTGTTTCCCTTGCAATAATATAACATACTTTCTTTTAAAATAAACCTCAAATATGCTTATTACATAGATTTTACTTATTTTACGTATAAATGACTTCAACATATGAAGAAATAAGTAAAATCGTAATTAAAACATTGATAGTACGGAAAACATTTGGCTGTTTTTCCTGTGACATTTCTGTTTGTAAACAAAGACGCATAGTAAGTGTGTTAAAGATAAACAGCACAAAAAATGCAAATATAACAAAAACGTAAAGCATTACGATGACCTCCTTCATTCCCTTTAAATACTTTAACAAAAAATTGAAGATTTGAACAGTCATTGCACATGATTCCTTGTATCGAAAGTATAAATTAGCCTAAATAATTAAATGAACCTGAAAAAAGAACCGCAAATTAGTAAAAAGAATACGGAGCGTACCAGTCATCATAACAAAAAACGGAAAAGTCACCCGTTCCTAACTAACAATATAATGTACAACTAACTATAATATGGATTATGTAAACAAAGGCTGTATTGCTGAATGATCTTTTTGAAATATTTTATCTGCTTAGCAAGCTCCGGAAATAGGAGTGGTTGGACGGAGAGGTATTCTAGCACATTAGATATCTCAATATGGATGCTTGGCTAGTAAAGCTTTGTTTACATAATCCATACCCATCTTCATTTTCTGGATCTTTACTTCCACAACTGTACGTATTTACTTTTCTTCACTCAAAAAATAGACCAGCATTATACTGGTCTATCGTTGGATTAGTATATCATAGCCTGTGTCATCATTAGAAATGACACATTTTCTTGGAGCTCTCCATAAGTGACGGATAAATAGAAAATCAATATAGGATAAGCTTAAGTTAATAGCACCGAATAACAGGAAATAAGGGTAATGAGACGGTGCGAAATAGCTGTAAATAATACAAGGGAGCGTAATGACAATCGTTGGTGTCAATAGCGCAACAAACAAAGTTGGTTTGTTTGTTTTCGTATTATTGCATACGCGAAAGTTAGGAAATATTCCTTTTTCTAATGTCCAAATTAGCTTTAATTGTTTGTTTATCAATAGTAATGGTACAACACGTAACATCTTGTGCAGTAAAGGTAATATCGCTAATCCTATCAAAAGTGGAATCATTCCGTGATCCTCTACAACGGCGCCCTTATGAATTAAATTGAAAGGTAGATATAGAAAAATAAAAGATAATAAGCCGAATAAAAAGGATAATATAATACTGCGATAAAAACCAAGTTGCTTTGTCACGTTAATTGAATCCCAACAATTCATGAGGATCACCCCTTTAATACCGAAATCATTTGTTAAATAACACTACATGAATATAGTATGATTTAGAGGAAAAATCAATAGTTTTTTTGTAAATTTTTTTAAATAATTTTCTGTAGCCTCATGTAAGCGATTTTTATTCTGATTTGCGCCGTTTAACTGCAAATTATTGCTTAAAAAAAGCACCTGCAATAGTAACATATTGTTAACCATTGCGGTGCGTTTGGATTTTTATACAATTTGGGCTTATTGCTCAGATTGTGTATTGGTTTTTTCTTCTAATTCTTTTAAGCTTTCTTCAATCTGGGTTAAGTACTTCTGAATATTTTTTTGGTGCGGTTCAACGGTTTTTTTCCATGATTCGATGGATTCTTTCACATCAGCAGAAAGGTCTTTTATGAGAGCAGCACCTTCTTTTGATGTTTTGGTGATCTGTTCTTTTAGATCTACGCCATCTGTTCGTAATTGGTTTACATAGCGTACTGCGTTGTCACTTTTAAGCTTGACATCTGTTCTCAGTTCTCTACCAGCCTTTGGTGTCGTGAAAAGTGTAGCAGCCGCACTTACGATTCCTCCGGCCAAAATCCCAATAAGTAAGGACTTACTGTTAATCATACCGAACACTCCTTTCATTATATATCATTCTCTTTTTTGTTCATTATCAAACCTTATTTTTGCACGTTAACGGAGATTTTTGACGCCACGTCTGCTAAATCATATTGCCCTTCATGGGTATTCCAGGTTGGCTGGAAACCATCCGTCTCATCATAACGAGGGATAAGGTGTAGATGAAGGTGAAATACGGACTGACCAGCTGCTTCTCCGTTATTATTTAGTATATTAATGCCTGCTGGTTCAAATGTTTCTTTTATGGCATTTGCAATTTTGGGTACACGTGCAAATAATGCAGAAGCGACTGCTTCATCTGTTTCATAAATGTTTTTCGTATGTTCTTTTGCTATCACAAGCGTATGGCCTTTTGTTACTTGACCAATATCCAGAAAAGCATAGACATCTTCATCTTCATATACTTTTGCAGAAGGAATGTCGCCAGCGATGATCTTACAAAAGATACAATCGTCATGTGTTGGCATCATGTATCGCTCCCTTATATGTATTTATTTTTATTATACATTATTTTCAGTTTACTTTAAAACGGTAACAGTGAAAATCTACGATATAAACTCTTTTTCTTAATAGATTACATAATTACAGCCCTCGAATAATATGCTAGATAGTAGAAATAGTATTTTTACTATGTACCTGCAAGCATAAGAAGAGAATCACTGCTTATCATTTGGTGACTTTTTGAACATCTACTATAATGAGGTAAAATAGTAATAGTGACTAAGAGAAGGGACGTTGGTGAATGGAGCCATTACTACATATAAACAATTTAGAAGGTGGATATACGCATAAAAATGTCCTTCATGGCATTTCATTTGATGTGAAGCCAAACGAAATCGTCGGACTAATTGGTCTTAACGGAGCTGGTAAAAGTACGACAATTAAACACATAATAGGTTTAATGCAAGCAAAAAAAGGGACCGTCTCGATCAATGGTAAAACATTTCAGGAAGCACCTGAACAATATCGTCAGCACTTTTCCTATATTCCGGAAATGCCTGTTCTGTACGATGAATTAACGTTAGAAGAGCATCTTCGACTGACAGCTATGGCATACCAGCTACCGGAAGATGTCTATCAGGCGAGAGTTCAGCCACTGTTAAAAGAGTTTCGCTTAGAAAAAAAATTAAAATTATTTCCGATCCACTTCTCAAAAGGGATGCGACAGAAGGTTATGATTATGTGTGCTTTTCTGGTAGAACCGGATTTATATATTGTTGACGAGCCATTTGTAGGTTTAGATCCACTTGGAATCCAATCCTATTTACAGCTTATGAACGAAATGAAGGACAGCGGGGCAGGGGTATTAATGTCTACCCATATTTTAGCGACGGCCGAAAGGTATTGTGATCGCTTCGTTATCCTTCATGACGGTGAGATTCGGGCAAAAGGTACACTGGCAGAATTACGGAAAGCTTTTCAACAGCCTGAAGCCACATTAGACGACTTGTATGTACAATTAACGAAGGAAGCCGATCAGCATGCTTGACGGAAAGAAATTATTTGTTGACCGACTCACTGCCCATATCAAAGAATTAAGTCGATATTTACGCTATATTTTAACAGGTCATATTGTAATTGCCATGGTGTTTATTATTTCTGCCATGTCTGTTTATTATCAAAAATTTTTAGAAAATATACCTGATCAGTTTCCGTCTGGTTTGGTGATTGCGCTAGTGTTAGGGTTGGCAACATTTCATAGTCCGATTCAGACGATGTTAAAGAAAGCAGATATGGTATTTTTGCTTCCCGCTGAACATGTGCTGACCGGCTATTTCACGCGGACATTAGTGTACAGCTTTGTCACACAGCTGTATGTGCTTATTTTGACTGCTGCGGCTCTTGCGCCATTGTATAGCACAGCCTTCGCGGGAGGGGTACCATACGGTTTTATCTTGCTTGTACTCTTGATTATAAAAGTGTGGAGTCTGACAGCCAATTGGTGGATGCTCAGGGTCAGAGACGGTGGCACGCGCAGGATGGATAAAATCGTCCGATATGCGTTAATAGTCTCTGTAATTTATTTCTTTTTGTTGCAGGAAATGCTGTTTCTTGCGATTGTGACGGCATTATTAATTGGCTTGTTTGTAACCAATTTTCAATTTGCCCAGAAACAAAAAGCATTAAATTGGGACTTGTTAATAGAAAATGATTATTTGCGAATGCGTTCCTTTTACCGTTTAGCTAACATGTTCACAGATGTACCGCATATGGAAACGCAGGTCAAGAAACGTCATTGGCTGGCAAGAATGCTGACTAGTGCAGTTCCTTTTCAGCAACAAAAGGCATATACGTACTTATATCGTTTGACAACAGTCCGAAGTGGAGAATATTTCGGTATCTATCTTCGCTTATTGGTCATTGGAGGACTGCTGATCTATTTCGTACCTAATCAATGGTTGAAGCTGATTTTTGCAATTCTCTTCATTTACATGGTTTTCCTGCAGTTATTGCCGTTGTGGAAGCATCATGTAACGATCGTCTGGTTAGACCTTTATCCAATTGGCCAAGAGCTCAGAAAACAGTCATTTGTAAAATGGCTCCAACAGCTTATTATGGTACTGGCTTTGATATTTACCGTGTTACTGCTACTGATCGGTAACTGGTTGATGGCAATTTTGATGGTAGTGGCAAGTATGCTGTTTGTCCAAATGTTCATCCCTTCTTATTTGGATAAAAAAATGGCACAGTAATGGATTGATGGATTAGTTAAATCAAAGGTAAAAACAATTCTAGAAGGATTGTTTTTACCTTTTTTTCAGTCAAGAAAGTATAAAAGTGCAGTCACAGCAGTAATCATATAGAGTTTGAAGTTGAGTTCCTATAATATGGATTATGTCAACTAACAGCTTAGTGGTCATTTTGAAAAATTATGTGTGGTATGATACCGCTCCGTCCAACCACTCCGCGTCCTGCGGGGCACGGCTGGAGCTAACTTTGTGAAGAAGAACGCTTCACAAAGTGGATCTCCAGCACCTGCACAATCCCGCGGGAGTCTCCGTGGTTGGCCTCCGCTGATGTATAGCTCCACAATTTATGCGACAGCTAGGATATGAAGCACTATCTGCAAGATTTACACCATAATTGATGAAATGCATTGCTAAGCACCACTGCTTCTAGCTGTTCCAATCGTTGTAGTACTTCCCATAAGCGTAGGAAATAGGCGGAGACTCCCGTGGAATCAGCGCGAGCTGAAGATCCATTTATGAAAGAAAAGAATTTTCTTTCATAAATTAGCTGAAGCCTTGCCCACAGGACGCGGAGCCTATTTCCGGAGCTTTGCTAAGCAGATGAAAACTATCATAATTAACTCCATGTAAGAAAGTTTCAGTTTACATAATCCATATTATAGGAAGTTGTTTATTGATTAAGTCAATTAGGACCGGATGGTTTGTGCCCGTTTTTCTTAAAAGTCAAGAAAGTATAAATTTTGGGCTATATGATGTTCAGTCATCATCGATTCGCAAAGCTCACCGTGATTCCTTTATCTCAGTTGATTCGCTCCACTCGCTACGTCTCTAAACGGGCGCTTGCGCCTTTGTTAATATAGTTGAAAAATAGTAGTGATATAGAAGAACGATGTAGTGAAAAGTTTAAATGTACCAGTATAAGAAAGACTGCGGCAATCGTTAATAGAAGGGGCGAGTAATTACTCTCATTAGCAAGATAAGAAAAAAAGTAGAAAGCGGTGCAACGAGATTTGTATCGGTAAGGAAGAAAGAAGACAAATGATGGTGTTCACGGCTGGTTTTGTCTCCTTAAATAGTCTCTACCATAAGGCTGGCCGGCACATAGGCTCCCACAAGATGTCTCAGCACATGTCATCAAATAATGTCTTAATCCTGTAAATACTAGTCATATGGATGTATGTCTATGTTGTAAATGCAACATAAATGCTGTAAGATAAAAGAGTGTTTTGTTGTATTTGCAATAAAAATAGGATGAGGAGTTTATCATGAAGGAGATTCTACGTGAAATTGGAATGATTGCAAGGGCTTTAGATTCTATAAGTAATATAGAATTTAAAGAGCATGATCTTACTAAAGGACAGTATCTATATATCGTGCGAATCTGTGAAAATCCAGGTATTATCCAGGAAAAACTAGCTGAAATGATAAAGGTAGACCGTACAACAGCAGCTCGTGCTATAAAAAAGTTGGAAAGCAATGGCTTTATCGTTAAGCAAGAGGATAAACATAACAAAAAAATAAAGAAACTGATACCAACAGAGAAGGGCGAAGCTGTTTATCCTTTTATTAAGAGAGAAAATGATTACTCCAATTCCGTTGCATTAGAAGGTTTTTCTCAAAGTGAAGAAGAAACTGTTTTTAAGCTTCTTCAAAGAGTAAGACAGAATATTGAGAAAGATTGGGAATTGGTGAAAAAGGGAAACAAGAGAGACTATTGATTCATGTAAAGGAGCTTCATATTGAAATGAATGTAAAAATAACAAAGTGTACCCAAAAGGATTTACCGTTACTTCAAGAAATAAGTATTGAAACTTTCCAACAAACATTTAAAGATCAGAATTCACCAGAAAATATGAAAGCTTATATCGAAAGCGCATTTGATTCTAATCAATTGGAAACAGAATTGGCTAATGCTTCTACAGCATTCTTTTTTGTTTATATTAACCAGGAAGTCGCTGGATATTTGAAAATAAACACTGATGAAGCACAGTCAGAAAAAATGGGGAAAGATTCACTTGAAATAGAAAGAATTTATATTCAAGATCCTTTTCAAAAACATGGAGTGGGCAGATCGCTGTTAAATAAAGCAGTAACTATTGCCAAAGAACGTAATAAATCTTTCGTATGGCTAGGTGTATGGGAAAAAAATGAAAATGCTATCTCTTTTTATAAGAGAATGGGCTTTATTCATACCAGTGAGCACGCATTTTATATGGGTGACGAAAAGCAAACGGACTTGATAATGACAAAAACAATTAAGTGATTTTTATATATGGAACGAATACTAGTGGTTTATGCAAACAAAACCGAACAGAATATACAATTACATTCTGTTCGGTTTTGATGTTCATTCTATTGCGATTTATTACTATGCAAAACAGCTGAAATTAGCGTCTTCGCGGCGATTTTCATTGCCCGTTCGTCGAAATCAAATAAGGGGTGGTGGTGTGGGACAAAGCCGTTTTCGATCTGTGCACCGGTGAAAAAGAACGCACCGGGTTTATTTTCTAAGTAATAGGCGAAATCTTCCCCTGTCATACTTGGCTGAATCATTTCCGCTGTTGTAACATCTGGTATGTCTTTAGCAAGCGCAATAATCATTTCGGCGTGCTCTGGATGATTGACAACAGGCGGGTAGCCATAAGCGTAGTCGAAGTGATAATCGACATCATAACCAAAACAGGTACCTTTGATGATCTTTTCCATTTCTTCAACGATATATTGCTGTACGTCAGGCTTAAATGTACGAACCGTTCCTTCAATCGTTGCGGTGGAGGGAATGACATTATATGCATTACCTGCATGAAACGAACCGATCGATAGCACAGCTGTTTCAAGAGGGTCGATTCGTCTTGATAGAATTTGTTGCAGGTTCGTAACGAGCTGAGAGCCGACAACAATCGGGTCTTTTGTCTGGTGGGGAATGGCGCCGTGGCCTCCAACACCTTGAATTTCTACTTTAAACCGGTCGGCTGCTGCCATAAAGTTATCGGGTGAAGTTTGGACAATGCCGTATGGTGTACTCGTCCAAAGGTGGGTTCCGTAAATTACATCTACATCATCCAAAGCCCCGGCATCAATCATCGGTTTTGCACCGCCTGGAGCAAGTTCTTCAGCATGCTGATGAATAAAGACGACCTTGCCTTTGAGCCGATGCTGGTATTTCTTTAATATTTTAGCCACTGCCAATAATGTCGCGGTATGCCCGTCATGACCACAGGCATGCATGACACCGTCTGTTTTTGATTTATAACTGGTTTCTTTTTCATCTTGGATTGGGAGCGCATCGAAATCTGCACGCAATGCGACCGTCAAGCCAGCCTCTGCACCTTGTAACGTGGCAACAATACCATTTCCTCCAACATTTTTTTGAAAAGGTATATCGAGTATGTTGTATTGTTCCTGGATAAAGGCCGCTGTTTTCTCTTCTTGAAATGAAAGTTCAGGATATTGGTGCAAGTATCTTCTCATTTCGATCATCTCGTCATATAATTGATCCACTTCAGCAAATAAAATATCCCTCATTACGTTCACCCCGCATTACATTTCTTTTCATTATATCATAGATAGCTAGACTTGACTGATAAGCCGTTTCGTGTCATAAGAAAAAGCGGGCAAAATCCGCCCGGTCCTATTTAAATTTTTTATAGGAACTCAACTTGATGTTTAATATGATTAATTCTGTGACTGTACTTTTTCTTTCATGGCTAATAAAATAAAAAACAGCTTCCACGATGGAAAGCTGTTTATCTATATAAAATAGGGGGGGTTATTTAAAAAAGCTAGTATCTGCCAAAAGTCGTTGTGTTTCTTCTTTATGTTTTGTCTCATCGGCAATCATATCGTCCAATTGGATAGAGAGCTCCGTTAAGCCAAGCTCTTCTGCTTGTTGTTTTCTTGTTTCATAACGTTCGATCGTTTCTTTCTCTGCCTTAAAGGTAGCTTCCAGCATGTCTTCTACTTTCGTATGCTGTTCTACTTTAGCAGGAGTAGTAGTCGGAGTACCACCTAGAGTTTTAATTTTGTTTGATAAATATAAAGCATGTCCCATTTCATCATTTATTTCATCTTCAAAGAATGGTTTAAGCAGTGAACGATATAAACCGGATACGACAGATGCGTGATACGTATACATGATCGTAGCTGCATATTCGTTCGCTAAGTCGACATTTAAGCCTTCAATTAGCTTTTCTAGCTTATCCTGATCTTTTGATCTTAGTTCTGATCTTATTTCTTGTATTTTTGCCATTAATTAAAACATCCTTTCTGCTGATTATCTTCTTAGTATAAATCTTCCCTCGGAGAATCATAATTAAACATCGAATTAAATAAAATGGTTGGATATTTTTAACCGATGTGTTATTATTACCCTGTAAATTAATCTCATATCGAAGAGCACTGGGGGAGCCAATTGGCTGAGACGAATCATTCGGACCCTTTGAACCTGATCTGGTTAACACTAGCGGAGGGAAGTGGTAGAGAAGCAGTTAATTGTTATCAATGCTTAGTACACATACCACTCGTCCATGCTGGATGAGTGGTTTTTTGCGTTATACGGAGGAAATAGACGAAGCGAATGTTTTTCTAATGTGTGATGTCAGGTCAGTTGGGATGATTGGCTATTAGCAGTTGCTGATACATCTGCTTTCATAGAAGTTTGATATCGGAATAGTTGAGATGAGTGAACTTCAAGCGAAAGGAGATGCATGAGATCGTCCAACGCATGAAGATGAGTGAACTTCAGGCGAAAGGAGATGCATGAGATCGTCCAACGCATGAAGATGAGTGAACTTCAAGCGAAAGGAGATGCATGAGATCGTCCAACGCATGAAGATGAGTGAACTTCAGGCGAAAGGAGATGCATGAGACTGTCCAACGCATGAAGATGAGTGAACTTCAGGCGAAAGGAGATGCATGAGATCGTCCAACGCATGAAGATGAGTGAACTTCAAGCGAAAGGTGGTGTATGAGATTGTCCAACGCATGAAGATGAGTGAACTTCAAGCGAAAGGAGATGCATGAGATCGTCCAACGCATGAAGATGAGTGAACTTCAAGCGAAAGGAGATGCATGAGATTGTCCAACGCATGAAGATGAGTGAACTTCAAGCGAAAGGTGGTGTATGAGACTGTCCAACGCATGAAGATGAGTGAACTTTAGGCGAAAGACTGTATATGAGATCGTCAACACATGAAAAGCTTCAGGCCTTCCTTTTAAATGAAAACTTATTAAGGAGCAGATTACATGACAACGCTTCATTTAGTCACAAATGGAAAAATAGCAGAAAAAGAATTAACCAAGATTGGCAGAATTGCTGAGAATATCGATTTTTTACATGTGCGAGAGAAACAATTACAGGCAAAAGATCTTTGTGTGCTGATTGAGAAAATAATCGCAGCAGGCTTACCAGCTAAAAAAATTATTATTAATGATCGAGCAGACCTTGCCAATATCTATCATTGCAAAGGAGTGCAACTAGCCTATCACAGCGCTCCTGTCCGGGAAGTGGTGCAAGCTTTTCCGGATTTGCAGGTTGGTAAATCTGTTCATTCCTTACCGGAAGCTGTCGAAGCTAAGCGAGACGGGGCTGATTTTATCTTGTTTGGTCACGTCTATCAAACACAGTCAAAACCAGGATTAGCTCCCAAAGGTTTATCGACATTAGAAACGATCGTATGCGATGTCTCGGTGCCGGTTATTGCCATCGGTGGAATAGATGTAACCAATCTAAAAGCAGTTCTTGCTGCAGGAGCAAAGGGGATCGCAGTTATGTCCACAATTTGGGACGCTGCAGAACCAGTTCAAGTCTCACAACAATTGCGAACAGTGCTTGATAACTGGAAGGAGGAACATGTTGAATAGAATAGTGGATGAAATTGTCGTAGGTGGCGGCGTTATTGGTGCTTCGATTGCTTATGAATTGAAAAAGAGGGGACATAGCGTATTATTGCTTGAAGCGAGTTCGATTGGGTCAGGAGCATCCAGTGCAGCTGCTGGAATGTTGGGTGTACAAATGGAATGGCAACAGTCTTCTCCCCTTTTTTCATTTGCGAAGGAGAGTTGTGCACTTTATCCGAGTCTGGCAGAGGAGCTGTACGAGCTAACCGGCATAAATGTACAGTATCTGAAACAAGGAGCAATGAAACTGATCGAACAGGAAGAACAAGTCGGAGAATTACAGAAATGTGCTGTGTTTCAAGAAGAGCAAGGAATGCGAGCAGAAGTACGTAGACCTGATCAATTCTTGGAAAAACATGTGGCAAAGGATTTTGCGGCGGCCTTGTATTGTCCGGATGAGGGGCAAGTATCTGCACCTCATGTAACGAAGGCCTTTGCAAAGGCAGCAGAACGATCTGGTGTAGACATCATTGAACATACCCCTGTTATCGATGTTTTAAAGGAAAACGGAAAGGCTGTTGGTGTTGTAACGAAACGAGGAGAACGTTTCTATGCGAAGAATGTTTTGGTAACGAGCGGTTTTCAAACGGCAGATTTGATTCCGAATCTGCCGAGATTGACACCAGTCAAAGGAGAATGCCTTTCTGTAAAAACAGATGAAGCCCTTTTTCAAACAACCTTATTTACAGAGGGATGTTACCTTGTGCCGAAACAAGGTAACCGAGTAATAATTGGTGCAACGACTAAACCGAATGAAACGAGCAGTGAGGTTGAAGCGGCCAGCGTGTTGGGATTGCTAACAAAGGCTGCAAGGATCGTACCGGAAATTAATCGAGCATCCTTGGAGAACGTCTGGTCAGGAGTTCGTCCTTTAACGAGAGACGGTTATCCATACCTAGGTGAAGTGCCAGAAGTACCTCATCTTTACATCGCTGCAGGTCACTATCGGAATGGCATATTGTTAGCACCTCGAACGGCAACGTATATGGCAGATGTACTGGAAAATAAGGTGGCCAGCAGAAGCTACCGGGATACCTTTAAGCAAAATAGAGTGAAGGGTGTGAGAGTTTGAAACTTGTCATTAATGGGGAAGCGATGCAGGTCAATGATAAGGTGACAACCGTAGAACAATTAATACGATCGTTGCAGTTAGAAAAGAAGTCACTAATAGTTGAACATAACCAAGCTATTTTGAAGAAAGAACATCACGCAAATACACTGGTCTCAGAAGGAGATCGTTTAGAAATTGTTCATTTTGTAGGAGGAGGCTAATTCATGTTAACAATCGGTAACTACCAGTTTTCATCACGCTTATTTCTAGGAACAGGAAAATATCCAAACTATACGATACAAAAGCAGGCAGTGGATCAGTCAGAAACAGAGGTACTGACATTTTCAGTTAGACGAATGAATATTTTTGATGCGGAACAGCCCAATTTTTTGGAGGAACTTGATTTGCAACGCTATCGCTTTTTGCCGAATACAGCAGGCGCAAAAAATGCAGAAGAAGCAGTCCGTATTGCAAAGCTAGCAGATGCTTCTGGATTGTGTGATATGGTGAAGGTAGAAGTAATCGGCTGTGACAAAACATTATTACCTGATCCTGTAGAAACATTGAAGGCAACAGAAATACTGCTGGAGGAGGGGTTTACCGTCCTGCCATATACGTCAGATGATGTGGTGCTCGCACGCAAATTGGAGGAACTGGGAGCACATGCGATTATGCCGGGAGCATCTCCGATTGGTTCAGGTCAAGGAATTATTAATCCATTACATTTACAATTTATTATCGAACAGGCAAAAGTTCCAGTTATCGTTGATGCGGGAATAGGATCGCCGAAGGATGCTGCCTTTGCGATGGAGCTTGGTGCGGATGGTGTGCTGTTGAATACGGCCGTTGCAGGTGCGCGTGACCCGGTTAAAATGGCAGAAGCGATGAAATTAGCCATCAAGGCTGGAAGGTTAGGTTATCAGGCCGGACGGATTGACAAGAAAGAATATGCAGTTGCAAGCAGTCCACTAGAAGGGGTAAGCGAACGTGGATAACCGCTACCATCGTCAGATGCTGTTTGAGCCAATAGGAGAATCGGGGCAAGAACAATTAGCAGCCAGTCATGTCGGGATTGTAGGAGCTGGTGCATTAGGCTCGAGTAATGCAGAGATGTTATCCAGGGCGGGAGTAGGTACAATTACATTAATCGACCGTGATTATGTAGAGCTGAGCAATTTGCAACGGCAGCACCTTTTTACCGAACAAGATGCAGAAAATCGAATTCCAAAAGCAATCGCGGCAAAAGAGAAGCTAAAACACATTAATAGCGAGACGAAGGTGCATGCTCTTGTAGAAGATCTAGGTGCCGAAGAATTGGAAAAGCTAATATCCGATTTCGATGTCGTTATTGATGCAACCGATAATTTTGAAACAAGGTTTATCATTAATGATTGCTGTCAAAAATATCAAAAGCCTTGGATCTATGGTGGCTGTGTCGGGAGTTACGGCTTAACATTCACCGTGATGCCAGAGACTTCGCCATGCTTACATTGTTTAATGGAACATATCCCGGCAGATGGTGCCACCTGTGACACGGTCGGTATAATCAGTCCTGCTGTCCACATGGTAGTAGCACATCAAGTAGCGGAAGTATTAAAACTATTAACAGGCAATCTGAAAGTACTATCGAAGAAATTAGTCGCGTTTGATATGTGGAGTAACCAGCGCTCTGAGATAAATGTAGAGAACCTGAAAAAAGAAGATTGTCCTTCATGCGGGAATCAGCAATACCCCTATTTATCTTATGATGCTCAATTAAAGCCTGCAGTTCTTTGTGGCAGAAATACGGTGCAAATCAGACCTGCCGCAGGTAAACAATTTAATTTAGCACAAATCAAACGTAATCTTGAAATGAACGAAGCACTAGAACCTGAAGCAAACCCATATTTATTGTCATTCAAGGTGCAGTCATGGAGAATCGTTCTTTTTCAAGACGGCCGCACGTTCATTCATGGAACAAAAGATATCCAGGAGGCCAAGAAACTCTACTTTCGATATATTGGTTGATGTCAAGCAACATGAGACAAGTGCTCATGTTGCTTTTTGTTATAAATAAGGATGAGTTGCTTTCGCCGGGGAAGCTCGCTTCGAAGCAATACGAAGACACAGGCACGGACTAAGTGGTGCCCCGCAGGAAATGTTTGACCGAAACGGAATCCTAGCAGACGATATAACACAAGACAGCTATCTATACATAATGTAATTAAAACCAAACGGATTTAGTCCAATTTTCATGTTTTGAAGAGTGGATTTTAAATGTCAAGAAACATTCATTTGTTTTTCCTGTATCAGTATGTATAATTAATGTGAAAGGAGAATGTAATGACATGGACAAGAAAAAAGAAACGTTACTATTTATTATTTGGGCGCAGACTCTCATTGCGACAATGGGAAGTTTGTTTTACTCAGAAATCATGAAATACATACCTTGTGAATTATGCTGGTTTCAGCGAATTCTCATGTACCCGCTTGTAATTATTTATGGGTACGCCGTCTATAAAAAAGATATCCGATATGCCTTCCCTGGAATGATTATGAGCGGCATCGGTCTGCTCGTCTCCGCGTATCATTACTTGATACAGCGTGTACCAAGTTTACATTCAACAGGTGAAGCGTGTGGTGTGATCCCGTGTAACACGATCTATGTAAATTATTTAGGATTTATTTCCATCCCTTTCCTAGCTTTTATAGCTTTTCTTGTCATCTTTAGTATACACTTATATTTAATCGTACAAAAAAGGAGAGCCTAATATTATGAAGAAAATGATCATTTTTGTATTATTGCTCGTTGTTATATTTGGAGCATTAATATTCGTTGTGCAATATCAAAACTCTCAAAAATTAGATGGGGTGGACAATCCCTATAATAAGTCAGATTTAGATCAAGCAACTATTGATCAACTAGAAGATCCAATATACCAGAATCAGATATTACCTGATGAATTACAGGAAAAGTTGGATAATGGTGAAGACATTACAGTGTACTTCTACAGTCCGACATGTATTCATTGTCAACGTACTACTCCTGTTGTCGTGCCGATGGCTGAAGAATATGGAGTGGACTTAGTAAAATTGAATTTGCTTGAATTCGAAGCAGCATGGAACGAATACAGCATAGAAGCAACGCCAACAATTGTCCGATATGAAGGCGGTGAAGAAACAGCAAGAATTGTAGGAGAAAACGAGCAAGCTGCCTTTGAGAATTTCTTTGAACAAGAAGTACTACATGAAGAATAAGTAATAAAAAAGCTGATCACGTATATACTGATCAGCTTTTTTTTTGGATTCGAATAGTTAGAGTGAAAGAGGATCTTGAATAAGCTAGAACGCCTGAAGATGGAACAAGTTCAAGCGGAAGGAGGTCACAAACGAGCTCGAACGCCTGAAGATGGAGCAAGTTCAAGCGGAAGGAGGTCACAAACGAGCTCGAACGCCTGAAGATGGAACAAGTTCAAGCGGAAGGAGGTCACAAACGAGTTCGAACGCCTGAAGATGGAACAAGTTCAAGCGGAAGGAGGTCACAAACGAGTTCGAACGCCTGAAGATGGAGCAAGTTCAAGCGAAAGGAGGTCACAAACGAGCTCGAACGCCTGAAGATGGAGCAAGTTCAAGCGGAAGGAGGTCACAAACGAGCTCGAACGCCTGAAGATGGAGCAAGTTCAAGCGGAAGGAGGTCACAAACGAGCTCGAACGCCTAAAGATGGAGCAAGTTCAAGCGAAAGAAGCTCCCAATCAATTCCAAGCGCCTGAAGATGCATCGAATAACACTTTAATGGACCTAATTATACACTGCACTACGAATCACACTAACGCAAGCATCCCCATCCCATACATGCGCCAACCCAAAACCACTCGCTCATCTCAAAGAACCTTCAATCCTCGGTTCCCACTCTAAAGCTTTCAGAATAAACAGAGCCTGTAACGTAGGAATTCTTTTTCTTGGAAGGTAATGGTTGTTGATCCTTCCATTTTTCGAAATCCTGAGGGTCTTTCCATTCGATTAAGAGAATATACTGATTACCATGAAAAGAACGCAACACTCGTGCTGCAATGATACCTTCGAGATCTTGAACGATTTGATTATATTCCATCTCAAATATTGGGCGCCCCTCTTCGGTTACAGGAACATGGGTCATACTGATATATCCCGTCTCGGTTAATTGACCGATTTGTGTAATTACCTGATAATTTCTGCTCGTTTCAAAAATCGAGGACGCAGTGTCTTCATAATACGCTACTGATTTGACTTGGTTATGCATTAGAATAAAGGGAGAAATGGAATGACTCTCCTTTATTTTCTCGAGAAATTCGTATGTTCCATTTGTCATATATCCATTCATTATTACCACTCCTTCTATATATCGTTTCCCGTCGTAGTTTTTACTAAACCGATTCTCCTGATGCGAATTGTAAAATATAAATGATTTGTTGAAAATTTTGTGAAGAATATATTGGAAATTCGTTTTATTCTAATAATAACATTCGTCGCTGTCAACTTTTCTATGATAAAATGGAACCATTGTCGAAATTTAAGAGGAAGGTGGTGTAACAGTTTGGATAAAGCAAAGCTGAAAGAATTCCTCCAAATGGTCTGGTCTGCGATGAAGCGCTATAAATGGCTCTCCATTATAATATCTACGATGATCGGCTTATCGATATGTGCGTATTTATTTTTAATTTTTGGAGGGCGGTTTGTCTTTGATGAACGCGCCGTTATATTGCCAACTGCTTCCAAGGTGGTAGCGGAAGACGGTACAGTTCTTGGCAAGCTTTATACAGAAAATCGTGACTATGTGACATTGGATCAAATCCCGGACCATGTTGAAGCGGCATTCTTAGCAGTGGAAGACCAACGATTTTATGAACATGCTGGTGTTTCCTTTCCTGCTGTTGCACGAGCAGTTTACCGTGATGTGTTAGCGATGAGTAAAGTCGAGGGCGGCAGCACGATTACCCAACAATTGGCTAAAAATTTATTTTTAGTTAATGATAAAACATGGATGCGTAAAACGAAGGAAGTTATGGCCTCTATTTATTTGGAGCAAAATTATTCGAAGTCTCAGATTTTAGAATTATACTTAAACGAAATCTACCTTGCACACGGCATACATGGTATTGGTACAGCTGCTACATATTACTTTGGCAAACCGATTCAGGAACTTTCGGTTGCTGAAGGGGCACTGCTTGCTGCTATGGTGAAAGCTCCAAATAGTTATTCACCATTTAATGATATCGAAAAAGCAAAAGAGCGCCGAAATCTCGTATTATCACAAATGGAAAGTACTGGCGATATTTCGACTGAACAATTACTGACGTATCAGGCAGTTACGATTAAAACAGCAGAACAAGATAAGGAAAGAGATCCATGGCTTGATGATTATTTTGCCTATGTATTAGAAGAACTAGAGAGTGATTACGACTTAAGCAGAGAAGCATTAAAACGTGGCGGTTACACTGTGGAAGTGGCGATGGATCCATCGATACAAAAAATCGCCTATGATCATATCCTGAACAATGACCATTTTCATGGATCCAATGATCAGGTAGAGGCAAGCTTTGTTTTAATGGATCAGCAAACAGGTAAACTAAAAGCATTGATTGCTGGCAGAGATTTTCAACTAAATAAAACGAATCATTTGCTTACCAATAAACAACCTGGTTCGGTAATGAAGCCATTAGCTGTTTATGGACCAGCGATGCAGCTCGGGGATTATCAGCCATATGATATGCTGCCAGACAAGAACATTGATTACGACGGATACCATGTCACCAATGCGGACGGCAATTATGCCGGGGAAGTGACGATGTATGATGCGGTGAAAGAATCAAAGAATGCGCCAGCCGTGTGGTTACTTGATCAGATCGGTATCAGTTACAGTAAATCGATTTTGGAAAAGATGAACATTCAGTTAAAGGATCAAGGCTTAGCGATTGCTTTAGGTGGATTAGAAAACGGGATCACACCAATTCAGGTGACAGAAGGCTTTCGAACCTTTATTCATCATGGGGAGTGGACGCGTGCGAGCAGTATAGAGACTGTTTATGATAAAGAACAAGAGCCTGTTCAACCAACAGAGCAGAAAACAGTCAATGTGTTTAACCCGCAAACAGCCTGGAATATGCTACGGATGTTAGAAGCAGTGGTAGAAGAAGGAACTGGCTCAAGCGGATCGTTTAGTAAAGCACTGGCAGGGAAGACTGGGACGACACAGCACCCTGTTGTGGATGGTGCGGTGAAAGACGCCTGGTTCGCTGGAATCACACCGTCTTATGTAGCGACAACTTGGATCGGATATGATGAAGCAACAGAAGATAATTACTTAACAGAAGGCTCATCTCAGGCGACAGCATTAACAAAATCGATCCTGACAGAAATCGATAAACGCACTCCAATGGAAGACGCTTTTCAACGGTCAGATGATGTCGAAGAGCTGCCGGAGCCGATCGTGTTACCGAGTCTTATTGATTTAGATGCATCCATGAAACTAGGTGGATTATCTATCCTTCAAGGGGAATTAACATGGTCAGCTGCTGAAGACAGCCGGATTATTTACCGAATATATGAGCAAGCTGAAGATGGAGCGCATATGATTGGAGAGGTAGAAGGTAAAGGTTCGTACACGATTAGCCCGATGAATGTATTTAAAACGGGAACATATTATGTCGTTCCGTATAATCCTTTGACAGAACAAGCAGGAGAAGCATCGAATCTCGCAACCTTAAAATTTGACTTTTAAGGAGTAACTATTTACAATTATTTTTTAGTTATAATAATTACAATTTAGTGAACGTTTTGTAAAAGTACTATACATGAAGTAGGAAATTTTCTATAGTAAAATGGAATGGGAAAAAAGGGTGAAATAGATGACAAAATTTAATGACACAATATTAAAAGCTTTCCGAGGGGAAGAGACGGACTATACGCCTGTTTGGTATATGCGTCAGGCTGGCCGCTCACAAAAAGAATATCGAGAACTAAAAGAGAAATATTCGTTGTTTGAAATAACACATCAGCCAGAGCTTTGTGCTTATGTGACCCGTTTACCTGTGGAGATGTATGATGTCGATGCAGCGGTACTATATAAAGACATTATGTCACCATTACCGGCGATTGGGGTCGATGTCGAGATCAAATCTGGTGTTGGACCGGTCATTGACAAACCGATCACGTCCTTGCGGGATGTTGAAAAGCTCGGTTCGATTGATCCCGAAAGTGATGTGCCATACGTACTCGATACGATTCGGTTATTAACGCAAGAGCAATTGAATGTGCCGTTGATCGGTTTTAGCGGTGCTCCTTTTACACTAGCCAGTTATATGATCGAAGGTGGACCTAGTAAAAATTATCATAAAACGAAAGCATTAATGTACAGTGATCACAAAGCATGGTTTACGTTAATGGATAAGTTAGCGGATATGACAATTACCTACGTGGAAGCACAAGTGAAAGCTGGTGCTCAGGCCATTCAGATTTTTGATTCATGGGTGGGTGCTTTGAACGTAGCAGATTATCGCACCTTTATAAAACCAGTGATGAACCGTATTTTTTCTGCCTTACGTGATTACAACGTGCCACTAATTATTTTTGGTGTTGGTGCCAGTCACTTAATAAACGAGTGGAACGACTTACCAGTAGATGTAATCGGACTAGATTGGCGCATGTCAATTGCAGAAGCTCGTCAATTGGACGTGACAAAAGCATTGCAAGGGAACCTTGATCCGGCCTTCCTTATGTCAGATTGGGAAGTTGTTGAGGAGAAAACAAAACAAATTATTGATGAGGGGAAAGCACATCCGAGTCACATTTTTAACCTGGGACACGGAGTTACGCCTGAAATCAGTCCTGAAAGATTGAAGAAATTAACTGCCTTTATACATGAATACTCAAAACGATAGGAAAGGATGTCACATCATGGCAAAGAAAAAAGTAGGACTACTAGTAATGGCATATGGTACGCCATACAAAGAAGAAGATATTGAACGATATTACACACACATCCGTCATGGACGCACACCATCGCAGGAAATGCTGGATGACTTAACAGAACGCTATCAGGCCATCGGTGGTATTTCGCCATTAGCGCGTATTACCAAAGAGCAAGCTGAAGCATTGGAGTCTCGCTTAAATGAGATGCATGACGATATTGAGTTTGTTTATTACTTAGGGCTAAAGCATATTGAACCATTTATCGAGGACGCAGTAGAACAAATGGCGAACGATGGCATTAAAGAAGCGATCTCGATCGTGCTTGCACCGCACTATTCAACATTCAGTGTGAAATCCTACAATGGCAGAGCGAAGGAAGAAGCAGAGAAGCACGGCATTGCAATTGAATCTGTAGAAAGCTGGTATGATGCGGAAGGTTTCATCAGCTACTGGGCAGATGCTATTCAGAAAGAATATGACAAAATCGAGAACAAAGAGAAAGCTGTCTTAATCGTGTCTGCACACAGTCTGCCAGAGAAGATTTTACAGAATGGCGATCCTTATCCAGATCAATTGAAGCGTACAGCTGATTTAATTCAAGAACAAACCGGTATTCACAATGTCGAAATCGGCTGGCAAAGTGAGGGAAATACACCAGATCCATGGTTAGGACCAGATGTGCAGGACCTAACACGTGACCTTCACGAACAAAAAGGTTTCGAATCATTTATTTATGCGCCGGTTGGTTTTGTCGCGGATCATCTCGAAGTATTATATGATAATGATTATGAGTGTAGGGTTGTATGTGAGGAGATAGGAGCAGCTTATTATCGTCCTCCAATGCCAAATGTTCATCAAACATTTATTCATACACTAGCAAATGTAGTATCAGAAAAACTGCAAAGTGATGATCAAGCATGAAAAAAATAACCATTATAGGCGGCGGTATAGCAGGACTTACTGCCGCTTATTACTTAGATAAGAAGATAAAAGAAGAGGAACTGGATTACGAATTAACCTTGTTAGAATCAACTAATCGACTAGGCGGAAAAATTAAAACAGAGCGACGGGACGGATTCACGATCGAAAGAGGTCCAGATTCCTTTTTGATCCGTAAGCAATCTGCTGAACGTCTGGCACGAGATGTAGGCATTGGTGACAAGCTGGTCAAAAATGGTACAGGCACCTCCTACATCTTGGTCGGCGAAGATCTACACCGCATGCCTCAAGGCTCTTTTATGGGAGTACCTACACAAGTGAAGCCGTTTCTATCTTCTGACTTGTTTAGTCTGACAGGTAAATTGCGAGCTGGTATGGACTACATTCTGCCGAAAGGTGAAGCCGCCGATGATCAATCATTGGGTAAATTTTTCAGACGCAGGTTAGGTGATGAAGTCGTTGAGAATTTAATTGAACCGTTACTGTCAGGTATTTATGCCGGTGATATGGATGATTTAAGTTTAATGTCTACTTTTCCTAATTTCTATCAACTGGAACAGGAGTATGGCAGTTTGATCAAAGGACTGCACAAGACCAATCAAGCACCGAAACCTACTACTGGAAAGAAGCCTAGCATGTTTTACAGTATAGATGGAGGGCTGGCTACATTGGTAGATGCAATAGAAGGATCATTATCAGAGGGAATTGTCCAAAAAAGAAAAGCAGTTCAAGGCTTGACGAAAACAGACAGTGGCTATGAGCTTACGCTGCAAAATGGTGAAAAGTTAGAATCAGATGCAGTGCTTGTCGCAACACCATATTCTGTGATGAAGCAGCTGATGAATCAATATGATGTGATCTCGGAGTTACCACATATGAAAGCTACGTCTGTTGCCAATGTCGCATTAGCCTTTGATAAAGAGGCGATTAAAGAAGACATCGATGGCACTGGCTTTGTTGTGTCGAGAAATAGTAATTACCGAATTACTGCATGTACGTGGACGCATAAGAAATGGCCGGAAACCACAACTCCAAAAGGGAAGGCACTGCTACGCTGTTACGTAGGTCGTCCTGGTGATGAAGATGTGGTAGATTTATCAGATGAAGCGATCGAAGATATCGTGTTACATGATATCAATAAAATTATGAAAATAGATGGAGATCCCATCTTTTCTGTTGTTTCACGCTGGAAGGATGCCATGCCGCAATATTCCATCGGTCACAAACAAGTAGTCGAGCGCTTAGAATCAGGGCTAGCAAACGAACTGCCAGGCGTATTCGTAGCAGGAAGTCCCTACCGAGGAATCGGAATCCCTGACTGTATCGATCAAGGCGAAGCAGCCGTAGAAAATATCTTATCGTTTTTAGCAGAGTGACAAGAAGTGCTCTGCTTTTTACTAGGCTCTTAGATGCGCCGTCCTGCATTATGATACAGACACTACTAGAAGAAGACAAAACCAGCCGGGCAACACCATCATTTGTCTCCTTTCTTTTTAAACACTACAAATCTTGTTGCGCTAGACCTCACATTTGTCTCCTTTTCCGCTAAACGATCCAAATCACTGTTGACTGCCCCCCACATTTGTCTCCTTTCTCGCTAAACGATCCAAATCACTGTTGACTGCCTCTCACATTTGTCTCCTTTCTCGCTAAACGATCCAAATCGCTGTTGATTGCCCCTACATTTGTCTTCTTTCTCGTCAAATGATACAAACCTTGTTTCACCACTTTCTGCTATTGGAACTTGCTTTTCTTGTCAGTCAAGAAAGTATAAAAGTGCAGTCACAGCAGTAATCATATGGAACATGAAGTTGACTCCCTATAATATGGATTATGTCAACAAACGGCCTTAGCAATACGGTGATTTTGAAATGTTTCAAGTGCTGGCATACCGCTCCGTCCAACCACTCCGCGTCCTGCGGGGCACGGCTAGAGCTAACTTTGTGAAGAAGAACGCTTCACAAAGTGGATCTCCAGCACCTGCACAATCCCGCGGGAGTCTCCGTGGTTGGCCTCCGCTGATGTATAGCTCCACAATTTATGCGACAGCTAGGATATGAAGCACTATCTGCAAGATTTACACCATAATTGATGAAATACATTGCTATACACCGCTGCTTCTAGCTGTTCCAATCGTTGTAGTACTTCCCATAAGCGTAGGAAATATGCGGAGACTCCCGTGGAATCAGCGCGAGCTGAAGATCCACTTGGTCTGTGCCTGTGTCTGCAGGTATCGCTTCGAAGTAAGCTTCCTCGGCACAAGGCAGCAAAGATGCTGTTCGAGTAGTAGCCTAGCTGAAGCCGTGCTCACAGGACGCGGAGCATATTTCCGGAGCTTTGCTAAGCAGATGAAAACTATCATAATTAACTCCATGTAAGAAAGTTCCAGTTAACACAATCCATATTATAGGAAGTTGTTTATTGATTAAGTCAATTAGGACCGGGTGGTTTATGCCAGAAAGAGGAAAAGAAACAGGAGGGACTTAAGAGATAAGGAATCTCATTCAATACCTTTGGTTAAGGGGTAACAAAAAGACATAAAAAAGAGCAGCTACTCTATTATAGCTGCAGGTGTCTGTCTTTTACTTATATCTTGATTAATTGGATGGGAATGTTCATCATCCTTGTTCAGCAGGATAAGAAGGATGAAAGAAACGAAAGATATGGTAAAAGACGTTAACAGGTTAGATGGCGGGATGATTGCAGTAAAGCAACATCATATCCGCTATTCCTTACACATTTTGAGAATAAGCCTATTCTCAAAAGTGCGTTGTATTCCTATTGTATTATAACAAATGAAAAAAATCAACACTTTGTATTAGTACAATTGCGAAAAAATTTACTTATGATTCTGATTCTTTTATACTAATAACAAATCAACCTTTGAAGGAGAGTAAACAGAATGAAATTTATTGATAATAAAGGCATTACTGATCCATATATTAATCTGGCGATCGAGGAATATGTCCTGAAGAATTTCGGTCAAGAAGATACGTATCTGTTATTTTACATAAATGGTCCTTCTATTATTATCGGAAAAAACCAGAATACCGTAGAAGAAATTAATACAGATTACGTTGACGAGAATGGTATTAAAGTTGTTCGTCGCTTATCAGGTGGTGGCGCTGTCTATCATGATGAAGGTAATTTGAATTTTAGTTTTATTACAAAGGATGATGGCGACAGCTTTCATAATTTTGCTAAGTTCACAGAACCAGTAGTAGAAGCATTACAGAAATTAGGCGTACCGGCAGAACTAAAGGGCCGTAATGATTTAGTTGCAGATGGTCGAAAGATTTCCGGAAATGCACAATTCACGACAAGAGGTCGTATGTTCAGTCATGGAACGTTAATGTATGATTCCGAAATTGAAAATGTCGTACGTTCATTAAATGTCAAAACAGAGAAAATCAAATCAAAAGGAATTAAATCGATTCGCAGCCGTGTCGTGAATATTTCTGAATTCCTTGAAGAAAAATTATCCATGGACGAGCTCAAAGCCCATATTTTAAAACACGTCTTCGCAGTAGATACCCTCGAAGATGTACCGCAATATGTGCTGACAGACGAAGATTGGGCTAATATTCATAAGCTGTCTGAAGAACGCTACCAGCAATGGGATTGGAATTTCGGTAAATCTCCGAAATTTAATATCCAGCATTCTCATAAGTTTGATGGCGGATTAGTCGATGTTCGTTTCGACGTTCATAAAGGCATGATCGATAACTGCACGATTTATGGTGACTTCTTTGGTGTTGGGGATGTCAATGAGTTAGAAGCAAAATTAAAAGGAGTACGCTATGATCGTCAAGCTATTGATGAAGTGTTAAGCGGCATTGATGTCTCCCACTACCTGGGAAAAATTAGCAAAGACGATTTCCTTGGATTAGTCTATTAATCCCAATCCTCTTATCAGAACAGATAAGGGGATTTTCTGTTAGAAAAATGATTAATATCGGACAAGTTAAGCATATAATGATAGTAATGAAAAAATATGGGAGTTTTGTCATGAAAAAAATCATCTTTGGTTACTGTCTCTTTACGATTTTAGTATTTATTTATTTCTATGATTGGTATCCGCTTATGTCCTATGGAGAAACCAGATATGGTGCATTAGCATTTGCTTTCTTTCTGGCGATGTGGCCATTGCAGCTGCTTACCTTGTATCTGTTAATGTCCAAAACAACACTGATCGAAAAAATCGAACAATTCACATCGCCAGTAAAGAAAACCCTTGTTTATGTCACCTTACTTATTTTGCTGGATTACCTTGTTCATTTTCCTTTCCGATTTGCCTGGTACCGTATTACATACAATGAAGGGATCCGGACTCAAGGTGTATTCTCCTGGCTCACCGAAGGTTTAATAAGTCAGGCATTATTCTGGCTGTCCTTATTCGTAATCGTAGTCGTAGCACGCAGCGTAATCAAGAAATGGCCTGACCGCTGGGGATTTATTCTTTGGCTGTTTGCTATCCCCGTCGTTGTCTTTGTCATGTTTATACAGCCGATTTGGATCGACCCGCTCTTTGACGATTTTCAGCCTTTGCGCAATGGGGAACTAAGAACGGAGATAGATTCATTGACAGAACAAGCCGGCATAGGTGATGCGACGTTACTCGAAGTCAATAAAAGTGAAAAGGTTTCGACCTTCAATGCCTATGTAACCGGGATATTTAATCATGCGAGAATTGTGTTGTGGGATACGACGATTAACGGCATGTCGACCAGTGAAATTCTTTTTATCATGGCACATGAAATTGCCCATTATATTTATCACCATGTTTATATTGGTATTGGTTTATATCTAGTGTTAAGTCTGGTGGTTTTACTCTTGTTACAGAATAGTACACGCCATTGGAAGGACAAGCATAAGCTTCCGGCGATGACAAGAATCTTAACCATCACAGTTGCGGTATTAATGCTCACACAGCCATTATCATTATGGATCTCACGTCAAATGGAATCCCAGGCGGACCGCTATGCCATCCAGCATACAGAAGATCTGGAACCAGCTTTAGCAAGCTATCATTTATTAGCGGAACAATCTAAAGCAGACATGTCACCTGCGTCCTGGCTGGTCTGGATGCGATCCAGTCATCCACCGTTAGCTACACGAATCGAGCGAATCGAACAAGAAATGGAAAATCGTGAAACCAATTAACCTCCTGTTTCGTATAGTTAATAGAGGTGATAGTAGTGGATGTTTTTTATCAAAAAATTGTAAAAGCACAAGAAGATAAACGGAGAATGAACCGGTTAACCCATCAGCGAAAAGAATTATCAGTAGCACTCGAATCGTTAACAGATCAGAAAGAATCTACTTTTGATCTGTTACAGAAGGAAAAGGTCGATGTCGAGAAATTGGAATCATTCAGTATTGCCAACTTGTTCTATTCGATAACAGGGCAAAAAGATGAAAAATTAGACGAAGAAAAACAAGAAGCAGCAAGAGCGCAATTGCGTTATCAAGAAGCGAAGGAATCAGTGACAGATATTGAGCAGGACATAGAAGCGTTAAACGATCAGATTCGGGCTTTAGGGGAACCGGATGTCCGTTATCAACACTTATTAGAAGAAAAGTACCATCATTTACTCGATGCCAATCATGAAAGTGGCCATCAAGCATTATCCTTGTTAGAGCAGCTTGGCGTGATGGAAGATGAGAAGTCCGAAATTGCCGAAGCGATTGCTGCAGGTGAAGATGTGAAACGTGCATTGTCGGAAGCCAGTGAATCATTGGAGAAAGCGAAGAACTGGGGGACAGCAGATATGTTTGGTGGCGGACTGATTTCAACGTCTCTAAAACATAGCCATATTGATGATGCGAAACGTTTCATCCACCACGCCCAACGGTTATTACGCAAGTTTTCTCATGAATTAAACGATATTGGTACATCGTTTCAAGCGGATCTATCGATTTCTGGCGGCTTAACTTTCGCCGATTATTTCTTTGATGGTTTGATCATGGACTGGTTCGTCCAGGACAAAATTAACCAGTCAGCTGAAAAAGTCGACGACATGTACAGCAGGGTGAGCGACACGATCCATCAGCTGAAAAAAATAAATTTAGAATTAAAAGAAACCATGACAAACGCACACAAACAATGGGAGTCCATTGTATATAATGCATCGTAGTGTATATTAGTAGTTCCGTTCTGAATCGGCATATTCTTAACGGGACTACTAATTTTTTGTGTTTCTATTCAAGGTGTGATATAACACAAGTAGTGGAGGTGCAAGGATGTCTGGACGAAAAACACCTGTTCATTTATGGCTGGTCGCTGTTATTTTTCTTTTCTTTTATGTAATTGGCTTGATTGACTATGTGATGTCAATGAGCTTAAACGAGTCCTATTTCAACTCGTTAGAATATAGCCAGCAGCAAGTAACATATTTTAGTAATTATCCCATTGTTCTTTCGATTATCTTCGGTATCAACGTCTTTGGTGGAACGGTCGCTGCTGTTTTGCTCTTTTTCAGAAATAAATATGCTGTAACCTTGACGCTTGTGGCATTGATTGCTAAAGTATTGCTCGATTTCACAACATTTCTGTTTCTGGATCGGTATGAAGTGTTTGGTCCGCAATCCTCCCTAACCGATTTATCGATGATCTTGCTAACATTACTCGTCTATCTGTATAGCAAGCATATGAAGAAAAAAGGAGTATTAAACGAATAAGAATTGCTTGCATGACGAATAATTTTGTTCTATACTAATTACAGATATTACATGTCTGTAATAGATGAATTGAAAGGGCAGTGGCAATATGAAATATTCAAAAGCAACCAACTATGCGCTGCATACGATGGTTTATTTAACAATGGTGCCTAAAGGTCAATCTGTAGGTGTAGAGTCATTAGCGAAGGTTCAAAATCTTTCTCCAACTTACCTTTCTAAGATTTTAACTAAACTTACCAAGGCTGGTCTGGTAGAATCAACGCCAGGGGTGAAAGGTGGTTATCGAATACGAAAAAAACGAGAATCGATCACATTTCTTGATGTCATTGAAGCCGTCGAAGGGCAACATGCTTTATTTTATTGTTCGATGGAACACGACGCTTTTACCAGAAACCATGACTGTCTCATTGAAGAAGTGATGAGTAATGCAGAAGAGAAGATGAAAGACGCATTAAGTCAGCAATTTATTGTGGATATCGCTGAAAAAATCGAGTATACACATCACGCAAACGTGTATTTAGGAAACGAATCATAAACAACAGGAGAACTTTTTGTGATAAGTTCTCCATCATTTTTGCGATAATTATAGACATTAAATATCCATAATATATTTAAAAAAGGAGAGATAATATGATTTTAGATTGTGCAGTAATAGGTGGTGGGCCAGCAGGTTTAAATGCATCACTTGTTTTGGGAAGAGCCAAGCTGCAGACCATTGTTTTCGATGATAATCAAGCGAGAAATAATGTTACACATGCGTCCCACGGCTTTATTACAAGAGACGGTATTGATCCAGCCGCATTTAAACAGGCAGGATTAACAGATTTAGCGAAATATCCGAATGTCGAAGTGAAGCATCAACGAATCAAAACAATTTCCCGTGCGAAAGATGTATTCCTCCTGGAAACAGAAAACAACGAATCGTTTTATAGTAAAAGAATAGTGCTGGCGACGGGTTTAAAGGATATCATGCCAGCTATTCATAGCATTACTTCTTTTTATGGAACAAGTATTTTCAGTTGTCCATTTTGCGATGGATGGGAGATGCGTGATAAACGGTTGGTCGTTTTAGCAGAAGACGAGCGAGCATTTCATATGGCAAAAATGGTGTTTAATTGGAGTCAGGATCTAATCGTATGTACCAATGGAAAACAGGTAGTCAGTGGCGAACAAAAACAAATTCTAACTAAACATGGAATCGATGTAATCGAACAGTCAATAAGTGAAATGAGTGGCGAAGACGGATACTTGCGTATAATTCATTTCACAAATGGCGGTGAAATAGATCGTGATGGAGGTATAGTTATGACAGGACTTCAACAAGCATCCCCATTAGCAGAACAGTTAGGGTGCACGCTTGATCATAATGGAGGAGTAGAATCCGATGAATTCGGTCGAACAGCCATACCAGGTGTATACGCTGCTGGAGATATGAAACTTACTGGTCCGTCTCAGCTGATTATGGCTGCTAGTGAAGGAAGTAAAGTGGCAGCTGCCATAGTGAGGGATATAGTAGAAGAAGGTTTCAGTAAATAAAGGAGGTAGATAGGATGGAATTCTGGGAATCCAGCTTTTTGGAAAAACAAACAATGTGGGGATTTGAACCTGCAGACTCTGCCATATGGACAAAGGACTTCTTTCTTGAAAAGGACGTGAATGACATACTTGTTCCAGGTATCGGTTATGGTAGAAACGCGAAGATTTTCACAGATAACGGCATCAATGTAACAGGTATAGAAATTTCGGGAACAGCGATTGATTTGGCTAGGCAAAATGGATTTGGTAGTCCAATTTTTCATGGATCGGTAGCCGATATGCCTTTTGATGATAAAAAGTATGACGGGATCTTTTGCTATGGATTGCTTCACTTATTGAATAAGCACGACAGAGAAAAATTTATTCAAGATTGCTATTATCAGTTAAAGCCCAATGGCTATATGGTTTTCACTACTGTTTCGAAAAAAGCACCGATGTATGGAAAGGGCAAGCAGTTAGCTGAGAATTATTTCGAGGTAATGGATGGTGTCAGTATGTATTTTTATGATACTGATTCGATTAAACAGGATTTCGGAAACTATGGGCTGATAGAGGTTTCGGAAATAAACGAGCCAAATAAACATAAGAAAACTGCCCCATCTATCAACTTTCTTATGATAATATGTAAGAAAAATTAACTGATAAATTGGTGCAGAACAGTAATTTTGAATCACCACATCTCAAAAGTGAAATAGGGATTTCGGTAGTAATAAAACAGTTCAGTAGGAATACGCATGACTCGATGGAGAGCATGCGTTTGTTTTGTGAAAAACAGAGAAGCAGTGAATTACGCTTAAGATTGAAAAAGCGAAAGTTGTCGCATAGAGTCAGCCCCCTCCAAAAGAAGCGTTCAATCGGACAAAACCGCGTGCGAAGAAGAGCGAAATGTCCGATAAGTATAATGAAAAAGCGGATTGCATTAATTGCTGGCAGGTTCTCATCTTAATGTTTCTAAACTGAAAAATTGTAATTTTATGTTAGAATATATGTTGAGTTTGCGAAGGGTGATCTTAACGGAAGTTTCACTCCAAAATTATGTTCTATTAGGGGATTGTTTATGAAAGGTTTCAAATCTTGGAAAGATCCAATATTATTGTTGTCTTCGATTGGTATTTCGAATATCGGTGATTTTATTTACTTAGTTGCCATTAATATTATCGTATTTCAACTTACTGGTTCAGCCACTGCTGTAGCAGGCCTCTGGATCATCGGGCCATTAACGAATATTGTCATGAAATTCTGGACTGGCAGTTTTATCGATTATCGGAGTAAAAGAAGAGTAATGATTGTTACGTACATCGTCAGAGCTGTTTTCATCTGCCTGATTCCATTTGCACCGAACATGACAGTGATTTATGGTATTTTAGTTGTCTTAAGTGTGGCAAAGGCTTTTTTCAATCCGTCCTCGATGACGTATATTGCTATTCTTGTGCCGCCAGAAAAAAGAAAACGTTTTAACTCGATTAGTTCATTTACGAGTTCAGGAGCATTTATAGTCGGTCCTGCAATTGGTGGTTCACTGATATTACTAACATCTGTTGAATTAACCTTATGGCTTACGTCCATATTCTTTTTCATCTCCGTGATTTTATTGTTATTTCTTCCTGAACACGAAAAAATTGATAAAGAAACGATACCGACATTGACGATTGCACAAGTGGTGCGAGATTTTACCGTCGTTCAGAAATTCATGCTGCATAATAAATATGTGTCGTTTGTTTATCTTGGTTTTATTATGGTGATGATCTTTACCTTTGCAATGGATGCACAAGAGGTTGTTTTTACTCAGCAAGTAGTAGGTCTTTCCGAATTTGATTACAGCTTATTAATTAGTATTACCGGAGTAGGTTCTGTTGCAGGAGCATTATTATTATCGTTTTTCTCAAGCAAATTATCGCTTAGATATATGATTACGATTGGTTTGATCATGACGACGATTGGTTATGTAATCTATGCTTTTTCATGGTCCTTTTCATCGATTGTTGGTGGTTTTGTCATCTTAGGTTTCTTCAATGTGTTCTTAAATGCAGGAATCATGACTTTTTATCAAAATAATGTCTCTATTGATATCATGGGCAGGGTTACGAGTATTTATCAGCTAATCCAAAGTGCGATGCAGGTTATCTTTCTTTTTGTTATCGGGGTTACTGCAGATCTTTTTTCCTTACGACTAACAATTGTTACGTTGGCGCTTGTTATGTTGGTTTTATCTATTATTTATTCTGTTTCGGTGTTGAAACCGAATAAGAAGAGTTTTTTTAGAGAAGATGATGTTAGTGGAGAAGGTTTGAATACATTAGGGAAAGTAAAGTGATTGCGTTAGCGAAATTTTGGGGTAATGGCATAGCCCCCACTAAAAAATGTATAGTGAAGCCTGTCTTAGTGGGTTTTTAAAAGCAAGTATGTATGAACAAATCCTCTTTTAGAAGAATACTAACCTTATCTAAAGGTTAATAGGATTGAGATAGTTTTATTTTATTATTACAAAATAATAAATGTTCGCAATTAGAGGACACAAAATTATTTTTTTTAGCCCAGGTCAGAAATTCCAGTTGTATCTATTCGTTTTCCTCTGTTGAAGTAAAGAAGCAGGAATATTGAATAGAATTTTATTTAAGATTTGCTAGGGGGGGAATAACAATGACTATGAGGTTAGAGTTTCCATTATTTATGTTCATTATGTTTTTACTTCTTGCTTTTAACTATTTTGAATTGTTCGAATCTTTAGGAATGTGGCAATATATAATAGGTCCTATCCCTTTAATGTTGTTAGGATGGATTTTATTCGACAAGTTAAAGCTTAACGAAAAGAGAGTTGGTAACGGAGTAGGAGTCATGATTATACTATCAGGTCTCTCAATTTGGATATTTTTTGATGCGTTTTTATTTACTAATTGACTTATTCAATTAACGGGTCGCTAATGTTTAAAAAGCAAGATTACAAACAAATCCAGTTGCTGCGCAGTATATCCATACTACGAATCAAAAATGACAAAACAGACGCTTTGACCTAAATCCTAGCGTCTGTTTTGTCATTGTTTTTTATTTTACCCGAGCTACAGTAATACCATCACCAATAGGAACGATAACCGCTTCTAATTCAGGGTGGTTGGCCACGTGTTGATTGAACTCTTGCATCATGCTTGTATACCGTTTCGGTTCTGCATCTTTATCTGCAACACTCCCTCTAGCCAGTACATTATCAATGGCAATAACAGCATTTGGAGATGCCAGCTTTATACAGTTCTCCAGATAATTCGGATAGTTACCTTTATCCGCATCAATAAAGAAAAAATCATAGCGTTTATTCTGTTGAACAAGTACTTCTAAGCTTTCCAGTGCAGGTCCTGTCAGATAATTTACCTGTTCACCAAACCCTGCTTTTGTTAGGTTTTGTTTTGCAAGGTCTGCATACTTCTGTTCTAATTCCAACGAAGTAAGCGAGCCATCCTCACCGAAACCTCTGGCAAGACAAATCCCGCTGTATCCACCAAGTGCTCCAATTTCCAATATATTTTTAGCACCTGAAATGCTGACGAGCATCGATAATAATTTTCCTGAAGAAGGTGAGACAGAAATATTCGGCATCCCGTTTTCTTTAATAGATTGCAGTACTTCTTCTAATAACTCGTCCTCTGTCTGGAACACTTCGTCAATATACTGATTAATTTTCTTCATGATTCACTCGCTCCTTTTTATCTTCTATTTCATCGAGCTTAAATAATTGCTTAAATTCATCTGTCACCATGTCGATTGCCTTTAACTCTCCAACTAATATTTGCTGAATGGATTGATATTCCGGCTGCTCCAATTGATGCTGGATAGTGGATCTTTTTTGCTCTAGGCGCTCAAGAAAAGCAAGCGCTTTACCGCGACGAAATGTTTTGGCACCACGTCCTTTGTGATGATGCATGTGGTCGTCATCAAATCTTTTATCTTTCATATAGATGCTCCTTTGCATTAATTAATTACATTGTATACATATGTATACAAATAGTCAAACATTACTTTTCGATATTTTTTCTGTGCAATTATGCTTTTTATGGTAAAATAATGTAAAAGATACGTATGTAAGGAAAATAGCTCTGCTTTAATAAGGCTTTTATTAAACAAACGAATCATTCTAGTACATTGGAATTCCCGGGTGGTGGTTTTATCCGTAACCTTAACCTTATTTGGATTATATTTTTTTGTTCCGAGTTTGGACGTTATATGTATTTTGTGATGGTTACTTGGCTCTTAATAGAATTGACGGGAGAAGCATTTTATACTGGTCTATTAGTGAGTGTGGGGTTCTTGCCGGGATTAGTGATGAACTTACTATTTGGTGTGATTGTTGACCGTTTTGATCGGCGTTTACTAACGCTTTGTTCAAGCTGGGTTAGTTTTCTCACTTTATGTAGTATGGCTTTTATTATATGGGGAGGATGGTTGACAGCACTCGTTATTATGTTAACCCATATGGTTATCCAGCTGACTGGATCTCTGTTCCGTCCAGCTATGCAAGCGTTCATTGCCGAAAACTTTACGAAGGAACGGTTGCCAAAAGTTTTTTCACAAACGAGTACAGCCGCTATCATTGGCGGGTTAATAGGTTCTTCGCTTGGTGGGGTAATTATCGGATTTCTTTCAGAGATTGCTGCTATTGGGATCGTTTGTGTTGCTTTTCTAGTTGCCAGCATTGCATTGTTTGGTATAAGAGGAATCCAGAACAATAAGTACACTGCCAAAAAATCGATTAAATCTGATTTTACTGAAGGCTTCCGTTATTTAAGAAGTAACCGTTTATTACTTCAATTATTCGGAGTCATGTTTATTGGTCAATTAGTTTTTCATACATGTATCGCTTTCTTGTCGCCTTACACGATAGAGTATTTAAACCAATCAGCACAAATTTATGGTTTGCTTGATGCATTTGTTTCTATTGGTGGTGTCATAGCGGGGCTGTTAGGTACCTGGTGGTGGAACAAAAGTAAAAACTATTTATCTGTCAGTTCATTACTAGTGGTGATAATTGGCTTATTAGCTATAGGTTCGGCACCTTCTCTGTTTTTTGCTTTTGCAGGGGCGCTGCTTATTGGTATTGGGACGACATGGATACGTGTTTTGCTTCAATCGGTTCAGCAAATTGCGACAGATAAAGCATTCCATGGAAGAATGTCCAGTTATCGCATGATATGTAATCAAGGGTCTGTCGTCATTAGTGGACCTATACTTGGATGGATAGCAAGTACATATGGTGCAAATATGGTCTACATTGCACTTCTCTTGCCTGTAGTGGCAGCCATTATATTTGCATTTAGACAATCAAAACACGAAGGATTTATACAGATTACAAAGAGAAAAACAGCGTAGGAGGAAGGGTATTCTTGATACGTCAATTTAGCTTGCAGGATATTCTGAATATTGTACCATTAATAGAGCAGTTAGGTTATACGGCTAATAAATGTAAGCTGGAAAAGAGGTTTTCTGCAATAATCAGCCAGTGCAGCTAGATTAAAGGATGATATTAAGAGAAAATCCTAGATTGAATCTTGTTGTAAGCGATTAACTTTAGCGGCGATTTCATAAAAGGAAGGGAACTGATCTCAATGATTTATCGTAGAAAAATGTACCATGTCGATCCATCTATTGTTAAAGATTTTAACGAACATTTTAACAAAACCCTTTTACCGACCCAGCTTAAATATGGTGCGCGATTAGTTGGCAGATGGATGACGGAAGATAAGGATGGAGTCATCGAGATTTTTGCGATATGGGAATATAGCAGCTTCGAGGACTATGAACAGATTGAAAGCAAAGTGAAAGGTGACGACCAGCACGTTAAGCGCGTTCAGCAATGGTTTGAAAAAATGGGACGGAAATATAATCTCAAAGAATTATTTTATAAGATTGATCAAGACTTCTTGAAAACAACAGTCCCAGTAGATAAATCATAGGTCAGGAAGGGGAATAGCAATGTTTAAATCAGCTATCGACGCAGAAAGTCATCTTGCTATTTTGGAGCCAAGACATGCTGCAGAATTATATCAATTAGTAGACGAGAGTCGTGATAGTATAGGAGAATGGCTTGCTTTTCCTAAGAAAACGAACAAAATAGAAGATTCGAAAATATTTATTGAAAAATCGTTGAAGCGATTAACAGAGAATAATGGCTACTGGGCTGGGATTTGGCATAAAGAAAAAATGGCTGGTTCCATCGGTTTCTTATACATGGATTGGAATACTAGAAAAACCGAAATTGGCTATTGGTTAGGTGATAATTTTAAAGGTAAAGGTTTAGCAACAAAGGCTGTTTCTCGCTTTATTCTCCATGCATTCCATAATCTTGACTTGAATAAAGTGGAGATAAATGCAGCTAGAACAAATGAAAAGATTAGAGCGATACCGGAACGACTTGGTTTTCAACAAGAGGGAATTATTCGAGACTATGAATATATAAATGGTGAATATCGCGACCGGGTTGTCTATGGTCTTTTAAAAGAAGAGTGGAGCGCACTGTCTGATCATTTGCGGAAAGGGTGACATCATGTTCGGTTACCTTCCAGAATTTCGTTCCTATTATAAGGGATTATTACATTTAGCTGCATTTGATAGTCAAGATAACACAAAAATAGATTTCTATTCGAACCAGTCAACAATAAAGAATTAATGCAACTAAAGGAAAAATACCATATAGCTGAAGTAGCTGGAAATAGTGATTTATGAACCGATAGATGTGCAAAAAATCACTATTTTAAAAAGTACTATAAGTTTAGAAATACTGATGAATTTTAAAAAGTACTTGTATAAGTTCAAATAAAGCTGTCCATTTTAAACTCTTATACAAGTTTTCATAGAATTGGATGATCAATTAGCTACATGTAATACCAAATATGACAAGGAGGAGACTACGTGAAAATAACTTTAGAAACGTTTCGATTTGCTTTGTTGTTAGTTTTGTTTGGAACTGTTTTAAGCTTCATTTCCTACATGTTATTGTACCCGATGATAGGAGAAAATGCAGAACGTTATTATAGTTGGGTTGCGACAATTGGATCTTTTGTTTTACTGTTATTTCTCTATCAAAAAAAGGTTGGGCTAAGGGTTATTTTAAGAAATCTATACTTTGGCTTTCCCTCGGTTTAGTCGTTTTATTAGCAATGTTTATTCCTGACTTATCTCCAGCCCATCATTACTCTAATGTTTTTGTTTATTCATATGGATTCCCTATTTCCTTTTTAACGGTTCGAAGTGAAGGCGGATCAAGCTTTCTTGCTACGAATCTGCTATCAGATAGCGATGTAAGTATGGATGTAGGAATAATATTCAACTTCCTTATCTTTTATTTTGTCTTACATTTTATCTTCACAAAAACAAAGCTATTAGAGAAGCGAAGATAAGTTTGTCTGTTGGAATAACCTTTTTGATAGTAATAGGCCTTATTTATGCTTTAACTTTTATAAAGAGAGGGGAACGATTGTGGCCATCTATTTAGTGCGTCATGCAAAAGATGATGAAAGCTTTCGTGGTGGTTGGAGTCAAAAAGGATTGATTAACGAAGGAATCCAACAGGCTACAAAAATAGGAAAATACTTACATGAAAATCAGAAGCACTTCCAAATAGATCGAATCATATCGAGTGATTTAACAAGAGCAAGAGAAACTGCAGCAAATATCGTGGAGAGTTTGCCGTTACCTGTTGAACACGCCGAAGAATGGCGTGAAATGAACAATGGCGATTTAGCAGGAATATCCAATATAGAAGCCGGTGAGAAATACCCAGGCTTGTATTTTAAGAGCTTAAGGATGGATGAAAGGTACCCCGGTGGAGAAAGTCCTATTGAATTCTTTAACCGAATAAAACAAGCATTTAACGAGACATGCGAAGAACAGTTAGAAAAAAATCACAAGGAAAACGTCTTAATTGTGACACATGGTGGAGTGATAAACATCATTTATCACTTGTTAAATGAAAAAGAATGGACTAATAAAAATAAGTCTTTTCCAATATTTTATACAAGTATTCATCAATTAGAATATATCAACGATCAATGGGAAGTTACGCAAGAAAATGTAATGGAGCATTTGAGCTCCTGAGAATACTGGAGGGAAATGAGAATTAAACAGTGAGGGGGAGTGTTGTTAAGATGCGGCTATTTAGAAAGTTTTTCTCTAAATACAAGCATTTGGCTTATACTGCTTTTGAAAATGAAAAGTATTTAGAAGTTGTTAGTAAATTAAAACAAGATGGAGTGATGTTTCGAACAGAGATAATAAGGAGCTTACATACTTCTGAAGTGATCGGTCACCATGATAATGCTCAGTATGAAATTTATGTGAAAGAGAGTGATAAACACAAAGCGCAGGCAGCCATTAATAAATAACAGGATAATATATCAGCTTTTGTTTTAGATTATCGTGAGTCTTATATATAACAATTGCTGAGGAAATTCTATCAAAAAGGGTGAATGCATTTGGGTCGTTATATAAGCATTTTTATATTCGCAATGTTGATGGGTGTTGGCTGCTTTTTCTTTATTATACCTGCTATATTCAGAATTTATAATTTCGATATTGCAGTAGGAATGATTGTCATTGTATTTGGTTCGATGATTATTACCCAATTATTTTTTGTAATAGATAAAGTCAAGGAAATCAAAAGATAATGTAATCATGTAAAGAAAGAGGTTGATCAGCTAATGGTATTCCGCTCAAAAGTTGATACATTTTTTGTTAGTTTTATATCGATTGCAGTACTTATTATTGGATTGGCCTGCTTTTTTCCTTTGTTTCTTGAAGGTGGAAGTGAACTGCCAGTAGCCGTAATACTAATATTGATATTCCTTATGGTAACAGGTTTTATTTTGTGGTGCGCCTTCTCAGTCAAATACGTCTTTTATCAGGAATACCTATTTATAAAAGGTGGACCATTTAAAAGCCGCATTTCCTATGAAAAGATCACAAAGGTTTCACCTACCAAAGATATTTTTACTGGCTATAGAGTATTATCATCAAGGGATGGGATAGAAATCTTTTATACTAAAGCGGTTTTAGGAAGTGTGAAAATATCACCTAAAGAAAAAAAGGAATTTATCACCGAATTAACAAAACGATGTCCGAGAGTACAGGTACAAGAATAACGATAGTTAGCCAAGCAATAAAATAACCATTCAATCAGAAAGATTTCTATTGGACCGCTTAATAAGGTGACACAGTTTTCGCTTGTTTATATGACACAAATATTTTCTAGTTGAAATCCTAACTATGCATATTGGCGAGGGTTGCAAAAGCAATGTAAATGATAGAATTACAAATATAAGGAAATGGTGGTTTACATATTAAAGAAGAAATTTCTATTCATCAAACGGAAGGCGGGAATAGTATGGACCAACAACGAATTACGATTGTCCCATTAACAACAGAAAATATAAAAGATGTGAACGTAACAAACGATTATTTTACGATCTTCGGCAAGCTCGTCCCAAGTTTTAAAGATGGAATATGGTCACATGGAGAGGAATTTTTTGATGAACCTAGAGAGACATGTTTCCCTGATGATGATTTGAATTGGCAAGCGTATATCGATAATAACAGTAAAGCGTTATTTCTAGCCTATTCAGACGGAAACTGTATCGGACAAGTCCGAATAATCAAAGATGTAAATCGCTTTTGCTACATTGAAAATATCGCGATCATTAAATCAGCAAGAAGACAGGGAGTTGGGAAGCTTCTTTTAGATAAAGCGGAGGAGTGGGCAAAGGTACAGAAACTTGTCGGGCTTTCACTGGAAGCACAGGATGACAATTTAGCTGCATGCAGATTTTATCTAAAGCATGGTTTTAAATTAGGTGGAATGGATACGTATAGACATTACATAAATCCTAATATTGATACCGCCTTATTCTGGTATAAACCTTTTGCATTATCTGATTAGTGTTTATTGACTCATTGGAATAGTAACGAATGATAATAATACCAACTCATTAAGGTGTGGTATAACATGCTCAGTATAATACTGCGAGGAATGGCGATGGGGATGACTGAAGCAGTTCCAGGAGTAAGTGGAAGTACAGTTGCAATGATTCTCGGTATCTATCAACGCCTGATATATTCATTAAGTATGCTAACGACAAATAAAAGAAAAGATGTAATTCCGTTTTTGCTTACTTTGGTTTCGGGATGGTAATTGGATTTGCTGCTGCTATCAAAATAATCGGTTATTTATTAGATCGCTATCATACGCAAACCCTTTTGTTTTTTCTAGGTGTTATTGTAGGGTTTCTGCCATATTTATGGTCAGAAGCTAAGACCTATACGAAATCGTCACTGCGATTCAACCATTATCTTATTATCATATTATGTATAGCTATTGTAATTGCTGGGCAAGTCTTGGGTGGGCTTCACCAGATTTATGTTAGTGACTTGTCCATGTCAGATTACATGTTTCTTGTTGCCTCAGGCTTTATTGCCAGTATAGCTCTCGTGCTGCCTGGTATCAGCGGGGCGTTAATACCACTATTCTGGGAATCTATGAATTGGCCACAGAATCACTATCATCATTCCACGTGCCTGTTATCCTTTCTATAGGTACTGGAGTTGTTTTAGGAGTTCTGCTTACGAGTAAATTAATTCACTATTTTTTAGACCATTATGCTGCGGAAACATATTCAGCTATGATCGGCTTAGTCGGTGGATCTATTTTTGCTATTTTGAATAATGTGGAAGAAGTTCTCACTGGTACTATTGTGATAACATCAATGATGACATTTATTGCTGGGGCAGCTTTTGTGTATTTCTTAAAACAGGAACAGAGGCGTTAATTTGTTTATGACAGCATCTACTTCATCGTACTGGTGGATGCTCCGTAAAACGTATAGGCAGAGATGCTTGAGGTAGAAGCTGTATTTCCATGTTGAAGTAAAGAAAGCTTTAATTATGTGATGTACTGAGCAAACTTGAATTTATAAAAATACCTAAAATACATTGAACCGCACATGATAATGTGGTAAAGTAGTATGGATACGCAATGTATAATTATATTAATTTAATATTATCCTTATTTTAATTATACATTGCAAACTATATTTTGTCAACTCTTTTTAAAAAAGTAAGGAGTGTTTGCCATGGGTTTGGATTATCAGCAGGAACAAAAGCGAGTCAATAGTGTAATGGAGACGATAAAAGAGGAAAAGAATCGGTTAGAGGAAGAGACCTCCAGGCGTAAGCACGAGGTGATCGATATCCGCAAACACTTCTGGGATGAAGTCAAGGTAAATACAGATACATTTGATGATTACCTTGAGACGATCATTGGTTTGAGGCAAGAAGCGCAAGCACTTTCTGTCAGTCAAAGCAGTCATCGACATGCAACCAAACGATTGTCACAGCTGCATCGTATGGAGGAGATTCCCTATTTCGGCCGCATTGATTTTACCGAAAAAGGTAGTTCTACACAGGAACAAATTTATATTGGTATCTCCACACTAAGTGATAGGAGTGGCGATAATTTTCTTATCTATGATTGGCGTGCACCTGTCTCGAGTGTTTATTACGATTATCAGCCTGGTCCGGCTAAATATGACACTCCTGGTGGTGTAATAGAAGGTACCTTAGAGAAAAAGTGGCAATATCTTATCCGACGAGGCGAGCTTCAATCAATGTTCGATACAAGTCTTACTATTGGTGATGAAATTTTACAGCAGGTTCTTGGTAAAGGTACGGATAAACAGATGCATAATATTGTCGCAACAATCCAACAGGAACAAAATCGGATCATCCGACATGACCAGGGCAGACTTTTGATTGTACATGGTGCGGCAGGAAGTGGTAAGACGTCTGCCGCCATGCAACGAATCGCTTACCTGCTCTATAAATACCGTGGGCATTTGAATGCGGATCAGATTATACTCTTTTCCCCGAATTCGATGTTTAGCAGTTATGTGTCCAATGTCTTGCCAGAGCTTGGCGAGGATAATATGCAGCAGGTTACTTTTCAGGAATATTTGATGCATCGGCTTGATAAAGATTTTCAAGTCGAAAATCCTTATGAGCAACTGGAATATGCGTTAACGGCAGCGAACACCCCGTCATACTCTTCGAGAGTTCAGAGTATGCAATTTAAGGCATCTATTCATTTTTTTAAGTCAATTCAATCTTACCGCCAGTCACTGGAATTATCAGGTATGGTATTTAAAAATATTACCTTCAGAGCAAAACCGCTTGTTACCGCACAGCAATTAACTGAACAGTTCTACCATTACGGTACTTCTCTTCGTTTTCCGAATAGGTTGGAGAAATTGAAGGATTGGCTGCTGAAGAAAATCAAGGAAGTCGAAAAGGCAGAGCGTGCGAAGCCGTGGGTACAAGAGGAAATAGAGCTGTTGAGTAATGAAGATTATCATAAAGCACATGCTTTTTTAGCGGAAAAAAGAGGCTATCAAAGAGAAGCAATTGCCGACTATGAAATGGAACCAAAAGCGCTTGCGCAATTGATTGTTTACCAAAAGTTAAAGCCGTTACGAAAGCGAATCAGCTCTTATCAGTTCATAGACTTTAAGGGAATATACAAACAACTTTTTACAGATCCGCTGCACATTAATAATTGGCTTGAGGTAGATGCGCCAGATGAGTGGGCGTCGATTTGCCAGGAAACACTTAACATGCTCGATAAGAATAAATTGTTTTATGAAGACGCGACGCCGTTTCTGTTATTGAAAGAGCTGATTCAAGGCTTTCAGATTAACAGTTCGATTAAACACATCGTTGTTGATGAGGCACAGGATTATTCGCCATTTCAATTTGAGTTCTTAAAGCGTTTGTTCCCGGCGACTAAAATGACAGTACTAGGTGATTTTAATCAGGCGATTTTTACACATGCAAGTGAGCAAGTTAATTTTGATACACTTACCAGTCTTTATGGGCCTGAAAAAACCGAGTTAATTAATATCAGCCGCAGCTACCGTTCCACCAAACCGATTATCGAATTTACCCGAAGTTTAGTTCCTAATGGAGCACAGATTATCCCTTTCGAACGCGACGGTGAACGTCCTGCTTTGAAAAAAGTAACGGATTACACAGAGCTGCATGACTCGATTGCCGAGAAAGTCAGAGCATTGCGGCAGGCTGATTATCACAGTATTGCGATCATCTGCAAATCCGCTGAGGAAAGTTATCGTGCCTATGAATCTCTAGCAATCATTGATGGGATAAAACTGTTGAAGACAACCTCTTCGGAATATGAACAGGGAGTGGTTGTTGTGCCATCCTATCTCTCCAAAGGGATTGAGTTTGATGCCGTGATTATTTATGATGCTTCGGAGCATATATATAATGACGAAAGCTTGCGCAGAATTTTCTATACTGCCTGTACGAGAGCGATGCATGATTTGCAGTTGTATAGTGTAGGGGAGCCGAGCAAGTTTATGCGAGATGCGTTGTGGGATGGTCTCGTCGAAACCTGTTAAAATCAATTCAGTCGGAAAGTGTCTCAATGGACTTACCGGAAAATGTTACTAGTAGATATTAGCAACTTTAAAGTTCTAGTAATTATCATGGCAAAAAAATTAATAGTTGTGATGTTTATTTATAGTATTGGTAAGAGGGTTTCATTCAATCTTCTTAAAATAAATTATCTAAAAAGACGATCAAACGGTGATCGTCTTTTTTAGTTGATAATTAACATATTTATGTAATTATATGATAAAATTGGTACGGAAGATCCTTTTCTAAGGTAGCAGTGTGAACTCAATTGGCAGAGGGAGTTCTGAGAATGATAAAAAGAAAACTGATAACACTCTTATTAGCCACTCCTATATCTTTATGTTTTATTTTTGCAATAATATTTGGTGAATGGAAACAGCCTCGCGAATTGATGGTGATGACTGGAGTATTCAGTTTGTGGACCTCACCAATTATATTAGTGTACGGGGTTCCGGTGACATTTTTGTCCGATTTTTTATGTAAACGATTTACCGGGAAGCTGCGGACTTGGTTTGCATTTCTTGTACATATCTTTTTTGGTATATTATTTGGATTGCTATTTCCAATGGGTGCAACACTGTTTTCTTTGTTAGTAATAGATATAAATTTTGTTACGCTCTTTGCCACTATTACAGCTATTTTCTTTTGGTTGATAGATGAAGTGATTAGAAGAGTGGTACGCTCAAAATAATTTACTAGTATTAAAATTATCATTATACATGGTAAATTAATGTATAGAGAATGATGAGGAAGGGATAGCCAAATATGGATTACATAAAACATGTAAGATCAATGGTCGGAAATGAAAAAATACTGATGGTAGTAGCAGGCGCCATTGTTTTTGATGAAGAAGGCAGCGTACTGTTGCAACAACGTTCGGATAACGGGCAATGGGGACTTCCGGGTGGATTTATGGAGTTAGGGGAAAGTGTTCAAGATGCCGCCAAAAGAGAGGTCTATGAGGAGACAGGGCTCCAATTAGGTGAGATGGAGTTGTTTGCGATATACTCTGGTCCGCAATATGACAAAACATTCTCGAACGGTGACCAGGTATCACCAGTTTTAATATCCTTTATTTGTAAGCGGTATAGTGGTGAACTCATCAGCAGTAACAGTGAATCCTTACAAAATAAATTCTTCTCATTGCAAGAATTGCCGGATAATATATTCACAGAACATAGGATGATTATCAATGATATATTATCAGACAAAAGGCTGCCGATTATAGGATAACGGGAGGTTATATATGAACGAGTGTATAACGTTAGATAAAGTATCCTTCGATCTTAAAGAAATACATAATTTTGACTGGTTAACTGCTATAGGAGAAGTTTTCGCTGTATTTGATGAGCAAGATTCAGGAAATATTTGCTTCGGCATTGAACAAGACGGGGTTAAGAGATTCGTGAAATATGCAGGAGCTAGAACAAAAGAATATAGCGGTCTACCGGAAGATGCTGTTACACGATTAAGAGATTCGATTGCAACTTATGAAAATCTACAGCACAAACACCTTGTGAAGCTGATTGATTATTTTGAAGTGGAACAAGGTTATGCATTGGTATTTGATTGGTTTGATGGTGAATGTCTACACTCTCCTTGGTCTTTTCCTCCACCAGATAAATATTCTCATCCTGATTCACCGTATTTCCGTTTTAAACAATTGCCGGTTAAACAACGATTAGCTGCCTTCCAAAACATCTTAGCATTTCATGTCTTTGTCGAAAAACAACAATATGTTGCAGTTGATTTTTATGATGGCAGCATTTTATATGATTTTGAAAATAATGTAACGAAAATTTGTGACATTGATTTATATAAACAAAAACCGTTCACAAACAACATGGGAAGACTGTGGGGATCCTCGCGGTTTATGTCACCAGAAGAATTTGAAATGGGTGCAGCTATCGATGAAAGAACGAATGTATTTAATATGGGGGCTGTTGCCTTTGGATTACTCGGTGGTGAACAGAACCGTTCCTTATCAAAATGGGAGGCAAGTCAAGAACTGTACGATGTTGCATGGAAGGCGGTTAATCCGGCCAGAGCTGAGCGGTACACAACAGTGGAGGAATTGTACAATGCTTGGCAGTTAACATCAGCATCTCGAAATGATTGAATCAGATTATTAGTGCGAAGGAGTTTTTAGTCATGCGAAAATGGTTCGGTGCGTCAGGTGTATGTATCAATGAAGAAAATAAATTACTTATGGTGTTACAAGGCAAGCCAGAGGAAGTTAAAAAATGGTCAGTACCATCTGGCGGACTAGAAATAGAGGAATCTTTTGAGGAATGCTGTAAGAGAGAAGTGAGCGAAGAAACAGGATTTATTGTTGAGATCGCTGATAAATTACAGGTGAAAAAAGGCGAAAATAAGGAAATTGGAATAGCGGTTGAAGTTCATTATTATTTAGTGAGCATTGTTGGTGGGGAAAGAATGATTCAAGATCCCTATCATTTAATTTATGATATTGACTGGAAAAGTATAGAGGACTTGAAGAAATTAGATTTAAGTTTTCCGGAAGATCGAGATTTTTTAATAGATTGTATCCAAAGGTTTAGAGCTGGGAAAGGATTACATTTAAGGAGTTAAGGATTATGGCTATTTATTATATAAATCCAAGTAAAGAAACGCTTCACGGTTCTTTTTCGAAAGACTTTAAGCCAGTACTTACGATAAACTCCGGAGACACGGTACGTTACGCCACCCTTGATGCCTTATGGGGCCTGGAACCATTCAAGGAGCAAAAAAGAAGAGTTTTTGAACCGAAAGATCCTATGGTTGATCAAGGTCATGCTCTCTGTGGTCCCGTCGCCATTAAAGGGGCAGAACCGGGGATGGTTCTCCAAGTGAATATAAACGAAATTCGTCCATCTTCATGGGGGTGGAGTTTTGCTGGCGGTCCAACCCATGTGAAGAAACGTCTCGGACTAGAAGAACAACAAGTGTATCACTTGAACTGGTCGTTAGATGTCGAACAAATGCTAGGTAGGAGCCAGGAGAATCACACGATATCATTAAGTCCTTTTATGGGGACGATGGGAATGCCACCAAACAAATCAGGCATACATTCTACCATTCCACCTCGGTTTTGTGGAGGTAATATCGACTGTAAAGAGTTAGTCGCAGGAAGCACCATATATTTGCCTATTCCTGTATCAGGCGGATTGTTTTCAGTTGGAGACGGTCATGCAGCACAAGGAGATGGAGAAATAAGTAGTCAGGCCGTGGAATGTCCGATGGATCTGGTCGATTTAACGTTCACGCTCTGCAAAGATAGAACGTTAACGATGCCTCGTGCGGAGACCCCAACTGGCTGGATTACTTTCGGTTTTCATGAAGATTTAGAGGAAGCGTGCATGATTGCGATAGATGGCATGTTAGATCTGATGGAGGAACTTTACGAATTGGAACGAAAAGAAGCTTATACGCTTGCCAGCATTGTAATGGACCTGTGCATTACTCAAATTGTTAATGGAGTGAAAGGGGTACATGCGGTATTGCCGCACGAGGCAATACAGAAGTGAATTTGTTTTGGAGGTGGAGAAGAAAATATGAAGCTAGCTGTTAATTATTCTGTAGAAGCTGAGAGGTTAGTAAGAGATTCTGTAATAGATATAGATTATTTTAAATGTCCAGACTTTAGTAATGAATTAATTGAAAATGCAGAAAAGACTAATCCATGCTACATACACTTCGGATTAAATGCTGGTGATGGACAAATGGACAAAGTAAATTGGAAAAACGTTAAAGAATTAAGAGAGCAGTCCAACACACCATACATTAATGTGCATGCCGTTGCATATGCGAAGGATTATCCGAATACAGACATTTTTTCATCAAGTCCTTCTTTAGTTAATAGAATTGTAGATGCAGCAGTAAAGGATATAGAAATTGTTGCCGAAAAAGTAGGGATTGAAAACGTGATAATGGAGAATATTGTTTGCAGAGGTCAAGGTGAGAATACGATGCAGGCAATAATAGATCCAGCAATCATCAGTGAAATTGTTGATCAGACTGGATGTGGACTTCTGCTCGATACAGCGCACGCCCAACTGACTTCCAAATGTCTTGGTTATGATGTGAAAGAATACATTTCGCAATTCCCTGTTAAACAGCTTAAAGAACTACATATCACCGGGATACAAGCAGATGAAAAGGGACGTCTTCGTGACAGCATGCCAATGACAAAAGATGATTGGGAGTTGGCTCGATGGGTTATGCAACGAGTAAAAGATGGAGACTGGCCAGAGCCATGGGTGGTATCGTTGGAATACGGGGGTGTTGGACCAAAATTCGAATGGCGGTCAGATCAGGATGTTCTAATCGAACAAGTGCCTATGTTGTGTGATTTGGTGAAATAAAAAGAGATTCTTAAATAATTCAACGTGCCAAGGTTATTAAAAATTGTGTGAGTTTTTGTGATGATTGGAGAGAGTTATGTTGGATTTGTTACGAAAGATCAAAAAACAGTTTGAAGAGCGAAATAAGACGTTTTTAGTTTTGGATATCTTTTTTAGCGGCTTAACGATATTTATTGCTCTTCGATTATTATTCGTCTCTATATCTGCTTTATCAAGGTCAGATGTGTCAATTGATCCTTCCACTTCATTGATGATTGGTATGCTCTTTTGCTTAGGGTTAACGTTTGTTGTACGGGTTGTTGAAATGATCGTAACTCGTAAGAAAGAATATTTCATATCACTCCTATTAACAACGGTTTTTATTCTCGCTGTAACTGTGTATATGTTTTTGCTTGAATACATTCTTTGATGAAGCCAAATTCGGAAAACATGATTGTAAATGGAACAATTTTTTAAGGAGAATAGCTATGCCTGTCATAATACATCACCAATTTATAGAAACATCGGTAGAAAGGTGCTTTGATCTAGCAAGAAATGTAGATATCCATACACAAACGACTCTGAAGACAAAGGAAAGAGCTGTTGGGGGAGTGACGGAAGGACTATTAGAACAAGGTGATACTGTTACTTGGGAAGCGGTGCATTTCGGTGTGAAGCAAAGACTGACAGCTAAAGTAACCGTAATAGAAAGGCCGCATCAATTTGTAGATGTTATGGTGAAGGGGATTTTCCACTCCTTTACACATACACACGAATTTATCGAGAAAGAAGACGGTGCTGTCATGATTGATCGTTTCCAGTATAAGTCATCACTTGGCTTCATCGGCGTTTTAGCTGACAAATTATTTTTAGAGAAATATATGCGCCGATTTATTGCAACTCGGGCAAGGGCACTGAAGAAGATTGCTGAATGTTCAAACATGTAAAAATTTTTGAAAGGTTGCGGTAGGATGGCTTTTGTTGTCGGGTATGGTGTTGCGATGCTGGGGGCCTTTGCGTATCTGCTGAGCGATACCAGGAATAATATCGATATTGTTTCCTATAGGGTTTGTATCAGGACTAATCATGCTTTTGGCAGAAATTTTTAAGAAGGAAAAAAGAGCGGAGCATTTTAGTACTATCTGGAATTGGAGCGGCTATATCCGGCATAACAGGATTTATGGGCAAATATTTAATGCGCAGGAAAACAAATAGATGATCAATACATTATCGAGATCATGCACTGATGATGTGGTACAGTAGGGTTGATAATCTATAACAAATTCTGTATGATTCTATCTATTATATAAACGTGTAAAAAGGATGAGCGCTCATGAAATTTGTTTTAGTATTCGGTCCCCAGGCAGTTGGGAAAATGACAGTAGGGCAAGAACTGACGAGAATAACCGATTTGAAATTATTTCATAACCACATGACCATTGATATGCTAACACCATTTTTTGATTTCAGCTCTGACATGTGGAGGTTATCAACGCTGTTCCGTGAAGAGATTTTTAAGCAGTATGCTAAAAGTGATAAGTATGGCATAATCTTTACGTATGTCTGGGCATTTAATGAAAAAGAAGATTGGGAGTTTGTTGAGAATATATGCACCATATTTAGCTCACAAGGTGCTGACATATATTTTGTAGAGTTAGAAGCAAATGTAGAAGAACGTCTTAAACGAAATAAAACACCTAACCGGCTGGAACAAAAGCCGACGAAGCGAAATATAAAACAATCAGAAGAAAATCTACTAAGCTCCTTGGATATACATCGATTGAATTCAGAGCAAGGAGAAATAAAACACGAAAATTATCTGAGGATAGATAATACTAACTTGAATGGTGATGAAGTGGCCCGCATGATAAAAGAGGAATTCGTATTATGAACAATTTAAAAGAAATAAAAGCTGTATTTCTAGATCGGGATGGCACAATTGGTGGGGACGACACTGTACATTATCCAGGGAAATTTAAGTTGTTTCCTTTTGCACAGGATGTGATCGGTAACTTAAAAGAGAATGGTATAAAGGTATTTTCGTTTACCAACCAGCCAGGGATTTCAGCAGGAAAAGCTGCTACGGAAGATTTTGTCGAAGAGCTAATCGCCTTTGGATTTGATGATATTTTTATTTGTCCGCATCACCCAAGCAAAGGTTGTTTTTGCAGAAAACCTAATACAGGTATGCTTCAAATGGCTACTGAAAAATACAATCTGCCACTAGAGAATTGTGTGGTGATTGGTGACAGGTGGAGTGATATGCTAGCTGCTTCGAAGGTTGGTTGTGTGAAGATCCTCGTCAAAACGGGGGCAGGACATGCAGCATTAAACGAACATTTTGACAAAATAAAAGACATTGAATTGGAATATATTGCAGAAGATTTGGAAGACGCAGTAGACTGGTTGTATCAGGAACATAAACGAACATAAGGAAGTGGTAAGAATGGAAATCTATCAAGCTACCATTGCAGATCTGGACGGAGTATCTGATTTGTTTAATTTGTATCGTGTTTTTTATCAGCAAACATCAAATGTAGAGGGAGCTCAAACATACATAAGACAACGTATCGAAAACAATGATTCTGTCATATTTGTTGTAAAAAAGGGTCAGCAGTATCTAGGATTTACTCAATTGTATCCTTCCTTTTCATCGATTTCTATGAGTAAAGCATGGATATTGAATGACCTGTATGTCGATGCAGAAGCGAGAAAACAAGGAGTAGGAGAATTGCTTTTGCATAAAGCGAAAGAACATGCAATCGAAACAGGAGCGAATAGCATTAGTTTAAGTACAGCGCTTAATAACACAGGTGCTCAGCGATTGTATGAAAAAAACGGATATGTACGTGATTCGCAATTTTATCATTATGAATTAAGTTTGGTTTAATTCATTTTCTCCAAGAAAAGCAAAGCCAAATCTCTCAGTAGAGAAAAGTGGCTCTGCTTTTAACAGGGTATACTTATTAATGGATAGGGGCGAATATTAATTCCTTTTCCAACCATGCCCATATTTCTTCTTCGCACTATATTCTGTCTTCAACCAATCCTTTGGTCCCTGATTAATTTTGTCAGCCCCAGCGTATTTCGTAACCGTTTCTACCACACGATCTAATGGAATAACATTATACGCATAAGGAAGCTGCTCCTCGTATTTATATTCAAACGTAAACGGCTCGGAAGGTGGATTCATTTTCTCCATATTTTCACTTCCGACAATATGAGAAGACCAGGCCCAATTGCCGATGGTTGATTTGTCATGCCAAGTAAATCCTGTTGTGAACAGGTTCTCACCATTGTTGTCCCAACTGCTTCCTGTATAGGTTCCATACTGGTTGGTTACTTTGGAGTTGACAATTAAATTTCGGTTATAGGCATTCTGGAAGAGCTCGGCCCACTGTTCATCCATGTTCTTTGTATCTAAACCTTGAATCTCTGCACCGATGATTGGTTCATTAATGTCATGGAATACAGAAGTGTCGGCCGCAATCGAAGCTCCATTTCTCGCATTAAGAGCTCGGGACAATTGATCTCTTCCATGTTCGTAAATAGCACTTACATTGTCTAGGACATCCTGATGGGTGGAGTTATCCAGATACAAATTGTATGCATGTCCAGTACCTTGACGGATCATGGGAACGCGCTGACCAACATTCGTATAACGGTTATATGCGAGAGTTAATCGGATGCGCTGATTACCATCTTTATAATTTGTTCCACTGCTGCTAACATAGTCGACATAATCTTTATCGCCTGATCCAGTTAAGTGTACCTTGCTGTGATAAGCAGCATATGCCATAATTTGCTCCTTCGTCGCACCATCATGACGCATGTTGTAGTATACACTGTCTTCATCAAGTTCATTTGATGTGTATTTCTCTTCCATATACTGAATCGATTGATAAATATCACTGTCTTTTGCTGGATGTTCATTGGCAGCTAAGCCAAATTCAGACCAGGAGATGGTAATATTAGAGCCACCATTCTCGGTATCAATTAATCCATCTGATGCTATCGAAAATTGACAATGGTCAATCCAAACATTGTTAGCCCCATTCACTTTGATAAAAGACCAGCCTACTTCCTTGTGCCTCCCGGTATCATCCCATTGCCACATGCCATCAAAATTTAGGTTTCGTATCACAATATCGTTAGATGACCGTTGTAAATTTATTTCCGCGCTTCTGACCGTTTTCCCTTTTTTAGAAAAGATCGTTAATCCTTCAACATTATTTACATCCAATTGTGAAACACCAGATGCAGCTAATTTTGGATTGGTAAATCCGTTTGTAGGGTCTCGATATTCTCTTATAAAGCGATATTTCTTCGTTTCTTCTTCAGTCAGATTTAATGCTTTCCAACCCAAGTTAAGATCCTTCGCTACTTCAATTACTTTAACGTCTCCATTTCCAGCATCCAGTAATGCTTGCAGGAAATCTCTTTCTGTCTTTACTTTGCGATAATAAGAAGTTCCCATATATTCACTTCGGTCATGGACCCCTGATGAGGCGTATCCTGTTACGGATAGGTAACTGTTGTCATAGTTTTTGACGTGTCTTTCTGTGTTCGGTATTGAATCAATTGCAGCTGCATTTACTACACTAGTCGCACTGAATAGGAATGGTGAAATAATCAATGATAGGAATAATAACCAAGTAAGTGATTTTTTTATCGTCATCTTTTTCCTCCTTCATATTGTGTACATGTAAGTCTCGGTCGGGATGGCTTGTATTGTTTTGGCGAGTATACAGTTGTCTTTTCTAATAGCACCTCCTTTTTGTAAGCCTTTTCATTTGTGCGATTGTCAATAACCTGCTATGTTCATTGTACCAATCTTTTTATTACATATTTTGTTGTTTTGTGGTGTAAAAGGTTACATTTTCTGCTTCAGTGATGGATAGCGGGAAGGCTTTATCCTGAACAGGAAACCTTCCTCGCCTGTGCAAAGTTTAGCTGCCGCTCCAAACATCTTTAGCCAATTGTCCATCTGCCTGAAGTGTTTCCAGCCACTGTATTGCTTCGTCTTCCTCTTTTTCGTGTATGAATTGATAACATTGTCTTAGTGTATCTTCGACATCTGGTGCCATTTTGTTTCCATCTCCACAAATATACAATCTGGCTCCTTGATCAAGCAGTGCGATTATGGTTGCGGCATTTGCTGTCATTAAATGCTGGACATATGTTTTCGATGTATCAGGTACTCGTGAAAAGGCAGTATGAAGCATCATTTCACCATTTTTTTCGTATTGCTTTATTTCATCCTGATAGATAAAATCTTTCTCATTTCTGCAACCAAAATAAAGGTGTGCATCCCCTAATGAGATTCCTTGTTTCATCAGAGCGGATCGGGCCTGAAGAAAACCTCGAAAAGGGGCAATGCCCGTTCCTGGACCAACCATAATAATGGGTGTTTCCTCCCTTTCTGGTAATTGGAAATGAGAGGCAGGCGTTCGGATGAATGCTTTCAGAGTATCTCCAGGTATACTGTTAGCTAAATAATGTGTTGCCACACCACGATAAATGCCGTTCTCATTTCGTGCAGGGCCTTCCACCACAGCAACGGTAATGCTCACATGCTCTGGATGAACACGAGATGAGCTGGAAATCGAATAATACCTTGGTTTTAACGGATGTAAAAGTGCTAAGCATTTTTCAAACGTAATGTCGCATGCTTCATATTTTTCTAACAAATCTAACATAGAGATGCGTTTTTCTAATATAGTAGATTGATAGATTTCGTCTTCCAATAGTGACTCGAGCTCTTTTTGGTGAGGAGGGCATGTTGTACAATCAGCAAGTTCCCGAATTTGTGCGCGGGTTGCCGGTTCCTGTAATTCCACATTGTAAGTAAGCAGGTTTTTCAGGCTGACCGGGCGATCCTGCGGCAAATGTACAGCGCTTCGTCCGCTCGCTTTTAAGATTACCAGTTTATCTTTAGTAAGCTTAAATCTGTTTAAAACACGGCTTACATTGTCGCTGCTATTAGCAGGGAGCACGCCGAGATGATCGCCTTCCTGGTAGCTTACCCCTTGTGGAAGTTTTATTTCGATATGGCGTGTGCTTCGACCACTGTCTGAAGCTTGTAATTCCCTGTTTTCTGCCATAGTAGCATCAAACGCTTGATATGTACGGGCGAGAGGGGATTCCTCATCCTCTTGAACATATTCAAGCATTAATGTATTTTTTGCTGTCTCTACTTTTTCGTCTAATGATAAATGGAACGTCTCCATCGCATCGGACCACATTCTTTCTTTCCATTTGTCCAGCAAATCTTCAAAATCGCCATTCACATCACCTTCTCCGCGCTGAGAAAAACGAACGGCTCCTTTTTTCGTCAATTGTTCATCAATCAATCGCGGAACGTCCTGATAGGTGCTGGGCCAATTACGGTCCCCGCAGCCAAATACTGCATAGGAAACACCCGTGAGCTCCTCTTGTTTTACTGTTTCCAGCCATTGCACAAATTGATCGGCATTGCTTGGCGGTTTGCCGTTATAAGAGGAAGTGACGATGATGACAGCCCCTTCTTTTGGAAGATTTCCTTGTCGGTTATTCAGTGCATCTACATCTGTTTCTATACCATAAAGGGAGGCAGTTTCCGCCAGTTCCCTGGCAACTCCCTCAGCAGTCCCGGTATCTGAACCGTACAAAACCAGTAAGGGGCGCTGACTAAGTCCTGAGATGTTAGGGGCTGGATCTGTTTTGTCGTCAATCGCACTTTCTGTTTGTGTGTTGGCATGGTTTGTTGCAACGGTATCACGTGGTTTTACTTTTATTCGGAAGTTGTTCGGTTTTAATGTTAAGGTTTGTTTTACATCAAGCTGGTAGTTTTGATAATCGATTAATTGAAAATGTTGAAGCAGCATCCCTAAGACAAGCGTCGCTTCATGCAAGGCAAATTGCATCCCAATACAAGCTCGCTGACCGTTACCGAAGGGCTTAAAGGCATGGGGCGCTATTTGATCGCGATCTTCAAAACGTTCTGGCTGGAACGTTTCGGCATTTTCTCCCCATGCTTCCACATCTCGATGCAATTGAGGAATGAGAACCGTTATTCTTTCTCCTTTTTGTATGGCATATTTTCCGCCAATGATCGTATCTTCTTTGGCGTAAAGGCTGAAGGCTGGGGCAGTTGGCCATAATCGCAGTGCTTCGTTCAATATCATGCGTACGTATTTAAGCTTTAGAACCTGTTTGTAGGTAGGCGTTGCTCCTGTTAACACTTGGTCTACTTCTTCTTAGGCCTTGTTCAGTTTATCAGGATTTTTTAATAAAAAGTAGAGCGTAAAAGATAATAAACCACTTGTCGTCTCATGTCCGGCAATGAGAAAAGTGATAATTTGATAGCGAATGTTTTCATCATCCAGCCTTTCACCTGTATCAGGATCTTTCGCGTGTAGCATGCGCGCTAGTAAATCATTTTCCTGTTGACTGCCATTGGCTTTACGGTCCGTAATAATGCCGTCAACTAACTGAAACATCTCCTGGATGTCTTGTTTGAATTGCCGTTGGGTTTTGTGCATAAGTTTAGTTTGTAAAAGGAATCGCTGGTTTTGGTGCATGGCTTCGTCCAGAGCACGTACCATACTGGTAATGAAGGGGAGAGGTGTTTCTCTGTAATAGCTGTTAAAACGGTAATTAAAAGCACACAGGCCGATAGTGTCTAAAGTGAGACGTGTCATATCATCAGGGACATCAATAGATTCATCCGGGTTAAGTCTGGTCCATTTTTGCACAAGTTGTTCGGCAATATCGGTCATGACTGTATGATAGCCTTTCATTGCGGGCTGGCTAAACGCCGACATCAGAATATTATGCGCCTTTTTCCAGTTAGGTTCGTGCGTCCAGCTTGTAAATAATCCATCTCCACCGAAGGCACGGACTTTGTCTAGGGGACCTTCAATGCTCTTGTCAAATCGTGATTCATCACAGATTTCTTCTACAAGTTTATGTCCAGAGACGATGATGGTCTCACTTGCAGGAGTTTGAAGGCGGTAAATGGGACCATGTTCTTCCGCTAATTCCATAAAGGATAATATAGGTTTATCTGTATCTATTAATGGTAGATTTCGGATCGGACCATATGTTTTAGGTTGTGGAATGGTTAAGGATTCTTCCATACTAAACACCCTTTCTTAATAATGAAATGATGGCGAGAAAGCAATTTCTGTTTGCAAGGAGCTGAAAATAAGACATGCTTTCACATTACGGTTATGACAATTCGGCTATATTCTAAATTATTTTATGAATATATCGCATTTGTCATGTGAAAAATCGTTAAATTTTTGGTTTGTGACGAACTGTGCAGTAAAAGATAATGCTCTCGAATGTCATTGTTATGTGTGTCGATGGTTACTCCGGTTTTACAGTGGTTACCAGTTGTTCCTGATCGGTAATATAAAAATCCATTTCTGGGCGTTCCTCGATTAATTTTAATTTTTCCAGCTTGAAGAAATTTACCTTGCGATAAGGATCATGATCAATGACGGGCAATTCATTGGTTTGGGCAATATATTGATCGACAGCATGCTGGATCTGATCCAAGGCCAGGGGAATATGTTTTTCCTCTTCTTCAAACAGGTCATAGGTTTCCTTGGACATATAGTAGTTCTTTTCTGGAATCCCCTTCAAGAACGGGGCAAGTAAGGAATAATCTAGTGATAAATCGTCTTTTGCGACTATTTTTAATGGAATATCTGCTGGCAGTTCTTTGCTGAATGCATGAATGGCATGGCGTACTTCTTCTAAAGAAATATCCTTAATCGGGTATGTTTTTTCTTTGGCTGTTTTCTTCTTTTTAAACCACATTCGTTTCACCTCATTATTTTCGAAAATTGTATAAAAAATGCTCGCTGAATGGTTACTTTTAGTTAAATTATAGCAAATTTTAGCTAAGAACACAGAATATTACTTTATTTTAGCCGAAAAACTGTCATTTCATATCCAAATTTATCAAAACTTGTTACATTATAAGCGAATACAAATCCAGAGGAGGAATGAAAATGGAAATGTTAATGGAGAAGGTACGAGAAATCAGTCCTAAGACACTCGCAATTGTCGGAAAAGAGGAAGATGGTCAATATTTTACAAGGGTGATTGAATATGAGGAAGCGGATGATTATGAAACAACCTGGAGTACACAAAAAGTGCTGGATTACACTTGCAGAGAGTTCGGCATCAGTCTTCGGGGGCTGATTGAAGGATCACGGATGTTAAGCAAAATCACGCATAAACCGCCAATTGCCATTGACCGGATCAGTGGTATGTATTTTTTCCCGATTGAATCTCCTCAAAGAAAGGCCTGTACCTGGATTGCACATTCCCATGTGCTCGAATTAGAAAAAATTGATCATGATTTAACAAGAATTGTTTTCAAAAATGGGCGTGACCTGATTCTGGATATATCGTATGCGACGATGATTAATCAACTCTATCGCACCGCACAATACCGTTACTTATTAAGTAATAAAATGGAACAGATTCTGGAGTCTGCCCAATTCGTGGCAGAAGCCAAATGGCATAAGCATTAATCGATGAACCGTTAAGACTGATGTCCAGACTTAACGGTTTTTTCATCATTCAAGAAAGTATCTAAGTGTAGTCACAGCAGTAATCATATGGAACATGAAGTGGAGTTCCTAATGTAAAATCGAACTATATTACAATGTGATAATTATATGCTTAGCAAAGCTCCGGAAATAGGCTTCGCGTCCTGTGGAGAACGGCTTCAGCTAGGCTACTACTTTGAACTACTCCTTTGCTGCCTTGTGCCGAGGAAGCTCACTTCGAAGTGGTATCCCAGCACATATATTATATCGAAATGATCACAACGCTTAACATAATCCATATTATAGGTGGCTGAATTTCCTCAAGGCTGGTTAGGGACGGATGGGGTTTAAGCCTGGTTTTGTTTATATTTATAATTTTACTTTTTCTTGAGCGGTAGATACTAAGGCGTTTGCCATTAATTCTTCTAAGATGACCTCTACTTTTTTTCGGATAGCTGGGTTGAAATAGTTGCGTTTTTCTTCTTTACCCTTACAGGTGAACAAATAAGAGGTAAAGGAATCGTTTTTATCTAAAGAGACGACTTGGATCTTTTCTTTGTACATTTCTTTGCGTAAAGTTCTTCTTTCTTCTGTTGCGTTTTTTTCTATTTTTTTTAATAATGCGATGTAAGGTTCGTTTATTTTAAAGGGTGAAAGCTGGTTCATCTTCTCTAAATCGTGTTTAATAACGGTTAAAGCCATTGATAAAAATAGAAAACGTGACGCTAATCTCCATTCATGTTCGTTTAAATATCTCATTTTCCATTTCCACCTCCATCAAGGGAACGTTTGTTCTAGTATATGCTTGATTTTAAAAAAATGCAACAAAATTATAAAAAATGCAGATAGAAAATCATGGAATTATTATGGTACTAAGTGTTCGTATGCGAAAAAAGGGTATAGGAGAAGGAGAGCGACCGATAACTATCTGATAAGTCTCGCTATCCATAAGCAAAAACCACTTATGGAAGTCTCGCTTTATGTGAATAATTAGGAAAATGGGGAAAAAAATATTAAAATGATAATAAGTTGTATTTTTAGTTGTTTGAAGGAGTTAAAGCGCTGATGCTTACATACAATATTAGTAATATCGATAACATTAATGTTGATCAAATAAAAGAATATATTGAAGCAAATGAATTTGGGCAATTGGTTGATTTTTTGCTGCAGAGTTATGAAAGTCTAGGTCCGCTTCCGGGTGTGCTGTTGCCTTTTTTAGAAGCCTTTTTACCTTTTTTACCATTAATTGTGTTTGTGATGACAAATGCAGCGGCATACGGACTGCTAGAAGGTTTTATCTTGTCATGGGCTGGCGGCAGTGCCGGGGCAATTGCAGTGTTTATGCTGGTACGCCGATTTAAGCATATCCGTTTGTTACGTTGGATCAGCAGAAATAAGCAGGTGTCGAAAGTTACGGAGTGGTTAGAGCGACACGGATTTGGTCCGTTATTTATTCTGTTATGTTTTCCATTTTCTCCTTCGGCAATTATAAATTTAGTGGCAGCTATTTCTGGTGTTGGATTTTACCAATTTGTTTTAGCGGTACTGTTAGGAAAAGGTGTCATGATCCTTACCGTATCATCGATTGGAGACAGTATCATTTCGTTTGCACAAAATCCGCTTAAAACGATTATATTACTAATAGGTATTTCGATTCTTTGGGTCGTTGGAAAATATATAGAGAAACGTCTGCAAACACGAGCAGATCAAAAAAACAGTAATTATACGGATTAAATTTTTCCAAATGGGGTAAATTAGTTAATAAAGAAAGTCCCTTTGGAGGGAAGCCAATGAATAAAAAAAGAATATGGTCAATCGTACGTATCGTTATTTTTGCAACAGTGTTGGCGGTTATTTTTCGTTCCTATTTATTTGCAAGCTATGTCGTGAACGGAAAATCAATGGAACCGACATTGCATGATGGAAACCTCTTAATGGTCAATAAAATGGTCTATGATTTAATGGATATACATCGTTTTGACGTGATTGTGTTTCATGCGAATGAACAGGAAGATTATGTGAAGCGTGTTGTAGGTAAACCGGGAGATCATATCGAATACCGGGATGATGTCTTGTATGTCAATGGTGAAGCTGTAGAGGAGCCTTACTTAGAACCATTTCGTCAGTCTGGTGAGATCCTCACAAAGGATTTCAGCTTAGAGGGTGTCACTGGTGAGAAAGTAGTACCCAAAGGCAAGCTGTTCGTATTGGGAGACAACCGGACCAAAAGCTATGACAGCAGAGAAATAGGCTTTGTTGATCAGGAGACGGTAGTTGGCAAAGTCGATATACGTTACTGGCCAATGTCGGAACTGAACTTTCAATTTATAAACTAAAAAGAAGAAAGCGCTTTAATTTTAAAAAGTCTAATTTGAGAATGTAATCATTCTTGAATTAGACTTTTTTATTGTTGGTTAATTAGAAAATAATGTTAAAAATGGTGCGGGGTTATGGTATGATGAATGAAGAAAAACGTGGCAAGAGTAACGGATGACTTTTGAAAGAAAAGGAAAGGTAGAGACGTATGCATGACTCCAAAAACCATTTATAAAGGAAGTACAGGGAAGCAGAAGATAGAAGCGAAATATGAAAAATATCTTGCTACTCTTCCATTTGAGGTTGAAAGGGATTATATCGATACAAGCTTTGGAACAACACATGTATTAAAAGCTGGTCCAAGGGAAGGTAAGCCGGTTTTTATTTTCCAAGGTGGGAATTGTATAAATCCTATGACATTGAGGTGGTTTTCCCAGTTAGTAAAGAAGTATAGAATATATGCACCTGATACAGTCGGTCATCCTGGATACAGTGCAGAAAGTAGAATATCAGCAAAGAATCAAGACTTCGCAAATTGGATACAAGAAATGATTCTACACTATCAAATCAAAAACTGTGCGTTTATAGGGCCTTCATATGGCGGAGGGATTATTTTACGATTAGCTACTTTTTTGCCAGAACTGATAAACTGTGCAGTTCTCGTGTCACCAGCTGGAATAACGCTAGGATCGAAATCGATCATGATAAAAAAAGTATTACTGCCGCTTATTAACTATCGCATCAATTCTTCTGATAAGCACTTAAATACCATTGCACATAATATGTCTGAAGGTACAATGAAACCGCTTGATAAAGAAATCATTGGAGATGTATTTCAATATGTCAAGCTAGAACAAGATATGCCAAAATTAACAAATCAAAAAGAATTAGAAAATTTTCTAGCACCAACATTAGTAATAACAGGGGCAAAAGACATCTTTTTCCCGGGAGACAAATTGGAAAAGAGTGCAAAGAAAATCATTCCTAATTTAATAAAACTACTAAACTATGATATGGGACACTTTCCATCGGAAACCCATTTAAAAGAAATAAATAAAGAAATAGAGCAGTTTTTGCGTATACATTATAAATAGGGAAGGAAGTCAATATGAATACCGCTGAATTGTGGCCAATGTTTTTTCTGAAGTTAATACTTATAATTGTCGGCTTGCTAGTTGTGATGTGGTGGCTTAATAAAAAAATCAGGAGAAAGTTGAATGTCGAAAAGTTACCTCCCAATCAGCATTTAAATAAGCAGCACGAACAATTAGACTGGACGATCCGAATAATCACAATCATGGTTATCGTGTTTGGTTTTCTCTTTAACAAAACAAGGGAATATGGTGATACGATCTGGTGGTTACAGCCTTGGATTCCACTTGCGGTTGGCGCACTGATAGGAGCTACAGCAAAGGCATATATGGAATGGAAATATGCAGAAAATCCAAGACAATATGTAGCAACCATCAGTGAACTGTGCTTAGCTGTTGTCTCAGTAATCGGTATCATCGCTGTTGGCTATTTTGACTTGATTTAGGGGGAGATTGCATATGAGGCAACGAACTGTAGGTATTTTATTATTCAATGAAGTTGAAGTGCTCGATTTTGCAGGTCCGTTTGAGGTTTTTTCATTAGCTGCTGATTTAGAAACGGGAGAGAATTTCTTTCGTGTAGTAACCATTACCGAAAAAGATGATGCGCTCCAGGCGCGAAATGGATTACAGGTGCTGCCAGATTATCATTTTGACAATCATCCAAAGCTTGATTTGTTAATAGTGCCCGGAGGATATGGAGCAGAGGAAATAGAAATACATAACCCTAATGTTATAGAGTGGATTCTCAAGCAACAATCCGAAGTCGATATTATTGCCTCAGTTTGTACCGGAGCATTGCTGTTAGCAAAGGCAGGCATGCTCGACGGTAAAAAAGCGACAACGCATTGGCTTGACCTCGATCGTTTAGCAAACGAATTCCCCAAAGTCGATGTCCTGCGTGGTGTGAAATTCGTGGATCAAGGAGTACTTGTTACTTCGGCAGGGATCTCAGCAGGGATTAACATGTCATTTCATTTGTTGGTACGCCTATGTGGAAAAGCAGTTGCTGAACAAACCGCCAAAAGGATGGAATATGATATTTCGTTTATGGGATAAAGCAGGATAGAACTGTGAAAATACTATAAGAACAGGTCTCGCGGACAAAATCCAGAGGATACAGCAAAAATATGTCATAAGAATGAACCTCATTGATAACCCGAAAGATGGCAGAGTTTGATTGCAAAGGAGAATGGCATGAGTACGCAGATGAAAGATTTCTTTGGTACAATCATCATTTGTATCATTGCATTTTTGCCATTTGGCAATTATTTCGACGGCGGAAACTACATAGAAACAACAGTCTATACGTTTGGAACAATTATTATTGGATTATTGTCTTATATCATCTCGTTCTTACGTCAATTACGAAGAGAAATGAGGAGAGAAGACGATTCATTATCTGAGGAGTGATCGGGTGTTAGGTGTTAATAAAGGAGAAGTAAAACTTGATCCACCTTCTGAAGATTGGAAAAGATTATATAAGAAAGAACAGCAACTGTTACACACGATTATCGGTAATGACATTGTAGAGTTGCAGCATATAGGGAGTACCTCCATTCAGCAGATCAGTGCCAAACCAATCATTGATATACTGATCGGAGTGGATGATTTATCGCGAATAGAACATTTTGACGAAACAAAATTAAACAATCATGGTTATTATCAGTTATCGAAAGTACATGTGGAGGGGAAAAGGGTTTTTGCTAAGTTTAGTAATCTGGAAAAACTGACAAAGACACATATTCTCCATGTTGTGAGATATCAGGGTCTGCTATGGAACCAGCTCACTTATTTTAGGGATTATATGAATGACAACCGAGAAAAAGCGAAAGAATATGAGACGCTCAAGCAGGAATTAGCAAGAAAACATCCTCATGATGAACGTTCATATACAATAGAAAAAAAGAAATTTGTAGATGGAATAATTAGAGATATCAACTAGAAAAAGAGGTGTAATCGATGTTTTACCACAAAATAGATGAAGAACTTTCTTTGAAATTAATAGAATTAAAAGATGCTGAAAGAGTATTTACCTTAACCGACAGTTCACGCGATTACCTGCGCAAATGGCTGCCGTGGCTTGATTTCACAACAAAATTAGAAGACACCAAAACGTTTATTAAGAATTCCTTAAAGGGCTATGCAGAAGGAGAGAGTCTCACAACATTTATTGTCTATCAAAATGAAATCGTAGGTACTGCAGGCTATAATTCTCTCGACTGGAGCAACAAAATAGCCTATATCGGCTACTGGCTTGGAGAGGACTATCAAGGGAAAGGCATTATGACACGAGTGGCAGGTGCGTTAACCGACTATGCGATAAACGAACTGAACATGAATAAAGTAGATATTCGAGCAGCAGCACAAAATCATAAAAGCAGAGCAGTCCCGGAACGATTAGGATATGTTCAGGAAGGAAGCGTCAGACAGGCAGAATGGTTATATGATCATTATGTTGATCATGTTATTTATGGCATGCTGGCGGAGGAATGGAAGAAAAAAGCCTGACCCTTTTCATCGTGCTCCTTGCGAAAATAAAAAAGAAATATACGCATATAGTGAAAAGATTAAATAGGCGAGGAGCGCGAGGTAATGGGAAACTTTCATTTGCTCAGTATGGTCAATGCAGTTCTTTTACTTGGTATGGCGACCGTTATTTTTCATCATACCTCTTTTATCACCAGTTTTCTCGCGTTAAATACGATCGCCAGCTTCGTCTCCCCCTAGCAAAAAAAAGAAAAGCTGGTGATGACACCAGTTGCCGGATTAGCCTTTCTATTGAGCTTTCCCATAATCTAATATTTACATAGTATTTCTTTCATCACTTTCCTTTACCATAGAACATTCGTTTGCTATAATAAGTAATAGAATATCAGACGTGTAAGAAAGTAGGTGTTTTCTGTTGTTGCGATTTTTAATGGGTAGTGCGACAGTGAATAAAAGCGAGCAATGTTTACAAGAGATCAGGCAAGAACTCAGGCAAGATCCCCAAGGTCCTTCCATTATTTATTTAGTCCCAGATCAAATGACATTCCAACAAGAATATGCGCTTTTAAACGGTGACGATGTAAATGGTTCGATTCGTGCACAGGTTTACAGCTTTTCACGATTAGCGTGGCGTGTTATGCAGCTGACAGGTGGTGCAACCAAGAAATATATTACATCCACTGGGATGCAAATGATGCTGAGAAAGATTGTCGAAGAGCGGACGGATGATTGGAAAGTCTTTCAAAAAGCAATTGAAAAGCAAGGTTTTATTGAACAGTTAGAGGAAATGATCACCGAATTCAAACGATATTGTGTGACACCGGATCTGATTACGGCACAATTAGGTGAAATGGATCGTTTCCAGCATAAAACGGTCAGCGAAGTAGCATTACATCATAAATTAGATGACTTATTATATATTTATCAGAGTCTTCAGCATGCATTGGCAGGGCATTATATGGATAGCGAGGATCAGCTGCAGCAATTAATAGAGAAACTTGAAGACACGGACTTTCTTGAGAATACGACGGTGTATATTGACGGTTTTCATCAGTTTACACCGCAAGAGCTGCTTGTAATCGATGTAATGATCAAAAAAGCGAAAAACGTGACAGTTACGTTAACACTGAATGAACTGAACAACGACGTGACGCCATTAGACTTATTCTACCAAACGAAAGAAACCTATTATCAGTTACAACAATTAGCTGAACAAGCATCGGTCGCGACGGAAATAGAGTATGCAGATCAGCATGGTGGGGAGAAAGATGCTTTTCTTCATTTGGATCATCATTTTGACAGCAGGCCTGTACAACCTTTTTCTGATCAAGCGCCAGTTCGTATTGCAGAAGCAGTACATCCACGTGCAGAAGTAGAGGGAACTGCTCAGGAAATTGTCCGATTAGTAAGAGATCAGGGCTATCGTTATCGTGACTTGGCTATTTTAATTCGCGAACCGGATGTGTACCATGATTTAATTACAACCGTTTTTCAAGATTATCAAATACCGATTTTCGTTGATGAGAAGCGTACGATGCTGAACCATCCTCTCATTGAGACCGTTCGCTCATTATTAGATGTAGTGGAAGGGAATTGGCGTTATGATGCCGTTTTTCGACTGTTAAAAGCTGGTTTTATTCCAAGAGGAGCCGGAGAATTCCGTTTGGATCAGGAAGCCATTGATGAGTTGGAAAATTATGTACTGGAATATGGTGTCCGGGGCAGAAGCAGATGGTTATCAGATAAAGACTGGATTTTTCAGCGATTCAGAGGGTTTGACCAATCTACCCAGACAGATCGGGAATTAGTAGCCCAAAAACGCATCAATCATTATCGGGATAAAATTGCAGAGGCACTGGCGGATATTGACACAAAGCTGCGGACATTACCAACGATCCGTCAAAAAACAATTGCCTTATTCGAGTGGCTTGAATCGATTGGTGCACCGGCGCAATTAGAACAGATGCGGGAAGATTTCGATAATCAAGGACGGGTAGAGAAAGGCCGTGAACAGGACCAGGTATGGGATGCGGTCATTCAGTTGTTAGAAGAAATAACAGAAGTAGCGGGTGAAGAGGAAATGTCACTCTCCACCTTCCGCAATGTATTAGAATCAGGGTTCGATGCCTTGCGGTTTTCACATGTGCCTCCTAGTATTGATCACGTTGTAGTTGGTTCCATTGACAGATCGAGAATGCATGGTATTAAAACAGCTTTCCTGTTAGGTGTTAATGAAGGAACCTGGCCAATGAAACCGGGTGGCGATGGACTGATTACAGAGGAAGAGCGATCAGTGTTACAAACACATGGTTTAAAGCTGGCGGAAGGTAGTAAACGTCAGTTACTGGATGATTGGTTCTACGTCTATTTAGCCTTTACCTTGCCAGCGGATAACTTATGGATCAGTTATCCAATCAGTAATGAAGAAGGAAACCAAAAGGCAGCTTCCTCTTTGATAAAAAGAATGGAAGAATTATTTCCTCATCAGCAAAGTCGATTATTCTTGCAGGATCCGGAGGAAATGACAGACGCCAATCGCTTTGTCACGACACCCAACAAAACACGAGGTGCGTTGACAGCACAATTGGCAAGAAAGCTGAGAGGTTATCCGATCGATTCAATTTGGGAATATGTGTTGAATTGGTTTATTGAACATTCGGACAAGCAGCAGATTCATCAGCAAGTATTAAAGAGCTTGTTTTATCAAAATAAACCAGTGGATCTGGATAAGGATACGGTACAAGCATTGTATGAGAAAGAAATCAACGCAAGTGTATCGAGACTGGAAATGTATCATCGTTGTTCCTATCAGCATTTTGCCAGGTACAGCTTAGGATTGGAAGATCGTCCAACCTACAAACTGGATGCACCCGATATCGGTCAATTATTCCATGAAGCGTTAAAACAAATTACCGAATGGATTCAGAAAGAAGGCAGGCAATTTGCAGATGTTTATGATCTGGATGCCAGGAAGTATGCAAATCGAGCGGTAGGTGAACTGGCGAATGTGTTGCAGCATCAGATTCTGCACAGTTCCAATCGTTATCAATATATCCAAAAGAAATTAGAAAGTGTCATTGCAAGAGCAACCTTTATATTAAGCGAACAAGCGCGTAAGACACACTTTGCCCCGGTAGGCTTGGAAGTTGGTTTTGGTTATCCGGATCAATTGCAGCCATTAACGGTTCCGTTACCGAACGATCATACGTTATTGTTACGTGGACGTATCGACCGGGTTGATCAAGCATTTGAAAATGAACAGTTATATTTACGAATAATAGATTATAAATCCAGTGCAAAAGGGTTAAATCTAACGGAAGTGTATTATGGACTTGCATTACAGATGCTGGCTTACTTAGATGTCGTATTGCAAAACGCAGAGGGCTGGCTTGGACATCCGGCCTCACCAGCAGGGGTGCTCTATTTCCACGTGCATAATCCGATGATTTCAGCAGACGACTTTTTATCGGAAGACAAAATTGAACAAGAAATCTTCAAGAAGTTCAAAATGAAAGGTCTGATGGTCGACCAGGAAGAGGTTGTCCGGATGATGGATACTACATTAGATTATGGTCGAAGTAATATTATTCCTGCTGGCTTCAGTAAAACAGGGTCCTTTTATAAAGGTTCACAAGTAGCAGAGCAAAATGTTTTTAACGAACTGCAAGGCTATATTCACCGGTTAATGGAGAATGCCGGCCTTGCGATTACAGAAGGAAAAGTAGACCTTAATCCGTTCCAGCAACAGCAATTAACAGCCTGTACGTTCTGTGATTTCCGTTCTGTCTGCCAATTTGATCCGACACTTGCTGAAAATAATTATCGTAAATTAAAAGAAATGAAAGACGAAGAAGTAATCGAAGCAATCAAGCGGGGTGAAGCATAATGCCGCAATGGACAAAAGAACAAGAAGATGCTATCTACCAATCCGGTAAGAATATTCTAGTGGCAGCAGCGGCAGGATCGGGAAAAACAGCGGTATTGGTCGAACGCATTATTCAAAAGCTGTTGCACGAAGAGAAACCGGTCGATATTGATACGCTGTTAGTCGTTACCTTTACAAATGCGGCAGCACAGGAAATGCGTAATCGAATTGGTGCTGCCATTGAAGCGTCATTAGAAGAAAATCCGCGTTCCACACATCTGAAAAAACAATTATCATTACTGCAGAGCGCGTCGATCTCGACCTTACACGCCTTTTGTATGGATTTAGTCCGTAAGTATGCCTATCAAATTGACATTGATCCCAACTTCCGGATTGCAGACAATATGGAAGCTGATCTGATCCGTCAAGATGTACTGGAAGAACTTTTTGAATCGTGGTATGGGGAAGAAGATGAAGAACAACAAGCTGCCTTTTTCTCCGTTGTTGACCGATTTAGTAATGATCGAAACGATTTAGAAGTAGAATCACTCATTTTAAAAATGTATGAATTTTCGATCCAGCATCCAAGTCCAGATGACTGGCTTGATCAAATGGCAACTATTTATCAAGTAGATCCAGAGACGAATGAGGAGGAGATTCCTTGGCTTCAATTGCTGAAACAAGAAGTGATTGAACAGCTGAATGTAATGGAAATGCTGGCAGATCAGGCGCTTGATATCACAAGAGCAAGTGATGGACCTTATCAGTATGCCGAAGCGATTGATGCGGATAAAGAAATGATCCAGCAAGCAAAAGGAGCGATCCAGATCTCATGGGATGAAGCTCGTTCTGTTTTTGCTGGAAGTAAATTTAAGGCGCTATCCCGTAAGAAAGTAGAATGTGATGAAGCCAAGCGAGACCAGGCCAAAGATTTACGCGATCAACTAAAGAAAAGGTGGGACAATATTGCGAAAAATTGGTTCACCAGAAGTTTACAGGCGCATATTACCGATATGCATGCTCTTTATCCGACAATTGTGAAATTAACGGACATGATCAAGCAATTTAAAGCAGGATACCAGGAAGCAAAAAAAGAAAAAGGCTTAGTAGATTTTGCAGATTTGGAGCATTTTGCATTAGATATTTTAATGAAGGATAAGTCATCGCAAGAGGCATCTTCAGTAGCAGTTGACCTGCAGCAGAAATATTCCGAGGTAATGGTCGATGAATATCAGGATACCAACATTGTACAGGAGACGATCCTCACACTTGTTTCTGATCAGCAATCTGACGGAAACATGTTTATGGTAGGAGATGTGAAACAAAGTATTTACCGTTTCCGCCATGCTAATCCAGCACTATTTATTGAAAAATATAACCGCTTTTCCAAACACGATGATCCCGGCTATCGAATCGATTTGGCACGGAATTTCCGAAGCAGAAAAGAAGTCTTGACATCGGCAAATTACATCTTCAGGCAGCTATTCGATCCTGATGTTGGTGACATTGAATATGATCAAGATGCCGAATTAATCTATGGTAACACCGATTATGAGAACGTCCCATTTCCTAATGTTGATACCGAATTGTTGGTCATAGACCAGGAAACGCAGGAAAGTGATCCGTCTGATGAGGAAATGGAGAATGAAGAAGACCTCGAAAAGGCCCAACTCGAAGCACGTGCCTATGCAACAAAGATCAAACAGTGGATCGGTGCGAACGAGGAAGAGGCAACTGAAATTATGGATAAGCAAACAGGACAGCCGCGTAAGGTAGAATATCGCGATATCGTCATTCTGTTACGCTCAATGACATGGGCTCCAACCATTATGGAAGAGTTTAAGAAACAGGGAATCCCTGTATATGCAGAGTTGTCATCCGGGTATTTTCAAGCTATCGAAATTCAGGTGATGATCAGCTTGCTGAAAGTACTGGATAATCCAAGACAAGATATTCCGTTAGCTTCTGTGTTAAAGTCGCCGATTGTAGGCTTGAATGAAAATGATCTGACTCAGATCCGCCTTGCCAAAAGAGGAGCACCTTATTACGAGGCGCTAAAGGCATATCTGAAAGCAAATCAACACGCGCCGCTGGAACGATTTATGTCCCAATTAACCTATTGGCGGAAAGAAGCGAGACAAGGGGCTCTTTCCACGTTGATCTGGGAGATTTTCCAAGAAACCGGCTATTACGATTTTGTCGGAGGTATACCAGGCGGTCGTCAACGACAGGCGAACTTACGAGCACTTTATGATCGGGCGAAAAGTTATGAGGCAACATCGTTTAGGGGGTTATTCCGTTTCTTACGATTTATTGAACGAATGGAAGAGAAGGGCGATGATCTTGGCGCTGCGAAAGCTCTCGGTGAACAAGAAGATGTGGTCCGTATCATGACCATTCACAAAAGTAAAGGGTTGGAATTTCCACTGGTAATTGTCGGGGCGGCGAATAAGCAGTTTAATCAGCAGGACATTCGGGAGAAGTATTTGTTGCACAAAGAACTTGGTTTTGCTTCGAAATATATTGATCCTGTTAAACGAATCATGTATCCGACTTTAATTTATCATGGGATAAAGAAACAAATACAACGTGAAATGCTTGCGGAAGAAATGCGTGTGCTGTATGTAGCGTTGACCCGTGCGAAAGAGAAAGTCGTACTGATTGGAACGGTTAACTCATTTGAAAAGAAGAAAAAGAAATGGGCGAATATCTTGTCTCATCAGGACTGGGTACTGCCTTCCTATTACCGTCTTGAGTCATTGTCCTATTTAGATTGGGTTGGTGCCAGTCTTGTCAGGCATCAAAGTGGAGAAGTACTTCGGGAACAAGACAATCCATTATATGTACCGAGTGATATAGCAGAGGACCTTTCTGTCTGGAAAATTGACCGAATCCACCAGAGTCAGTATCAAACGATTGATGAGAGCAATCAGGAAGAGGTTGAAGCTATTCAACAGGCTATTTACCAGTGGCAAGGCCTCGGATTAGAAGAGGAACAACAAGCACAACAGGTGAAGCGTCAATTGGAGTATCAATACCCATATCAGGATTCTGTCTTTTACCGTGCGAAACAGACTGTAACAGAAATGAAGCGTCAGCATGAGGTAAAGGACGACTACAGTGCACAGCAGATCATTGAACCATTTCGTGCGCCGATACGAAAGCGACCACGATTTATGCAGTCAGAAGAGAAATTAACAAGAGCAGAAATTGGTACTGCGATGCACACGGTTATGCAGCATATCCCGTTATCCTCGGACTGGACAGCCTTGTCTTTAGCGGAATATATTGCACAGCTGGAAGCGAAGGAAATACTGACTGCTGATGAAGCGTCCGTTATAGACGTTGAGGCAATAGTGGCATTCTTTCAAACGGATATTGGAAAACTGTTAGTACAAGCAGAACAGGTAGAACGTGAAATTCCTTTTAGTTTGACATTACCTGCCCAGGAAGTATATCCAAATTGGAATGAAGCACAACAGGAAAGAATCTTTTTGCAAGGGGTTATTGACTGTGTGATCAAGACGGAGCATGGCTGGTTATTATTAGATTATAAGACCGATCAGATAACAGAAGATCACTCAGATCAATTAGAACAGAAATTACACAACCGTTACAAAGTACAAATAGATCTTTATGCAAAAGCACTTGAAACTATTTGGAATCAGCCTGTAACGGAAAAGTATTTATATTTCTTTGATAAGGCATTATTGGTACATGCATAAGGAGTACAACTCCTTATGCATTACCCCCAATTACCTGGTCAACAGCATCCGGATCAACTGCATTGGTAATGTTAAAACCAGTATTGGTGTTAGAGAAATCACCATTATTATTGGCACCAGCACCACTTGCTGATTTTGATGCACTTTTCGGCGAAAGATAGAAACTGTCACCAAAATTAATAACACCACCACCAACGCTATTTATTTTAATTGGTCCTACGATAGAAGGCATTTTTTCACAACCTTTCTAATATATTTCATTAATGATTCTCACCCTTATTATTATCTGTTAGCATACGAATGTGTTTGATTTTCGATATTGCATTAATATGTTTGTTACTGCCTAACTGTACGACCCCAGATGAGGAAACCCCATTTATAAAAATAGAGGATACGGAAATGTTGGGGTGGTGATTGCAGTGCTCACCTGTTACGGTTTCATGATCTTGCAGAGGATAGAGTTCCGTGTTGAAAATCGGATATTGCTCTAATTCGAAACCTTTGTCAGACGAAATACCGCCTTCTTTTTGGACTGCCAGTACGTCTGCCCTAGGTTCAATTTCCTTAGCATCACCGATTTGAAAGATCGAACTATACGATAAACTCTCCATTTTTAATTGTTTAACTCTAGTCATTCGCGGGAACATCTGTAATCAACTCTTCATTTCTCCTAGTCGTATTGTCCACACCAACGACATAGGATTCCGGAGGTGTATCGAATAAAGATGCCAGATGAATTTCATGGCTGTCACCCACAATAAAAAGTGAGGAAGCAGATACCCCGAGTATGGAAATGTTCCCGACACCAATATTCCAGTTGTTGACTTGATAATGCATACTTATTACCCCTTTTGTTGATTTTCGAACCATCTTCTTAATCCTGTCTGCAATTCCTGTTGAACATTTGATAAGATATGCTGTGGCATCTGATCTGGTGGCACCTTGGCCTGTTGATAATGGGCGATGCGACTAGTCAATTGTTGCTTTAAGTCCTTGAGTAATGTTTGACGGTAACTCTCATCTAATGGATATTGAAATTGCTCCTCTAACGATTGAATGTATGGAGGTAAGTCTTGATTTACATAGTGTTCTAATGTCTGATGAACTGACGGCATTGGGCTGCCTGTTGCCTGAGGGATAGAGAAGTCCTCCATCTGTTGTAGATCTTCTGGCGTTACCCCAATGTGCAGGGAGCCGTCTAGCCGTTCGATCTTTAACTGGTCAAAATGATATTCTAACTTTTCAATATTTGTTTTCGGACCGGTTTGTTGCTGTTCAAGCTGCTGGATGCGATTCTCTAAGGAGTTGATCTGTTGAGATTGTTGCTGCACTTGCTGCTGCAGTTGATGAATGTAATAAGACATCATGTGATAATCCATATTGATTACTCCTCTCTGAGAATGTTAAAAAGGTGTTAATGGTACCAGTGGTTCTGTAACGCCTAGGGGAACAGCTTCTTCTGCTGGACCCTCAAATTGCCCCGTATTATATAGCTGAGACATGGCTTGCATTTTTCCGGTACTCCCGATTTGTAATACAGAGGAATTACTGACACTGCCAACTTTCAAAAAATGAATATAAATCGATTGGTTAACTGTGAGATGCAAAAGAATCACCTGCTAAATGCCCGAAATATTTTGATCAAATTGGTCATCATCGACCATTGTTGTCTGGGCGTTCTCTAAATGAACACGAATGCCATCACCAGTATTAAACGAGCCTCCTCCAGCAAAGGTTTTTGCCTGTGTATAAGGCTGAATCCGGTAAACATCCCCGATATGAAAAATACTGGAGGAACCAATGTTAATTACTTTAACAGCACCAACAATCGCTGGCATAAACATCATCCTAACATTGATACATCATTCTTTATTTAGTTTATGAATCTAGACCCAGTTTGTGAAACGAGTGTAAAAAAAACTTCGAAATACGAGTTTCTGCCATATATAAGATAAAGTGAGACTTCAATCAGTTAGGGTTTTAAACCCCACTGGTTGTTAGCGAAACTTATCAGGAAGTTAGCGTCGTGATAAAATAAATATAACTATTATGTAATAAAGGGGGAAAATTAATGAATCAAGCTACACCGTTACAGGATTCAAACAGACTACCTTGGATTGATACTGCAAGAGGCTTCGCTATTTTTGGTATCTTTATGGTTAACTTAGCTTCTTTTCATGCGCCATACTTTATGTACGGGAACGGACATAACTATTGGGGGACAGGAGAAGCAGGAATATGGCAAGTCATCTTGGACATCTTCTTTCAGGCAAGTTTTTATTCCTTGTTTTCATTTTTATTTGGATTTGGTGCTCAAATTATATATGAGAATCTACAAAAGAAACAGGTAGCATCACCTCGTAAATGGTTGATCCGAAGATTTGTAATATTACTGGTAATTGGACTGCTTCATGCGTTTTTAATCTGGTATGGTGATATTCTTATTACATATGCCGTCATTGGTTTTTTACTGTTATTATTCCTTCGTCGCAGTAATCGTACCATACTGGCGTGGAGTATTTCGGTATTGTTGATTCCAGTCTTGTTATATTCCGGTTTGTTGTTTCTAGTGAGCTTAATCGAAAATCTTGAAAATCTTTCTGATCAGGCAGCAATTGCTGCAGCTTTTCAGCATTACGGTGCTGGAAGCTGGACTGATATACTCAGCCAAAATGCGACAGACTGGTTTTACGGTAATTCACCAATGAACTTTTTCTTTGTTCTGCTCAACATTTTACCCATTTTTCTTCTCGGCTTAGTTTTTGCCAGAAATAAGTGGCTACATGATATTGATCAAAATCAGAAAGTACTTAAGCGTTGGTGGATTGGATCTTTTGTTATCTTTATGCTTTGTAAAGCAGGACCGTATGTGCTGGGTAATCCCATTTGGCTTTCTTTGATACAAGATGAATTTGGTGGCACTGCGTCTGCTATTTTCTACATGATTACCATTGCATTTAGTTATCGCTATGCAAAACAGCTGTTTGATTTAATCGGTTATGTCGGAAAAATGGCACTTACCAATTATATTTTACAGTCTTTGATTGGCGTCATGCTGTTCTATTCCATCGGTTTTGGTTTATATGGTGAATTGTCACCATGGCAAACGTTCTTCGTTGGTATCATTGTATATCCGTTACAGGTGTTGTTTAGTTATCTATGGCTGAAGCGGTACAAAAGAGGGCCAATCGAGTGGCTATGGAGAAGTCTCATCTATCAGAAGAAATTAACGAATAAACGATCTGCTGAAGATAGCCAGAAAGAGGAACAGACAGTAAACAGCTAAGAAACAATGAACTGGCTGGATAACAATTACTATTGTGCCTTAGGAGCGGAAGAAGTTTATGACAATTGAGTGAATAGATAGATGAAAAATGAAATCTAATCGATTACATGATATGATGAGTTTGATAAATATATTTTGGGGGTGTACAAAAGATGACACACTTACACATTACAGCATGGGTGTTAGCATTAATTCTGTTATTTGTCTCCTATGCGATGTACAAAAAAGGGAATAAAGCAGGGAAAATCTTACATATGATCTTACGTCTGGATTATCTGCTTCTACTTTATTCGGGTGGAGATCTATTCGCACAGTATATGGACGGAGGATTTTCGACATATGCTGGTGAGTTAATCATTAAAGCGTTAGCTGGCTTGTGGGTAATCGCAGCCATCGAAATGATCCTCGTCAAAACGTCAAAAGGAAAATCAGCCAAAAGCTTTTGGATTCAGTTAGTAATAGCTGCTGTTATTGTACTGGTATTAGGATTTGGACGTTTACCAATGGGTGTTAAATTGTTTTAATAAAAAGCCGCGGTATTATATCCGCGGCTTTTTTCTGTTGTAAAAGTATATAGATAGTTACTTTCATTAAGGTAATTAGCTGTAGGAAGCTGGAAGACTGCTCCGACCGGCTACTTCTCTTACTGACCATCGGCAGTACGAAACCTGGTTCATTTTCCTAGGGCACTTGCATACATTATTAAGAGCTACTAAGAAAGGGAAAGGTGTGTCGATACAGTATGTGTGGGATTACAGGATGGATCGATTTTACCCGCAGCGTTGAGCAAGAGCAACAACAAGTCTATCAGATGACGAAAGAAATTGCCGATCGTGGCCCCGATCAGAATGGCTTTTATTTTGAAACACATGTTGGATTTGGCCATCGCCGTTTAATCGTAGTCGATCCAGCAGGTGGAAAGCAGCCAATGATTAATGAGAAAAATGGTAATAAATATATTCTCGTGTATAATGGGGAGCTTTATAACACAGAAGATATTAGAAGTGAATTATTAAAGGCAGGATGGCAGTTTGATTCCCATTCGGACACGGAAGTTTTATTGAAAAGTTATATGGAATGGGGCGAGGACCACGTTGATAAGTTGAATGGAATTTTTGCCTATGCCATATGGGATCAGCAAAAACAGCAGCTATTCATGGCCCGTGATCGATTAGGTGTAAAACCATTATTCTATTCGTTGCATCAAAGTGGATTGATATTCGGTTCTGAGATTAAAGCGCTACTTGCCCACGATGAAGTAGAGCCTGTTATTACGGAAGAAGGTTTGTCCGAAATATTTGCACTTGGTCCCTCACGTACACCTGGTCATGGTGTTTTCGATGGCATCCATGAATTGAGAGCGGCACACGTTGGTATCTTCGATCGAAATGGCTGGAAAACCAGGCGTTATTGGAATGTGAAAAGTAAACAACATACACATTCTGTAGAAGAAACTGCTGAACACGTCCGCGCATTGTTCATCGATGCAGTGGAAAGACAGCTCGTCTCTGATGTTCCACTGGGAACTTTTTTGTCAGGAGGGGTTGATTCCAGTGCGATTACAGCAATTGCTACGAACTACTTGAATAAGCACAATAAAGATCCTCTTCAAACTTTCTCAATTGATTATCAAGAAAACGAAAAGTATTTTAAGAAAAGCAGTTTCCAACCAAATCGAGATAATGAATATATTGACAAAATGGTAGAACAATTTGGTACGGTCCATCACAATTTTGTGATTGATAATCTGACTTTAGTAGATTTATTGAAAGATGCGGTTAAATATCGTGATTTACCTGGAATGGCAGATGTTGATTCTTCCTTGTTATGGTTTTGTCAGCAAACCAAACAGAAAGTGACGGTAGCATTGTCTGGTGAATGTGCTGATGAAATATTCGGCGGATATCCGTGGTTTTATCGGGAGGATGACTTAAATCGAGAAGGTTTTCCTTGGATTCGATCTTCCGAAGTACGACAAAATTTACTTCGAGATGACATGAATCACAAACTTAACTTGGCTAATTATACGCAAAAAAGGTATGATCAGACCATTAACGAAGCACCATTGTTAGATGGGGAAGATGCAGAAGCTACTGCTAGACGTCAAATGTTTTATCTTAATATGCATTGGTTTATGCCTACACTGCTGGATCGCAAGGATAGAATGAGTATGGGCGCTAGTTTTGAAGCGCGCGTACCTTTTAGTGATCACCATTTAGTAGAATACGTTTGGAATATTCCCTGGGAAATAAAAACCCACGATAACCGTGAAAAAGGCATACTTCGAAAAGCATTAGAGGGAATTCTTCCAGATGAAATTCTTTATCGTAAGAAAAGTCCGTATCCAAAAACACATCATCCAGCATATACGAAAGCTGTCGTAAATTGGATGGAAGAGATTATTGCTGATAAAGATGCACGATTATTCGAGATTTTAGATAGGGAAAAGGTGAAGGAGTTAGTTGCACAGAAAGCCTCCAATATTAGTGCACCGTGGTTTGGCCAATTAATGACAGGTCCACAGCTGTTGGCACACATTTGCCAGATTGAACATTGGTTAAAGCTTCATAATGTAAAAATCAAGGTGTAAGCTGAAAAATTTAGAAAGTAGTGAGGGTTATGATAAGAAAAAAGTTGCTGATAAGTATACTGCTTCTTTTATGGATCCCGACCTCTCTATATGCATTAACATGGGCATACCCTTTTGTTGTTTTAGACGGACGTGTATATGAAGTAACCTCAGACCAAGTAGACCCTTCCGATGTAGGGCTGTTGCTCGGTCAAGTTACGAAGGTTGCTAATGAACAGACAGGGAGTTTTCATGGTAATGCTTCTAACCAGTACCCGGTTGGAACGAAGTATTTCAAGATGGATAAAGTGGACGAAAAAGATGCGATCGCAGTAAAGGCTGATCAGCTCTATTATAAAGCAACATTTATCAAATACATGCCATTTCACTGGCGAAATATCCTATCATTCATCATCCCAATGCTTTTTTTAATCAGTTTAATTTTTTTGTACCGTACGCGGGAAAATTTGAAAAAAAGATATAAGCATGCAATAGAGCGTTAATGAAAAAAGATAGATGAGGCAGGAGCCGTTCTGTTTCTATCTATCTTTTATATGAAAAAAAGTTTTTGCGTATATGTTCTTAGTCAAAAGGGAGTATAAAAGTGCAGTAACAGCAGTAATCATATTGAGCATGAAGTTTAGTGCCGATAATATGGATTATGTAAAGTAGAACTGTCTGACATTGTATTAATTTTGATAGAAGTCATTTGCTTAGCAAAGCTTCGGAAATAGGCTCCGCGTCCTGTGGGAACGGCTTCAGCTAGGCTACAACTTGAACAGCCTCTCTGCTGCCTTGTGCCGAGGAAGCACACTTCGAAGCAATGCTTGCAGACACAGGCACAATAGATCTTTAGCTCGCGCTGAGGCATGAGGAGTCTCCGCCTATTTCCTACGCTAATGGGAAGTACTACAACGATTGGAACAGCTAGAAGCAGTGGTGCTAGGCAATGTACTTCATCAATATATGGTGTGAATCTTGCAAATAGTGCTTCATATCCTAGCTGTCGCATCAATTGTGGAGCTATACATCAGCGTAGGCCAACCACGTAGACTCCCGCGGGACAGGCAGGCGCTGAAGATCCACAACGTCTGCACCTGTGTCTACTAGTAACGCTTCGAAGTAGGCTTCCTCGGTGCAAGGCAGCAGAGAAGTAATTCTAGTAGTAGCCTAGCTTCAGCCGTGCCCCGCAGGACGTGGACGTGGTTGGACGGAGCGGTATCCTAGCATATTAAATATCTCAATATGGATGCTCGGCTAGCAATGGCTAGCTACATAATCCATATTATAGGTAGTTATATAAAATTCAAATCAAATAAGACCTGGCGGGTTATACCCGATTTTTCGTTAGGATTCACAAAAAATTCATAAGAAATTACCTAACGGGTATTTGACTTTCTGTAATTGTCTAGGATAATAGAGGAGGAATCTATTGAGAAAAGGGGAGCAATATGTATTACATAAAACGAATACTAGCAATCTCCGTGCTGTTACTTTTGATCATGCCAAGTATTTCTGTAATGGCAGAGGAGCAGCCTAGTGAACAAATCTATTACCTTCTGGTAGATCGATTTGTAAACGGAGACAACAGTAATGATATCAATATTAATATCGATGATCCTTCTGCCTATTATGGGGGCGATTTGCAAGGGGTAACGGATAAATTAGATCACTTTAATGAGCTGGGTATCTCGATGATTAACCTTAGTCCAATTATGTCAGCACAATCTTACCACGGTTTTGATACCAGCGATTTTCAAACGGTAAATGAGCAATTTGGTGATATCGCTGATTTACAAAACTTAGTCAAAAAAGCACATGAACAGGATATCGAAGTCATTCTGGATTTGCCATTAACACATGTTGCGACGACACATCCGTGGGTTCAGGAACCTTCTGACTGGCAATCCGGCAATACAGTAGATGTCTTTGGTCAATCCTTGCCAGGGTTAGATTTAACAAATGATGATTTGCAGAACTACTTTATCGAAACAGCAGTACATTGGTTAACGAGTGCTGATATTGACGGTTTTCATATTTATGTTGATCAGGATACACCAGCATCTTTTATTGAAGAATTGCGCGCTCGTCTTCAGCAAGAAAACGAAGATGTGACATTGATAGTGGATGGAAGCGAAACAGAATCTGCTATGAATCATTCTTTCAAGTCGGAAGCAACAGAAATTCTCAAACAGCCAGGTGAATCGTTGGAATCGTTAGTAACGAGTGATTCCGGTGGGGTACATTATATGGAATCTGCTTTTACCAATCGTTTTACTCATGAAGCAGTACAAGCAGGATTTCATCCAGTAACAAGATGGAAATTAGCTTCTACGTTACTATACACATTGCCTGGATCTTCCTTACTTTATCAAGGGATAGAAGTTCCGATGGACAATGGTAAGGCAGAACCGGATCACCGGATGGCGCAAGTAAATAATAATGATGAAGAGCTAATGCAGCATCTTCAAAAATTAGCACAAATAAGAAGTCAATCTTCGTCTTTACAACAAGGTGATCTGGAAGTTGTCGGACAACAAGGAGCGATGATCGTATATAAACGAAGTGATCAAAATGAAACGATGTACATTGCTATCAACAATGACACGGAAACCCAATCGGTTTCACTAGAGGGACTTGGGGACGATATGCAGCTTCGTGGTTTGTTAGACGACAATATTGTGCGAAAACAGGAAGATGGTACCTATAGATTAATACTGGATCGTGAAACGAGCAATATCTTTGTTTTAGAAGAAAATACAGGATTTAACTGGATTTTCATCGCGATGATGGTCTTCATTTTTGGTGGTTTTATTTCATTTATTGTGGCCGTTAATCGCAGAAGTAAGAAGAACAAACAAGCAAATTAACTTAAATAAAAGTAGTTCAGTTTTGGAAAGTGCTAACTGAACTACTTTTTATTTTCATCAGACAAGAGAGTACAGCCAAAGCAGTAATCATATTGAGCATGAAGTTTAGTGCCGATAATATGGATTATGTCAACTAACAGCTTAGTATTTATTTTGAAATGATTCATGTGCTAGGATACCGCTCCGGCCAACCACTTCGCGTCCTGCGGGGCACGGCTGAAGCTAACTTTGTGAAGAAGGGCACTTCACAAAGTTAGCTTCAGCACCTGCCTGTCCCGCGGGAGTCTACGTGGTTGGCCTACACTATGGCTTTGCTCTACAACTAATAATACAGCTAATATTTTGAGCGGTATCCTATAGTGTCTATACCTCATCTTTAATATGGATAATGTCTAGCACTGTCGCTTTTCACTGTTACATAAGTTGTAGCACTTCCCTCAAGCGTAGGAAATAGGCGGAGACTTCCGTGGAATCAGCGCGAGCTGAAGATCCACTTCATTTGTGCCTGTGTCTGCAAGCATAGCTTCGAAGTAAGCTTCCTCGGCACAAGGCTGCAAAGAAGCATTTACAAATAGCAGCCTAGCTGAAGCCGTGCCCACAGGACGCGGAGCCTATTTCCGGAGCTTCGCTAAGCAGTTAAAATATATCAAAATGACACATTCTGCAATATAGCCTTTGTTTACATAATCCACATTATCGGTAGAGTGAACCGTGTTATTCATTTTGTTCATCACGAATAAACACATTTCTGGTCCAGACACGTGATTTCCAGCGTCGCCACATTAAAATCCCCCGTAACCATTCATCGGCGATATACCCGATCCAGACGCCTAGTAGACCTAGTTCAAGATAGATACCGAAGAACCAGGCGAAGGTAACACTGATACCCCACATTGAAATAATGCCGACGACCACCGGGAATTGTACATCCCCGGCAGCACGCAAAGAATTAATCAAGACGAGATTGAAGGCACGACCAGGTTCTAGTATGATGGTTACGAGTAGTAACGTCATTCCCATTTCGATAATAGTTAAGTCATCCGTGAAAAATTCTAGCAATGTTGAACCAGTGAAATAGAAGAGAATAGCAGCTAATGTGCTGATGACAATCGCTATTTTTAAGCTTTTTACGCCACGTTTATAAGCTTCTTCAATCTGGCCGGCCCCCATCATGTGTCCAATCAATATTTGTGTTCCTTGTCCGATCGCAATGGAAAACAGCATGAGGAACAGCATTGAATTCTCTACGTATACGCGAGTGGTAATAAATAAGGTTCCCATTTGGGCAATAAAAATTGTAATTACCATTTGACTGGCGTTATAGGATAATTCTTCACCGGCAGATGGCAGACCGATTCGTAATAAATCTTTGATATGATTTTTTTCGTATTTATATAAAGAAGTAAGTGGCAAGTGTTTGCCATTACGCCACAATAGAATTACTAATAAGATGATAAAACCAACGAAGCGGCTGATCATCGTCATATAGGCTACTCCTTCGACGCCGAATACAGGCAAGCCAAATGGTCCGAATATCATAAAGTAATTACCTGCTGCATTGATGATGTTCATCAGAATCGTGACATACATCGTATCCTTCGTGTAACCATAGCTTCGTAAAATGGCGGAGACAGTCATGATTAACGCTTGCACAAAAATGAAGCCACCAACAATATTGAGATAAGTCGAAGCTTCCCCCATTAGTTCTGCTGGTATATTCATGAAGTGAAGGATACCATCACTGAATAGAAACAACAACAGACTTAATGATAAGGAGAATATCAGATTTAAACTTAAGGAAGATACTGCGATTTTTCCAGCTGTTGTCGGTTTTTCGGCACCAAGATTTTGAGCCACCAGTACGGAAACCCCCGCTGCTACGAAACCAAACATAACAATCACGACGGAAAGGATTTGATTGGCTACTCCCACCGCGCCAACAGAATGGTCGGAATATTGGCTGAGCATTAACGTATCAATATTTCCCATTAACATATGTAACATAATTTCGATAAAAATCGGCCAAGTTAGCGCATACAAACTTAATTTTTTAGTGTTCTGCTGATTCATTATTAAACTTCCTTCTCTGTAGTCTACTAAGTTTAAACTCTACACTATTTAGGCTGAAAAGGGAATGGCAGTGAACTGGATGACGATTGAAAGATAAGCTTACAAAGTGAAACATTTATTTTGCCTGTTCGTATATAATGTAGAGAAGGGAGCGCTTATTATGGTAGAAAATCAAGCTTCATCGTGTCCAAAGTGTGGAGAAACTGAATTAGGAATTGGCAAGCAGAATGGCTATGCTGCCGTTGTACCAGTGAATAAAATGAGTTTTGGATCTGATATAGAATATCTGTTGTGTACAAATTGCGGTTTTATTATTGAAAGCTATGTAACGAAACCAGATAAGTTTAAAGGAACGATACTTTAATTGAGGTGACCTGCTATGTTGCAAGTTCCATCGTTACTATTTTGGCTGTTTTTAATATGTAGCAGTATCAGCTTTTTATATGGCTTACGAAAAAAGTCAGTAAAAGCTTTTATCGTAAGTGCTCTTCTATTATGTGTTCCGATGTTTTATTACAGTACAGTGGATAATGCTTATCAGTTATTTGTTTTTACACCAGTTGTTCCGCTTATATTTGCCTTTGTGATAAGACGAAAGCAGCAACTATCCTGAAAGCCTGGTTGATTACCATTTCAGTTAATCACTTTTCGTCTTGCAGGGAACGGCTAATGTTAACGATGCCCTGCAGGACGAAAAGGATAAGTTTTTCTAAGCATTTAAAATAATAATGCTACATTCTACTGTATATAATCCAAATTAGCACAACATTGTCTGCTATACGATCTTTCCGCCATTTACATGAATGGTTTGTCCGGTCACATAACTGCCATCGTTGCTTGCTAAATACACATAGGCGGGTGCTACTTCACAGGGCTCGCCTGGTCTTCCCATTTCTGAGTCAGAGCCAAAGGTAGCTACCTCATTTTCATCAAAGCTGGCAGGGATTAATGGTGTCCAAATTGGTCCAGGTGCGACACTGTTTACACGAATGCCTTGTTTGACAAGTGACTTTGCTAAAGACTTCGTGAACGTAGTAATCGCACCCTTCGTACTTGAATAATCAATTAGATTCTCACTTCCTTGAAAAGCGGTGATAGAAGAGGTGTTGATAATCACACTGCCTTGTTTCAAATAGCGGAGGGCAGCTCTTGTTAAGTAAAAATAAGAAAAAATATTGACACGAAATGTCTTTTCTAGTTGATCATCAGTAATGTTTAAGAAATTCTGTTGTGGGAATTGCATGGCGGCATTATTGACAACGATATTTATTTTGCCATGTTCTGCAATTACTTTTTCCACTACCTCATTACAGAAAGCACTGTCAGATATATCTCCTCTGAATAAGCTGCAAGAAACACCGGCTGCCTCTACTGCCTTCTTTGTTTCGTTAGCATCTTGATCTTCATCGTAATAGATTATGGCAATATGAGCACCCTCTTTTGCATAATGTACAGCAACCGATCGACCGATGCCACTGTCTCCACCGGAAATAATCGCTACTTGATCTTTTAATTTTCCACTACCTTGATAACTCTCTTTTATATACTTAGGGAGCGGGTGCATCTTATATTCGAAGCCAGGCTGGCGATCTTGATGCTGTTTTGGTAAAACTTCAGTCTTTTGATTATTAGCCATTTCTGTACACTCCTAGATACTTTTTATATCTAGTATGGCGTATCTTGATCCTGATATGCGAAAAAAACTCCCACTATCAGTAGGAGTTTTGTTTGTTTTATTCATTTAAGAAAAATAACGCAATCGTACCAGGTCCGGCATGGGCACCGATAGAAGAGCCAATCATATTAATTTTTATCTCTTTTACTTGCCATTTTTCCCGGATCATTGCTGCGATTTCTTCTGCAGTGTCGATTGCATCACCGTGGCTGATACCAATGGTTTGCTGCTCAAAATTCGCCCCGCGTTCCTCCATTAACTCTAGCATTCGCTTGTACACTTTTTTGGAACCGCGTATTTTTTCAAGTGGAATTAACTTGCCATCTTCCATGTGTAACAATGGTTTAACCTTTAATAACGTGCCGACAAAGGCAGCAGTTTTACTAACGCGTCCACCTCGATATAAATACTCGAGGTCATCAACAGTAAAAATATGCTCCATATGCTGATAGCTATGTTTGCTCGCCTTGATAATTTCATCAACACCAGCGCCCGATTGAGCAAGTTTAGCGGCTTGCAGGACGACTAGCCCATATCCTAATGAGGCACATTTCGTATCTAGGACATGGAGATCTGCTTCCGGAAATTCCTCTTTGATTCCTTGCTCCATCAACTTCCCAGCCTGATATGTACCCGACAATTCCGAGGAAAAGGCTAAATAAATAACGGGAGTATTACTTTCGGCATATTTTTGAAATGTATCTTTAAACAATTGAGGACTTACTTGTGCTGTTTTGGGCGCTTTTCCCTCTCGCATTGCGTCGTAAATCTTTTTGGAAGAAATCGAAATGCCATCTTCATATTCGCTGCCATCTAATTGAACAGTTAAGGGAAGCTTTTCAATTCCGTATTGTGCACAATCTTCTGCTGTCAGATCGCAAGCAGAATCTGCAATTATTTGTACTGACAAGGGTACCCCTCCTTTTTTCCAAAATCATGAATGAATAATCTTGATTACGTTTAATATAAGTGTAAGCGTAACGGTGGGTTACGTCAAAAAAAAGCCATACAAAAATTTTGACAAAACACTTGGTTTCTCGTTCGAAATTTAGTATAGTGAATCATTGTCTGCTTAGTCGTCGTACATAATCAATGATTAAGCAACGTTGAAAAAGGGTATGGAATCATGTGAATTCCGTGAACAGGAGGAATGACAGTGTTTTTAATGGAGACAAAACGTATTGCGATTGTGTTTATTGGTGCAATTCTCAACGCAATTGCGCTTAATTTTTTCTTTATAAGTGCGCATGTATATGCCAGCGGATTTACCGGTATTTCACAAATTTTGGCGACTGTTTTTTCAGAGTATCTAGGCATTCAACTTGCCAGTACAGGTATTATCTTATTTATTCTCAATATACCAGTCGCGATCCTTGGCTGGTTAATGGTTGGAAAAGGGTTCACGATTTACAGTTTTCTTTCCGTCCTTGCGACTTCTATCTTTCTTGAAGTATTACCGATTGTTACCTTATCAGAGGATATAATGCTGAACGCAGTATTTGGTGGTGTAATTGCTGGTGTAGGTATTGGGATTACATTGAAGTGGGGGGCATCGACGGGCGGTTCTGATATTATCGCTATGATCCTGTCCCGGTTAAAGGATAAGCCGATCGGCAGCTATTTAATGCTTATTAATGGGTTAATTATTGTAATTGCCGGTCTGTTAAATGAACCAGAGAACGCATTGTACACACTGGTAGGTCTGTATGTATCTACTCGTGTGATTGATGGTATTCATACTCGTCATGAGAAAGTAACTGCTATGATCGTCACCAAAAAAGCAGACGAACTGCAACAGGCAATCCATGATACCATGGTTCGCGGGATCACGATTCTTCCGGTTAAAGGTGCTTACACGAAGGAAGATAAGCATATGCTTTATTTAGTAATCACCAGGTATGAATTGTATGATTTAGAACGTATTATACATGAAGTCGATGAGAATGCCTTTACGAATGTGATTGAAACAGCAGGTGTGTATGGTTTCTTTAGAAAAAATGAATAAATAGAAAAAGAGAAGGAGCCGAATAGTCCTTCTCTTTTTTATAAGGTGCGTGCTAAAATTTTTAATATCCGTACTTTGCGATAACTTCTTTCACGTTATCAGTAAGCTCGTCCCATTCTACATCCATTTTTTTGTTAACGGTAATAAAATGCTGGAAGCCAAATACATTGTCTACACCTTCTAGTGTCATTAATTCGTTTAAAATATCATATTCACTTGTTTGTCCGGGCATGACAGAGACACTGCCATTACCTTCAAAAATCATACTGTCACTAGTGAATTTCATTGCATTTGGATTTGGTGTTGCTTCAACATGAATACTCATGGTTTTCCTCCTAGGTTGCGTACTTTAACAACATGATATCAAACTATAGCGATTTATGAAAGAAATTCAATGGTCGAACAATAAGGAGGAGAGGATAAGATGAAAAAGGATTGGCAACACGTGCTGGTTATTGGCACGATAGCAGGTATGGTATTGGGCGTATTTTTGTTGGTTGTGGAAAGCATTACAGGGGAAAAGGTATATACGTTATTATTAAATGTCGATTTTGTTCCTTTTTTGCAGAATAGAACATCTGTGTTACTTGAATGGTTCTTTCATTTATTAATTGCATGGATGATTACCTGGGTTTATGTCACGTTTACAAATAGAAGGATGTCTACCGTTCTCTTCATTAGTTGCGCAGCTGCACTTACCTATTTTCCTCTGACAATCATTGCTGTCCAGTCAACACCAGCAGTGTCCAATGGTATGGCAATTTTGTATTGGTTTATCGGTCATGGTCTTTTTGGTATCACCTTGTATTATTTGGATAAATGGTTACATTAAGAAAGAGAAGGCATACACAGGGTATGCCTTCTGTTAGAGGAGCTTATTTCAGTTCGTTCTGTTGTTTCAACTGTTCTTCAAGTTGGCGAAGTTCTTGCTGTTCTTCAGCAGTAGCATTCGTGTATGCTGATTGAATGGCATCTTGCGCGGCTTGCTTATCTGCATCTGAGAAGTTTCCGTTCTGGCGATTCATCATGCGATTGACCGCATTTTTGGCTTGTTCGAACATTTGGTTTTGCATTGGTAAATCCTCCTGTTTGTAGAATCACTAGGTTTATCTTTTGGATGACCGTCATGATTCATTTCAGTAGACTTATGAGTGAGATGGCGGCTGCAAAGGAAAACATGTCATCAAACCGGATATCCTGCTTTTTCCTTTTCTGACTTTCATCCAGTTTTATCATGCCTTCCTTTGGTATACCTCTATCTAAGCCGCCACCAAAATCAGAAGCTAAAGGAAAAAGCATGAACATCAATCTGATGTTCATGCCTTATTATGAGTCATTGAGCTGATTTTATACTGTGAATCACTTGGAAATTTCCGGGTTCGAACTAAGCTTTAAATAATTAGCGAGAAAGCTGCCAATACCGTCTTCTTCATTCGTTTTTGTTTGGTAGTTGGAGATTTGCGTTAATTCGTCAATCGCATTACCCATCGACACACCGACACCTGCGAATTCAATCATTTCTAAATCATTATCTTCATCACCAAATGCAATAATGTTTTCTACCGGAATATGATAATAATGGGCAATTTTCTTTAAACCGACAGCTTTGTTTATTCCTTTTCTTACGACTTCAATAATATCCCAAGGCACACCCCATTTTCGGTGTTCAATAATGGAAGCATGTTTATCATTTAGATACTGTCGTAACTCTTCTACATGATGTGGCTTCGGATGGATTAATAATGAAGTTGGATCTTCTGTCAGATGATTTTTTAAACTTCCCACAGTAATCAAATCTTCTTGTTCAGGCTCAGTAAAAATGTCGAGGAATTGCTGGTCAAACCGATCAAGGTACATATTATCTTTTATTTCTGCAAAAATATTCTCCACTTCAAAATCATAACAGGTTTGGATAATCTTCTTAGCAGTCCGATTCGGCAATGGTGTGTGCAGTACATCCCATTTGTTGTCTGTCGGGTGATGTATTAGAGCACCATTGAAATTTACCATCGGCGTTTCTAGCCCAAGCTGATGATAATATGAAATACTTGCTCGATGTGGACGTCCTGTTGCAATGACAACTATATGTCCTTCTTTCATGGCTTGTTGCACCATTGATTTTGTATACGCACTTATTTCTTTCTCGTCGGTTAGCAAAGTTCCATCTAAGTCTAACGCGATTAAATGTCGATTGGTTGGCATATCATCATCACCTCACTAATGTAATTATAGTCTATAGTTGTTTTCTGTTATTGTAAAGGAATGCTTCTAACAGAATATGATCAGGTATGTTACCAATATGCTGCAGTAATTCCAGATATGCCTTTGGAAATTAGCATTTGTAAAGATTTTGTATTGTTTCATTTCTATTTTTTGCATGATTAGGTCAGAAGTTATATCATTAAAGTATGACAAAGTTTTTGCAGAAAGGATTGTACTGATGATAGCAATTAGCAAAGAATATTGGGATGGCGTGCCAATCCTTCATGTGGTCGATCAGGACAAAAAGGATAAACCGTTACCAACATTAACCTACATACATGGATACACCAGTGCAAAGGAGCATAATTTGCCGTTAGCTTTTTTGATGGCAGAGAAAGGCTATCGTGTTCTATTGCCGGATGCGATGTTGCACGGCGAAAGGGAAGAGGATATTTCGTCATCTGAAAGAGAAATGCGCTTCTTTGATATTGTTAAACAAAATTTAGACGATATTGAAGCTATTTATGAAGAGCTAGTAGCAAGACAATTACTGGACGGGAACCGATTCGGATTGGCTGGAACGAGTATGGGTGGTATTACCACAGCTGCTGCATTAACCCAATTTTCCTGGATTAAATCAGCAGGGATTTTAATGGGCTCACCAAAAATATCTGCCTTTGCCGAACGATTAATTGGAGCAATGAAAGCAGAGCATAAAGAATTACCAATTCCTGATGAACAATTACACCAGCTGATGCAAGAATTAGCTGAAATGGATTTATCCATGCAAGTAGAAAAACTATTCGGTCGCGCCTTGTTCTTCTGGCATGGTGAAGCCGATCAAGTGGTACCGTTTGATCATGCATACAGTTTCTATGAAGAGGCAATCGATCATTATAAAAACCCGGAAAATATTCGCTTTTTAAAGGAAATTGGCAAGGGACATAAGGTTACCCGCTTTGCGATTACCGAATTTGTAAAATGGTTAGAATATCAGTTATAATACAAATCATTTAAAAAGTTGTCTAATTGTTTTATAATAGGGACAATAGCTTTGAAGGAGGGATACAGAATGGATCAAGCATTAGAAGAAAATTTAATGGGAGCACTGGAAAACGTGATTGACCCAGAGCTTGGTATAGATATCGTAAACTTAGGACTTGTTTATGGCGTCGATTTAGATGATGAAGGGATTGCTACTGTAACAATGACACTTACAGCTATGGGGTGTCCACTTGCAGGTCACATCGAACAAGATGTGAAACGTGTGATGGAAGACATTCCAGAAGTAAGAGATACAGAAGTAAATATTGTCTGGAACCCGCCATGGTCCAAAGACCGTATGTCCAGATATGCAAAAATTGCATTAGGCATTCCGGATTGATAAGAAAAAAGCGTCCCGTAAAGGAGACGCTTTTTTATTTGCAAAGTCAGAAAGTATAAAAATGCAGTCACAGCAGTAATCATATGGAACAAGAAGCTGAGTTCCTATAATATGGATTATGTAAAGTAGCCATAGCTAGCCGAACACCCATATTGAGATATTTAATGTGCTAGGATACCGCTCCGTCCAACCACTCCGCGTCCTGCGGGGCACGGCTGGAGCTAACTTTGTGAAGGAGGGCGCTTCACAAAGTGGATCTCCAGCACCTGCATGTCCCGCGGGAGTCTCTGTGGTTGGCCTACGCTAGAATAGGGACTGTACAACTTTTGTAAGAGGTAGCATATTGATCACTGTATATATAACAGCAATTGAATGAATAACATAATCCCTAGATCCACTGCTTTTAGCTGTTTCATATGATGTAGTACTTCCCTAAAGCGTTGGAAATTGGCGGAGACTCCCGTGGAATCAGCGCGAGCTGAAGATCCACTTCATTTGTGCCTGTGTCTGCAAGCATTGCTTCGAAGTAAGCTTCCTCGGCACAAGGCAGCAAAGAAGCATTTTCAAGTAGTAGCCTAGCTGAAGCCGTGCCCACAGGACGCGGAGCCTATTTCCGGAGCTTTGCTAAGCAGATGATATCTATCAAAATTACCACTATGTCAGACAGTGTTACTTTACATAATCCATATTATAGGTAGCTATATACAAAAGGTAATAAGGACCGGGCTGGTTTTTCTTATTGAAAAAAGGGTAAAAGATGTTCATAAGAATTAAAAGTATGACCACCTTGTAGTTCACAAATCCGATTTCTTCTGGGAATGCATCAGGAATAGCTTTTATAAATGATATCTTTCACAAAACTTATTAAAAAATCTTCTGCCTCATAGATCTACAAGAAATGGAACTGGCGGTCTTAGTGCCAATAAAAAATCGAGCATAGAAGTTCTCTACACTCGATTTCATCTTACTAATTTAAGAAAATAAACGCTAGAATACCGACAATAAAACAATAAAATGCAAAGTACTTCAGGTTCCCTCTGGCCATGACATTCATAAACCAGCGTAATGAATAATACGTCGCGATTAATGACGCAACAAAGGCAAGCACATATGGAATCCATAATGTATTAAATTCCGGGTCATTTATCACATCTCCGACTGATAATGCCATCGTTCCGACACTGACCGGAATAAATAGTAAGAAGGAAAAACGTAAAGCCGTTTCCTGTTTCATACCGAGCAGCATGGCGGCAACAATCGTTGCACCGGAGCGGCTGATTCCTGGGATAAGCGCTACTGCTTGCGCGAAACCGACGATTAATGCATCCTTCATTGTCAATTGCCCGTCGTTTTTGTCTCCACGTATGTTTCGAATAATCCATAGTGCGATACCTGTAATAAACAGCGTAATACCAATCATTTTGGCATTGCCGGCAAACGTACTGGAGATCAGGTCTTCGAATAATAAGCCAATTATAGCTGCAGGTACAGTCGCTACTACTAAATAAACAATAAACATAAAGTCATCATAATAGGTTTTGTCTTTTGTCGTCATATAGGATATACCATTTTTTGCGATTTGGACAATGTCCTTCCAGTAAACAATTAAAACAGCAAGCAATGATCCAAAATTCACCAGTACTTCAAATGACATGTTGTCTTTTATACCAACTTCAAACAGTTGCTGTACCATTACTAAGTGACCACTGGACGAAATCGGAATCGGTTCTGTAAACCCTTGGAGCAACCCTAAAAATAAATATTTAATCAAAATCAGAAGATCTTCCATTATGTATCCCCCTAAACCTTTCTAAGATAAAGATAACCCTTGTCACAATATTGATGACAAGGGTTATCGGTTAAGTCTAATGTGCTTTCTATTCTTCTTCTTTTAAGAGACCGTCTCCTAAAACAATAGCGGCAATGGCAAAAATTGCGCCGATAGAAATAACAGAGCCGAAGTTGAATGCTTCTCCACCCATACTCGTTAATACATATGATACAACAGTTAAAATAATGACTGACCAAAAAATCGTTGCGAAATATTTCATCGTGTCACCTCTCTATCTTTATATGTAGCTTGAACAAAAGTTTTATAATTGATGTATACCCTTACGCTAGATCGCCATTATAGTGTATCAAATTTTTTATGTAAAATAAACAAAAATCTTGTCCAATCAGTAATTTGTCATGATACTGTAAAAAGTTATATGCAGTTGTTGAATGAATCTACTGTAAAAGTGATTCGGTTATGAAAAAGATTTTAAGTCGGTCTGAAGTTTGCATTGCTTGAATAATAGGCTTTTGCAGCATGGTTGTTTGCCTTTGTAATCAATTTGTAATGTTTTCTTGGTTTACGGACATGTAGCAAAACGATAAAATAGTCCTAAGTGAAGGGCTCGTGGATAAGGGGTGCAGATGATTGAAAAAATTTATCGTGATGCTTTCATCTTTTATATGTTTGCTTTCATTTTTAACCGCTTGTCAGGCTGGTGGAAATGGAGAAAAAATAGAAAGAGTCGGTATGCTGATTGAGCATACGGTTCATGACCAGACGTGGGGCAATAAAGGCTATCGCGGATTACTCAACATTCAAGAAGAGTATGATACAGATGTCTATTTTCAAGAAGGCGTTCAGACGCAGCAGCAGGTGAATGTTGCTGTCGAAGAATTTGCCAGTAAGGGGGTCCAGGTAATTATCGGACACAGCAGTATCTATGGAGAAATGTTTAACCAAATTCATGCCTCCTATCCTGATATTCAATTTATTTATGTCAACGGTGGTTATTCTGCTGATAATTTAATTAGCTTAAATTTCAATGCACAAGCGATGGGCTTTTTTGCTGGTATGATAGCAGGTGAAATGACGGAAACCAATCGTGTGGGAATAATTGCAGCCTATGAGTGGCAGCCAGAGGTGGAGGGGTACTATGAAGGGGTGCTCTATGAAAATCCTGATGCCAATGTGGACATTCAATATGTGTATGACTGGGATGGACAGGAGTTAGCGATGGAACATTATCAGGCCATGCGTGAACAGAATACCGATATTATTTATCCGGCAGGAGATGCGTTCAGTGTATCAGTGGTAGAAGCAGCTAAAAATGATGGTATTTTTACCATTGGCTATGTCAATGATCAGCAGCCGACTGGTGGTTCTTCCGTGTTAACGAGTACCATTCAGCATATTGACAAGCTCTATGTATATGCTATTGACCAATTAAAAGATGGAGATTTGCCAGGTGGGATCTATAATTTTGGTTTTGATGAAGATGTGATTACAATGGGACCTTATAGCAAACAAGTACCTGAACGTTTTGTTAATCAGGTCAGTGAATCCATTAACGAATATAAGGAAACAGGCTTATTACCACATCAAACGGAAAAATAGCTGTCGATGCCGTCGACAGCTATTTCTTTGAGGATTTTCCGAATAAGTCTTTAAGTGGAGATAATTTCTGATACGTATCACTTAGTAACTGAAAGGTATCAATTAAATCGAATGTCTCGTCGGTTTCTTCAGAAGCTGGGTCTTCTTTTTCTTCTTCTTTTTTGCCAAACATCAGTCGATCAAAACGATTATCTTTGTCTTGCGCCAACAATATCCCTCCCGTATTTATCCTATGTTCGAGCAGCTTTTCTGTATGGACATTATCCCTAATTTTTGACTTTGTGGAAGAAAATAAACTTGAAAAAAAAAGGTAGTTATTATAAAATTAGTACCAAGTCTTAATAATTGATAATAATTCCTTTGAGAGGAAGGATAACTATGAAAGCAGGCGTATTAGGTACGGGTCACTATGTACCCGAGAAAGTTTTGACGAATAAAGATATGGAACAAATCGTGGAAACCAACGATGAATGGATTCGTACACGAACTGGTATAGAAGAACGCCGAATTGCAGCAGATACGGAAGATACGTCCGATATGGCATATAATGCAGCAGCGCAAGCATTAGCTGAAGCAGGAATAACAGGAGAGGATTTAGATTTAATCCTGGTTGCAACGGTAACCCCTGATCAGCCTTTTCCAACAGTATCTTGTAAATTACAAGAACGTTTAGGGGCAACAAAAGCAGCGGCAATGGATATTAGTGCAGCTTGTGCCGGATTTATGTATGGGATGATCACTGCTCAGAAATTCATTGAAACGGAATCATATAAACATATTTTAATTATTGGAGCAGAAAAACTGTCGAAAATAACAGACTGGTCTGATCGAAATACTTGTGTGTTATTTGGTGATGGAGCGGGCGCAGCAGTTATGGGGCCTGTGAGTGATGAACGAGGTATTCTTTCATTTGAACTAGGTGCCGATGGAAGTGGCGGTCAATATTTAGCACAAAACGAAGATTATATCTTTATGAATGGTCGGGAAGTGTTTAAATTTGCAGTTCGCCAAATGCCAGAATCCTCTGTAAATGTTGTGGAAAAAGCAGGTTATGCTAAAGAAGATGTCGATTATCTCATTCCACATCAGGCAAACATACGTATTATGGAAGCTGCCAGACAACGATTGGGCATTGACGTGGACCGAATGGCCGTAAATGTTAATAAATATGGTAATACTTCAGCGGCTTCAATACCTATTGCTTTGTCTGAAGGAGTAAAAAACGGTAAAATAAAGGATAATGATTTAATTGTCTTAGTAGGCTTCGGTGGAGGTCTAACATGGGGCGCTGTCGCGTTAAAGTGGGGCAAATAAAGAAATGGAGGAATCATAATGACTAAAAATAGAGTTGTGATAACTGGTATGGGTGCGGTCACGCCATTAGGAAATACCGTAACTCAATTTTGGGATCAGATTCAATCAGGTACTTCTGGAATAGATTATGTGACAAAGGTAAATAAAGATGATTTTCCTGCGAAAGTAGCAGCGGAAGTAAAAGAATGGGATCCTACCCTGTACATGGAGAAAAAAGAATCCAAGCGAATGGATTTATTTACACAGTATGCAGTAGCAGCTGCTAAAATGGCAGTGGAAGATGCAAAGCTAGATATTAATGATGAGATTGCTCACCGTGTAGGTGTATGGATTGGTTCAGGAATCGGTGGTATGGCCACATACGATGAGCAATTCCGTCGATTCATGGATAAAGGCTATAAAAGAGTAAGCCCATTTTTCGTACCGATGCTTATTCCTGATATGGCGGCAGGCCAAGTATCGATCCAATTAGGAGCAAAAGGAATTAACAACTGTTCCGTTACAGCTTGTGCTTCGGGTGCTAACTCAATCGGTGACGCATTTAAAGTAATCGAACGTGGTGATGCAGATTATATGATTACTGGTGGAGCAGAAGCGCCATTGACAGATATGTCTTTTGCTGGTTTCTCTACTGCAAAAGCATTGTCGTTCAATGATGATCCGAAAACAGCCAGCAGACCGTTTGATAAAAATCGTGATGGTTTCGTTATGGGTGAGGGAGCAGGCATCCTGGTAATTGAGTCATTAGAATCCGCTCAAAAACGTGGGGCAACAATTTATGCTGAGATCTTAGGATATGGTGCTTCTGGAGATGCTTATCATATTACATCACCAGCACCAGAAGGCGAAGGAGCAGCACGTGCAATGCAACAAGCAATTGATGATGCTGAGATTTCTCCAGAGCAAGTAGATTATGTCAATGCACATGGTACAAGTACAGCATATAATGATTCCTATGAGACGGCTGCGATTAAATCTGTGTTCAAGGATCATGCTTATCAATTTAATGTGTCTTCTACCAAGTCCATGACTGGTCACTTATTAGGGGCTGCAGGTGCGATTGAATCGATTATCTGTGTGAAATCGATTCAGGACAGCATTGTACCGCCAACGATTAATTATGAAACGCCAGACGAAGCCTGTGATTTAAACTATGTTCCAAACAAAGCGATCGAACAAGATGTCAACATCGCTATTACCAACTCATTAGGCTTCGGTGGTCATAATGTAACATTAGTCTTTAAGAAATATCAATAATTGAAATAGCAGGTAACTCCACTTATCATAAGTGGAGTTTTTTTATGCTTAGAAGCAAAATTACAGTTACATTTTTTTATACGAATAATGCTACCTTAGTGGCAATTTTGAAAGTTGTATTGGTATGAAACGGACAACAATCCTATTATAGAGAGAAAAAACCTTGCATAACGTTCCTATCATTTGTAATAGATAGAAGGCTTGTACATATACATGTATAAACCGGTTAAGGAGCGGATTAGGGTGGTATATGTATTTATTTTTTTAATAGGATTTGGCTTTTCTATCTCCGGTGGTATTTCAATCATCCTCTATTTAAATTTCATTCCTGCAGGATTATCTTTCATTGATTATTTGTCGATTGTTCAGACAAAAATGGAGTGTTATTTTTTGATTGTTGGCATTATTTTGATGGGCTTTTCCTTGCAGAAGATCTCGATGTTTTCTGTTAAATAATAACAAGAAAAGAATAAATTATCTCGTAATGGTCATACTGTTTGATAAACAGATTAGCAAAAGTGAGGGTTCGTAATATGTTGTATTTGCATGATGTATGGGTGAACTGGTTTGAAGGTGAAGAAAATGGCTACAATGTATGTCCTTTTCATGAATGGAGAAAGGCTGACGGTATAGAAATTCTCGATCAAGCTCCAATACTCTTCATTGACAACAAAACCTTTGATTACATTGAAAATGACTTACAAGATATTCCTCAAGAGATATTGGACAAAATTTATCAACGTGCGTATGTCCGCAAAAATCAGGAAAGAAAAGCGTTAGATTATGCTTGTATTGTAACAAACGGGACCGCCATCCTGGCATTTGATACAATGGGGTATCATATCCCAATTAGAAAAAGTCGGTTAATTCCTCGCCAGGAGCGTTTAGTGGCAGACCTTATTGAGGGAAGAACGGCTGCAAACTATTCGCTAAGTAATACAACAAATAAAGAATTTCATATCTTATCATTGCCAACCAATTATATGGTCGGATTAACTAGAAAAGAACGTCAATTAAAGCAATTATTAATGATTGCATTGGACCAGTTGAATGTTGGACAATGTTTAGAAGAAGTACGTTATTGGTTGACGGAATGGTCGCCGGAACGCTATCAGACGATTAAAGAAATGACGTTCCAGCATGCATGGCAAACTCTTTATCAAGAGGTAGTGGAAGGCTGGAGTATCCAACATGAAGAATTCTGCAAGCAAATTATTAAAGGACAAGCCTTCTATGAAGATATTTGGGAGCGCGAGCAGGATACTTATTCTACAAAATCATTACGATCATAATAAAGCACATAAAAAAGATTCCGATAGTCACTACAGATATCGGAATCTTTTTTTAGTAAAGTGGATAGTGTTTATGACTTTAAAGGGTTTGTTATAATATGGATTATGTAAAAAGGTACTGTCTGATATTGTGGTAATTTTGATAGACTCCATCTGCTTAGCATTGCCCTGGACATATGATTAGCGTCCTATGGGAGCGGGGTCAACTTTCTCGGAAAGAAAACCTTTTTCCTAAGTTAGCACCCCCACAGGACGCGAAGTGATTGGCCGGAGTGGTATCCAGGCACATGGATCATTTCAAAATTACCACTAAGCTAACATAATTCATATTATAGGTAGTTTTGTATAGTATTTAGTTAGTAAACTCGCTTATTTTTTCTTCTTCACTCTTCCAAGCCCCATTGCTTTTTTCGCCTTACGAATCATTTTAGTAGCAGCAAAGTTAGCTTTGTCGGCGCCTTGGTCAAGCAAATCGTCTAATTCGTCAGACTCAATTAACTGATAATAGCGTTCCTGAATAGGGCGTAGGGCGTCGATCACAGCATTAGCTGTATCTTGTTTAAACTCACCATAATTTTTTCCTTCATATCGAGCTTCGACTGCTTCAATGGTTTCTCCTGTACAGCTTGCAAAAATAGTAAGCAAGTTGCTGATTCCCGCCTTATTCTCTTTATCAAATTTCACAATACCGTCAGAATCGGTTACAGCACTTTTAATTTTCTTCTCGATTTGTTTTTCGGTATCAAGCATAAAGATAGACGCTTTTTGATTATCATCAGATTTACTCATTTTTTTCGTCGGTTCCTGCAAGGACATAATTCTTGCTCCGACCTTCGGAATGCTTATTTCCGGAATAGTAAAAATGTCATTAAAGCGATAGTTGAACCGCTGAGCGAGATCACGTGTTAATTCAAGATGCTGTTTTTGATCCTCACCAACAGGTACGATATCGGTATTATAAAGCAGAATATCGGCAGCCATTAATGGCGGGTAGGTTAACAAACCGGCTGACACGGCTTCTTTTCCGTGTGATTTGTCTTTAAACTGTGTCATGCGCTCTAGTTCACCAATGTAGCTGACCGTTTGTAACATCCAGCCTAACTGTGTGTGGGCAGGGACTTCGGATTGGATGAACAATACTGATTTATCAGGGTCAATACCTGATGCAATATATAAGGCCGCAAGTGATTTTATATTGTCACGCAGCTTCAGTCGATCCTGTGGAACGGTAATGGCATGTTCATCTACAACACAGAAATAGCAATTATTCTCTTCCTGTAATGAAACAAAATGCTTCATCGCTCCTAAATAATTTCCTAATGTAAGACTTCCACTCGGTTGAATACCTGAGAATATAGTTTTCATTTTTTCACCTCTACTGATTTTTTGCATTAAAAAAAGCCCACTCTGTTCCCTAATAAAAGGGACGAATGAACCGCGGTGCCACCCTCGTTATCACTTTGTAAGTGATCACTTTCATACTAGCTATGCCTAGTAACATGGAATATGTGTTAAGAAAATCCCATTTCCCTTTTCCCTTAGTACCTATTTACAGCATCCATAGGCTCTCTTTAAGCTAGCGGAGAAAAAGTACTTCTATCTTCTACATTCCAGACTATATGATTTGATTGAATTATATAAAATGTAGCAAGATTTTTCAAGCATAATTCAAGTTATCCGTAATATATTACAAGTAATACCATCATTATGATCAATAGGCCACTTCCCTGTATAATAAAAAATCGAAGGGCATTTATACTGACCCGTTCAGATGGGGGCGTTCTGTAACAATAGTACTTTCCCATTGTTTATGTTTACTAGTTTTTGTAAAGACCTTCTGAAAACTTGCTGCCGTTATATCGAAAAAACGCTTAGCTATAACGTATAATAGCAGTCCTGCCATTAAGTAGCCTCCACCGAAGTAAAACAAGATATTAATATAAGACAAAAGTATGAACTGTTTCATAAATACAAAAACTAAAGCTAGGCATAATAGAAGGTGTATAGCAAAAAGAGTCGTTTGCTTTGTTATCTGTGTCATGAATCGTTTCTCCTTTCAAGCTAATTATGCAGTATGATAACCTTAAAATCAATTATCAGAATAGTCAAAAAATAAAGAAAACTCACAATATTCCAAATATAATCAAGAAAATAAGACTAATATACCATTTTTTCGCGCAAATCGGTCTATTTTATTAGTTTTTTTAACAAAATGTATAAAAATTTAGTGAATTGTGTGAAAATTCCTTGTATAATAAGAGTTGTTAAATTTGTCTTCATAATAAATTAATAAAACTAGGGGGTTTAATTAATGAGACAAAACAAATGGTTATTGCTGGTAGTAGCTCTGCTTTTAGGACTAGTACTTGCAGCATGTTCAACAACAGGAAGTGATTCTGAAGAAGGATCAGAGGACGAAGGAAGTACTACAGAATCTGAGAGTACGCAATCAGATGAAGAGAAAGTCTTAAATATTGCGGCTACTGCGGATATTCCTACAATGGATCCGATTATGGCTGAAGATAATGTATCTTTCCAATATGTTTCAGCTGTCTATGAGGGGTTATATCGTATAGCAACTGGTGGTGAAATTGTATCAGGTGTTGCAAATAAAGACGAAACAGAAATTAGTGAGGATGGTTTGACTTATACTTTTCATTTGCGTGAAGATGCAACATGGGAAAATGGAGAACCTGTAACAGCACAAGACTTCGTTTATGGTTGGCAACGTGCCATTAATCCAGATAATGGTTCTTTTTACGCTAACTATCTAATGAGTGGTAAGATTAAAAATGCAGCTGAAATCTATGCTGGTAATATGGAAGCTTCTGAATTAGGAGTAAGTGCTCCTGATGATTATACATTTGTAGTAGAATTAGAAAAAGCAGTACCATATATGGATTCTTATGCAGCATTTATGACGTTCTTCCCATTAAATCAAGAATTTGTTGAAGAGCAAGGTGAAGATTTTGCTTTAACACCTGAAAATATGCTATCAAACGGTCCGTTCAAAATGACTGAATGGAACACAGAAGCAGGATGGGTTTTAGAAAAGAACACAGAATATTGGGATGCTGAAAATGTAGCATTAGATGGTATTAACGTAAAAGTAGTAAAAGATGCAGATACAGGTCTTTCTAACTATGAAGTTGGTGAATTAGACCGAGTATCTTTACAAGGTGCACAAGTAAAAGACAATCAGACAAGCCCAGAATTTAAATCCTTAACAGAAACAAGTGTTTTCTGGTTAAAGATGAATCAGGCGTCAGCTGAAAAAGGTGAATATATGCAAAACCTTAACTTCAGAATGGCACTTGCAAAAGGTTTCGATAAACAATCGTACATTGATGTAGCTTATGGTAACGATTCTGAACCCGTTAACTATTTCGTGCCTTCTGGTTTTGTAGAACACCCAGAAACCGGTGAAGACTTCCAAACAGGCAGTGACGTATTAGCGTTTGATGTGGAAGCAGCGAAAGAATACTGGAATAAAGCAAAAGAAGAATTAGGTTTTGAAGAAGTAACGATCAGTTTCTTAAGTGGTGACACTGATGTGTCAAAATCAATCAGTGATTACATGAAAACAGAATTAGAGAAAAATTTAGAAGGACTTACACTTGAAACAGTTAACGTACCATGGGCGCAACAGCTTGAATTAATGCGTACACATGAATATGAATTAGCGGTTTCTGGATGGGGTCCAGACTATAAAGATGCCATTTCTTTTGTAGACCTTTGGATAACGGATGGAGAGAACAATGATGTTGGTTATTCTAACGAAGAATACGATGCACTTGTAGAATCTGCAAAAGGTGAACTTGCTACAAAACCTGTTGAGCGTTTTGAAGCATTGCAACAAGCAGAAAAAATTGCTTTAGACGATGCAGCCATTGCACCGATCATGCAACGTAAAACATCCGTGCTTTCTAAAGACTATGTAAAAGGTATGGATACCTTGAATCCATTTGGTAATGATTACAGCTTTAAATATGTAGATATTCAAAAGTAAGCTTATCTAATATCAAATAATGGAAAAGAGAGTATAGCCAATGATTAGATGAGCTATACTCTCTTTTATCCTTTCCAGCTAATAGTGTGAATATTTTGTCAATTATAAAATTATTTAGCGAAATAATAGGAGGTGGATGCGATGGCCAAATATATACTGCAACGACTTATATACATGATCATCACGTTATTCATCATAGCAACAGCAACATTTTTTCTAATGAAGATGCTTCCGGGCTCTCCTTTTGACGCAAATGCGCAAAAAATGTCGGAAGAACAGTATCAGTCAATGCTGGAACACTATGGTTTGGATGAGCCGGTGCCGGTACAGTATGTCAAATATATTACTGGTATGGTGCAAGGTGATTTAGGCGTGTCGTTTCAATATGATAATCGAGCGGTTACAGACGTAATACTAGATCGACTTGGTCCATCTGCACAATTAGGAGCACAAGCATTAATTATTGGGGCAATATTGGGGATTATTTTAGGTATGATCGCTGCGATCCGACATAATACATGGGTCGATTATACGTCAAATGTTATTGCGGTAATAGGGATTTCGATTCCGTCCTTTGTATTTGCAGGCATTTTGCAGTATTATTTAGCGGTTCAGTGGAGATTATTCCCGCCATCTTTCTGGGAAACACCGATCCACACGGTCTTACCGACGATTGCATTAATGATATTCCCATTGGCCATCTGTGCACGATTCATGCGTACAGAAATGCTTGAGGTATTAGGGTCTGATTATATTGAATTGGCGCGCGCCAAAGGGGTATCCAGTAACAGTATAATGTTTAAACATGCAATGCGAAACGCATTAATTCCGGTTATCACCGTATTAGGACCGATGACGGTTAGTTTGATGACCGGTACATTAGTAATTGAACAAATCTTTGCGGTACCGGGTATTGGGGAACAATTCGTAAGCTCAATCAACACGAAAGATTATCCAGTTATTATGGGTACTACGATGTTATTCTCTATTTTATTCATTGTGGTTATTCTAATTGTTGATTTATTGTACGGATTAATTGATCCACGTATCCGTATTTCGGGAGGGAAGAAATAATGGACAACCATTCAAACAAGAAAATTAGCCCGGATAAGTTTAAACGAGTCCATTTAGCGGAGGAACGTGGTGAAGAACTGACGCGTCCTCAGCTCTCCTACTGGAAGGATGCCTGGATCAGGTTAACCAAAAATAAAGGGGCAATTTTTGGATTAATCGTATTAGTATTTATCATATTTATGGCATTAGTAGGACCGTTCTTTAATGACTATGACATAGAAGAGGCGAATTACGATGCAGCATATCTGCCACCGAAGATTCAAGGCTTGGGGTGGTTAGGCTTTGATGGTTATCAAACCTATGAAGTACAAGGTGCTACAGAAGAAGAGGCCATCCAACGTGGAATGGAAGGCTATGAGCTAGAAGAGCAGTATGTTCGTAGTAAAGAAGTAGTTTTAACGCCAGAAGAAAGTGACGATGGCTATTATACCGTTGCGATTGATGCAAATGCCTATGCTGCTCAAGGCTTTGAAGATGAATACTTCTGGTTCGGTACCGACAAAATGGGCCGAGATTTATGGACAAGGATTTGGAAAGGTACTCAAATCTCCTTGTATATCGGTTTCTTAGCAGCGATGATTGATATGGTCATAGGGGTTCTTTATGGCGGAGTTTCCGGTTACTATGGCGGACGTACAGATAATATTATGCAACGAATTATTGAGGTATTATCTGGTATTCCGAACTTGGTAATTGTTATCCTGATGATTATCTTGCTGAATCCAGGCTTACTGGCGATTACGATTGCCTTAACTATTACCGGCTGGATCGGTATGGCGAGGATTGTTCGTGGTCAAGTATTGAAATTGAAAAATCAGGAGTTTATTTTGGCAGCTCGTACGTTAGGTGCGAATGACAGCAGAATTCTTATGAAACATTTAATACCGAACGTCATCAGTGTTATTATCATTAACACGATGTTTACGATCCCGAGTGCGATTTTCTTTGAATCGTTCTTAAGCTTTATCGGTTTAGGACTTCAGCCACCAATCGCATCACTCGGTACCTTAATTGACTCAGCATTTGACAGCTATCGAGTATATCCATATATGTTATTATTCCCAGCTGTTATTATTTCGTTACTAATGATTGGCTTCAATATTTTAGCAGACGGTCTGCGGGATGCGTTAGATCCTAAGATGAGAAAGTGAGGTGGAGCATATGGATCCAATTTTAGATGTTCGTAATTTACATGTAACGTTTGATACGTATGGTGGTAGTGTTCAGGCTGTACGAGGCGTAAATTTTCAATTAAATAAAGGGGAAACCTTGGCTATTGTAGGGGAGTCCGGTTCAGGTAAGTCGGTAACTACGAAAGCTTTGATGGGACTTGTAGCAAAACCAGCAGGACGTATACCAGAAGGTGAGATCCTGTTTGAAGGAAAAGACTTAGCGAAACTATCCAATAAAGAAATGCAAAAAATCCGTGGGAAAGATATTTCAATGATTTTCCAGGATCCGATGACTTCATTGAACCCAACCATGAAAATCGGTAAACAGATTATGGAAGGTTTAATTTTGCATCAAAAAATGTCAAAAGCAGCAGCAAAAAATCGTGCAATTGAATTATTAGAACTAGTAGGTATTCCGCAGCCGGATACTAGAATTAATCAGTTTCCGCATCAGTTCTCAGGTGGTATGAGACAACGGGTCGTTATTGCCATTGCACTGGCATGTAACCCAAAAATGTTAATTTGTGATGAACCAACTACTGCATTGGATGTTACGATTCAGGCACAGATTCTTGAATTAATGAAAGATATCCAGAAAAAAATGGATACGTCGATCATTTTCATCACACACGACTTAGGCGTAGTAGCCAACGTTGCTGATCGTGTAGCTGTTATGTATGCAGGAAAAATTGTCGAGACAGGAACCGTTGATGACGTCTTTTATAACCCGCAGCACCCTTATACATGGGGCTTATTAGGCTCGATGCCAACAGTAGATAGTACTGAGGAGAAATTAACGGCGATTCCAGGTACACCACCAGATCTTATGCATCCTCCTAAAGGGGACGCGTTTGCTGCACGTAATGATTATGCGTTACAAATTGACTTAGAGGAAGAACCTCCGATGTTCCAGGTTTCGGATACTCATTATGCCGCAACATGGTTATTGCATGAGGATGCGCCGAAAGTGGAACCGCCTGCGGCGGTAAAACTGCGCATGAAAGGTATGGCAAGACGAGATAGCTCAGCAGGGGAGGAAAACCCATCATGAGTCAGGAAAAAATTTTAGAAGTAAAAGATTTGAAACAGCATTTCCATACTGGCAGAAAAGGAATCGTGAAAGCAGTAGATGGTATCAGCTTTGATATCTATCGTGGCGAAACCTTTGGACTTGTTGGTGAGTCAGGCTGTGGTAAATCTACGACAGGAAGAACGATTATCCGTTTATACGATGCAACAAGCGGAGAGGTTAAATTTAATGGCATTGATGTCCATGGCAAGAAATCAAAGAAAGATTTAAAACAATTTAACCGTTCGATGCAAATGATTTTCCAGGATCCTTATGCTTCGCTTAATCCGCGAATGACGGTAAAGGAAATTATCTTAGAAGGTATAGAAATACATGGTTTGATAAAGAATGAAAAAGAGAAAACAAAGCGTGTAGAAGAGTTGCTGGATACTGTCGGTTTAAATAAAGAACATGCTACCCGTTATCCACACGAATTCAGTGGCGGTCAGCGTCAACGTATCGGTATTGCGAGAGCACTCGCAGTAGATCCGGAATTTATCATTGCAGATGAGCCTATTTCTGCACTGGATGTGTCGATTCAGGCGCAAGTCGTTAACCTGATGAAAGAGCTGCAAAAAGAACATGGCTTAACATATCTGTTTATTGCCCATGACCTTTCCATGGTGAAATATATCAGTGACCGGATAGCGGTTATGTATTTTGGCAGAATTGTTGAATTAGCAGATGCTGATGAATTATACAATAATCCACTGCATCCTTATACAAAGTCACTTTTATCTGCTATACCTCTGCCAGATCCTGACTTTGAACGGACGCGTGAGCGAACCTTATATGATCCTGCTAAGCACGATACAGATGGTTCTGAATTCCGTGAAGTCAAACCAGGTCACTGGGTATTATGCACAGACGCAGAATTTAAGAAAATGAAGGAATAGAGAAAACGAAAAAGCTCTTATCATGACGATAGGAGCTTTTTCCATCTATCATAAGGAAAAAGAACTAAATTGGAAAAAAGCAATTTTTTTTAGACATTTTTAACAAATCAAGACAAAAATTCTATATAATAATACTGTACATAAAGTGAGACTTCAATCATTGGGCGCGTTCCCCCATTGATTGCTAGCGAAACTTATCAGGAAGTTATCGATCGTTAATCCCCCACTTAGCTTCTTATTTATCTCTCTTGAAGTGGGAGTATTACGGACGGTTAGCGTCGTGATAAAATTTGTTGTAGGAGTTTGATAGAACATGCAGAAGTACATAAGATGGCCAGTCACCATGATATTGATGCTGGTAGTATTCGCAAGTATCACGCCTGCAGTAAGTGCAGCAGATGAAGAAGAAGAGCCGACGCTTAAGGCGACATCACACCAGAAGCATCAGTCAAAGTTAGCTAAACATGAAGTGCCTGAAGCTTTAGCTCGATTTTCATTTGTCTCGGACTTGAATTTTGAGTACCCTGATGCGGTCCGTGGAATTTATGTAACTGGAAATTCTGCAGGAGGCAGCCGGTTTGAGACATTAACCAAACTGATCGATAATACGGAGTTAAACAGTATGGTAATTGATATTAAAGAGGACAATGGTTATGTTACATACAAACCAGAAGAGGAATTACCATATGAAGGTGTAGCGAAGAACTACATGAAAGACCCGAAAGAAGTGTTAAAGGCCTTAGAAGATAAGGGTATATATCCGGTTGCGCGTATTGTTGTATTTAAGGATACCATGCTTGCAGAGGCACGACCTGACTTATCATTTACCGAAAGCGATGGGGAAGTATGGTCGAATGGTAAAGGGGAATCTTTCGTCAGTCCATTTAAAAAAGAAGTATGGGAGTACAATGTTGAAATCGCTAAACGAGCTGCTGAACTAGGCTTTAAGGAAATTCAGTTTGATTATGTCCGTTTTCCGGAAGGTTTCGAAAAACGTGATGATGAGTTACAATATGATTTAGGTGAGTATGCCGATGTTGACCTTGATAATGTCAAGAAACGTGTAAAAGCTGTAACAGACTTTGTGTCCTATGCAAAGAAAGAATTAGAATATTATAATGTCGATGTTTCTGTTGATATTTTCGGCTATGCGGCAACGATTGAAGAAACACCGGGAATCGGTCAGAATTTCTCGAAGATTTCTGATAATGTTGATGTGATATCTTCTATGATTTATCCAAGTCACTGGACGCCGTATTTTGGAATAGATAAGCCGGATACAGAGCCATATAAGCTTGTTAACGAATATGCGAAAGTAGAGAATAAAGTGTTAGAAGCTTTAGATAATCCACCAACATCCAGACCATGGATTCAGGATTTTGAAGCGCCATGGCTATATAGTGGTTCCACATTTCAGTATGGTGTAGATGAGGTAGAAGCACAAATTAAAGCATTAAATGAAAATGGCATTGATGAATTTCTGCTTTGGAATGCTGTAAACAGCTATACAGAAGGGGTGGACTACACACCACTGGATTAGACCTCGCACGAAGTGAGGCCTTTTCTCTGAGAGTAGAAAAATTTTTTGCCAGCTTATTTACGGAATAACGATTAATTTATAGGAAATAGGGTAAAATGTAAGTGATTCTATTTAACGATATAAATAAAAGGGGAGATAATAGATGAATTGGTATGAGAAACTGAATCAATATTTCCCTGTGGAGGAAATGAAATCAAAAGAACATATGGAGCTTTTACTTCAGGAGAAAGGCGATGTCTATCATAAGGACGAAGGAATACATCACGTATTAATGTACGCGGAGTTTCCAACATTCTTATTTATAGACTATGTTTATGTGTCTAATGAGTCCCGTGGTCGGGGTATTGGTCATCAGCTGATGGAAAGGTTAAAGCAAAAGGAAAAGCCGATTATATTAGAAGTAGAGCCGTATGATTATTCGGATAGTGATTCTACGAAGCGTTTGCGATTTTACCAGCGAGAGGGTTTTAAACATGCTGTAAAAATAGGGTACACACGTAAATCGCTTGCAACAGATGAGCATAATACACTGGAGATTTTATTCTGGTCGCCACATGGAGAGAACGAGGAAGAAATATATCAACAAATGAAAAAGATGTATGAAGACATCCACACGTACAAAGATGAAGAAATCTATGGCAGATCCTATCAGCATGTGGATGAAGTGCTAACTTATAATAACGAGCGAGAAGCAGATGATATATTTGAGGCACTTGACAGACAAAAAAATAATCAAAAAAAATAGAAGTAAAATGTTTAAGGATGGTTGAAAAGGGTATACTCAGTATAACGATAGCAATTGTGTAAAAAGTGAATAAAAACACATAATACCCTATCATTCCAACACAAGATATAGTATACTTAGTACATAGTTGGTAGATTAAAGTTATTTTAAAGTAATAAAAGATGTAAAGCAAAGTCATCTACAGTATAAATTAATCCATTGAGGAGTGAAGTTACATGGTAACACTTTATACCTCGCCAAGTTGTACATCATGTCGTAAAGCGAAAGCATGGTTAGAGGAGCATGAAATCCCATTCACGGAGCGTAATATTTTCTCAGAGCCGCTAACGCTTGATGAAATTAAAGAAATTTTGAGAATGACAGAAGACGGGACAGATGAGATCATTTCAACTCGATCTAAAGTATTCCAAAAACTGAATGTGAATTTGGATCAACTTCCATTAAAGGATTTGTTCCAGCTTATTCAAGATAATCCGGGGCTGTTAAGAAGACCGATCATTTTAGATGAGAAAAGACTACAAGTTGGCTATAACGAAGATGAGATTCGTCGCTTCTTACCTAGAACTGTACGTACGTTCCAACTTAGAGAAGCACAGCGAATGGTCAATTAAATGAAAGAGCAGATCTCTTACAGGATCTGCTCTTTTTACTAGATAGGAACAACCATCCACCATGAGTAGCAACAACTACTCATGTTAACTGCATTAGGTATACGTATCCTCTATTTTAATTATTATCCATGAAAAATAATAAGAGATAATACGAAGTTTGTCGCTAAAATTGACGAAAAAAACAATGGATATTTACTGCCATTTTCTTGAAAGGGAATTTCGTGTATTTTTCTGAAATATCAGCATATAACTAGTGACAAATAGGTTATAATAAGCTACAATCTATAATTAATACATGTCCAACGGTCCAATTTTAATTTTTTGAGTTTTTATGTTTTCAAATAAGCATTGTTTATCATACAATAGAAGAAACATCCTTTTTATATTTCTTCACGTATAGGAAGGTAAAGAAAAAGTGTAGTATAAAAAGGGGTTATATCCACCTAATTTTACTAACAGTATGATTATAATGTTATCTTTCATTGGCCATAGGGTATATGTATGTATAAGGGTTAAGATATACGAATAGTGATCCCTTCCCACCCAATCACTTATCAAGAAGGGAGAGTATAAGATGGAAATAGAAAGAATTAACGAAAATACAATTAAATTCTACATCTCTTACTTGGATATTGAAGATCGTGGCTTTGACAGAGAAGAGATCTGGTACAATCGCGAGAAGAGTGAACAGCTATTTTGGCAAGTAATGGATGAAGTCAATTACAATGAAGAAGACTTTCAGATCGATGGTCCATTATGGATTCAAGTTCAGGCTATGGAAAAAGGCTTGGAAATTGTTGTGACAAAAGCACAAATCTCGAAAGATGGTCAAAATCTTCAGTTGCCAACAGAATCTGGTAAAACGATTGACATGCCAGTCGATGATAAGATTGAATCTCTTCTTGAGGAAAAATTCGGACCAGCTGATAAAGACGAACCTGAGATCGAGCAATATGGGCAGGACTTCGTAGTGGTTGTCAGCTTTAAGGAATTAGAAGATATCATTCAATTAAGTCATGTTTTTGATACAACCATTGGTATGAGAGATGAGTTATATTATTACGATAAACAATACATGCTGGTTGCCCGCTTTGATGAGGATTATTTGACGGATGACGAACAAGAAGATTTAATTAGTCAGATTCTCGAATATGGGCAGGAATCAACAGTTACCGTATTTATCGTCGAAGAGTACGGTAAAGCAATCTTTGACGAAAATGCACTTTATCAAGTGAAAGAACATTTTAATCGTTAACTAAGTGTCTGCACAGATGCTTAGTTTTTTTCTTTGTAAGCAATGATAGTAAAGCCCAATATATAATTTTCCGCTTAAGAAAGTGTAGCTACCCATAATACGGATTTTGTCAGCAGTTAATGTCAAAATGACCACGCTGCCTTCGGTACTACATTACATAACCCCGTAATAAAGGACAGTTGTAAAACTTATAAATGTTAAAACATGCCGACTGAACGCCTGGTTTTTCTAATAAGCAAAAAAAGTATATACGTACAGTCATAGAAGTAATCATGCTAAATAGGAAAGTGGGTTCTTATAATATGGATTATGTAAACTAGCCATCGCTAGCCAAGCATCCATATTGAGATATTTAATGTGCTAGGATACCGCTCCGGCCAACCACTCCGCGTCCTGCGGGGCACGGCTGAAGCTAACTTTGTGAAGAAGACCGCTTCTCAAAGTGGATCTTCAGCGCCTGCCTGTCCCGCGGGAGTCTACGTGGTTGGCCTACGCTGATGTATAGCTCCACAAATTATGCGACAGCTAGGATATGAAGCACTATCTGCAAGATTTACACCTTAAATGATGAAATATAATACATTGCCTAGCACGACTGCTTCATGCTGTTACATACGTTGTAGCACTCCCCTCAAGCGTAGGAAATAGGCGGAGACTCCCGTGGAATCAGCGCGAGCTGAAGATCCATTTAGGAAAGAAAAGAATTTTCTTTCCTAAATTAGCTGAAGCCGTGCCCACAGGACGCGGAGCCTATTTCCGGAGCTTTGCTAAGCAGATAATCTGTATCAAAATTACCATTTGGCAACACAGCTCCACTTAACATAATCCATATTATAGGGAGTTGTTTATTAATTAAGTCAATTAGGACCCGGCGGTTAATGATTTGAAATTCGCATAAACTCAAATAATTTGAAGGCTTAATGGATATCATATAACCAATCTATTTGTGAAAAAATAATAAATTTATGCAATTATTTCGATTTACGAAATAAATTGTGTTAAGATATACTTTGTATGTTAAAAAGAGAAGGAAGGATTTTATGACACCAAACGAATCAATTAATCGTGTTCCGTTGATGATTGTGTTAATCTCCGGGGCATTTGTCGCGATATTAAATCAGACACTATTAGGTACAGCGTTACCGCATATTATGAAAGATTTAGAAATCGATGCAGCTACAGCACAGTGGTTACAATCGATTTTTATGCTTGTAAACGGGATTATGATTCCTGTTACGGCATTCCTTATTGAAAGATTTACGACAAGAGCGTTATTCTTAACAGCAATGGGAAGCTTTGCACTAGGTACATTAGTAGCTGCGATTGCACCGGACTTTACGGTATTGATGGCGGGACGAGTATTACAGGCTGCAGGGGCAGGTATTATGATGCCGTTGATGCAAACGGTCATGTTTTTAATTTTCCCAATTGAGAAACGTGGTTCTGCGATGGGAATGTTCGGACTGGTTATAGCCTTTGCACCAGCAATCGGACCAACTTTATCTGGTTGGCTAGTAGAGAATTTCCCTTGGAGAAGTTTATTTTATGTCGTATTGCCTATAGCAATCATTGATATTATTGTAGCTTACAAAATTTTAGTCAATGTCACCAAACAAACGTATCCGAAAGTAGATGTTCCGTCTATTATCCTTTCTACATTAGGTTTTGGAGGATTGCTTTACGGATTTAGTATGGCAGGGGATGCAAACTATGGATGGGGCAGCCCGATGGTTTATATCCCATTAATTGTAGGTGCAATCACCTTATTTATTTACATTCAGCGTCAATTAAAGTTACCAAAACCAATTTTGGAGTTCCGTATCTTCAAATATAGTATGTTTAGCTTAACTACAGCTATTGGGATGATTTCCTTTCTAGCGATGATTGGCGGGGCGATCGTCTTACCAATTATGATGCAGGATTATTTAGGATTCACTGCTTTTGAGTCAGGTTTAGCCTTATTGCCAGGCGCGTTGTTAATGGGGATTATGAACCCGATCACCGGACGTTTATTTGATAAGTTTGGAGCGAAATGGCTTGCAATCACAGGTCTCGCACTTGTAACGGTTACAACCTTAATGTTCTCCAACTTATCTCCGGAAACAACGTTCACCTATATCACAGTGGTGAATGCGTTCCGTATGTTTGGTATCGCAATGGTAATGATGCCAGTTACAACTGCAGGATTGAATCAGTTGCCAGGTAAATTTATTCCACACGGTACAGCAATGAACAACACGATGCGCCAAATGTCAGGTGCGATTGGTACGGCATTGTTAATTTCCATCATGTTGAATCAAGCAGTACCATCAGAAGGACTCACAGGTATGATAAAAGGTGTGAATGATTCCTTCCTCGTAGCTGGTATTATATCAGGTGTTGGATTTGTTTTAGCATTCTTCATTAAACATTCCCGCCCCGAAGTGGAAAATACCGCTTCTTAAAGCAGGAATTATCACCTTCATGTCGAATTATTGTACATGGAGGTGATTTTTTATGTTGCAAGCAGTTGATGACACAGGTCATTCTGTTACGATCTGGAATATGCCTCGAAGTGAAATACCGATCATCAGACAAAGAGCATTGTATTGTCCGGTTTGTAAAGAGTCTGTAATCGTCAAAGCAGGGTTACGAAATATTCCCCATTTTGCTCATTACCGTTCCAGCGAATGTGTCCACTCAGGAGAAGGGAGTTACCACGAACACGGTAAACTCGATCTATATCTTTGGTTAAAGCATCAAGGTTATCAGGTAAAACTGGAATATTATTTTTCAGAGCTTAACCAGCGAGCGGATATGTTGCTGCTTATTAAAGACAAAAGGATAGCAATTGAATATCAATGCGCAACGATTCCGATTGATCAAATTGTAAGCAGAACAAAAGGATATCTAGAAGCAGGTATTCTTCCCGTCTGGATCCTCGGTGCAACTAAAATGAAAAGAACAGGAAGCAATTCGCTTCACATCTCGACAACGGACCAATCCTTTCTGTATCAACCACATCCATCCCTTCCCATTCGTATTTTCTATTATTGTTCAGAAACGAAAAGAATGATTATTTACCAGGATCTGTTATTTCTAACGAATACGAAAACGGCCGGAACATTGCAAAGCTTCGCGCTCGAGCGACTGTCATGGAAAGACCTGTTCCGACCAAGGCCACTTCCTCGTAAGTGGTTTACAACATATTGGCAACACTACCGTAAAAAATGGCCACACCGTCCTGTGTCACCCTATCAGAAAAAAGAAACAGAATGGCGACAATGGTTATATCTCCGCAACCTGACCGTTCACTCCCTGCCTGATTACGTATACCTTCCCACACGGTTTCAATATTTATTGACGACTCCTCCATGGGTTTGGCAATCACTTTTATATGTTGATTTGTTTCAAAAAAAAGAGCGATTTACTCTGCCGCAAGCAACCTCGCTTCTCAAGCATCACATCCATCCACCTGCGTATTTTCCTTTAGTTTCGAACAGGAATGATCCGGTTTTTGAATATTTACAGTTGCTGGTGCGTATAGGTATTTTAAAGGATAACGACCAAAATCATTATGCTGTAAATCGTACTACTGTATGATCGCAGGGAAAGTAAGTTATAATAAGACTAATTCGGAAAATAAAGGAGGAATAGTGATGGCAAATCCACAGAAATCATTGCCGAAGCGAGATGAAATACCAGAGGAATTAACGTGGAAACTAGAAGATATTTATGCGAATGATGATGAGTGGGATAAGGAATGGCAGGCAGTTAAAGAGTTATTGCCGAAATTTCAGGATTATCAGGGAACATTAGATGAAAAAGCAAGCAATGTGTTTGAATTACTACAATTACAAGATGAAGTGTCTGATCGTCTGAGCACCTTGTATACATATGCCCATATGCGTTATGATCAGGACACAACGAATTCCTTTTATCAAGCAATGAATGGCAAAGCGGAGAACCTGATTACACAGGCATCGAGTACGATGAGCTTTATTACTCCTGAGATCCTCAAACTGGATGAACAGACGTTAAAGGCATATTTAAACGAACATGAAGGGTTGCAGTTATATCGCCACACTTTAGATGAAATAAACCGTCAGCGTCCTCATGTCCTTTCAGAAAAAGAGGAAGCACTTCTTGCTGAAGTTTCAGAAGTAACAGACAGTCCATCCCAAACTTTCGGAATGCTGAACAACGCTGATTTAACTTTTCCGGCAGTGAAAGATGAACAGGGGAATGAAGTAGATCTTACACACGGCCGTTATATCAACTTTTTAGAGTCGAAAGATCAACAGGTGCGTCATGATGCATTTAAAGCGATGTATGACACGTATGGCAGTCTTAAGAACACATTTGCTTCCACCTTACAAGGAAATGTCAAGAAAGATAATTTCTACGCAAAGATACGGAATTATAAATCAGCAAGAGAAGCAGCATTAAATCAAAACAACATACCTGAGAAAGCATATGATAATCTGATCGAAGCAATCCATGAGGGACTGCCATTACTTCAGCGATATGTTTCACTCCGTAAGAAAGTGCTCAACTTACAAGAATTGCATATGTACGATCTCTATACACCGCTTGTGAAAGATGTAGATATGTCTTTCAGCTATGAACAAGCACAGCAAACCGTAACAGAAGCGTTAAAACCATTGGGAGACGATTATCTGGAAGTGATGCAGCAAGCGTTCAGCAACCGCTGGATTGATGTTGAGGAGAATAAAGGGAAACGTAGTGGTGCTTATTCATCAGGTTCCTACAGTACGAATCCGTATATTCTGATGAACTGGCAGGATAACTTAAATAACTTATTCACATTGGCACATGAGCTAGGTCACTCTATGCATAGTTATTATACACATAAACACCAGCCATATCGTTACGGAAATTATTCGATTTTCGTAGCCGAAGTAGCTTCCACTTGTAATGAGGCATTGTTAAACAACTATTTAGTAGAGAAGACCAATGACAAAAAAGAAAAACTATTCTTATTAAATCATTTCTTAGAAGGGTTCCGCGGCACTGTATTCAGACAAACGATGTTTGCGGAGTTCGAGCATCAGATTCATGTAGCCGCTCAGGAAGGTGAAGCATTAACAGCTGATAAGCTTACTGAAATGTATTACGACCTTAATAAGTTATATTTTGGTGATGATTTAATTATTGATGAAGAAATCGGTCTTGAATGGGCGAGAATTCCTCATTTTTATTACAATTATTACGTGTATCAATATGCAACAGGTTATGCAGCGGCACAGTCTCTTGCTTCTCAAATATTGGAGGAAAAAGATCCTGCAGTTGAGCGTTATTTAGGATACCTGCAATCAGGAAGCAGTGATTATCCGATTGAAGTATTGAAAAAAGCTGGGGTAGATATGACGGAAAAAACACCAGTCCTAAATGCGCTAAAGGTATTCGAGCAAAAGTTAGAAGAAATGGAACAGCTCTTAAACGAAATAGAATAAGAAGAAGGCTACTATTATCGAATAGTGGCCTTTTGAAATCCTTTAAATTGCTTTTTATGATTGAAGAAGTAAACCGTGAAATAAATAGTGAGAAACAGAAGGGGGACGGTAATATAAGGCGGGATTAACCGCATTAATCCGAATATATTTAAGATAAATGCGAAAACAGGTATAAGTAACAGGAGTATTTTCACTTATGTACCTCCTTTCAAGAATATGATGAAGATAAAACTACACGTTTAAGGTTCATGCCTTATTATATGTAATCAGGCATTGGAGTAGAAGTGTGACACTTTTGTGAAATTGTGAACAAAGGTATTGTCAATTTTATTAATACTTGGTATAGTTATAGTAAGTTAAACAAACAACCCCTTTGTTTGACCTGAAACTTTCTCCCATCCCTTATCTTAAAGAATAGATAACAAAAAAGGACATGTGATGAACATGTCCTTACTTTGTATATTTCCAGAAGTAACCGAATTTGACTGGTACCTTCTCGACAATTTGCTTTAGTTGTAATTTTTTCATTTCTTTTTCTGCTTTTTCCATTGACCAATCGTAAACGACAGCAATTTCTTTTGTGCCCACAAAATCATAATGAGATAAAAAATCTAATAATTTCGGTTTCTTCGCAGGCAATGGCTCCTTCTGCAACATCTGCTTCAATACTTTAACATAGATTTCATAAGGATAAATTCCTGAAATCTTTAATCCAGCATCGTCTTCAGACTGATTAAAGAACACCATTGTCGGAATGTACTCAACATCCATTTCTTTCGTGATTTTTAAATCACATTGTAAGGCTTTTTTGGAGGAAGTGGAGTATAAGTCTTCACGAAACTCTTCAATATCGAGATGTACCGTCTTCGCGCAATCTAATAGAACTTCTTCTTGCGAGATATCCTTTTTCTCTAGAAAAGCCAGCTCTTGTAATTTGCGTAAAAATCGTTTGCCAGCTTTTTTGCCTTGCAACTCCGCAGCTTTGATCGCAATGGATGCAAGCCATGGATAATGAATAGGGTTCTCGATCCAAAGGTCACCATCACAGCTCATTCCCGTACGACTAGCCGTCTTTTCCCATATGTCTTTCAGCTTTCTCGGTTTTTCAAATTTGTCCTTGTGCAAGTTCGTTAATTGACCACTTAATACCGTCCGAATGGTAAAAAATCGACCATATTCAATGGATAATTTCTTTAAATACGGCTCTAATGACCAGCATTCCGGACAAAGTGGATCAATGAACACATAAATTTCGATCGGTTTTTTTAAAACATCAATAAAATGATAATGCGTTGTTTGGTTTCGATCCTGGTGTTGCCAAGATCCGGCAGAATTCCAATTCACCATGATTCTCCTTTCTCATCAGGCGTATTCATCATGTGATTGGCTGTGAGTGTGAGCCGTTCAAACATTGCACTACGGTACGGTTCTTCAATATTTGCTTCTTCTAGAGCACCTTTCATACAAGTAAGCCAGGCATCACGTCTCGTTGGCGTAATCGGAAAACGCAAATGACGCTTTCTCATCATAGGATGCCCATGTTCTTGAATATATAATGGAGGCCCACCAAAAAATTGAGTTAAAAATTGTGTTTGTTTTCTTGCTACTTCCGAAAATTCGTCTGGGAAGAGGGGAATTAGATCAGGATGTTTAGACACTCTCGCGTAAAAAGCCTCAACTAATTCCTCAATTTTTTCGTGTCCCCCAATAACCTCATAAATAGATCCTTCTGATTCTCTCATATCCTCCAAACCTTTCACCTTGTGGTACGTATTCCTTTATCTCTCTTTATGTTACTATATTGTAACAGGCTTTATATAGAACTAGCAACTTATGTGATTCAAGGTAAAATTCAATGAACTGTAAGGGTGAACTGTTATCATACAGCTATCACTGTGTTTACCATTCGTAAATACACCATTTAGTTTACAATTGTACGGTTTGATAAAAGCGTTCAATTTTATTAGCGGTTTGGCGTTTTGGGATTTGATGTGCTGCTAACAGTTTCTCAAATACTTGATTACCATGTGTTTCATCGGATGCTTCCAGTTCCAGTTCATAATCGGTGTGCCCGTTGTAATTACTTTTGTCCAGTACGATGGTACAAGCATTCAGTGTAAACTCTATTCGTTTCGTTTCTAACATTCCACCATATTTTAATTCCTGGATGTCGATATTCATTTGATTTAGCGCGTCCGTAATATCCTGCTTTGGTATAATATTCTCATCCATCCAATTATCAGCCTCTTGCTCTGTTATGGTACAATGTGTCTCCAGCAGTCCCGCTCCATTTGGGTTTGGCTGTTTAAGTGTGAGTTGATACGTGTTATTCTTTTCACGGATACGCAGTGCTGCATGATTTTGCTTTAAATGAAAATCTTTCGTCTCAAAATAATGATTTCGTTGTCGTATTGGAGATAGTTTCTCTGCACTGTAATAGTTCAGCAACTGTTCATACTCAGATTCTGTCAGCATGTTTTTAAATTCTATTTCAATTTCCTGTGTCATTTTTCTCCTCCTTTTGCATGTATATTTTGCAGCATTCGGAATAAAAAAGCAAAAATAACGATATAAGCTATGATTACTTCTTTCGTTAGGAATATGGTAAAATAATCATAGACAAAGATAACACAGGTGGTGCTAGACATGAATTGGCGAAACTTCTTGGCACCTTATGCACAGGTGGTTGAAGAACTAAAGGTGAAATTGAAAGGGATGCGTACTCAATTTGAATTCGAATCCAGTCATTCACCGATTGAATTTGTTACAGCCCGGGTAAAGCCGGTCTCCAGTATTAAAGAAAAAATGAAACGGAAAGATTTTCAGATTGATGACATCGAAGAACTTCAAGATATTGCAGGAGTTCGCGTTGTCTGTCAATTTGTCGATGATATATATGACATAGTGGACCGTTTAAAGACACGAAATGATTTTGACGTTATAGAAGAAAGGGACTATATTAACCACAAGAAAGACAGTGGTTATCGTTCTTATCACCTTATTATTTCTTATCCCGTTGAAACCATACATGGGGAGCGGAAGATCATTGCAGAAATTCAGATTCGAACATTAGCGATGAATTTCTGGGCAACAAATGAACATTCTCTAAATTATAAATATGAAGGGCGAATTCCGGAAAAGGTAAGAGCAAGACTGAAACGTGCAGCAGAAGCAGCTTTTAAACTGGATGAGGAAATGGCGAAAATTAAAGATGAAATACAAGAAGCTCAACGAGTGTTCCGCACAAATAAAAGCAACAATGACAAGTAAGGGGGTAACAGATGTGCGTTTTACAATACTTTCACGTGATGATAATAAATCCGAAGTAATCAAAGCTAGAATGAAACAATATTTAAATGATTTCTCTCTTGAGTATGATGAGGAGAAACCGGATCTGGTTATTTCTGTTGGAGGTGACGGTACATTTCTGGAAGCATTTCATACATACAGGCACCGGTTAAAGGATACCGCGTTTATCGGTGTCCATACCGGGCATCTCGGTTTTTATGCGGATTGGGTACCGGAAGAAGTAGAGAAATTAATTATTGAAATTGCGAAAAAACCTTTTGAAGTGGTGGAATATCCTTTATTGGATGTCAAAATACATCCAATTGGAGATGAATCCTATACCTCATTTTTAGCATTAAATGAGGTGTCGGTTAAGTGTGCTGATGCAACAGTCGCGATGGATGTTCATATAAAAGGGGCGCATTTTGAGCGCTTTCGTGGAGATGGACTCTGTGTATCGACGCCATCAGGAAGTACAGCATACAATAAAGCGCTAGGAGGAGCAATTCTGCATCCTTCCTTAAACGCTATGCAAATCACCGAGATGGCATCCATTAATAACCGCGTATACCGGACAATCGGATCGCCGTTAATTTTGCCTAGTCATCATGTTTGTGAATTATTACCGATCTATCACAATCGTAAGTTTATGATTACTGTAGATCATCGCACAGAAGAATACAATAATATTGATCGGATCGAATGTCGGGTGTCAGATGAGAAAATTCGATTTGCACGTTTTCGAGCCTTTCCATTTTGGAAAAGGGTACATGATTCCTTCATATCGGACGAAACAACATGATATAAATGTAGGTGGAACAAAGTGAAATGGAAAGTAGATCAAGACTACCATGAATTGTTATTACGTGATTACTTGCATCAGGCAAGGGGGATCTCACGCCGAACACTAACAGCAGTGAAATTTCGTGGTGGTAAATTATTAGTGAACAATCAGGAAGTAAATGTGCGGCATAAGCTTGCAGAAGGAGATATCGTAGAGGTAATATTCCCGCCGGAAACGAGGAGTGAGCTGCTAAAGCCGGAAGCTCTCCCTCTCGATATTGTGTATGAAGACGACGATGTATTAGTCGTCAATAAGCCGGCATACATTGCTACGATGCCATCCTATCATCATCAGCAGCATACTTTATCTAATAGAGTTATCGCTCATTATGATCAAAAGCAACTGCCATATACCGTCCATGTCGTAACAAGACTGGACCGTGATACTTCCGGATTATTGTTAATAGCCAAACATCGCCACAGTCATTCTGTTTTATTCCAAGATCAACATGAAGGGACGGTAAATCGTCGTTATCAGGCCATTGTATCGGGAAAAATGGAGGAGAAGAAAGGAACATTGGATTTAGCAATCGATCGTGCACCAGATTCTATTATTCGACGTGTTGTATCTCCTGATGGTAAACGGGCGATCACGCATTATCAGGTGGTAGAGGAACTCGACAATGTTTCGTTAGTAGAGGTCCGCCTGGAGACAGGCCGAACCCATCAAATCCGCGTCCATTTCTCTGCAGTTGGTCATCCGCTCATTGGGGATAGCTTATATCAAGGTGATACAACCTACTTGAATCGCCAGGCCCTGCATTGTCACCGGTTGGGCTTTTATCATCCGATGACAAGAGAACGCCTGCAATTCGAGATACCTTTAGCAGATGAGTTGGAGCAAACTTGGAAAGCATTGAAAAAGCAATAAAAAAGGACGAGGACAAAATCGTCCTTTTCTAATCAGTCAAGAAAGTATAAAGTGCAGTTTAGTAATCATATTGAACATGAAGTTCAGTTCCTATAATATGGATTATGGGAACTAAGCACTACTAGCCAAGCATTTATATTGAGCTATTTAATGTGCTGGGATACCGCTTCGGCCAACCACGTCCTGCGGGGCACGGCTGAAGCTAACTTTGTGAAGAAGGGCGCTTCACAAAGTGGATCTTCAGCACCTGCACAATCCCGCGGGGGTCTCCGTGGTTGGCCTACGCTAGGATGTTTGCTCTACAACTTTTGGAATTGCTAGCATATTGAATGCACCATATAAATATCAGCTTTTGATTAACATAATGCCAGAACCACTGCTTTTAGCTGTTTCAAATGTTGTAAAACTTCCCTTAAGCATAGGAAATAGGCGGAGCCTCCTCATGCCTCAGCGCGAGCTGAAGATTCATTTAGTTTCTGCCTGCGTCTGAAAGTATTGCTTCGAAGTGAGCTTCCTCGGTACAAGGCAGCAAGGAAGTAATTCAAGTAGTAGCCTAGCTGAGGCTGTGCCCAGGACGCGGAGCCTATTTCCGGAGCTTTGCTAAGCAGATAAAATATATTAAAATGATCATTCTGCAATACAGCCTTTGTTTACATAATCCATATTATAGAGGTAGTTATATAAAACTTGAATCAAATAGGACCGGGAGGGTTATACCCTTTTTTTCTTAGTATAAGCCGAACACAACATGAATCGTCATCTAACAACATTCACGTTATGTTCGGCTTTTTCTAATAAAGCCCATATTTTAACGTCCTGGTTCACGTCAAAATATGGACCAGATACCGCTTATTATAATCGGAATTTTTCTTCCACAAATGGCATGCTCGATGGTACGCTCACCGTTGTCTCTTCTGGGAGGCGAAATGCGGACAATTTGTTGCCAAAAACGCAGCCTGTGTCAATATTAACGGTTTTATGTACGAACCGAGGTTCTAATACAGGTGTATGTCCATAAACCACCCAGCGCTCACCGTGATATTGCTGGGCCCAATCTCTTCTTACTGGGCGTCCGTCGGGATGCTTTTCACCAGTTATGTCTCCGTAAAGTACAAAGGTTTTCACTTTTTTATCGTCTCTGCCAATATATTTTTCAGGTATCCCGGCATGTGCAATGACAACGTCTAGCTCATCGATCTTTTGATATAGAGGTGCTTGCTCATAAAGTGTCATCATCATTTTTTTCACTTCTGCTTGATCATCAGCCGACAATTGCTGATATTCAGCAACAGTTGTCTCCAGTCCGTGCTGGTGTGAGACATTATTGCCAAGAAAAAATCTGTATAACTTATTACAATGGTTGCCAGGCACATAAAAGGCGATTTTCTGTACGTGAACGAGTTGATATACAAAGCGTATTACTTCTACCGATTGCGGACCGCGATCAGTCAAATCACCGACAAAGGCGATGCGCCGTCCATCTGGATGATGAATGTGGTTCTTTTCTACCCGATAGCCTAACTGATCCAGCAGATTCATCAGTTCGTGATAACAGCCGTGAATATCCCCGATGATATCTAATTTCATATCCAAAACCCCAGTCTATTATTAGCTATTGTTTATAGTTAAGATTCGTCAAACATATAGGTTTTTATACGGAAGAATACATTTAAGACTATGCCAATAGCCATTAAATAGGTCAGCGTCGAACTTCCTCCATAGCTGATAAATGGTAACGGCAAGCCCGTAACAGGTAATAATTGAATCGACATGCCGATATTTTGAAATACTTGATAGGTAAACATACCGATAATACCTGTCACCATATAACTTGCGAATGGATCTTTGCTTTTTAGCGCAATAAAAATGAGCCGGTATATTAATAAAAAGTAAATTAATATTAACAAGCTTGCACCAAAGAAACCAAATTGTTCGGCAATGGTGGAAAAAATATAATCCGTCTGGTATTCCGGAATATCTGTCGCCTTTTCAAATGTGCCAATTCCCTTTCCGGATAACTGGCCGGATGCGATAGCAAGCATCGCCGTCAAGGTTTGGTAGGCACCTTCCTGGCTGAATTGATCTGGAAATAGCCAGCCTTGAAGCCGGTCCACAATATGACCCAATTCGTTGTCATACAAGAACTGGTTGACGGCTTCCGTGAAATTAAGGTAAATAAACAGTACCGTGGCTATTAAAACAAGACCAGTTCCTACAATAGTAAGAATAATTCGCCATTTGATTCCTGAAACTAACAACATACAGGCAGTAATCGACACTAATACTAACACGCCACCATAGTCAGGCTGTTGTGTCAGGAAAAAAATCGGTACCAGTGCTGCCACTGCCATCTTACAAAGTAGCCACAGATCCATTTTGACTGTATGTACTGGATATTTTTCGTTGTGGGCTACCATGATATGTGCTTGAAATATGATCAGAAACACTTTCATAAACTCGGCAGGCTGCAAGGTACCAAATCCAGGAATGGCGAACCAGCCCCAAGCTCCATTTACCTGTTTTGCGATTCCAGGTGGAAAATGAAAGAAGAGCATAAGTAATGCCAAAATTCCTAATCCATAAAGAATCCAGGAAACTTGTCGAAGACGGTCATAATCAAACATCATAATAACAGCGATTAGCATGGATCCTGCGATGTACCATACCATTTGTTTGATAAACAGGTTGTCATAATCAGCACCTTTCAAACTCAAATAAGGATCTAACGTATATAAAGTGAACACACTAATAATCCCAAAAATAATCACGATAAAAATAAGCGAGTAGTCTAGTTTTGCATTTGCATTCTGTTCAGGCATATTCTGTTAAACCTTTCTTTCTTGAAAAATTTAGTCCACATCTAGTATAGTGGAAAAATGATTTTTTGAGAATAAAAACATATCAATTCTTTCGATATTGTATCATTTTTTGATAATTAGAATGTGTAAAATTTGCGTATTTTTTAGCGAGATATGTTATTCTTTTAACATCTTCATAAAGTGAGACTTCAATCAGTGGGGGTTCTGCCCCGCTGATTGCTAGCGAAACTTATCAGGAAGTTATCGTCCGTTTACCCCTCACTCAGCTTCATATTTATATCTCGGAACATGGAGTGGGGTATTACGGACGGTTAGCGCTGTGATAAAGTGAGACTTCAATCAGTGGGGGTCTGCCCCCACTGATTGCTAGCGAAACTTATCAGGAAGTTATCGTCCGTTTACCCCTCACTCAGCTTCATATTTATATTTCGGAACATGGAGTGGGGTATTACGGAAGAATTGCGCCGTGATAAAAGTATGTCAAAAGATGATAGGAGGCGGACTAATGGAACACTTAGAGCAGCAAGAACGGATGGAAATGTGGGAGAAGATTCAGGAAACCTTAATCAATGAAAGAATTGATCAATTTCGGGCTGAATTCTTAGAATTACATCCGTATGATCAAGCTAAAATATTCGAAGAACAAGACGAAGACATCCGCTTCTTAATTTATTCCTATTTATCACCTGAAGAGATGGCAGAAGTTATTGAGCAAGTCGACCAAGACATCGTATCTGATTTTATTATCGAAATGGTACCGGCATTTGCCGCTAAAATTTTAGAATATATGTCGACAGATGACGCGGTAGATATCTTAAATGAATTAGATAAAAATAAAGTTGCCAGCTTTTTAACTATAATGGACAAACGTTCCTCTGAAGAGATCAAAGAGCTTCTCCATTATGAAGAAAAAACAGCAGGAAGTATTATGACGACGGAATTTGTCGTGATCCATACGACCATGACTGTAAAAGATGCAATGCGTCATTTGCGCAAGGAAGCGCCAGATGCAGAGACAATCTACTATATATATGTTGTCAATTCTTATAAGAAATTAGTCGGGGTTATCTCCCTGCGAGATTTAATTATTGCAGAAGGGGATTGGCTGATTGAGGAAGTCATGAGTGATCGTGTGGTATCTGTACCTGTGGGAGAAGACCAGGAAGATATTGCCCAAATGATGCGTGATTATGATTTCCTTGCATTGCCTGTTGTTGATTTTCAAGAACATTTACTCGGTATTATTACAGTTGATGATATTATGGACGTTATGGAAGAAGAAGCAAGTGATGATTACTCCAAACTTGCTGGTATCTCAGATGTAGAAAGTAGTGGGGATACAGCGATCTCTTCTGCAAAAAAAAGATTACCATGGCTTGTTATCTTGCTATTTCTAGGCATGTTAACGGCAAGTTTGATCGGTCGCTTTGAAGCAACGCTTGCGAAGGATCCGATCTTGGCCGTATTTATTCCGCTAATTGCCGGAATGGCTGGTAACACCGGAACACAGGCATTGGCAGTTGCTGTAAGAAGTATTTCAACAGGTGATATGAATAAAAAAGGAAAAGCAGCAGTAATCTGGCAAGAAGCTAAGACTGGCTTGATTACTGGTGTTTCATGTGGTGTGATTATTACGTTGTTAATTGCATTTTGGTATCATGATTTTTATCTTGGTATGCTAGTTGGTATCTCTATCATGGCAACCTTACTGGTGGCAACTATTTCTGGTGCTTTTATTCCACTTGTCATGGACCGTTTTAATATTGACCCAGCAGTTGCCTCAGGACCATTCATCACTACGTTGAATGATGTTATTTCAATCTTTATTTATTTTGGTTTAGCAACGACATTTATGAACTTTTTATTATAGAGAGGGGGACTGCACATGCACGGAGAATCAGTAAGTTCACTCGTCATCGTTATTATTGCAGCCTTTATAACACCTATTCTGTTGCATCGGTTCCGATTGAAGATGATTCCAGTTGTTGTAGCAGAAATTATTGTCGGCTTAATTATTGGCCATAGTGGTTTTAATTTAGTGGAAGACAGTGACTGGCTTGAAACATTGTCTACATTAGGTTTTATTTTTCTTATGTTTCTAAGTGGATTGGAAATTGATTTCACTATATTTTCGAAAAAAGGGCGTAAACAAAATGGTACAAAAAATATGCCTAATCCAGTCAAGCTGGCAACTCTCATATTTATCGGCATATTAATATTATCATTCGGTCTATCCTATTTATTTGTACTGTTCGGATTTATCGATAATATTTACTTAATGACGTTGATTATTTCAACAATTTCATTAGGCGTTGTCGTCCCTACTTTAAAAGAAGCGCAAGCTATGCAGACAACGGTTGGACAAACAATCCTCCTGATTGCTGTTATTGCTGATTTAGCTACGATGATTTTATTAGCTATTTTTGTTTCTTTTTATGGGGACGAATCCGGAAATATGTGGCTATTGCTCTTATTGTTCGGTGTCGGTGTCCTCTTATATTTCGTTGGGAAGTATTTCAGGAATCAATCGTTTATTGAAGCCATGTCTAAAGGTACGATACAGATCGGTACAAGAGCTGTATTCACTTTGATTATCTTCCTTGTAGCATTGTCCGAGTCCGTAGGGGCTGAGAATATCCTTGGTGCTTTCCTGGCAGGTGCGTTAGTGTCGCTATTAGCTCCTAACCAAGAACTTGTACAGAAGTTGGACAGCTTTGGCTATGGTTTCCTAATTCCGATCTTCTTCGTGATGGTCGGTGTCGATTTGGATTTGAAAGCATTATTCGGAGAACCAAAGATATTAGCGTTAATTCCGCTCTTGTTCTTTGCTCTGTTACTTTCAAAAGTTATTCCTGTTCTTCTTCTGAAAAAATGGTACGACACGAAGACTGTGATCGCATCCAGTATGCTATTAACGTCAACGCTGTCGCTTGTGATCGCAGCTGGTACGATTGGGGAGAGACTAGGCATTATTACAAGTGAAATGAATGGTGCACTCGTATTAGTTGCTGTTCTTTCCTGTATTATTACACCTGCTTTCTTTAAGAAATACTATGTGAATCAGGAAGAAGCCAACTACCAGCAAACCGTCTCTTTCATCGGTATTAATCAGGCGACCATACCTGTATTGCGTGAATTGGATCCGAAAGATTTCGAGACGCATCTCTTCCATACGAAGCAAGAGAATTTGGATGACAGCAAAAGTAGATCAATTTTTGACATTAATGAGCTTGAAAATTATGATTTTGATACACTGGAGAAGGCTGGTGTCTTCCATCATGATATTGTTGTAGTTACAACCGGTAATCTAGAAAAAAATGAAGAAATCGCAGCATACGCCAAAAAGCTTGGTGTAGAAAGGGTTATTGCCAGAGTGGAGAATCCGGTAATGGAAAAAAGATTGAAAGAGATCGGTGTTGATGTCTTCTCGATATTATTATCATCGAAAACATTATTGAAAGCATTGATCGAATCTCCGCATGTTGTTAACATTTTCACGGAGCAAGACAGTCAATTGTATGAGATTAACATGAACAATATAGGCTACGAGGGCACGGTGTTAAGGGAATTCCCATTCACCGGTGATGTCATTATGGTCCGCATCTTCCGGGGTAATGATTCAATCGTTCCTCACGGTGATACCGAGCTTCGGCTGAATGATCGCCTGATCGTTACAGGCTCATCAGAATATGTAGAAGAGTTACAGCAGCTGTTGGAATATGTATAAATACAAGAAAACCTCCGCTTTTAAAGCGGAGGTTTTTTATTCAGTAAAGGAAGTATAAAAGTGCAGTCACAGCAGTAATCATATGGAACAAGAAGCGAAGTTCCTATAAGATAGATTATGTAAAGTAACACTGTCTGACATAGTGGTAATTTTGATAGATATCATCTGCTTAGCAAAGCTCCGGAAATAGGCTCCGCGTCCTGTGGGGCGCGGCTTTATACTTGAACAGCATCTGTGCTGCCTTGTGCCGAGGAAGCTCACTTCGAAGCGATACTTGGAGACACAGGCATAAATATAAGTGAATCTTCAGCTCGCGCTGAGGCATGAGGAGTCTCCGCCTATTTCCTACGCTTGAGGGAAGTGCTACAACGTATGTAACAGTGAAAAGCAGCAGTGCTAGGCATTATTCATATTAAAGATGAGGTATAGACACTAAGGGATACCGCTCAAAATATTAGCTGTATTAATAGGTGTAGAGCAAAGCCATAGCGTAGGCCAACCACGTAGACTCCCGCGGGATTATGCAGGCGCTGAAGATCCACTTTGTGAAGTGCCTTTCTTCACAAAGTTAGCTTCAGCCGTGCCCCGCAGGACGCGAAGTGGTTGGCGGAGTAGCCGTCAAGGCTAAGAATCTAATGGAGTGAATGTCTCCTGTCGTCAATTTGCCGATTCAGACGACTAGCATATCCAATGCGTGGGAAGGTAACGACCCACGTTCTGCTTGGAAGTAAACGCCACGGCGGCCTGTATTACGCAGAGAATACAAGGTCGGAACAGCCTGTGTGGCAAGCAAACCTAGAGGCCAAAAGGCTTTAACGAATACTGCAGCCCCGAAAATTCGCGCCTTTCTGAAGCTGTTGAAGGGATAAATGTTTTGCGCCGACCTGTTGCCAACTTGGGGAAGGCTGATATTCTATAGGAAGAAACGGTAATGAGCACTATAGAAGCAACCGGGGTAGGGGTTTTAGCATCTAGGGAAAGATTCTTAGAGATAACGACGGGAAGGTCCTACTTCTAGCAGGGACTAGCAACAACCTGCAAAGACCAATCCTTATAAGTTAACAGCGAAATAGGAATGGAAGATTTAGGATCGGCGGATGAGTCCGTAGTAGCGAAGAATGAAGGGTAATGCCTTCAGAGATAGAACAAGATTCTATCCCTGTCAAGGGTAACACCCAAGATAGGGCAAAGGGGCTCTGGATACTTGGCGGATTGTCTGGCAAAGTTGAACGCAGAGTCAACACAAAAAAAGCCTGAGACATTCACGTAGATAAGTAAACTCATTTAGTAATGGGTGAATGTTGGCTAGAACTTAAACCTAGATTATATGAGGAAGGCACATTTATGGTAGAGCCAAGGTCAGAACCGGACTCGGGAAATCCGACCGTCCGGGATCGTGGGGGGGCTACATGAAACGTGATTCTACATGAATGCGCGCGCCTGTTTTCTACCCGACCGAAGCGGTATCCCAGCACATTAAATAGCTCAATATGGATGCTTGGCAACGATAGCTACTTTACATAATCCATATTATAGGTAGCTATATACAAAAGGTAAATAGGACCGATTGGGTTTTGTCCGGTTTTTCTTATCTGTCCATTTTTTGAGTATTTAACCGAATAGATGATAAAATAGAAGAAAGAGGTGTTGATATGAGACGAATTATTTTATTTGATGGCGTTTGTAACTTTTGCTCCAGCAGCGTGCAATTTATAATTCAACGAGATCCCGAGCGGAAATTCCATTTTGCGTCGTTACAGAGTGAGGTGGGACAGGATCTCGTACAACAGTATAACGTTCCAAAGGATATTGACAGCTTAATTCTTATCGATAACGATCAAATCTACACTAAATCCACTGCCGCATTAAATATAGCAAAACAATTGACCGGTGTTTATCGTTTTGCTCGTATCTTTTTAATCATACCGAAGCCAATACGGGATTTTCTCTATCAGATCATCGCGAAAAATCGCTATAAATGGTTCGGAAAGAAAGAGGCATGCATGATACCCAAACCAGAAGACAGACAACGGTTTATCGATTAAAAAAGGCTATCCCACCTCGGGATAGCCTTTTTGCTTAACCTTCTTCTCTTCTTCTTCTTTTTAGGGCGTATGTTCTTCCTTCTTCTTTAAATGCCTTGATCAGCGCAAACACAATCATGATCATGATAATCGCAAATGGGAATGCGGCGATAATCGAGGCGGTTTGTAATGCACCAAGTCCTCCTTGCCACAATAACACAGCAGCTGTACCAGATTGCACAATACCCCATGCTACTTTTACAGAAACATTTGGGTTTAGATCCCCGTTTGTCGTTTGCATACCAAGAACGAACGTTGCGGAGTCAGCTGATGTAATAAAGAATGTGCTGATTAACAGTACCGTCAACACTGCCATCACTGCTGTTAGCGGGAAGCTCTCTAACACTGTAAATAGAGCAGATTCGGTACCAGACTCATTCATAATGTTATATATATTGATGCCTTCGTTCATCTCCAAGTGAATAGCGGAACCGCCAAATACACTGTACCAAAGCGCACCAAAGATGGTTGGTACTAATAAGACACCAACGACAAATTCACGAACCGTACGTCCGCGGGATACACGTGCGATAAACATACCTACAAACGGTGCCCATGCAATCCACCAAGCCCAATAGAAGATTGTCCAGTTTTCCAGCCAATCTGCATTGTCCTGATTAAATGGTGCCATACGGAAGCTCATTTCCGGCAGATTGGAAATATAGGATCCTAACGTTGTTGTAAAGAAGTTCATGATAAAGTTAGTTGGACCTGTAAACAACAGAAAGACCATGAGTAAAATAGCTAATACAATATTAGTAGTACTCAGGATTTTTATCCCTTTATTCAAACCTGTTAAAGCAGATAGCATATATAATACTGTGACAATGGCAATAATGATTAATTGTAAGCCAACTGTATTTTCGATGTTTCCTGATACGAACTCAATACCACTACCAATTTGTTGTGCACCCAGTCCTAATGACGTTGCAACACCAAATACAGTTGCAAATACAGCAATGACATTGATCGTTGTACCGAAGCCACCGTTCATATTTTTACCGAATAAAGGCTTTAAGGTACTGCTTATTAGCCCAGGCTCGTCCTTTCTAAACTGGAAATAGGCTAAGGCCATCGCTAGTGTGGCATAGACTGCCCATGGATGGAGTCCCCAGTGGAAAAAACTGTGTTGCATCGCGACACGAGCAGCTGCTGCTTCAGTGTCGGTTGGATAAGGTGGGTCATGAAAATGTGAAACTGGTTCTGCTGCTCCCCAGAACACGAGACCAATCCCCATTCCTGCACTGAATAACATACCAAACCATGTCAAATAATTATATTCAGGCTTGTCTCCATCCTTACCAAGCACAATGTTTCCGTACTTCGAAACAATTAAAAAGATAGCAAAAATCACAAAGCTAGTTGTGACTAGTAAATAAAACCAGCCAAAACGACTAACTAGAAATTCTTGAATGTTGGTAGTTACCGTGTTCAGATTCCCTTCAGGTAACATATCCTTAGGAATAATCCCCCATGCAATAAAGAGAACTGTAATTGCGAGTGAAATGTAAAATACTTTAGATACCTTATGCATTCAAATATCCTGTCCCTTCTATATATAGTTTTTGTGTATGAGTGCACAATTTACCTTACCCTATTCTAAGGGGTAGTATTCCAAAAATCACGAAATACGCATTATTTTTCTCAATGTAAAGGCTTTAATCCTAATTATGTAAGAAAAAAGCCCTTCCAAGCCTAATAAGGTTTGGAAGGGAGATAGTATTAAAGTACTGAAACTGCTGGTAAGCAAGTAATCGCACAGAAACAATTTAAGTCAACAGTGATACAAATTCCAGTACGTTCTAAATCAGAAACTTGTTCGTTGTCTAGTTGTTCACATGGATCACCACAAGCATGCTCATCATCATCGAACACTAATAGTTCTAGTACAGCACAACCAGTGTCTTCATCTACATCGTTCACACGGAAGATAAAGCTGCTAAAGCATTCGAAACGAGCAGGTCCTCCGTGAGATTTTACTTCAGCACCGTACCCTTTGAAAGGTTTACCTTTTTTATCATATAGAATGAAAGGTACTGTATCTAACCCATTTGCTGTTGCTGGGGATACTAAATCACGAATTGATTGTGCACAGCTTATATCACAATGGTTGTCAACTACATTGTCTTGTGCTTCATCAATCGCAAGTACTACATCAAGTACACAGCTATTTCCAGCTCCACTTACTTCATCATGGCAATTTTTACCCATTATCTGACACTCCTTCAGAAAAAAGATTTCGTTAACACTAATAATCTATGTCATAGGAACGTTTGCGTATAGACGAGTGTCTCGGTTTTGAAAAAAAGCCTTTAATTTTTTGCTCACAACGACTAGGCGTTTTACATATACATACATTAGCAGCAAGTAAAGGAGGAATACTTTTGGAATCGAACAACACTAATAGAGAAATACCGAGAATGTATATTGCACAACCAAATCACGCGGAACCAAAACGGTCTATGCAAACTGCTTATCGTTCATCCAATTACAATAAATCAAAGCAATCAGCTAAACCGCAATCGAAGCCGAAACAAGTAAGACCGGCAAAGAAACGTCAAAAACAAGAAGCTGAAGCCCCAACGCCTACTATGGAGAAAAAAAAATTTAAAGATATGGATGTTAAAGAAAAAGTGATATATTTTGCTGATATGCCATTTCATGTTCCAAAAAATAAATGCCAAATTGTAACAGAAAGACGTAAATACACAGGTTTGATTGAAGATTTTCAGAATGACATGGTTGTTTTAAAGGTTGTGAATAAATCTCAACCCGTTTCGATCCCGTTAGAACAAATACAGGAAATCAATTTAGCTGGCTTTTAATAAACACTTATATAGGTCAAATGCATAAGATATAGTGTTCTTAGGCAAATAAGTTATTGCATATAATATTAAGGAGTGAAGAACGTGTCAGAAAAAAAGAAAGTAATTTATGTAAAAGATTTAGTGATCAAAGCGGATAACGTTCGTATCGAACCAACTCGCCGTCATGATCCATTCTTTGGCCCACGATCGGTAGAAGATGATCATGATGAGCTGCTTGAAGATGTAGCAGAAGAAAGAGAAGAACATCACGATCACGATGATCATAAAGATCACAAGGATGATAATGACCGTCCACCATTTTCTTGGATTTAAGTATAAAACAGATAGCTTTACTAATTGAAAGCTATCTGTTTTGCTTATTTGTATAAAAATAGGATTACATTCCGGTAAAAGGGGTATATCAATAGAAACATGCGAAGGAGGGATGCGAAATGGGTTATATTATGCCGGTAGAAAATTATCAATATCAGCAATACCATCAACGTGTTACGAAAGAAAAGCGTGACCCGTTTCCAATAGAGAAAGTGTATCCAGTCCAGCATGATACAACATATGAAGAGTCCCAAACAAATAGAGAGGAAGTGCTGCCTTATCCAGCGCAGGGAAATCATCGGCGTCTTGTCATGAATGAGCAACCTGAATCAAAACGCAAAGCACATATTTATGCACAAGTCACAGGAAAAGGCAAACATTTTCAAGCAAAAGTGTAGCCAGCGGTGAAATACGCCGGCTGCACTTTTCTTATATTACGGAAAATTGGATCAGATGGTATGCCTGGCTATTAGCAGTTGCTGACACATCTGGTTTGACAGTTTTCCGGAAAAGCTGATAGGCGCATGAAGATGATGACGAACTTTAGGGCAAGTGGAAGCAAAAGATTGTCAAATGAATGAAGATGGGGAAACTTCAGACGAAAGGAGTAACAAGAAAATGCTCAACGCATGAAGATGGGGAAACTTCAGGCGAAAGAATTCACAAGAGAACGCCCAACGCATGAAGATGTGGAAACTTCAGGCGAAAGGAGTAACAAGAGAACGTCCAACGCATGAAGATGGGATAACTTCAGGCGAAAGGAGTAACAAGAGAACGCCCAACGCATGAAGATGGGATAACTTCAGGCGAAAGGAGTAACAAGAGAACGCCCAACGCATGAAGATAGGGTAACTTCAGGCGAAAGGACTAGCAAGAGAACGCCCAACGCATGAAGATGTGATAACTTCAAGCGAAAGGAGTAGCAAAAAAACGCCCAACGCATGAAGATAGGGTAACTTCAGGCGAAAGGAGTAACAAGAAAACGCCCAAAGCATGAAGAAGAGCAACCTTCAAGCGAACCTGATAAACATCACCAGACATCATCTGGCAGTACATAGAAAAAGCCTGAAACTAATAAGCTTCAGGCCTTCCTTTTTTTATGAGGTAAGAAAGAAAATAATAAGTTGTCGTATCGCTTTCTAACATGGACGGCCATGTCCAGCTACAGCGCCCAAAAACTAGGCGACTTCCTGCATCGCCCTACGATAAGTCATCATCGGTTCTCAAGCTCACCGTGATTCCTTTATCTCAGTTGCTGCCGTCCAGTCGCTACGTTTCTAAACGGGCGCTTGCGCTTTTCAAAGATCCTATTAGTATCCTTGAATAAAAAGCGGTCGTTCTCGCGAATATTCTGCGTAGAACACTTCTTTAACGGAGGATACCTCTTGTTTTACTAACTCTTGTTCTAACCACTTTTCATCTTTACCAATCTCTTCAAGGCTGTCCCAAATAATTTCGCCATCGTTAATTAACATAAATGGCAGAACGACATCCTCTAGTGGTAAGTTTAAATCGTGTCGGGTAGGTTGCTGATAGGAAGTTTTTTTTAGAACAGACACAGTGCCGTCAGTTTCTAATATGGCATAGTCCACTTCTTGGACAGAAAAAGTGTCCTTCGATCGTAATAAGTGGAGCAATTGATTCATGTCCAGTTTTCCTTTTTTCATTTCTTCGCGCTGTAATTTTCCTTTGTGAATGATGATGGAAGGTCGTCCTTCAAGTATGGATCTCGTCTTTTTATATCGTTGCGTAATTAATTCGGTCACATATATTAACGTTCCCCATAATAAAACAGCAAAGCCAATATCCATGATCCCGACCTGATCGTCATATAAGGCGTTTCCGACAAGTTCCCCAAGTATAAGTGCAGAGATAAAATCAAAGGCCGTCAGTTGTTTAATCTGAGTCTTTCCAAGTACTTTCGCTAAGACAAACAACATCACAAAACCGAACAACGTCTCTACAAAAATTGAACCAAAGAGCATAGCTTTCTCCTATCTTTACATTATTTTTTATTAGGATAGACAAAATGCGCTCTCTGCATACTATCGACAAGTAATTTATCATATAAAAAAGCAGCCTGTTCAACAGACTGCTCGAAGCTTATAATGTTTTTGTCATGGTAACATGCGGAATTCCTGCGTCGAGAAATTCACCAGAAATAGTTCGATAACCAAGTCCTTGGTAAAAACCTACAGCACGAGTTTGGGCGTTTAATTTAGATTTCTTAAATCCTTTTGCATTCGCAACACTTTCCATATGCAAAAGAATGTCTTTTCCGTAACCCAAGCCGCGCGCTTCTTTCATCACACAGATACGTTCCATTTTGCCATAGCCATCAACGAAGCGTATTCTGCTTGCTGCCACGGGCTCGCCATTGGAATAACCAACGAAGTGGATTGCTTCCTCTTCTAGATCATCGATTTCCAGTTCTTCCGGTACATTTTGTTCTCGTACAAAAACGGTATAGCGTACATCGTAAGCGTCTTTTAGTTCTTTTTCTGTCTCAACAAGTTTAATATCCATTTTGTGCTCCTTATAGCATAGTGATTAATATATTTTTTAAATCCTTTTGCCAGTATGTCCAGGTATGATTTCCATCAAATTCTTCATAATGATAAACGGAGAGTTTGTCTTTTAGAATATCATGAAAGACACGATTAGGCGCCAGAAAATCGGAAATCTCTCCAGTTGTCGTATCAACTTCTGTCTCATCAAGTCCAATTGATTGATAAAGCTCTAATTGTGAACCGGCCGGTACGCGGTTCGCTTGTTGCATGACACGCTCGTTCATATAAGGGGATTGCATAATTGCAGTATGGAACGTGCTCGGGAATTGACTTGCTACCATAAATGCTAATGTACCTGCAAGTGAATCCCCCATTAAAATTCTTTTTACAGGTGTGATATGTAACGTTTCTTCTACAAAAGGGATCGCTTCTTTGACGAGAAAAGCAATGTAATCACTTTGCTGTTCACCGTCTGGATGATATTTTTCCTTGCGATCATATTTATCTTGATAATGAATGCCGACAAAGATAGTCGGTTCAATTTCCATTTCTTCGTGCAGCTGATCACTTAGCGTTGCTACACGGCCAATGCGAAAATAATCTTCGCCATCCTGCATGACACACAATTGATAATCCTGAAATGGTGTAAAACCTTCCGGAAGGTACCATTTTACTTCGATTTCTTTGTTTAAATAATCACTTTCTATACTAGCTGAATCCATGGACCCTTTACGTCCCATGATATCGCCTCCTTACATGTGGATATTTTAACACAAAAGCGAGAATGGATAGTAGTGACACATCCTAAAATATTAATTCCGGCATGTATGATTCCGACTATTCTATCCAAACTAAGAAAAAAAGGTGTGAGTAAATTGAAGAAAAGGTTAGTGATTTTAACGATTTGCTTCATGATGCCGTTCATAAGCTTATCTGTTGTAGCCGCAGAGCAAACCGCAACCGTATCAGATGAACTGTATGAAGAGATGGCTGCACTAAAATATCCAAAAGTCTCTGATGTAGCAGATGTGAAGATGGAGGATAAAATCAATAAAATATTTCAAAATTATATTACCGCTTCCTATAATGAATTAAAAGAAAATGAGAAGGAAGCCGCGCAACACGATTTCCCGGCAGAATACCAGACCGATTATGAAGTGAAATACAACCAATCTCCATTGCTCAGTATTCTAACAAGTAATTACATGTTCAGCGGAGGTGCACATGGAAACACAGTGGTCGAGTCTTTCAACTTTGATATAAGTAAAGAAAAGCGTGTCTTTCTGACGGATATTTTAACGAAAGAAGAACAAATCAAAGCAGTTCGGGATTACGTTTGGGAATACGCGATAGAAAGACCGGATATTTTTTACCCGGATTTAGAAAAAGATGATATTAAACTGTCCAATGAAACAGCTTTTTATTTCACGGACGATGGCATTACACTTGTGTTCCAGCAGTATGAAATAGCGCCATACGTTTCTGGAAACCAGGAGATAGCAATTCCTAAAAAAGTATATGAAAAAGTTTTAAAGTAATGAGAAGAAATTAGCTTATCTATAGTGCTGGAAGCTTCATATTTCTAACAAAAAAAAGAACCGGCAGAACCGGTTCTTTTTCTATTTCGCAAAGACATGATCACCAATTGTTACAGTAGTTTCACGTGAGAAAATCCAATCGCTTTGTGCTGTGTTCGGATTGTAGAAGTAGATCGATCCTTGGCCTTGGCCACGGAATGCAATTGCCTCTTTTGCAGCACGAACAGATTCGCTGTCAGCTTCTTTATTAATTTCACCGTTTGCTACTGGACTGAATGCATGGATCGCACCATTTGAATAAGTCTCATTAACGACTTCTGTAATTGTGTTTGGAAAATCAGCGTGATCGACACGGTTTAAAACGACAGTCGCCACTGCCACTTTACCAGCGTATGGTTCACCTTGTGCCTCTGCACGTACCAGACGAGCTAATAAATCAACTTCTTTGTCTGAAACACTGCTTGGTATCGTCAACTCTGCACCAGGATATAGCATAGATGAAGAGTAATTGTTGACATTCATTAATTCATTAGTAGATACATTATAGTTCTGTGCAATTTTCCAGAATGTATCTCCTTGTTTGACGGTATAAGCATCTGCAAATCCAGGCAGTACTGTTAAACCTGTCACAACTAGTAAACTACTGATGAGTATTTTCATTTTATTTTTCATACGTTTCCCTCCTGTTGCATTACTAGTTAATAGATTAGCAGATGTAATATAAAGTTTCGCTATGTTATTTTTTCCAATGATGAAAGTGGTTGCTATAACAGGAAGAGAAAAGTTTACCAATTGTTGATTTGCTGGATAAAGTTGGCGTTATTAGTAAATGTGGCTAGTATTATGACAGATGTTAAGTAGTTGTAACATTGATGGCATAGGGATGAGGGCGATTTCAGTTGCTGATAATGTTTGTTATTTATCCTTTGATCATCATGTTGCGAAAATTTTATTTTGGTCGGCTGAAGTGGATAATAGAATAAATTAATAGATAGCGACTAAAAATAAATAGATGAATTTAGGCAAATATTATTGACAGATTGTACATTCTTTCTTATATTATTAATTACCCACTAATTTTATATCATGATTCCGTAGCTCAGCTGGGAGAGCGCTACCTTGACAGGGTAGAAGTCGTTGGTTCGAGTCCAATCGGAATCATATAAGTAAAAGCCTGTTCGTACCTAATCTTAAGGAGAACAGGCTTTTTTATTTGCACACATAACACCTTCATTGAGTCGAAGTGAATCCCGTATTATTTATGATAACTAGTTTTATATGGAGGCATTTACTTGTTGTTGCCTGAAAATCGATATGATTTGTATTGAAATTGATGTCTGTTCTCTTAAAATCATTTTCAAGTTACATGATAATTCTAAAAAAGACAATACTACGTCATAACGTTAGCATTAGTAGGAGGAAATTATATGAAACAACGTTATGTCGTATTTTACATATCATTATCGATACTCTTATTGCTCGTAATTGCTGGAGCGGCTCTACCTGATCAACTAGATCAATTAACTGCAAATATTCAAACCTTCTTTTCAGACGCATTTGGATGGTATTATTTAATACTGGTTGCTATCGTGCTGATAATCTGTCTTTACCTATTGATTTCTCCATTTGGACGTATCAGACTTGGAAGTCAAGATCAAAAACCGGAGTTTTCCAGACCGACTTGGGTTGCGATGTTATTCAGTGCCGGTATGGGGATCGGTCTTGTATTTTATGGAACATCAGAACCTATCAGTCATTATGCGATCAGCTCTCCGACCGGTGAAGTGGGTACCGATCAGGCGATAAAGGATGCATTACGGTTTACTTTTTTCCATTGGGGCATTCATGCTTGGGCTATTTATGCGATTGTCGCTCTTGCAATTGCTTATTTCCATTTTAGACATGGTAAGCTCGGGTTAATTAGTGCGACATTGCATCCTATCTTCGGCGATAAGGTAAATGGCGTCACTGGAAAAGCAATTGATATCTTTTCTGTATTAGCGACTGTACTTGGTGTTGCAACCTCACTTGGGTTTGGTGCAGTTCAAATAAACGGTGGCTTGAAGTATCTCTTTGATGTGCCTGCTACGATTTGGATCCAATTTATTATTATTGCGATTGTTACCGTCCTCTTTTTAATCTCTGCCTGGTCTGGTTTAGGGAAAGGGATAAAAATATTGAGTAATGCCAATATGATATTAGCGGGCGCTTTATTTTTGCTAATGTTTATATTTGGACCGACGCTTTTTATTCTTAATTTATTTACTAATACGATTGGAACCTATATCCAAACATTACCACAGATGAGTTTTCGAATCGCGCCATTAAATGAAGACATTCGCGGTTGGATTAACGGCTGGACGATTTTCTATTGGGCATGGTGGATTGCCTGGGCACCATTTGTCGGTATTTTTATCGCCCGTGTGTCGAAGGGAAGAAGTATTAGAGAATTCGTCTTTTTTGTTCTTCTCATTCCATCCCTGGTCGTCTTCTTATGGTTCTCGACCTTTGGTGGTTCTGCTATATCTTTGGAGCACAATGGAATTGCTGATATCTCTAGTCTTTCAGCAGAAGAATCATTATTTGGCATGTTCTCTCATTATCCGATGTCGCTGGTGATGTCCATTACAGCAATGATTCTGATCGGGTCATTTTTTATTACATCTGCAGATTCGGGGACCTATGTATTAGGGATGATGACTACCAATGGCTCGCACCATCCTGGTAATAAGATAAAATTTACTTGGGGGATATTGCTCTCTGCAATCGCACTGGTTCTGCTTTACACAGGTGGGTTGCAGGCGCTCGAGAATATGATGATCATTGCAGCATTACCATTTTCCATCATCATTGCGTTAATGGCGATCAGTTTATTAAAAGCGTTGAAAGAGGAAGCAAAAGAGCTGGGTATTGGTCGGATTAAAAGAAGAAAAGTATAAGTATTTTTTATAGCGGTTCAGCTAAAAATCTTTGTTAAAATAAAAACCTAACATAACAAGCAAATTGCCTGTTATGTTAGGTTTTTTGTTGTCAAGATTAGCCTGCGCTATGGAATTTTGGTATATAACTGATGCGAAAGATAGTATATAGAGCGCTATCTGCAACGACATTTACCGCTAATTGCGCATTAGCATTCTTTCTGGATGTTCTCTAACTACAGTAAAAAAGTTGTAGCATATTCTTTGTTTTCACATCCGAAACTTTTTTCTCTTTCACTAATTTTTTTGGTTAATTAGGAGTAATTATAACTCTTCTGCAAATAACTAAAGCAAGAACAAATTCAGTGGGACAGTAAATATTTGCAGAGGTGTACGACATATGAAAGAAACGAAGCAAGTAAGTAAGCATGCAATTGTTACCGTGTTATTGATAGGTACTTTTATTGCCATTTTAAATCAAACTATAATGACGACAGCATTGCCGCATTTAATGGAGGACTTATACATTACAGAGAATACTGCGCAGTGGTTAACGACAGGTTTCATGTTGGTAAATGGGATTATGATTCCGGTAACCGCATTTTTAATTCAAAAATATACAACTCGCACTTTATTTTTTACAGCGATGATTCTCTTTACAGCGGGTACATTTATCTGTGCTCTTTCCGTCAACTTCTTTACATTACTTGTTGGGCGAATCGTTCAAGCTTCTTGCGCTGGGATTATGATGCCATTAATGCAGACTGTTTTATTCACACTTTACCCTGTAGAAAAACGTGGAAGAGCAATGGGAGTGTTTGGGTTGGTGGTTGCTTTTGCTCCGGCAATAGGTCCAACATTATCGGGATGGATCATCGACAATTTTGACTGGCGTGTTTTATTTCAGCTCCTTCTGCCTGTCTCGGTATTTATTCTGATTGCAGGTTACTTTCTTTTGAAAAATGTAACGGAACGTACCTCTCCTGTATTAGATGTGCTTTCGGTGATGTTATCAACAATTGGATTCGGTGGTTTACTGTTAGGGTTTAGTATGGCAGGTAGTAATGGCTGGGGCAGCTACCAGGTTATCTTCCCATTACTAATCGCGGTGGTTGGCTTGTACTGGTTTATCCAGCGTCAATTAAAGCAAGAACAAGCAATGCTTGAATTTAGGGTTTTTAAATATAAGATGTTTTCTCTATCCTTAATACTTGTTATTATCGTATTTATAACCTTTATTGGCGGGATGACGATATTACCGATTTATATGCAAAAGATGATGGGCTACACAGCTTTTGAGTCTGGTCTTGTGTTAATGCCTGGAGGTATTGTCTTGGGTGTCCTGTCACCAATTACAGGAAGAATTTATGATAAGGTTGGTTCTAAGTGGCTGGCATTTACCGGTCTCTCGTTGGTGACTTTTAGTGCTTTTTTGCTAACGGATATCAGTGCGCAAACAACATTCATTTATCTAATGATTGTTCATGCAGTAGCAATGGTCGGTAATGCGATGGTGAAAATGCCCCTTACTACTGCAGCATTAAATGCACTTCCTGAAGAATTAATCCCACATGGAACAGCTATGAATAATACGATGCGACAAGTAGCAGGCGCATTAGGAACAGCGGTACTTGTTACAATCATGACAAACAGTGAACAAGACACGACAGTATATGGGGTAGCAGGAGCAGTGCATGGAGTTTCAGTTGCGTTTATTGTAGTAACATGTATTGGCATAGGTGGCATGTTCCTGTCTTTATTTATAGAGGGTAACCGCTCTAAATAGGAATCAAATATTATCAAATAAGTTACCCATTATTTTTCCTGCACCTCTAAACAGCCAGAAGATAATACGAAAAGGCAGAAAAAGAATCTCAGGAATCCAAATCAGCATATCCAGCAAAAACTCCCAAAAAGTGTGTGGTTTATTCTTCTTTGGATTTCTTTTTGTTTTGTTCCACCATTTTTTCATTACGATCTCTCCATTAATAAAATGAGCTGATGCTAATTAGTAGAAAAAATAACAAATTTCTACGGCAATAGTCATAGCAATCAAAGTTAGCGTGTCGAAGTGATCTAAATTTGTCTTATTCAGAAAATACGCGTCATCATTCAATAACGTTTCTTTAATGGATGAATAAACAATAGAGCGTCTTCTGATTGAGGGAACCGATTGATTCGATGTGCAATCTGTTATGTTGAAATCTGTTCCTCCGTATCCGCCAATAGCATGTAACAAACATGGTACATCCTCCTGTTTTTCCCTTCTATTATGATAACGATTGAGCAGGCGCTCAGGTTTCAATTTACTCCCAATAACCTGCACAACTAAGGATCAAAACGAAAAATTTACATAGTTAACCTGCGTTTGAAGTGATTCCCAATCTGTTTTTTGTTACATTAATCTTAAAACGGAAGGAGCGGATCAATTTGAAACATGTAACCTTATTTTTTGTAACGATGATTTTTCTGATGACAGGGTGCACAGACAATGAGCAACAAAATACTGGAGAAGAAGAGAACGCCAGCTCGAATAATCAGGAAAATAAGGAAGTCGAAGTAGTAGCAGAAAACCTTGATGTGCCGTGGTCAATCGAAAAATCTCAGGATACTTTTTATCTGACGGAAAGACCAGGAAATATTGTCAAAATTGAAAATGGAGAAGTAGAACGGCAAAGCGTTGAACTGAAGAAAGAAATTGCGACAGCGGCAGAAGCAGGGTTGTTAGGATTTGTGCTAGATCCTGATTTTTCAGAAACAAATCTTGCTTATGCGTATTATACTTATCAGGACAGTGCTGGCCAATTTAATCGTATTGTCACACTTCGCTTGCAGGATAATACTTGGATAGAAGAAGACTTACTTCTTGATAAGATCCCAAGTGGTTCGTATCATCATGGCGGTCGCTTAAAGATTGGACCGGATGGAAAACTGTATGCAACTGCAGGTGATGCCAGTCAGGAGGATATCGCGCAAGACCAGGAATCGTTGGGTGGTAAGATATTACGATTGAATCTTGACGGCACAGTACCAAATGATAACCCATTTTCTAATTCCTACGTATTTAGCTATGGACACCGTAACCCACAAGGCATGACCTGGTCGTCTTCAGGTACTTTCTATGCCACTGAACACGGTAACAGTGCCAATGATGAAGTAAATAAAATAGAAAAAGGTAACAATTATGGATGGCCGGTGATAGAAGGTCGTCAGGAGCAGGAGGGTATGGTTTCTCCTTTATTTACTTCCGGTACTGATACTACCTGGGCTCCATCTGGTATGGATTTTTATCAACAAAAATTGTACGTCGCTGCATTACGAGGAGAAGCTGTTTTAGAGTTTGATCTTGAATCGGAGGAGTATCGTCAAGCAGTGAGCGGGTTAGGAAGAATTCGCGATGTGCTGGTTGAAGAGGACTCTCTATATTTTATCAGTAATAAAACAGATGGTCGAGGTAATCCCGATGAGAATGATGATAAGCTTTATCGAATGTCACTTAGTGAAACAGATTAGATCTCAGTAGTAATTTATCACAGTGCTAACCGTCTGTAAGACTTCCGCTTCAAGCTTCGAGTATCACCAAGAAGCTAAGTGGGAACAGACGCTAACACCCTGATAAGTTTCGCTAATGATCAGTAGGAGTCAAAAACCCCCACTGACTAACTTTATCCGCAGAAAGCAGGTTTTTATGACAAATGGATGTGGTCTTTTGTACCTTATGTCCTTTACTCAAAGTTGTTAGAATGGAAATGGATAACTGCTGAGAGGATGAATTTGATGGAATCGAAACAAATAACACCGGAACAAGAAGTTTTAGGAGTGCTAGGTGGTAAAATTAACAGGGATCCTTTCGCTGTTTTTGAGGATTTACGAAACAATGGATCTGTTCGGCCGATACCGATGCCGATGGGGGATCCTGAAAATCAAACATGGATTGTCACACATATGGATCAGGCTAAACAAGTATTGAAAGACCAGGCAACATTTTGTGTCGACCCTTCTACTATTGAGAAAAGCAGTTATACAAAAACATCATTAATTAATAGTTCGGAGGAAGTGAGCTCAAATCTATTTCTTTCTAACTCATTAAATGCATTAGATGAGCCGGATCATCGACGTTTACGACGATTAGTATCGAGGGCATTCACTCCAAAATATATGGAAAGTTTACGACCAAGTGTACAGAAGATAGCAGATGATTTACTTGATCAGGTCCAAGATAAAGGAGAAATGGATATAGTAGTAGATTATGCTTATAAACTGCCAATCAATGTTATTTCAAACATGATCGGAGTTCCTGAATCTGATCGTGAACAAATTTATCATTGGTCAGAAGTAATTGCTAGTGGATTGGGTGTAGGTAGCGTTAACGAAGATGTGGTGAAGAGTCTGGAAGCATTTGGTGATTACTTCAAACAGCTTATTGACGAAAAACGATACCAACCTGGGGAAGACTTAATCAGCGAACTGATAGCAATAGAAGAAGAAGGAGATAAGTTAACGGAAAAGGAACTGCTTTCAATGGTTCAACTGTTAATCTTTGCAGGGCATGAGACTACTTCAAATTTAATCTCAACCGGTACCTTAATGCTGCTGGATCATCCTGAACAATTAAAGCTGCTTAAAGATGATCCTGACCTTGTTCCAAATGCTGTAGAGGAATTATTGCGTTATCACGGTCCATCTACAACTGCTGGTCCTCGTTATGCCAGAAAAGATACAGAATTAGGCGGACAGCAAATAAAAAAAGGTGACATACTTTTTCCGCTATTGAAATCAGCAAACCGTGATGAACAAGTCTTCTCAGATTCAGAAGATTTAGATGTGTCACGAGATCTGAAGCGACATCTTGCATTTGGACAAGGGGTACATATGTGTTTAGGCGCACCACTTGCCAGAATAGAAGGGGATATTGCGTTTACTACATTATTAAAAAGAATGCCAGATATCAAATTAAGTATTCCAAGAGAACAAGTGCAGTGGCAATTTAAGTTGGCTGCACAAGGATTATCTAGTTTACCAGTGTCTTTCTAAAACGTTCTATAAATAAGCATTACACCCCAAAATTCGTTTTGGGGTGTAGTTGTATTGTAGCGAATATTTTTTATATGTTATGAAAACAGTTCGATGTAGTGAAAATTTAAAGTGTAAAAAGTATATAAATACAGTCATAGTAGTAATCATGCTGAATAGGAATCTGGGTCTTATAATATGGATTATTGTAATAAGGTTGTATTGAAAAATGGTCATTTTGATATATCTAATCTGCTTAGCAAAGCTCCGGAAATAGGCTCCGCGTCCTGTGGGTACGGCTTCAGCTAGGCTACTAATTGAAAAGCTGCTTTGCTGCCTTGTGCCGAGGAAGCTCACTTCGAAGCGATGCTTGCAGACACAGGCACAGACTAAATGGATCTTCAGCTCGCGCTGATTCAACGGGAGTCTCCGCCTATTTCCTACTCTTATGGGAAGTGCTACAACGATTGGAACAGCTAGAAGCAGTGGTGCTTAGCAATGTATTTCATCAATTATGGTGTGAATCTTGCAGATAGTGCTTCATATCCTAGCTGTCGAATAAATTGTGGAGCTATACATCAGCGGAGGCCAACCACGGAGACTCCCGCGGGATTGTGCAGGTGCTGGAGATCCACTTTGTGAAGCGTTCTTTTTCACAAAGTTAGCTCCAGCCGTGCCCCGCAGGACGCGGAGTGGTTGGACGGAGCGGTATCATACCACACATATTTTTTCAAAATGACCACTAAGCTGCTAGTTTACATAATCCATATTATAGGAAGTTGTTTATTGATTAAGTCAATTAGGACAGGGCGGGCTTCCTGGTTTTTCTTAACGCCCCTTCTTTTTCAATTCAACTTCATACGTAAATGGTACAGGGTTTTTGTCATCAGCAGGAGCTGCATACGACGTAATCATCCGATTGGTACCTTTTTTAAATAATTGTCGTAATTGTAGAGCATTTTCATCTGTCACATTAAATGGATCGACTGTGATCACTTTGTATTTAGTCTTATGCTTCAATTCCCGTTCGTTAATAAATGTCACAGTATAGTTTACATAAGTCTCCGTTAATTCCTGGAATGACGTGAAAGGTTCCGTTGAGGATCCGTCCTGATAATAGTCTATTTCTTGAATAGCGATATTATCAATGTACCAGCCATCATTAGTTGTTCCCCAGTCTGTAAGGTAACGGAAAGAGATCAGAATCTCTTGACCAGAATAGTTTGATAAGTCAAAGGATTCCTGCTGCCAGTTTTCAAAATGTCCAGTAAATCCAGGAACATTCTCTTTAATTTTTGGATAGCCTTCCTCTACTACATCACTTCTTGTGTTTTCATTTGCTAAACTTTCCCACGTTTCACCGCCATCCGTAGAAACTTGCACGACGCCAAAGTCCCATTGTTCTTCAATATCAATGAAATGATCAAATTGCAGTGTAGCGTTTGACAGTGAGGTAAGATCTGCTTCGAAAACAAGCTCATTGTCCGCTTCATCCGCTTTGCCACCCCAAAGTACTTTCTCACCAGAACCTAGGGGATCATTAACAGAGGTCCATGGTGTGGAACGAAAATCAATCCCGTCGAAATGAATCGTATCGATCTTCTCATCGAAATCTAACGTTTTGAAATCACCACCCCATGCAGGCACACCATCTTTCTCATAAGTTAAAGCTTTTTCATAATCGACTGTTATGCCACGTGGTGTTCCTTCATCATCAACTGGCAGATTGCGCAGGTCAATACTTTTAAAATTATATTTGTCATCGTCTATTGCGAGTGTCGTGATAAAGTCCTGGTAAACATCTGTGAAGTTCTTTTTCGAACCGTATTCTTTAAGTACTTCGTTCACACTTGATAGACCCTGTGACGTATTCTTGGCCAAATCACGAATGAATTCCTGTCCGAATTGTTCATTCATAAATAGTGTGAACAGATAGACTTGCCCATAGTCTGCAATTGTTTCCGGACCAGTCTCTGCAGACACGTGTTCATCCCAGTTTACTAAGGAGTTTTCCGGGTGATCTAAGTAAAAGTTAATCGAACCTGCGTCATGCCCGTAGCCACCTAAGTATTCAGAGAAGGTGGACATCCCTTCATTTAACCATGACTCCTCGGCGCCATCATTATCAGCATGGATTAAATGCTGCAGCTCATGTATAGTTGTTGCAAAAAAAGTAGATTCTAAGCGGGTATCCCAGTTAGAGCTGTCGATCGTTACGATATTTCGATCAATATAATTTTCAATCGTTTGCCAGAAGAAGCCTGCAACGAAAAAAGGATATTCCGGATCCTCATAATTGTCATCCTGGATATTATCAACGAGGATGATTACTTTATCACTGCCTTCATAGTAATCTTCAGGAAGTCCGACCATTTCAGGTAAAGGCGCATTACTGCCATCTAAGGTATCAGGCATGCCAAAAAATGCGGTGTCTTTTGGATAAATATTGGAATCGAATTCATCACGCAGCTTATCTACTTGTGGTTGTGTCACAACATGGTCTGGTCTTGTATCACCTTCAGGAAAAGATAGATCGTCGGCAACCCAAATTTCGACATTTTCACCGACACTGCGTAATGTATAGGTTTTTAAGGATAAATTACGATTTAAGAAATATTTGGTACCACCGTCATAGGAGAAATTAGCGTCTGAAGCAGTTTGTTTTGTGGCGTTTTTTTCAGATAAAGGAAGTTTTTTTGCCTGTTTTTTTAGATTTTGTTCGGTTTGTCTGATGAAATTTTCATTTTTAGAAAGCTTGTTTAATTTAGCGTCTATATCTATTCTGTCCCCGTAACGTTCTGCATCCCAATTAGAAATATCACTAGATGCTGCGAATAGATTTGGTGTGACAAACAGAGCGGCTAGAAATACTATGAAACTAGTAAGTAAAAACTTCAATGAATCGTTTTCTCTCATCAATCATTTCCCCTCTCATCATATAAAATTGCATTTATTCTATCATGAGATCATGAGAGAGGGTATATCTATCACCGAAATTCATACAAAATAGCTAGAAAGTGTAAGGAAATCGAGCAATAAGTTGATTCATATATCCTGCTTCACATTCTTGTATCGTTGGAAGAGGTGGTCTCTCCTGCAGAATCGCATGCAGTATTTTAATGCCGATTTAACCGGGTTTTCCCAAACGCCTTCCGGTATTCAGTAGGTGTCATTTTTTCATACTTTTTAAATAAACGCATGAAGTATTTTTCATCTTCTATTCCTATACTTTTTGCTATCACTTTTAAATTCTGACGGGTACCTACCAGTAAATCTTTCGCTTTTGAGATCCGTAACGCATGGATATAGGACTGCAATGTTTTTCCGGTTTTTCTCTTGAAATAACGTGACAGGTATTCCTTGTTGTAACTGAAACGATCTGCTACCGTCGAAACAGAAATTCCGTTAAATGCATGAATGCGTGTCCATTCTAAAATATGGTTAATGTTCATGTCTCTTTCATTAAAAGTAGATGCTTGTACAGAGGAATGGACAAAAGTTTGTTCGGAAAACTCGATCAGCAGGGCAGTCATTAAGTAATTTACGCTCATACGTGAGTAATAGTTGGAATTATCTACATCAAGTAATTGATTGGCTAAAATATTGAGACGGTCAGCAAACATTAATGGTGAAAATTTAGGGAAATAAATACTTTTTATTTTTCTGCCTGCTTCTGGATTGGTACGAATGTGTAAGACCATATCATCGTTTATCGTGCAGGCGGTCGAAATACTATTACATTCAAAATGGAACCAGTAAAAGGAAACGTGTTTATTGCAAATCTTATAGCCATTATGCACTTTATCTGGAAACAAAAACAGGACATCTCCTGGTTGAACGTCATATTGCACGCCGTCCTGTTCAATAAACAGCGTTTCATTCACGCCAATAATCATTTCGTAGTTATCGATTATTCGCCTCTTATGAGACCAGTGTTGATCGGTTTCAAATAGTCCACCTGAAATGTAGTTAACCGGTGTTTCTATATCTAGTTTAATAAACGTCATATTTCACGGGCCTCACTCTCTGATTCTTTGTTTCATTATACCTTTTACAGCGTCTGTCTGAATAGTTAAAAGCATGAATGTTTTTATATCACGTTAAGAAAGCATAAGATTTTAGCAATGTAGTAGTGAAAATGTTAGTTGTATCAAGTATAAGAAATATTACGGTGCATGCTAGGAAGTGTGAATGCTAAGTTTTTCTAATATCGAGTCAGAAAAGTCCACCTTTTGTTTGAAATACACTACTTACGTGATTCCTGAATAATGCTAAACTATTGTAAGCGAAACCAAATAAGAAACTTCATTTCATCGAAATCAGTAAAGGGAGTGGATTTAAATGAGAACTAAAGAACATACACTAGCTAAAATGAAGCCAATTTCCCTAAAAAAGGTATCGATTCATGATCCATTTTGGGACCCTTGGCAAAAGCTTGTTAAGCAATCGATCATTCCTTACCAATGGGACGCTTTAAATGATCGTATTCCCGGAGCAGAGCCAAGCCGAACTATTGAAAATTTTGAAATAGCTGCGGGTCGTAAACAAGGTACACATTATGGCATGGTCTTTCAGGATAGTGATCTGTATAAATGGATGGAAACCGTCGCTTTCTCCTTGCAAGACGATCGAGATCCACATTGGGAAAAAATAATGGATGAGGTCATCGAATTGATACAGGAAGCGCAAGAGGATGACGGGTACCTACACACTTACTTTTCTGTCAATGATCCAAATAGGAAGTGGACAGACTTAAAAGAGGCACATGAATTGTATTGTGCTGGTCACTTGATTGAAGCTGCTGTAGCTTATTATCAGGCAACGGGCAAAAAACGAATCATTGATATAGTCAGTAAATTAGTGGATCATATCTCTGTCGTATTGGGGGATCAACCTGATCAAAAGCGCGGATATCCGGGGCATCCAGAGATTGAACTGGCACTAATGAAGCTGTATAACATAACAGAAGATAGAAAATATATTGATTTGTGTCAATATTTCATCGAGGAAAGAGGAAAGCGAAACCCTGTTCATTACTATGATCAAGAATTGGAGCAAAAAGGTGTCGATGAAAAATTAGATTATCGAAATTATGATTATTATCAGGCTCATTTACCGGTCAGAGAACAAACTACTGCAGAAGGCCACGCCGTAAGAGCAGCCTATCTATATAGTGGGATGGTCGATTTAGCAAATGAACTGGAAGATGAAGCGTTATTAGAAGTGTGCCGGGTCTTATGGGACAATACCGTCAATCGGCGAATGTATGTAACCGGTGGGATAGGATCTTCTTCTTATGAAGAGCGGTTTACAGTAGATTATGATTTGCCTAATGACCGTGCCTATACGGAGACATGTGCTTCCATTGCTTTGATCATGTGGGCGCATCGCATGGTCCAAATCGAAGCGGATCATCAATACACTGACATTCTAGAACGAGCTTTATATAATGGGGCATTGAGTGGCATATCATTAGATGGAAAGGGATATTTCTATGTGAACCCATTGGAAGTCTGGCCGCATACAGCAAATTGCCGTCATGATATGGAAACAGTCAAAACGACAAGACAACAATGGTTTGGCTGTGCATGCTGCCCACCCAATATAGCGAGATTATTAGCATCGCTTGGAGAATATATTTATTCAACCAATGATAGCGGAATATTTGTCCATTTATATATAGGTGGTGATACATCCTTTGAGATGGATGGACAGCATATTCGATTGGAACAAACATCAGCATATCCATGGGATGGCAAGGTTACTTTCACTATCTCAACAGATAGCGCCACAGCCTTTTCCTTGTCACCGCGAATTCCAGGCTGGTGCAGCAATGCTAAAATCGTCGTAAATGGGAAAGAGGAGAAAGTCTCTGTTAGCAAGGGATATGCCTGCATTACACGAGAATGGCAGGATGGAGATACTGTTGAATTATTATTTGAAATGCCAGTAGAAGTAGTGCGTGCACATCCGGATGTTCGTAATAATGCGGGAAAAGTAGTATTACAGAGAGGGCCTGTTATCTATTGTTTAGAAGAAAATGATAACGGTTCAAATCTTCAGGATATACAAGTGAAAACCGATCAACCATTTACTGTTCAGTATGAACCAGACTTATTAAACGGTGTCCATGTCATTATCGGAAGTGCTGTACAAACGGTGAGAAAATCAGTAGAAAATGAGCTTTATACGACAAAAAGATATCCAGTTACAGATAGAAGCATAACCGCCATTCCATACTATGCATGGAGCAACCGCGGAGAAAATGAAATGACGGTCTGGATACGAGAGTTTCAATAATATAGAGTCAAGAACGGTTCCTTCGATATTTTACGAAGGAACCGTTCCTATTTTGTGAGCAAAAACGTATAGCATTCATTAAGAAAATTGTAAAAAGGAATTACAGAAGTGACTCAACAATTTTTGTAAGAGCTAGTATATTGGCCTCATGTATATAAACAGCCATTGAATAAATGATGGATTATTTGTTAGTTAGGACTAGGTGGGCTTTTCCATTTTTTTCTTATCAGTCAAGAAAATATATAAGTCTGGTCACATCAGTAATCATAATGAAGATGATGTGGAGTTCCTATAATGTGGATTATGTAATGCTAAGGCTGTATGGCAAAACGGTCATTTTGAAATATTTTATCTGCGTTACAAAGCTCCAGAAATAGGCTCCGCGTCCTGTGGGCACGGCTTCAGCTAACTTATGAAAGAAAATTCTTTTCTTTCATAAGTGGATCTTCAGCTCGCGCTGATTCCACGGGAGTCTCCGCCTATTTCCTACGCTAATGGGAAGTACTACAACGATTGGAACAGCTAGAAGCAGTGGTGCTAGGCAATGTATTTCATCAATTATGGTGTAAATCTTGCAGATAGTGCTTCATATCCTAGCTGTCACATAAATTGTGGAGCTATACATCAGCGGAGACCAACCACGGAGACTCCCGCGGGATTGTGCAGGTGCTGGAGATCCACTTTGTGAAGCGTTATTCTTCACAAAGTTAGCTCCAGCCGTGCCCCGCAGGACGCGGAGTGGTTGGACGGAGCGGTATCATACCACACATATTTTTTCAAAATGACCACTAAGCTGCTAGTTTACATAATCCATATTATAGGAAGTTGTTTATTGATTAAGTCAGTTAGGACCGGCGGGTTATGCCCGGTTTTTCTGGTGTTGCATAAAATTTACGCATTGAGGGAAAACAAGGATGAACTACTATCTTAGATAATTGAGGGATTACTTATGGCACGAGCGTCATTGTTTCAACGTTTGAAGACCAGAAAACAAACCACAAAAAGCTCAGAAAAAAAAGTGATTTTTAGTTCACTTAGTCCTAACTTAGACGAAAATCTGCAAAATATGAAGCGAATCCTTGGTGAGTCCAGTGATTTAATAGTGAGAGAACTGCTGATTGGAAATCTAAATCAACGAGCAGCTATCATTTATCTCAGCGGGATTACGGACGAAAGAAGGATTAACAATAATATTCTGCAAATGATTCAATCTAATGTCAAATCGTTTGAAAATAACTTGTTAGATGATATTGAAAAGGAAGTAATCTCCGTTACTGATACTCATCAGTCAGATGACCTGGATGACATCTCCTTCAGTATTCTTAATGGTAATACTGCGTTTTTTATGGATGGAATAGAACGTGTATTATTAATGGGTACGGCTGGCGGGAAAGAACGGGCGATTGAACAGCCGGATTCGGAAACATTGATTCGTGGACCAAGAGAAGGATTTGTGGAAAGTATTCAAACGAATTTAGCCTTAATCCGCCGTAACATTAAGGATCCGAATCTTCGTTTTAAAGAATTTGAAATTGGAGAACGATCAAAGCAGAAATTAGTGCTTTGCTATATAGAAGGTATTACAAATGAAAGTATTATTACAGAAGTAAACAGAAGATTAGATACAATCGATATTGATTATGCCTCAGACTCCGCTACTGTGGAGCAATGGATTGAGGACAGTTTTTTATCGCCCTTTCCACAGCTTTTAGATACGGAACGTCCCGATCGAGTGATTTTTGAATTAATGCAAGGGAGAATAGCTATCGTTGTTGATGGTTCTCCGTTTGCGTTAATCGGACCTATTTCAATTGCTGATACCGTTCATTCTATGGAAGATTACAACCAGCGATGGTTGACTTCAAGCTTACTGCGGCTATTACGATTTTTGACCGTTATTATATCACTAATCTTGCCAGCATTATACATTGCGCTTGTATCCTACCATCCTGGCATGATTCCGATAACGTTAACCTATTCCATTGCGGCTACCAGAGAAGGGGTAGCATTCCCTACAGCAGTAGAAGCTATATTGATGGCTGTTACATTTGAGATTCTGCATGAGGCAGGGGTACGATTACCGAAAATTATCGGTCAGACAATTGGTATTGTTGGCGGTTTAGTAATTGGTGAATCAGCCGTTAGTGCAGGGATTGTCAGTCCGATCATGGTAGTTGTAACAGCACTGACCGCCATTTCTTCCTTCAGTATTCCGATTTACAGTGCGACAGCTTCTTTCCGAATCCTGCGCTTTGCTTTTATGATAGCTGCCTCTTTTCTAGGGTTGTATGGAATTGCTTTAGCTTATATTATGGTGAATATTCATTTTGTCAATTTAAAGAGCATTGGCATGCCTTATTCTGTCCCATTTTCGCCAGTCTTTTTTAAAGATTTGAAAGATGTTGTGATACGTGCGCCAATTACAAATTTAACACGACGTCCACGTTATTTAAAGCCGTTCGATAATCAATCGAAAAACACTAACCTTAAAAAAAGGAATTAACGTCAATGAACACCTTTAAATATGCAGATGAGAAAATTAAAAGTAGCGATATATTGATTGCTATACCTGCTGTGGTGATAGGGATTGGCATACTACCCTTTCCCCGTACACTTGCGAAAGAGATGACCACTTCAGATGGATGGATCCCTATTCTAATTGCTGGAATTATAGTGATTGGAATTGTCTGGGGACTTGCAAAACTAGCCTCACAATTTCCTAATCAGTCCTTTATGAACTATGCATCTTCGTTAGTGTCAAAACCGGTAGCAAAAATTTTAACTGTTCTCTATTTTATATTTGGTATTACCTTAACCAGTTTAGAGCTTCGTTCGGTAGCGGACGTATCTCATCAATATTTATTTGATCGTACGCCGATGGAAGTAATTATACTTACATTTCTTTTCGTAGTGGTATATGCTGTTTCTGGTTCAAGGGCAGGGTTATTTAGACTCAATGCTTTGTTTTTACCATTTATATTTTGTGTGACAGCTATTTTAGTTTTGCTCTCAATTGGATATATGGAAGTCAAAAATCTATTACCTGTTTTTAAAACAGATATGAAAGGTTATCTCAAAGGTATTTCTGATAGTGGTTTATCATTTACAGGTGTAAGTCTTTTGCTTTTTTATATCGCGTTTGTGAAAAATCCAAAGAAAGCTCCAAAAATGGCTGTATTAGGAATGTCTTCGGTTGTTGCGTTTTATATTGTAGTTTACATAACATGTATAGCTGTATTCGGTGACAGAGCAACAGAAGTGATGCGTTTTCCAATTATAGAAGTAGCGAAGACAATTGAGGTACCTGGTGGCTTTTTTGAACGAGTGGAATCGATCTTTTTTGTCATTTGGTTAATGTCTTTATTTACTACAACTGCTATAGCTTACGATATTGCCGTTCTGACAATGAATGCTGTTTTTCCAAAAGTTAAAAAAGTTAAGATAGTGTTTATACTATCTCCTATTGTTTTTTTCATTGCTACCATACCCGATAGCTTCATGGAAATTGTCAATTTTGCAGGTTGGATTTCTTATTATAGCTGGGGTCTAAATTTGCTAACTCTATCATTATTATGGATCGCTTATTGGATAAAAGGGGGCAAGCAACATGAAACATAAATGTATTACCATATTTATTGGTGTTATCATGTTGACGCTGCTTACGGCTTGCTGGGATACTATTGAGCTGGAGGATAGAGCATTTGTAGCTGGACATGCTTTGGATATAGCGGAGCAACAAGAACAAGGTGATCAAACTACCTTTGAAATGACAGAACAATTAGTAGTTCCCTCTGGTTTAGGGACCATTCTTCGGCCAGGAGGAGGTCCTGCATTTCGAAATATATCAGAAGTAGGTAAAAGTTTATATGATATTGATACCAAAATTTCCAGGCAGATAAATCGGATTAGCAATATTGAGCATTTAGAAATATCTTTGATTTCAAAGGAAATTGCGGAAATAGAAGGTTTATTTCCAAAAGTACTAGACGTTTTTACGAGGCACCAGAAAATGAGAAGAGGACTATTAATAGCCATTACTGAAGATAAAGCGACAGACTATTTAACTATTCAGCCGGAGCATGTGAAACTGCCCGCCCGTTATCTAAGTGAGCTGCTGGAGAATAAACGGGTACCCGTCACAACGGGACCTGTTCGTATGGGGGATGTTCAGGAACATCTTCTAAATAATCAGAGCTTTGTTATCCCGGTTCTACAAATAGTCTCTGATAAAGTAGTCGAATATAAAGGGCTAGGAGCATTTCGTGGGCAGTCAGGTCAGATGGTTGGCGTTCTCGAGGAAGAAGATGCGAAAGGTCGGAACATCATTGTAGGTGAAAATCAACAGGGGACTATTACAACAACTTTACTCAAAGAACCTATTACGTATTACGTAGACAATGGATCTAGTAAGTTTACATTAACCAATATAAATAAAGATAATTTACATATTACTGTGGAGATCCAATTAGAGGCTAGAATTGCTGAATACTTTGGATCAATAGAAATGTACAGTAAAAAAAATCAAAAAAAATTAAAAAAGGCACTGGAAAATAGAATCGAAACATTAGTTCAAGCAGCGGTAACTAAAGTGAAGGACGATTTACAAGTAGATATTTTTACTTTTGATGATTACCTTCGTATCCATCACTACGATTTTTGGCAAGAGGTTAAACAGAATTGGGATACAGGAGAGAATTATTTCTCTAAAAGTACGATAACGTTTAAGGTAGATGCCGATATTGAACAACCAGGGAACACCTATCAAGTGAAAAACAAGAAAGAAAGGGATTAAAATGTGGAATGTAATTTCTGAAAGAATACCAACCTTGTTCACAATTGTCTGTACACTCTTAGCATATGCAGTTCCTTATCTTGTATATAAGATCAACCAGCAAATCCACAAAGCATTGGATCCTCCATGGAAGAAAGAAGAGAACAATAAGCCGGATCAATAAATATAGCTAGGGAGAAGTTCATGATGGATAAACTACCTGATTCATTATCTTACATTAGAAAAAATTCAACAATGAAAAAGGTCGTCGTAGTAAAAAAATTAGAGTGTACTAAGTATAAGGAAAACTCGGCACCCGCTCGAAGACGAGACGAATGCCGAGTTTTCTAATTATTGTCACTATCCTACATAGGAAGTTCCAACAATGATAAGAAGAATAAATAACACAACGATGAGGGTAAAGCCTTGACCGTATCCTTTTTCTTCACTCATTTGCGATTCCTCCTTTCAACTATAATTAGTATAGTTTATGTTGAAGGAAGTGTGCCGATTGTACATTTAATAATTAAAACGCCTAATTTTATATTAAAGTAAAAACAGAAAATCAGAGAACGCACTCTGATATCAAAAAACAGTATACACATATCAAAATAAACAATTATGAGATCTAACATCGTCAAATACAATAACATACAAGAATTAAAGATTTTTGTGTCATTGGCTAAAGTGATTAAAAGAAAGGGAGGAGAAGGATGAAAACAAAATTTTTCAGTCTGTTTTTTTTAGTGTTATTAGTATTAGTCAGTTGCAGCAATAATGAAAGCGCTTCTAATAATGAAGGGGGTGACAACACGGATAGTGAAGACAGTCCAACGATTCATTTTATGACCAATTTATTAACACCGAATGTGCCGAATGAAAAGATTCTAACAAAGGTTGAAGATGCTACTGGCTATAATTTAGAAATCGATTGGGTACCTGACAATAATTATAATGAAAGACTGAATACTGCTTTTGCAACAAACTCTCTGCCAGATGTAGTCGGGATTGGGTTTCAACAGATTGATCAGTTTAAAGAAGCAATTCGTGATGGTCAGTTCTGGGAGATTGGACCATATTTAGAGGACTATGAGAATTTAAGTAAATTAAAAGACGAAATAATTGATAACTCAAAAATAGATGGAAAAGTTTATGGAATATACCAGGGAAGACCTTTGTCAAGATCTGGTATCATCTATCGTAAAGATTGGGCCGATAATCTTGGACTTTCAGCACCTACTACAACTGATGAATTCTTTGAAATGGCGAAGGCTTTTACCGAAGAGGATCCGGACGGTAATGGAGAAGATGATACTATTGGGCTGACGGATCGAAGTGATCTTATTTACGGTTCCTTCAAAACTATCGCATCCTGGTTCGGGACACCAAACTATTGGGGAGTCAAAGATGATGAAATATTACCTCAGTTTATGTTTCAGGAGTATGTGGATACGATGGATTTTATGAAGGAATTACGTGATAATGGTTACATGAACAAAGATTTTCCAGTGACTAGTAAAGAAGATCAGACAGAGATGTTTAAAAATGGAACAGCAGGGCTCTATGTTGGTTCGATGTCTGATGTGAAGTCTATGTATGAAGATGCATCAAAAATTAACCCCGATGTAGAATATGATGTACAAAATTATGTGGAAGGTCCTGATGGCGAATACGGGGTTTGGTCCATTCCTGGCTATGGTAGTTTAATGTTATTTCCAAAGTCCTCAGTTGAATCCGAAGAAGAACTGAAAGATATTCTGACATTTTATGATTATTTAATGACACCTGAAGTTGCTAACTTAGCATTATGGGGAGAAGAAGGAGTGCATTATGAATTAATTGATGGTCAGGCAAAAGTGATAGATCAGGACAAATATGATGCAGAGGTACGACCTTATAAAATATTTGAAATTGGAGAACCAGAAACAAGTGGAAAATATGAAGGTTATAATGATTATGAACCAGCACTTAAAGCCAAAGAATTAGAAAAAGATAATGAAAATTATTTAATCGAAAATCCAACCGTTACCCTAGATTCAGAAACTTATGCTGCAAAAGCAGGAGAATTAGATCAAATTATGACCGATGCAACCTATCAATATATTCTTGGTGAAATGGATGAAGAAGGATTTGAAGCGGCTATCGAGAAGTGGAAAGAAGCAGGAGGCCAGGAAGCATTACAAGAATTCAATGAGAGCTATCAGAAGTAAATAAACAATGCTTTGATAAAATTTCACTCGGACATAACAAGTAGCTTCAGCTAACCACATAAATGTTATGTCCGGTCCCTTGCTCGTTTTGAAATACAGAAGATATTTGTTAGTTTATGGATTGCTTCTTCCTGAATTCTGATGGTGTCATGCCTGCATATTTCTTAAATGTTCGGTAGAAATGCGGCGTACTTTCAAATCCGGTTTTTTCTGCTATGAAGGAAATTGTATGATCAGTATGTAAAAGTAATTCTTTGGACTGGAGGATTCGTTTTTTATTAATATATGCTGTCGGGCCCATTCCCGTCAATTGTTTAAACACTCTGCTGAAGTGGGCAGGACTTACTAAAGACTCTTTAGCCAAGCTTGACAGGGAAATGTTCTGGTTTAAGTTTTCTTCAATGTATACGAGTATATGTTGCATCCAGTCATAAGGCATGCTTGCTTCTTCAAGCTTATCATGACTCTGGTTTGTTTTAATTCTTGTCAGCTCTAGCAGGATGTGCTGAGTGAACAACAAAGAAGCGTGAATGGATCCGATTTGTTTGGAAGATAATTCTTGTTGGATATTACGTAAGTGATCCTCTAATATTAATTGCTCTTCTTCAGTGAGCTGTATCTTGAAATTTTGTTCTTTTTTAACTTTCTCAATTAGGTACAAATAGGAAAAAGACTCATCAATGGCATTGGTATGAACCAAAGCTGAACTAAAAAAAATGACAGAAGAAGTGATTAAGTCATGCTTGTCAGGCTTGGCGTGATGTAAGGTGTCCTTCGGGATAATAAACACATCGCCTTTGTTCATTTTATAGAGGGTGTTGTGGATGAAGAATAACCCTTGTCCTGCATGAACAAAGATTATTTCATGAAATGAATGCATATGGTCCGGCAGTTCATTTTGCGGTTTTTTACTGTTTTTATAGGTGAACGAGTATGGAAATAACTCATTAATTCTTGAAAGTTCAAAAGTAGACTTCATCTGATCACCTTCCCATTAATGAATAATGATTTGAAACACAATAGGTTAAGTAGTATTTATTTGATTATACCAAAAATGTTATCGGTTACATATAGATTACTTGGAAATATAGGTGTAATCGATTAATCGAGCTAACCAAATCGGAGCAAGGATCAACCCAAAAAATAGATTGGCACTTTGCACCTCAAGAATTTAGTGAAGAAATCGAGTAAAGAATGGGGGCAGTTAGGATGGAATGTATAGTATGTGACCAACCAAATAAATTAGTGAAAACGAGCAGAACGGCACCGTCGAAAGAAAAAGGTCAAGCGATAATTACTATCGAACGGATAGGTGTTTGTGGAACAGATTTTCATGCATATAACGGAAATCAGCCATTCTTCCAATATCCGCGAGTGTTAGGTCATGAATTGGCTGGAACTGTGGAATGGATCGATCCAGATGTTTCTAATATAAAAAAAGGGGATCGGGTTAGCATTATTCCCTACCTCGAATGTGGAACATGTACAGCTTGCAGACAGAATAAGCCTAATTGTTGTAGAAATCTTAAGGTTATTGGTGTTCATGTGGACGGTGGGATGTGTGAACAAATGTCAGTTCCCGTTGACCATTTGCTTATAACAAATGATATTTCTTTCGATGAGGCAGCAGTACTTGAGCCACTTAGTATTGGTGCACATGCTATCAAGCGTTCCAGGCTGATTGCCGGTGACACGGTGCTTGTTATAGGCGCAGGACCAATTGGTCTAGGGGTGATGGCCTTCGCAAAAAAAGAAGGTGCTAACGTTATTGCAATGGATGTTAATAGAAATAGATTGAAATTCTGTCGCGACTGGGCACAAGTGGACCATGTTATTGATGCTATGGATGCGCCAATGGATACTTTGGATGATTTAACGGATGGGGATTTACCATCGATAGTGTTCGATGCAACCGGGAATCGTGATTCCATGAAGAAGGCATTTCATTTTACTGCTCATGGTGGTGAATTGATCTATGTAGGCTTAGTAAAAGACCAGATTACTTTTTTTGATCCGGATTTTCATGAGAAGGAACTTTCACTGCTAGCGAGTCGCAATGCAACGAGATCTGATTTTGAATATGTTAAGAGATGTATCCAATCGGGTCAAATAAATATTGATAACTATATTACACACCGTACAGCATTTGCAGATACAGTAAAAACGTTTAGCGAATGGCTAGATTCTGAAGCAAATGTGATAAAAGCAATGATTGAAGGATAAGTGCTTAACGGATTAGATGGAGAGGAAGGTTTTGAAGATGAGAATAGATGCACATCAGCATTATTGGAAGATTAATCAACATGATTATGGCTGGATAACACCAGAGATTCCTATACTCTACCGTGATTTTCTGGAAGAGAATTTAATTCCTCATTTGCGGAAACATCAGATCGACAGAACGATTGTTGTTCAGGCAGCACCAACTATTGAAGAAACTGAATTTATCTTATCTCAAAGTGAAAAATCGGACATCATTGCGGGAGTAGTTGGGTGGATAGATATTGAGGACCCATCTTACAAAAAGCAACTTGAATTATTTTTAAATCATCCTCAGTTTGTCGGTATACGGATTATGGTACAAGACATGCCTGACGAAAACATTATCTTAAAACGAAAATACCTCGATGCATTTGAATATTTTGGAAAAATAGATTTGCCGGTTGATTTATTAGTACATGCAAATCAACTGGCAGCGGTGGTTAAGCTACTTAATCAAGTGACGATCCGAGGTGTGATTGACCATATTGCGAAACCATCAATAAAAGAAGGTGCAATAGAACCATGGAGAAGTTATATGTCAGAAATAGCGAAGCATCCGACCATATATTGCAAGTTATCAGGAATGGTGACAGAAGCTGATCATGTTCAATGGAAGTCGGAGGACTTCGTTCCATATGTACAACACATTGTGAAGATGTTTGGAGCAGAGCGCCTGTTGTATGGCAGTGACTGGCCAGTTTGTCTACTGGCAGCAGACTATGATGAAGTTATCCAGCTTATAGAGAATGTGTTACCTGAAAATCTGACGGAATCAGACAAGGCAAGGATTTTTGGTGAAAATGCGAAAATCTTTTATAAATTAGATAGGTAATGACCATGTACTTTCCGGGAGTGGATATCCATGAAGTATCGAAAACTAGGTTCTACAGATTTAGATGTTTCCGTGTTAAGTTTTGGTGCCTCGTCGTTAGGCTCTGTATTTAGAAAAGTGAATGAGCAGGAAGGAATAAATACGGTGCATCGAGCGTTTGATGGTGGAATTAATTATTTTGATGTGTCTCCATATTACGGTTTGACCAAAGCTGAAACGTTATTAGGTAAAGCGATGAAAGGTATGCCAAGAGATCAATTTATTTTATCAACGAAAGCAGGTCGGTATGGCGAGAATGAATTCGATTTTTCTAAACAAAGAATCATACAAAGCGCAGAAGAAAGTCTAACCCGGCTGCAGACAGATTATATTGATATGATGTTCTTACACGATATTGAATTTGGCAGCTATGCAGAGATCATCGAACAAGGAATTCCAGCTCTTCAACAGCTTAGGGAAGAAGGGAAAATTGGTTATTTTGGTGTTTCGGGACTCCCGTTATCTGTATTCGAAAAAATGGTAGAAGGAGCAGATTTAGATGTTATATTATCCTATTGTCATTATTCGTTAAACGATTCGTCCTTATTACATCTAGTCCCATTATGTGAACAGAAAAAAGTGGGTATTATCAACGCATCACCGATTTCAATGGGTCTGTTAAATACACGTCCGGTAGCTGATTGGCATCCAGCAAGCGAGGAAATTATCTCAGTATGTAAGCAAGCTGCATCTTTCTGTGCTAAACAAGGTGAGGATTTGGCCAAACTTGCTATTCAGTTTGCCGTCCAAAATGAAAAAATAGCTACAACTTTAGTTAGTACGGCAAGCGAAGATAATATCGCCAATAATATGCGGTGGATGGAAGAGCCGGTTGATCAGGACCTATTAGAAAGTGTGTTAGACATATTACAGCCTATTCATAACAAAACCTGGACGAGTGGCAGAAAGGAATGGCGTTAACTAAATGGCGCTTTCGTAAAAGTTTAAGCGATCTATTTATCATTAAACTAAAATTGAGGTGGTTAAATTGGATACTAAGACTAACTGTTTATGGTACAACAAGCCAGCTGATAACTGGAATGAGGCTTTGCCGATAGGAAACGGGCGATTAGGTGGGATGGTTTTCGGTCATGTTTCAAACGAAAAGATTCAACTGAATGAAGATTCGGTCTGGTATGGAGGGCCAAGGGACAGAATTAATCCGGATGCGCTTTCTAATGTGAATAGAGTTCGAGAGTTACTGGCAGATGGAAATTTAAAAGAGGCAGAAGAGCTGGCTAAATGGAGTATGTCAGGTGTCCCGAAGTCGCAAAGGCATTATGAACCATTAGGGGAAATAAAGATGGATTTTAATGAACTAAATGAATATAAGCATTATAGCAGAGTGTTAGATTTAGATACCGCTATAGTAAATACGTCATTTGTCACCGATAACATTTCCCATCAACGAGAAGTGTTTACCAGTTATCCGGATCAGGTGATGGTTATGAGGTTGACAGCAGCGGAACAACAACCGATATCCTTTCAAGCTAGTTTAGACCGTGGCAATACTAGAAACTTAGATACAACTGAACAGCTGTCTTCTTCAAGTATTTTGATGAGTGGAGAAACCGGTGGAAAAGACGGCATTGCGTTCACTGCGGTATTAAAAGTAATCGCTGAGGAAGGGGATGTCAACACACTCGGCAATCAAATATGTGTAAATCAAGCAAGTGCCGTGACTATTTTGTTAACTGCCGCAACATCTTATCGATTCGAAAAACCAAAAGAACAATGTCTTCATACGATTTCTTGTGCTGCTAGAAAAGGATTCAATGACTTAAGAAAAACACATATAGAAGATTATCAGTCGTTATTTCAACGGGTTGAATTAACGATTTCGGAGCCGTCCACTGTGGGAGAAGAATTACCGACAGATGAGCGGCTGAAACAATTGCAACAAGGAGAAGAAGATCTGGGACTTATTGATACATATTTCCATTTTGGTCGTTATCTGATGATTGCATCAAGCCGTCCTAATTCCTTACCGGCAACGTTACAGGGGATTTGGAATGATTTAATGCTGCCACCTTGGGATAGCAAGTATACGATCAATATTAATGCACAGATGAATTATTGGCCTGCAGAAGTGTGTCATTTATCCGAATGTCACATGCCATTATTAACGCATATCGAAAAAATGAAAGAATCAGGCAGAGTGACAGCAAAGAAAATGTATAATTGCCGAGGTTTTACTGCTCATCATAATACGGATATTTGGGGAGATACAGCTCCACAGGATATTTATCCCCCGGCAAGTTACTGGCCAATGGGAGCTGCCTGGCTCTGTTTGCATCTCTGGGAGCACTATCAATATACAACAGATGTGACATATCTAGAGCAGGCATACGAAACGATGAAAGAAGCAGCTTTGTTTTTTGTGGATTTTCTAATGGAAAATAAAGATGGCTATCTGATTACTACTCCTTCTGTTTCTCCAGAAAACACGTATATATTACCTGATGGGGAAAGGGGCAGGTTATGTGAAGCACCTTCTATGGACAGTCAAATCATCCATGCACTTTTTTCCAACTGTATAAAAGCAAGTGATATATTAGCAGTAGATAAAGCGTTCTCGCAACAACTGTCAGACTTAAAAGATAAATTACCTCCCATTCAAATTGGAAAACATGGTCAAATAAAAGAATGGCTTGAGGATTATGATGAAGCTGAGCCTGGTCATCGTCATATCTCTCATTTATTTGCCTTGCATCCTGGTAATCAGATATCTCCGATTACGACACCAGCATTAACGAAAGCAGCAGAAGTTACCCTTAAGAGAAGGCTTATGCATGGTGGTGGGCATACGGGTTGGAGCAGGGCATGGATTATTAATATGTGGGCCCGGTTACATCAATCTGAAGCTGCATATGACAATGTAGTAGAGCTGTTAAAATCGTCTACGTTGCCAAATTTATTTGACAATCATCCGCCATTTCAAATTGATGGAAACTTCGGTGGGACAGCTGGAATAATAGAAATGATTGTTCAGAGCCAAAATGATGAAATTCACCTTCTTCCTGCTATACCGAAAGCATGGAAGAATGGGTATGTGAAAGGGATAAAGGCAAGAGGTGGATATGAATTAGAGTTCGAATGGAAACAGCATCAAATACAGTATGTGAATATTGCTGCTGTACAAACTGGCACAGTATGTATTCGGGTCGATGCACCTGTAAAAGTCGACAACCAACTAGTCATACAACAAGCGGACAATGTGTATGAGGTGGTAGTAGAAGCTGACCAGACTTCCCATATTTCATTTAATACCGTTAGCAAAATGTAATGAAAAGAAAGCAGGTGGATCAGTCCAGCAGACCGCCGTTCCCTGTGGGCACGACTTTAGCTAGGCTGCTACTTGTAAATGCTTCCTTGCTGCCTTGTGCCGAGGAAGCTTACTTCAAAGCGATATTAGTAGACCAGGCACAAACTAAGTGGATCTTCAGCTCATGCTGATCCCACTGGAGTCTCCGCCTATTTCCTACGCTAAAGGGAAGTACTACAACGTTCGGAACAGCTAGAAGCAGTGGTTCTAGACATTTTTCAATAGCTATTATATATGCATACGATCAATATGCTAGCTCTTACAAAAATTGTAGAGTCCCAATTTTAGCGTAGGCCAACCACGGAGACTCCCGCGGGATTATGCAGGCGCTGAAGCTAACTTTGTGAAGCGATCTTCTTCACAAAGTTAGCTTCAGCCGTGCCCCGCAGGACGCGGAGTGGTTGGACGGAGCGGTATCCCAGCACATTAAATATCTCAAAATGGCTGCTTGGCTAGCGATGGCTAGTTGACATAATCCATATTATAGGAAATTGTTTATTAATTAAGTCAATTAGGACCGGGCGGTTTATGCCTGGTTTTCTTAATGTTTATTCAGGAAACGAGGTGACGCCTATGAATATTGAGAATGGTGGTTTAATTTTGCCTGTTGTTAGAATGCTCCCTCGGCTAATAACAAACTAGCTATTATTTCACTCAATGAATCAAAAAAGGACAGCCTATACCGCTTCCAAATAAGACGGAGTTGGAATATAATGTACATATAATCGTTTTAAATTATCTTTTTTAGTGATACACTATAAAATAGAATAACTATCCATTAGAAAAGATACGGACAAATTGGGTTCGTTTTCTTTTCAGTAAATCTTATCTAGTAAGGAAGGTAGAAATGAGCGACTCACATATGAACACAGACGTGATTTTAATTGGTGCTGGAATTATGAGTGCGACGTTAGGATCTATATTGAAAGAACTGGATCCTGATATGGATATTGCCGTATTTGAAAGACTCGACAAAGCAGGGGATGAAAGCTCGAACGAATGGAATAACGCAGGTACCGGGCATTCTGCTTTGTGTGAGTTAAATTATACGAAGGAGAATACAGATGGTACGATTGATATATCGAAGGCTTTGAAGATAAATGAACAATTTCAAGTTTCTAAACAGTTCTGGTCTTACTTAGTTAACAATCAACGCCTTACAAATCCTAGTGAATTTATCGAGCCGTTACCTCACATGAGTTTTGTTCGAGGTGAGAACAATGTCAGGTTTTTGAAAAAGCGTTTTGAAGCGCTTTCTGAGAACCCTTTATTCGAAGGTATGGAGTATTCGGATGATCCGGAAAAATTAATGGAATGGACACCATTAATGATGAAGGAAAGAAAAGGTTCGGAACCAATTGCGGCAACAAAGATTGATACCGGAACAGATGTTAATTTTGGCGCTTTAACAAGAAAGATGTTTGATCAGCTAGAGGAACAAAATGTAACAGTCCAATATAAGCAAAGTGTAGATGATATCAAACGAACAAATGATGGCGGATGGGAATTAAAGGTCCGCAATGTCGACAGTGGAGAAGTTGTACGTCATACAGCTAAGTTTGTCTTTATAGGAGCAGGAGGCGGAAGTTTACACCTGTTACAGAAAACAGGAATACCAGAAGGCCGTAATATCGGCGGTTTCCCTGTCAGTGGTTTGTTCATGGTTTGTAAAAATCCTGATGTAGTGTCACAGCATCATGCCAAAGTATATGGAAAGGCAAAAGTTGGCGCACCACCAATGTCGGTACCACATCTGGATACCCGATTTATCGAAAACAAAAAATCATTATTATTCGGTCCGTTTGCCGGATTTTCACCTAAGTTCCTAAAGACGGGTTCTTTGTTTGATTTGATAACATCAGTGAAGCCTGATAACTTGTTTACGATGTTAGCGGCAGGTGCAAAGAACATGTCCTTAACAAAGTATCTTATCGAGCAAGTAATGTTGTCAAAGGAAAAACGAATGGAAGAGCTAAGGGAATTTGTTCCTGGTGCCAAAAGTGAAGACTGGGATATTGTGATTGCAGGTCAACGCGTTCAGGTTATTAAAGATACGGATGCAGGGAAAGGGACACTGCAGTTTGGAACAGAAGTCGTCCATTCTGCTGACGGAACCATTGCTGCTTTACTTGGTGCATCACCAGGTGCTTCTACAGCAGTATCAGTCATGTTGCAAATCATTGAAGAGTGCTTCCCGCACAAAAAAGATGATTGGGAATCAAAGCTGAAAGAAATCATCCCATCCTACGGTGAAGCATTACTAGAAAATCCAGAATTAATTGAAGAAATAAAAACAACTACAGCAGAAGCTTTACAACTAAATGAAAAACCCAAGGAGAACGATGTTTTACAAGAAGTATAACTTGCTATTATAGCAAGTTATATTTTTTTGTGAGTATAGAAAGTTTATAAGTACAGTCACAGCAGTAATCACATTGAACATGAATTTTAGTTCCTATAATATGGATTATGTTAACAAAGGCTGTATTTCAAGATGGTCATTTTGATATATATTATCTGCTGAGGAAAGCTCCGGAAATAGGCTCCGCGTCCTGTGGGCACGGCTTCAGCTAATTTATGAAAGAAAATCCTTTTCTTTCATAAATGGATCTTCAGCTCGCGCTGATTCCACGGGAGTCTCCGCCTATTTCCTACGCTTAAGGGAAGTTCTACAACATTTGAAACAGCTAAAAGCAGTGGTTCTAGGCATTATGTTATTCATTCCATTCCTGTTATATATACACTGATCAATATGCTATCTCTTACAAAAGTTGTAGAGTCCACATCCTAGCGGAGGCCAACCACGTAGACTCCCGCGGGACAGGCAGGTGCTGAAGATCCACTTTGTGAAGTGCCTTTCTTCACAAAGTTAGCTTCAGCCGTGCCCCGCAGGACGCGAAGTGGTTGGCGGAGTAGCCGTCAAGGCTAAGAATCTAATGGAGTGAAAGTCTCCTGTCGTCAATTTGCCGATTCAGACGACTAGCATATCCAATGCGTGGGAAGGTAACGACCCACGTTCTGCTTGGAAGTAAACGCCACGGCGGCCTGTATTACGCAGAGAATACAAGGTCGGAACAGCCTGTGTGGCAAGCAAACCTAGAGGCCAAAAGGCTTTAACGAATACTGCAGCCCCGAAAATTCGCGCCTTTCTGAAGCTGTTGAAGGGATAAATGTTTTTGCGCCGACCTGTTGCCAACTTGGGGAAGGCTGATATTCTATAGGAAGAAACGGTAATGAGCACTATAGAAGCAACCGGGGTAGGGGTTTTAGCATCTAGGGAAAGATTCTTAGAGATAACGACGGGAAGGTCCTACTTCTAGCAGGGACTAGCAACAACCTGCAAAGACCAATCCTTATAAGTTAACAGCGAAATAGGAATGGAAGATTTAGGATCGGCGGATGAGTCCGTAGTAGCGAAGAATGAAGGGTAATGCCTTCAGAGATAGAACAAGATTCTATCCCTGTCAAGGGTAACACCCAAGATAGGGCAAAGGGGCTCTGGATACTTGGCGGATTGTCTGGCAAAGTTGAACGCAGAGTCAACACAAAAAAAGCCTGAGACATTCACGTAGATAAGTAAACTCATTTAGTAATGGGTGAATGTTGGCTAGAACTTAAACCTAGATTATATGAGGAAGGCATATTTATGGTAGAGCCAAGGTCAGAACCGGACTCGGGAAATCCGACCGTCCGGGATCGTGGGGGGGCTACATGAAACGTGATTCTACATGAATGCGCGCGCCTGTTTTCTACCCGACCGGAGCAACATCCCAGCACATGAAACATTTCAAACTCACCACTAAGCAGCTAGTTGAGTTGTATATAATTTTCTTAGTTAGGACCGGGTGAACTTACCCGGTTTTTCTCACACTTATGAGCTGGTCCTTATCTGAAGCCTGAAAAAATATAGCTGGCAAATTAGGATAATAAATAGATGAATTTCGTTATAGGTATTCTTTGCAGTTTTAGTACAATAGAGGTATAGCAGAGCATCTTCCGCGAGTTAACAATAATAGGAGGTATCGTAATGAATTTGGACATGTTTCATCCAGCTGATCAATTAATGATGTTTATGGAAAGAATTTATCAAAGTGGCCTGACAACGACATCAGGAGGCAATATTTCGATTAAAGATGATGAAGGCGATATATGGATTACACCTGCAGGAGTGGATAAAGGAAGCTTAACTAGAGATGATATGGTGTGCGTCAAACCAGATGGAACAAAGAAAGGACTTCATAAGCCATCCAGTGAATTTCCTTTTCATCAACTTATATATCAAGCGAGACCAGATTTGAAAGCGATTGTACATGCACATCCACCAGCACTAGTGGCCTTTAGCATAGTACGAAAAGCACCGAACACAAAAATTATGGCGAATGTATATCAAACGTGTGGCGAAGTGGCAATTGCCAAATACGGATTACCAGGCAGTAACGATCTAGGAGAAAAAATTGCTGCTGAATTCAAGAAGGGCTACCAATCTGTTATTTTAGAGAATCATGGGGTGGTGGTAGGAGATGACAATCTGTTTGATGCTTTCAAACGTTTTGAAACACTGGATTTCTCAGCACGTATTGAAGCCGAGGCTAATCGAATGGCTCCTGCCAAAGGACTGGATACCGAGACAATTGCCAAACATCAAAACCAAAGTGAACTAGAAGAATTTGTTCCTGAATCGTACAGCATTAAAGAACGAGAGTTGCGTGCGAAGATGTGTTCATTAATTCATCGTGCTTATAAGCAAAAACTATTTACAAGTACACAAGGTACGTTCTCTCAACGATTAACCAATGAGTCATTTTTAATAACACCATATGATATCGACCGTCATTATCTAGAGCCAAGTGATATTGTAAGGATTGAGGATGGAAAAAGAGAGCGTGGCAAGGTGCCTAGTCGATCTGCTCGTTTGCATCAGTATATTTATGAAAAGCATCCGCATATTGAATCAATCATTCTGGCACATCCACCACATGTAATGGCATTTGCCGTGACAGATGCTGAATTGGATTCAAAGACGATTCCGGAGAGTTATATTTTAATGCGTGATATTCCCAAATTACCCGCGATTTCACCACATACTGATCCCGAAAAAGTAGCGGATGTATTTACTCCCGCAACACCCATTGCTATCGTAGAGAATGAATGTGTAATTGTAACAGGATCTGATTTATTAAACGCCTTTGACCGTTTAGAAGTAGCAGATTACAGTGCTCGTGCATTAATAGCTTCTAAGGATTTAGGAGATATTGTTCAGATAGACGATCAAAGCATTAGCGAACTGGAGCAGGCATTCGGGTTACCCAAATAAATAGAAAAAAGCGATTTTTCGATCCGCTCGGACGAAAAATCGCTTTTTATTTATTCGTTTATTCTATCGTTGTTGAATCTTCATTTGCAGAGTCTTCGATTGGTTCAGCTAAACCAAGTTCTGACTTCAATTGTTGTGATGCAGTCATTAATCCTTCTTCTGTTGGAACAAAGTAATAAGAACCACCAATTACTTGATCCGATCCATCTATTTCGTAAGTTTTAATGCCAGAAGCATTCATAGAAGAGTAGGATTGTTGTAATTGATAAATCTCCGTCGCACTTAGACTGGTTGTGATGTTCTTACCTAGAATATCGGAAATTTCGCCAACCTTGAACAGAGTACCAGCAGAGATCGCCTGATCAATGGATGCCTGAATAAATTGACGCTGTCTTTCCTCACGTGAATAAATTGCATTGACATCACGTTTTCTCATTCGAACAAAGGCTAGTGCTTCTTCACCATCTAATTTTGCAGTTCCTTCTTCAAAGTAAATACGTGCGTCATTATCGTAAAAGTTTTTCTCCCAGAATGGTTCTTTAATATCTACGGTAACGCCACCTAAAGCATCAACAATTTCTTTGAATCCATCAAAGTTTACCGTTACATATTCATCAATTGGTATATCAAGTACTTCTTCGACTTTTTCGACGGTTAATTTATTAGCGCCGTAACCTGTGATAGAACCATATGTGTAAGCCGCGTTAATCTTGTGAGAGCCAGCGTATTGACCAGCTTCTTCCTCAGTAAATTCAACTCGCGTGTCACGAGGAACAGTGGTCATTGTCATCTGATTTGTATCCGGGTTCAGTGTCACAACAATCTGTGTATCGGCACGACCATTTTTACCATCTGTTTCATAGTCTTCCACACCGATTAACAAAATCGAAATCGGATCATCTCCGATCGTTACAGCTTCTTCCCTTTTCTCAGACTTACCTTCAGGTCGATTCAATTCTTCATGAGAATCTTGTGCTGCTCCAAATACATTCGTTAAAATATAAACTCCAAAAGCGATAACTACAAGGACAATGAATAGTAAAAACCACAGGATTCTCTTTTTCCATGACTTTTTCTTTTTGCGTCTTTCAGTTCTAAATTCAGCCAAATTACATACCTCACTTACAATCTCTTATAATATGAATTGCTTTTTTTAGTAGAAACGTGCTTAAGTATACGCAAAATACGTAAACAAATCAAGCTATTCCACAATAATTCTACAATATTGTAATAAAGTTTCCACTAATTATTCGACGAAATACTACGAAAAAGGTTACAGTTTTACATAAAATAATTCTCTTTATATATAATTAGCTCTTTCGTTTAGCGGATTGGGGGTGTAATCATCTATTTTTGTCAAAATTTGTCCGAATAACGAATGGTGCTGTATCTCGCAACTAGTTGTAAAGTGTCTATTTGGGTGTGTAAACGGTAGTGAAAACTATTTGAATGTCGTCATTTTTATTTAAAAGCATACGGAACCATGGTAGAATAAAGTATATTATTCTCACTTGTATAAAAGCAGGGATATGGCCTGCGTGTTTCTACCGGATTACCGTAAATAATCTGACTATAAGTGAGCGATGTCGATAACATGGTAAAGAACCTGAAGAACATTGCTCATCCTATGTCGAGAGCACTGTTTTTTAGGTTTTTATTTTTGGAGGAGTGACAACAATCGAATTATTGCAAAAGAAAATTTTAGAAGAAGGTATTGCTTTGTCTGATACCGTATTAAAGGTGGATAACTTTTTAAATCACCAGATTGACCCAAAATTAATGAATGAAATTGGAAAAGAATTTGCTGCACGTTTTAAAGGAGAAGGTATCACGAAGATTGTAACACTTGAATCTTCTGGGATTGCTCCGGCAGTTATGGCAGGATTAGTACTGAATGTACCGGTGATTTTTGCGCGTAAAAAGAAGTCATTAACACTGACAGAAGGCTTGATTACTTCACAGGTGTATTCTTATACAAAGCAAGAAACGAACGATATTTCGATTGCGGGCAAATTTCTGAATGATAAGGATCATGTTCTGATTATTGATGATTTCCTGGCAAATGGACAGGCTGCTCTGGCACTGGCTGATATCGTACAAAAAACAAATGAATCGGTAGCAGGAATTGGAATTGTTATCGAAAAAGCTTTTCAAGATGGTGGTAAATTACTGTCAGAGAAAGGGTATCGTGTGGAGTCACTTGCTCGAATTCAATCATTAACCAATCAAACAATTGAATTTGTAAATCAGAAAACATCGGTGAAATAGCAAGCTATCCATGGATTTGAAAAATAGTACTTGAATTGTTGATTACGTCAACTAGCAGCTTAATGGTAATATTGAAATAATTTATATACTAAGATAGCGCAAGCCAACCACTACGCGTTCTGTGGGGTCTACGTGGTTGGCCTGCGCTATATGCAACTAATATTTGTGGTAGTATATTTTCTGCTATCTTAAAAGTGAGCAGTTATATTATCAGCTTTAATTTTAAATACGGAGTATGTTTCCGAGGCTTCGCTCCCCTCAGTGAACTAAGAAATAATTTTTCCTGGTGCTGGTGCCGTTGGATATGGTGGCACAAATTGAGACAGAATATATTGATAAATGGCTTCTGAAACTGTAGTTTTTTCATTTCGTAAACCTTGATTGCCGAACAATACATTAAACTCGAGAATATAGTAATTGCCGTTGCTGACGATTACGTCAAAACCGGCATGATTAATGGATAATGATTTGGCAACGGAAAGCACTAAATCAAGAGCATCATCAGGTATAAAATCATTACAAATTTCTCCGCCTTTTGCAACGTTATGCAAAAATGCTCCCTCTGCTCCTACGCGCCAATAAGCAGCGTGGATTTGGTCACCAATAACACAAACGCGTAGATCTTTACCGTCATTTGGTAAGTATTCTTGGACGTAAAGTGCATTATTTTGCTCTGCATAGGAACGGAATTGTGCTTCACTTTCAATCAAAAATACGCCTTGACCCATTGAGTTCTTTGCTTCTTTCGCAACGAACGGGAATGGGAATGTTTCTAGGATATCTATTATATTTTGCTCTGTACTTGCCAGTATTTCTGTATAAGGAACATGCTGTGGAGTGATGGCTTGTAGTACTCTGGTCATTTCTATTTTGTTTTCGCCAAGTAACATGGTTTCCACATTAGGAAAGATAGCTTTCTTTAAACCGTAAACAAGTGTCGGCACTTGCCAGGTTTCTGGAAATAATAATATATCAGCATCTTTGATTACTTCTATTTCTTTAAACATATGATCAGGTTTAATATAAGTGACACCTGGTATACCAATTGTACGAAAAGCGTTAAACGATACTAATTTCATTTTGTTCTCTCCATCTCTTTCACTTTATCAATCTAATAGTAGCATGTTTTTGAAAAAAAGCTAGATGTAATTATGATATATTTGTAAATTTTGTGTGGTGCTTTGTAGAATGAGGTGACGGCATATAACTGTAGCATCACTTTCTAAAATGGTTGAAATTATATATAATAAACTGTTGTAGATATTACCTGTTTGGAGTGAAGTACTTGGTTAATGAACGATGGAACAAAAATGAGGAAGCAATCGGTATTTCCTTACCGGAACAAATTGCAAAATACATACTAAAAAAAATCATGGAAGGAGATCTTGTACAAGGAGACAAAATTGTAGAAGAATATATTGCTTCGGAGCTCAAGACCAGTCGTGCCCCGGTCAGAGAGGCATTATATCTGCTGCAGGTTGATAATATTGTAGAGCGTATCCCTAGAAGAGGGACAATCGTCAAATCATTCACTGAAAAAGAAATAAAAGAATATGCAGAGGTAATGGCCGGATTAATTCAAATGGCTTTTGATATGTCTAAAGATCAATGGATACAATCAACTGTTGTCGCTGGCGTTGATCAAAAACTAGAGGCGTTAGATGAGGTCTTTGCCGAACGGAAACTGATAGAATATCAACAGAAAGCAAACGTATTAACCGGCTATTTCTTTGAAGTAGCAGATAATAAGGCATTAAATAAATTTTATCATGAGTCTGTTTATATTCTGAATGTATTCGCACAAGTAAAATGGAAAGTTGAAACGATGGAACATTTCCATCCACAGATCAACCGTATTGTCGCTTTACTAAAGGACCAAAAAATTGAAGAAGCCAAAGCGATTGTACCGAATTTGTTAATGGATACATTAGAGTAGGAGAGGTTTACAGCCTCTCTTTTTTTGTGAGTAGCGTGCCCAGCAAGCCGTTAATTGCTAGTTGGTGAAAGTCCAATACGAGTAAGTGCCAAGACGCTCGGTAGCTGACGAGCAACTGGTGGAGAAATCCTAAGGTTGAAGCCTCGTGACAAAGTAACTCTTTAGGGAGTGCGAGCAACTTAGCAGGTCGTAACATAAAGTGAATCTTGTAGCCTCGACAATTACAACCCTCTAAGAGGAACAAGGGAAGTCTAGCCTCTTGCTCATAGGTGAAGACCATGGAAGGTGTAAAGAACTTGGATAGACAACACCAAAGAATCCCTCGGGGTATGGAGATCGACATGTTAAGAAAGTAGTTAACGGAACTGGGGATATCCTCCTCGGTCACTTCAGAGAAGAAGTAAAACAAAAACCTATAAGCGTAATGTGAAATGGTGGATGGGCTGAGAGGAAGTCGGAGGGGGTTATAGTACCGAAGAAAGCCATGACAACACAACGTGGCTGAAGGGAAGGACGGCAGAAGCCAATACCCTACTTCGTTCATATGTTTTAAGGAGGTAAGAGTGAGTGAATGCTAAAATAGCTAACTACACCAATAATGTAAAAGCTCGACAACTTCAACGAACATTATACCTTTGTGCCAAGGGAAGTAAGACACGGCGGTTCCATGCGTTATATGATAAGATGCATCGACCTGATATCCTATGGGAAGCATGGCGAAGAGTGAGAGAAAATAGAGGAGGTAGCGGGGTCGATCAACAAACACTGGAAGATATCAGTGATTATGGAGAAAAGAAGTTCTTGAATGAGCTCTACGTGGAATTGAAAGAGAAAGACTATCAGCCTCAACCCGTGCTACGAACCTATATACCGAAAGATGATGGAAAGAAACGACCACTAGGCATCCCAACGGTGAAGGACAGGGTTGCACAAATGGCAATGAAGATTGTAATCGAACCCATTTTTGAGGCGGACTTTAAAGAAAGTTCGTATGGGTTTCGTCCAAAGCGAAATGCTCATCAAGCGATTGCGAAAATTCGCAAAGAGAGTAAACGAAGCTATTGGGTGTTAGACGTCGACATCCAAGGTTACTTTGACAACATCAATCATGAAAAGTTGATGAAATTGGTAGAACAGCGTATAAGTGACCGGAGAATTCTCAAGTTAGTCCGTAAATGGTTAAAAGCAGGTATTATGGAAGACGGTTCGTTACAAGAATCGGAATGGGGTGCTCCGCAAGGCGGGGTCATTTCACCATTACTATCTAATGTTTACCTAAATGTCATGGACACGATATGGGAAAAGCAGTTTGGTCATTTGGGAACGCTGATTCGATATGCGGACGATTTTGTCATTATGTGTAAAACCAAGCAACAAGCACTAGGGAGTATACGTGTGATTCAAGGAATCATGAAGAAACTGGATTTAACGTTACACGAAGGCAAATCAAAGCTTGTCAATATCTGGGATGATAATGAAGGGTTTGATTTCTTAGGTTTTCATCATCGAAAGTTTCCTGTACGGAAGAAAGGCGGTCACGTTTTCTATTTCATGCATCATATTCCTAGTAAGAAAGCGATGAAGAAGATGCGAAAGAAAATAAAAGAATATACATCACCACGTTTTAAATTACATGAAGACATGGAAGAATTAATAGAAGGCTTAAATCGCAAATTACAAGGATTTAAGAATTACTATCAACTCTCTCCAATGTCCAAAAGATGGTTAAATCGAATTGATTGGTATGTATTACAGCGACTAAACATCTTTCGTAACAACAAGAAGAATAGGCGGTATAAGCATGGTTATCTGCAAGAAACAGCCAAAGAAGTAAGTTACAAACTAGTGAAACTGGCTATATAACCCGTAAAGCCAAAGGAAGAAGAACGTCGGAAAGCCGTATGAAGGAAAACTTCACGTACGGTTTGATGAGGGGAAATAGGAGGAGGATACTACCTTTCAGTCTGGCTTAGTAAGGTGGAACACCCTGAAACCCGAGGACAGAAGACAATATCCAATTCCTGTTTTCTACTCTACAAGAAAGTATATAAGTACAGTCACAGCAGTAATCACTTTGAACATGAATTTTAGTTCCTATAATATGGATTATGTCAACTAGCCGCTTTATGCTTAGTGGTAATTTTGAAATGATTCATGTGCTTGGATACCGCTCCGTCCAACCACTCCGCGTTGATAACCTCCCTTTAGGGTAGACAGCTTAAATAAAAAAATAAACTGTTAAAGGGAGGAAACAAATTGTGGGACGTCCATATTATTCAACAGAATTCAAATGGAAAGTGGTTCAAGAATATAAAAATGAAGGCCGTGTGTTGGAGAAGATGACGAAAAAATACGGTGTGCATCATTCTACCGTTAAGAAATGGGCCAAAATCGTAGAAAAAGAAGGGAAACAAGGTTTAAATAAACAAGGTGAGATTCAATATTATTCGAAGGAACGGAAACGTAAAGCCATCCGAGATTATTTATCTGGGAACTATTCAGTTCGAGAAGTGACAGAAATGCATGATATATCAGATGCATCGGTTTTAAGGAATTGGTTGAAAAAGTATAATCGGTATAGGGAGAGACAAGCACGTGCTGAAGAAAGGGGATTCTCTATGACGGTTAAAAGACGACCAACAGCGATGACAGAACGCATTGAAATCGTGAAATTTGCGTTATATCATGATAAGGATTACCAATACACCGCTGACATGTATGGTGTTTCTTATCAACAGGTATATCAATGGATACGGAAATATGAAGCTAAAGGCTGGGATGGACTTCAGGATCGACGTGGAAAACCAAAACCATGGGCTGATTTAACGAAAGAGGAGAAACTAAAGCGTGAAAATCGAGAAAAAGATAAGGAAAATGAAAGATTGCGTGCAGAGGTGGCTTTCTTAAAAAAGTGGGACGAGCTAGGAGAGGAGGTGGTCACGACGATAACTAGAGTACGTCATGAGCATCTCTATCAGGTGATTCAACAACTACAAAAAGAAACGGCCTTTTCAATTTGTCTATTGTGTGAGGTGGCAGGGGTTAATCGTGGTGCCTATCACAGGTGGCTAATCCGAGAAGATACAGAGGAAGATCAGTTTAATCGAGAATTGTTACAAGAGATACGTAAGTTGTACGATGAATGGGATCAAGCAATTGGTTATCTGCGAATGACTAGCGAGTTAAAAAGAAAATTTGAGCATCCGATCAATCACAAGCGTATCTATCGATTAATGGATATTGAAGGGATAAAAGCAGTTATACGACGAAAAACCAGATCCTATATACCATCAAGACCTGAGCACACAGCAGCGAATATCTTAAATCGCGAGTTTCACGCAGATAAGCCGAATGAGAAATGGTTAACAGATGTGACAGAATTTAAGTACGGAAAAGGGAACAAAGCTTATTTAAGCGCCATATTAGATTTAAACGAAAACCGAATTGTGGCATTTAAGATAAGAAGAGCGAATAACAATGAATTGGTATTTGATACGTTGATTGAGGCTTTAAACGAGTTATCAGACGGCGAGCACCCTCTCATTCACACGGATCGAGGCGTACAATATACCTCGTATGGATTTAAACGAATCGTGGAGAATGCAGGACTACAACATAGTATGTCGCGTCCAGGGAAATGTATTGATAATGGACCGATGGAGGGCTTTTGGAGTTCATTAAAATGCGAAAAATATTATCTACATCAACAAGAATATCAAACCTTTTCTCAATTAGTACAAGCCATTACGGAGTATATTCACTTTTACAATTATGAACGTTTACAACTAACATTAAATGGTTATACCCCGATGGAATGTTTTGAAAATACAGTAGCTTAGTCTTTTATTATTTTAGTTGTTTACTTGACAGGGGGAGGTCCACGTCCTGCGGGGCACGGCTGAAGCTAACTTTGTGAAGAAGGGCGCTTCACAAAGTGGATCTTCAGCGCCTGCATAATCCCGCGGGAGTCTCCGTGGTTGGCCTACGCTAGGATGTGGACTCTACAACTTTTGTAAGAGATAGCATATTGATCACTGTTGACATAATCCATATTATAGTAAGTTGTTTATTGATTAAGTCAATTAGGACCGGGTGGGTTATGCCCAGTTTTTCTTATGAGTCAAGAAAGTATAAATTTCAGGCTATATGATGTTCGCTGACAGAAACGGCCACGTCCGGCTCCAGCGCCCAGAGACTAGGCGACTTCGCGAAATCGCCCTACGATAAGTCATCATCGATTCGCAAGCTCACCGTGATTCCTTTATCTCAGTTGATTCGCTCCACTCGCTACATCTCTAAACGAGCGCTTGCGCCTTTGTTCTCAGCCAAGAAAGTATAAAAGTGCAGTCGCAGAATATTCAGCCGTTCCCCCGCATGACGCGAAGTGGTTGGTAGAAGGTATCCCCGCACATGAAACATTTCAAAATCACCACTAAGCAGATAGACATATAGTTATTACAGGGAGTTGTAAATTATTTATATCAGGTAAATAACTGACACAAACAAAATTGTCGACAATCTACAAAAAATAAGATAAAATAGTACTTGTTTTAATAAAGGAGATGAGGAAATGGACTTCAAGGGGAAAGTTGTATTAATTACTGGAGCAGCTGGTGGAATAGGGATCGCTGCTGCGAAAGCCTTTGCAAATCAAGGTGCTAAACTAGCATTGGTAGATTTATCGAAAGAGACGATCGAAGCGAAACTTACGGATCTTCATACAGAAAATTTGATATTTCTGTCAGCAGACGTTACGAAGGAAGCAGATGTTATCCAATATGTAGAAGAGACAAAAAACAAATTTGGAAGCATTGATGTATTTATCAACAATGCCGGAATTAATGGAGAATTCGGCAATTTAGACGAACAGACAGAGGAAAATTTTCAGGCAGTATTTGGGGTTAATGTGTTAGGCGCATTTTTGGGCTTAAAACATGTGTTGTCTGTGATGAAACAACAGGAGAGCGGTGCGATTGTTAACACAGCATCTAATGGTGGCTTGTTAGGTGCACCAGGAATGGGGATTTATGCAGCTTCCAAACATGCGGTCATTGGATTAAACAAAACAGCAGCATTAGAAGCAGCATCCTTCGGTGTTCGTGTGAATGCGGTTGCGCCATCAGGAGTAGATACACAAATGATGAGATCGATTGAAACCAATGCGATGCCAGGAAGCGAAGGAAATGCCAGAACGCAATTTGAAGCGAGCGTACCGATGAATCGTTATGCAACTGCGGAAGAAATTGCAGATTTAATGGTGTTTCTGGCATCTGATAAAGCATCCTTTATTTCTGGTGCATATTATCGAATCGACGGTGGCCAAGGCGCTACATCTGTATAAATGTAAATTAAATGATAGGGAGAGAGTATAGGATGATTCAATTAGAGGGAAAAGTTGCGATTGTTACTGGAGGAGCATCTGGTATCGGATTAGCGGCTGTAAAGGCTTTTATTAACAAGGGGTCTAAAGTTGTTATTGCAGATTTTAATGAAAAAGGCGGAAAGAAAGCAGAGCAGGAATTAAAGGAACAGGGGCAAGATGTATTATTCGTTAAAGTAGATGTGGCAGAGGAAGCTTCTGTTGAGAATATGATCGCTGAAACGGTTAATGCATTTGGAACAGTAGATGTACTGGTGAATAATGCTGGTTTTGGTTCTATGAGTGCTTCACACGAGAGAACGTACGAAGATTACTTAAACATTGTGAATGTCAACCAAGGTGGTGTGTTCTTAGGATCAAAACATGCGATTAAAGAAATGCTGAAAAATGGTGGAGGCTCTATCATTAATACTGCATCGGTTCTTGGCTTTGTGGCTCAACCTGAAGCACTTCCATACAACGCGGCAAAAGGTGCAGTTGTCACGATGACAAAATCGTTGGCAGCGGAATATGCCGATAAGAATATCCGTGTTAATGCGGTAGCACCAGGTTTTGTGGAGTCAGGAGCTGTGAACAAAGAGGCGCTTGGTGATTTCTACGATGGATTAGTCGCTAAGCATCCAATTGGACGTCTTGGTAATCCAGAGGAAATTGCCCATGCGATTATTTTCTTAGCAGAGAATGAGGTTGTAACAGGTACAACTGTAACAGTAGATGGTGGATATACTGCTATTTAATAAAGAAGAAGGGTCTGATTTTAGTCAGCCCCTTTTTATTACTATATAATTTTTGTGTTGAAGATGTTCAAGGTGGTAAACATTTAGTGTGTAACAGGTAAAAAATTCTACTTTAAATAGGATAAAGCGACCTTGACATCAATATGTTTCGCAGTTATGACTGCGAAACATATTGATGTCTGTTTTACTCCACACTTAATTGCCATTGCACCCCGAATTGATCTACTAATTTTGCGAAATACTTTGTCCAAAAGGTTTCCTGTAACTCCATTTCGATCTGGCCATTCTGCTTCAAAATGTTATAAGCATGTGTAATGAAATCTGCATCACTGCTAACGAGTGTTAAGTTTATATTATTACCTTGCACAAAGGAACTATCGGGCATTACATCAGAGATCATAATTGGCGTACCATCCACTTCAATTCTGGCATGTAAAATGAGAGCATTTGCCTCAACAGGGATATTACTTGTTTCACCAGGCATATCACCGTACGTTTGCACCGAATCAGCTTTCGTTTGAAAAGCTTCTTCATATAAATGTATAGCTTCACGTGCGTTACCATTTAACATCAGATAAGGATTAATTGGCATATGAGTTTCCCCCTCAATAAAGTCTTCTTTAAAAATATCATAATACAGGCCAATTAACTAATTTTTATAATAGCATTTTTTTGAAACCAATAATCTAAATATTTCGTACCTGCTAATAAGTGAATGATTTTAATGAAGGAGTCGTCTGCATGATTGATGTAATGATCATTACCGTAGCACTGTACCTTTTGGTAACCCTTATTGCTGTGCCGTTTCAATATCGTTATTTGGAAGGGGTGCTGGAAGAACAGCAAAGGCTGAATCAATCAACAATCGAATATTACGACAACAAAGAATTCAGGGAACAACTTCTTCATGTCAATGCCCAAAGCGGTTTCCTCTTTTCTGCAAATTTGATTGCTTATCTGATTTTTAAAAAGAGAAAGCTGCTTTAAATCAGCGGGTTAATGTATCTTGGCATTGACGCCTTTGTGGATAAACATATCGATCATCTCAGCAATTTGCTTTGGAGTTTGTTGCGTGTTGTTGGTAAGCCAGTCTTTAATAACCTGCATTGCACCACTAATTAAGAAGGAACTTAAATAGGCAGCTTCTTCTGACCGCATATTAATTTTATGATCCATTACAAATTGTCTGGCAATGATGATAATACGATTCTCAAATTTTGTATCAGAATGCTTATTTAATAACGTTTGGCACATGTTTTTTCGATCTTTTATATATTCTAATAATTTTTCCAGTGTTTTTAATGCATCGTCTTCTGATTCAACGCTAAATGCATCAAGATAACGATGTAAATCCTCCATAAACTCCTCTTCAATCTGCGTTAATAAATCAGTTTGGTCCTGGTAGTGTGTATAAAAAGTGGAGCGGTTAATATCCGCTTTTTCACAAATTTCTTTCACAGTTACTGAGCTAATTGGTTTGTATTGAAGCAAGTTGATCAAACTATCCTTCAGGACCATCCGTGTATATTTTTTTCTTCTATCTAATTTCTCTGTCACGTTTGAACCTCCTCTAATTGTGAATTTTTTGTAACATTCCAACAAATCCTATAAAATGTGTTGTCAATTGTACGTTTTTTCCAAAGTTGTTTGTTGAATATCCAACACAGTGTCTATATAATATTAAAATGGACAATTGAATTTTGCAAGAGAGGATGAGCTATGATTGACCTTTCAACAAAGATAATACGTTATAAAAAACCTATCGTAATTATTTTCTTTATCCTTACGATAATCAGTGCCGTGGCTACATTAGGTGTTTCGATCAATTACAATATGGCTGATTATCTTCCAGAAGACTCACCTTCAATGAATGCAGTTGATTTAATGGATGCAGAATTTGATTCGGGAGTCGAAAATGCACGTGTCTTACTGAATGATGTGACCGTGCAGGAAGCATTGGATTACAAGAAACAATTAGAAGCAATTGATGGAGTAAACGAAGTGATGTGGCTCGATGATGCCATTGATCTTAAAAAGCCACTTGAAATGGCTGATGCTGATACAGTAGAAACCTACTACAAAGATAGCAACGCATTAATCTCCTTACATATTCGCGAAGGAGACGAAGTAGCGATTACTGATAAGATTTATGAATTAATAGGTGATGACAATGCCTTAGCTGGAGAAGCTGTAGATACTGCTTCTTCACAAAAAATGGCGGGTCAGGAGTCTGCCTATGCAGCGATGTTACTTGTGCCTATTATCATTCTTATCCTGATTGTATCGACCAACTCTTGGATGGAACCAGTATTCTTTCTAACCGCAATTGGGGTATCGGTACTGATTAACCTTGGAACAAATATTTTTCTTGGTGAAATATCATTTGTGACCCAATCCGTCGCACCAATATTACAACTGGCCGTCTCGCTCGATTATGCGATCTTCCTGTTACACAGTTTTTCTGATTTCCGTGATAGAGGCGAAGAACCAACGACGGCTATGCGCTTAGCAATGAAGCAATCATTCTCTGCGATTACTGCCAGTGCTTCCACTACCTTCTTTGGTTTTATTGCACTAACCTTTATGAATTTTGAAATTGGGGCAGATTTAGGAGTTAATCTAGTAAAAGGTATTGTGCTCAGCTTTATTAGTGTTATGGTCTTCTTGCCAGCATTAACGTTAACCTTTTATAAATGGATTGATAAAACACAGCATAAAGCAATCATTCCTCGTTTCAAAAATGTCGGAAGTCGTGTGCTGAAACTAAGAGTACCTGTGTTACTGTTCGTTCTGTTATTGATTGTTCCTGCTTTTTTGGCACAAAGTAATACCAGCTTCATTTACGGAACAGGAACGCAACCGGAAGACACACGGATTGGTCGAGATGATGCGATGATTGAAGATGTCTTTGGTAAAATGACGCCAATGGTATTACTGGTACCACGTGGTGATGTTGCGAAAGAGGAAGAGCTTGTACAAGAATTGAAAGGATTAGATGAGGTATCAAGTGTAATGGCTTATGTTAATACAGTTGATCCAGCCATTCCGCCTGATTATTTAGGAGAGTCTGTCACAAATCAGTTTTACTCGGAGAATTATGCCAGAATTATTTTGAATACCACAACAGATTCAGAAGGTGACGAAGCATTTTCCTTAATTGAAACAGTAAGGTCAGAGATGGAAAGTTTTTATAACGGAGAAGGCTATTTACTCGGCGAGAGCGTGACACTGTATGATATGAAAAACGTCGTTCAAAAAGATAATGTAGTGGTTAACTTGTTAACCGTCATTTCCATTGCGATTGTCTTGTTAGTCACCTTCCGTTCCTTAACAATTCCGATCGTCTTGCTGTTGACGATCGAAGCAGCTGTATGGATTAATTTAGCCGTTCCTTATTTTATGGATACATCATTGGTTTATGTCGGCTATCTGATTATTAGTACAGTCCAGCTTGCGGCAACGGTTGATTACGGTATTCTCTTAACAGAAGCCTATAACGGAAATCGAAAGAAGATGCCAGCATTGCAGGCTATTAAGAAGACCATTAATGAGAAGATTTTCTCTATCTTAATTTCTGCATCGATTTTATCAAGTGTTGGCTTTATATTATGGGCAACTTCCACTAATCCAATTGTATCGTCGATCGGCTTGTTGCTTGGACGTGGCGCATTACTGGCGTTTATTATGGTCGTATTCTTCCTGCCAGCGATGCTAGTTATTTTTGACAAAGTGATTAAAAAAACAACATGGAAATCAAACTTTTATGAGGGGGAAGATAAATAATGAAAACAAAACGACTGGCTGTAATTGGTATGGCGACGCTATTAGTTCTTCCTGTCTCTCCCGTACATGCACAGGACAATGTTGAAAAAGAAGAAGTTGTTTATGCAACATTGGATCCAACTGGCAGTCAGAACGATATGTATGTCGTTAACAGCTTCGAATTAGCTGAGCCTAGTGATATAACAGATTATGGTAACTATACTAAAGTACAAAATTTAACAGACCAGACAGAGATTACGAAAGACGGAAACGAAATGGCATTTTCTACTGAGAAGGATCAATTTTATTATCAAGGTGACCTCGAAGACAAAGCATTACCTTGGAACTTTGATATCTCTTATACGCTAGATGGTGAATCGATTAAACCAGATCAATTACTAGGCAAGAATGGTCATGTAAAGATTGAAATAACCCCATCTGTCAACGAAGAAGTTAATCAGGTATTCAGTGAAAATTATTTATTGCAAATTTCAGTAACGGTAGATGCTGCATTATATCAAAACTTACAAGCACCTGAGGGTACCTTGGCAAATGCAGGGAAAAATAAACAAGTATCGTTTACGATGATGCCAGACCAGGCAAAAAGTTTTGTTCTTGAAGCAGATGTCGAAAATTTTGAATTAGAAGCCATTGATATTTCGGCTGTACCATCGTCTATGTCGATAGAATCACCCAATATGGATGATGTGACCAAAGATTTCAAATCATTAGCAGATGCGACAGCAGAAGTGAATGATGGAGTCGGTGAGCTCTCGAACGGGATCAGTGAACTGAACAATGGTGTTGTACAACTGGAAGATGGCTCCGCAGAGTACAAAAGCGGAATAGCTGAGCTGGATAATGGCTCTGATCAACTTGTGAATGGTTCTGCTTCGATTAAGGATGCGTTAAGCACAATGAAAAACTCCTTAGATGTAGAGCTAGGTGGAGCTGACTTTAGTGAACTGCAAAGTGGTTTAGAAGATATTGCAAAGGGATTGGACGAAGCAGCTGGTGGATTGACAGACTTACAAGAAAATTATCAAAAGGCGTATAATGCGCTGGATGAATCGATTAATGCTATTCCGTCTAACAACATCTCAGAAGATGAAATGAAAGCTCTTCAAGCCGCTGTACAAGACAATGAACAAAACGCCGCGGCTTTAAATAAATTAGTAAAAACGTATGAAGCAGCGCAAACAGCTAAAGGAACATACGATCAAGTGAACAAAGCTTTCGCAGCTGTCAGTCCGACACTTAATGAAGTGGATGGTTCATTAACAAAAATGGCAGAATCCATAAGAACGATGGCTTCTGAAATGGCAAAAGCAACGGAAAATATGAATATCGAATCATCGATTAATCAATTGACAGAGGGAATAACCCAGCTCTCTAATCAATATAATGACTTCCACTCTGGATTGGTTGAGTATACGAATGGTGTTGGTGAATTATCAAGTGCATACGGAGAAGTGCATAGCGGGATTACGGATTTAGCTGATGGCACTCAAGAATTAGAAAATGGTGCTAACGAATTACACGATGGTACAACAGAATTAGCTGATTCTACAAGTGATTTACCGGACCAGGTACAGTCGGAAATTGACGATATGATCAACGAATACGACAAGTCTGACTTTGAAGCCGAATCATTCGTATCCGATAAAAATGAAAATGTGAAATCTGTTCAATTCGTTATCAAAACCGAAAGTATTACATTTGATGATGAGAATGAAGAGGAAGATAGCGGAGAGTCAGAAGAAAAGAAAGGTATATGGCAGCGATTTTTAGATTTGTTCAGATAAATGAGCTAACTGAACTAAGAAAGCTGTAAGAGGATTATCCTAACATAAAGCACCGATCGTTATATTGACGATCGGTGCTTTTTCGTAAAGAAAGTGTATAAGTACAGCTAAGGTATTAATCATACTGAATATGAGGATCGGTTCTTATAATACGGATTATGTCAGCTAGTTGCGAAGTGTTTTTTTGAAATGATTCATGTGTTAGGAGACCCTCTACCGACCACTCCTCGTTCGGCAGACAAGGCTTCAGTTAACTTCGGTCGGAAGCCCGCTCAGAAAGGTGCCAAACGCATGAAGATGCCCTCACTTCAGGTGGAAGTTCGCTCAGAAAGGTGCCGAACGCATGAAGATGCCCTCACTTCAGGTGGAAGTTCGCTCAGAAAGGTGCCGAACGCATGAAGATGCCCTCACTTCAGGTGGAAGTCCACTCAGAAAGGTATCGAACACATGAAGAATCCCCAACTTCGGTCGAAAGCCCGCTCAGAAAGGTGCCGAACGCATGAAGATGCCCTCACTTCGAGTGGAAGTCCGCTCAGAAAAGTATCGAACGTACGAAGAATCCCCAACTTCAAGCGGAAATCAGTGCATAAAGTCATCAAACACTTGAATACACCTCTGCCTCAGTGTATGGATAAGAAACCCATATCTCACAAAAGAATAATCTAATTTTAGTAAGCTAATTGGTTTTCTGTAAGAACGTTTCCCGATACACTATAGGAAAGGAGCGTTGACACAATGAAACTAAGCGTATTAGATCAGGCACCAATCTCAAGAGGGGAAACACCGGAACGTACTCTTGCACATACACTTGAACTGGCGAAGTGGACAGAAAGTCTCGGATTTCATCGTTATTGGGTTGCAGAACATCATAATACCAACGGATTAGCGAGTTCTTCACCTGAAATTTTAATGACTAGGATTGCATCTGTAACCACTACGATTCGTGTAGGTTCTGGGGGAGTTCTCTTACCCCAATACAGTCCGTATAAAATCGCAGAAAATTTTAAGACGTTAGAAGCGTTTTTTCCAGGCAGGATTGATTTAGGAATAGGACGTTCGCCAGGAGGATCGCAACTGACACGTTCAGCTCTGACAGATAATCAGAATAAAAGCATGAATGAATTTCCCCGGCAATTAGCTGATCTGCAAGGATTCTTACATAATGCATTACCGAAAGAGCATCCATTTCGTCTAGTGAAAGCCGGACCAAGAATAGATCATTTTCCGCCGATATGGGTGTTAGGTCTATCAGAAAGAGGAGCCATTAATGCAGCGGAGATTGGAGCAGGATTTGTCTTTGGCCATTTTATTAATCCGCAAAATGGACAAGCAGCCATCGAAAGTTATAAAAAGCATTTCCAAGCTTCAGAAACAATGCCCGATCCTACTGTGATAGTTTGTGTGTTTGTCGTATGCGCCGAAACAGAAGAAGAGGCAGAAGAATTAGCAATGACTCAGGATAAATGGTTGTGGAGTGTAGGTAAAGGAGCAGATACAAAAGTACCTTCTCTAGATGAAGTGAAGAAAAAAGCTTTTACAGAAGAACAGATCACTATTATTCGTCAAAACCGGGAACGATGCGTGATCGGTACACCTGATCAAGTAAAATCAGCATTACAAGAGTTACAGGATAAGTACCAAGCCGATGAAATAATGGTGATCACTAACATCCACGATTTTGAAGCGAAAAAGAAATCGTATCAATTAATAGCGGAAGTTGTTCAGCCTTCATAACTCCGTAGCTCTGGTAAAGCCGGATACTCGAACAGTTTCCCTTCATAAATTAGTTCAAGCCGGTCATGTCTGCGAAAATGGTCCGGTGTAACCATCGCAGGTAAAGTGTCCCACAATTGAATGCCGGACCGATTAAGGATATCAGCGACAAATTGGGAACAAAAATAAGAATTACTGAATTCAATCGGTTCTTTTAAAGACACACCAAGAACACCCAAAATATTGTATAGAAATTTCTGGTCTTTTTTAATAAACACGTCCAGTATTCGTTTCATTTTAGAAAGTTCTCGTTTCGTTACTTTTAGTCGATAGATCACACAAGTCGTATCAGGATAGCGACTATAAGTACCTGTGAATATATCTTCCTTTACAAATCCGCCATGCAAAGGATTTGCAGGTTTTTTCCGTCCGAAACTATACATTTCCTTTAAATCAGGATCGAAGGAAAGCGAAGCATGATTATACGGCGCCTTTGTATAAGTTTTAATGACATTTGTAAAAAGCGTCCCTGTATTAGATAACATAATATACACATAGTGTTGTTCCGTCATTATAATCACCAGCTTTTTGAAATTTCTAGTCTTTTCATTATAACGTAAATACTGTAAAATGAATGCAGTTTTTAAAAAAATAGGTGATCATTTTGAGTGAAACGTATTGGATATTAATTGTAATAGGCTTGATCATGCTGGTGGCTACCTTTGTGTTTCATTTCATAACGAAGTGGCAAGCTGCAAAGGATTTCTCATTAATTCGTTTTCGTATCAAAACGTGGTGGGGCATGTTTGGAATTTTTTGTGTGGCGACGTTATTTAATACGACGATTTCTTTATGTGCGATTATGGTGCTTAGTTATTTCGCTCTGAAGGAATACTTTTCCATGATGAAGACAAGAAAATCAGATCGACGACTATTTTTATGGGCGTATCTCACTATTCCAGTACAATTTTATTGGATATTCATTGGCTGGTATGGCATGTTTATTGTTTTTATTCCGATTTATGTTTTTTTATTTCTGCCATTACCAAGAATCATTGGAAAAGGAACAATTGGCTTCTTACGGTCTGTTAGTGTGACGCAATGGGGGCTCATGCTGATGGTGTTTGGTCTAAGTCACCTTGCTTTCTTCACGGTAGCAACTCCCGAATATGGTGCCAATCTGGTATTGTACTTAATTATTTTGACTCAAATAAATGATGTCGTTCAATATTTAGTTTCTTTATATTTTGGCAAAAGAAAAGTAGCACCAACAGCAAATCCTTATATTACCTGGGAAGGTCTTGCGGCCGGTATTATAGTAACGATGTTGACTGCTTATTTTATTTATCGTTATGTAACACCATTCGATCCTACTTTCGCTATTCTTACCGGTTTATTAATAAGTGTAGCCGGCTATTTTGGCAGTCTGACTATTTCTGTTTTAAAGAGGGATTTACTGATCGGCAACAGGGAGAGAATGGAGAAGTTAGAAGGAAGGTATCTTCATCGCATTGACAGCTTGGCGTATACAGCGCCTGTTTTCTTTCATGTCGTACGTTATTTTTTTGATTTTATGTAATACTTTCTATACGCAAAAAAGGCATTGCTTTTGGTCAATGCCTTTTTTGCACGGTAGGAAAGTATAAAATTTTAGCAATGAAGAAGTTCGACGTAGTGAAAATTAGTATGTACCAAGTATAAGAAAAACTTCGGCACTCGCTAATAGACAAGGCGAATGCCGAGTTTTTCTAACAAGCGAAAATAGTATATAAGCACAGTCATAGAAGTAATCATGCTGAACATGAAAGTGGGTTCTTATAATACGGATTATGTTAGCGTTATTGCCATTTTGATAAGGGATACCTTCTACCAACCACTCGGCGTCCTGCGGTATATTATTATGTTAGTTTGGGACGGAGAACTATTTTAATGAACCATTTTGAAGCTGCTAGGATATGTAAGCTGATTTTTCACATTATTGATGGTAGCTTCCGGATCAGGTCCTTCAACGATAATCTGCATTTCATTTCCTTCATTTAATAAAAGTGAGAAGGATACTAATTCAGTTAAACTCTTCAGTTCTACCATTTCATGATTGGCTAATAAATAGATGTTACCGTCATAGTCTTTTTGATAGGAGTGTAACGATAGTGCCTCATTCACCGTTAATTTTTCCTGAAGTTGTAATTTTTCTGATAAAAATTCTTTCATGGTGTTTCCTCCTAGATAATTTGATAGTTAGTTATAACCTTTTTTTCTTATGTTAAAACATACAAATTAATAAGGATGAACATAAGCCGATTATTATAAAAATGTCGACAGTTACTATATAATAGTATCTTAGTGATAAGGAGTGATATGTATTAAAGAACAAGCATTACATAACCCAACAGGAAAACAGCGGCTAGGTCTTGCATTGCTTCTGGGTATGCTCGCGATGATGGGCCCTTTTAATATTGATATGTATTTACCGAGCTTGCCGCAAATAGCGGATGATTTAGATGCGCGTACGTCGGTCGTGCAATTAAGTTTAACAGCTTGTCTAGTCGGTCTGGCACTGGGCCAGTTAGTTATCGGGCCAATCAGTGATGCACAGGGACGAAGAAAACCAATTTTGTTTTTTATTTCGTTATTTGCAGTATTTTCATTAGTTTGTGCTATCGCACCAAATATTTATGTGCTGATCGGTGCAAGGTTTTTGCAAGGCTTTACCGGTTCTGCGGGTGTTGTTCTTTCACGAGCTGTCGTGCGCGATATATTTGATGGAAGAGCACTGACACAATTTTTCTCATTATTAATGGTCATCAATGCGACAGCTCCTATGATTGCACCGATATCAGGCGGAGGTGTCTTGTTACTGCCTAATGCGACTTGGCATACCATTTTTATTTTCTTATGTGCGCTGGGGATCGTGATGGTAACTATTACTGCGTTTAAATTACCGGAAACATTACCTGCAGATAAGCGTTCACCTAGTTCTATTTTACAATCGGTGAAAACAATGGGGATGCTGTTGAAAGATAAATCGTTTATCGGGTATGCAATTGTTGTATGCTTCGTACAGGGTGGGACATTTGCCTATGTATCTGGAACACCATTTATCTATCAGGATTTATATCATGTTTCTCCGCAAGTATTCAGTCTTTTATTTGGTGTAAATGGTTTGGCCATCATTCTTGGAAGCTTCTTAGTAGGTCGGTTAAGTGATCATATTTCTGAAAGAAGTCTATTAAGGACAGGGGTTATCATTTCACTATGTGCCAATTCAGTCTTGTTACTGGCAACTATTTTTCTATGGCCATTGTATATGATAGTTATTCCACTATTCTTCCATTTGAGTTCAGTTGGTATTATTTTAACAAGCAGTTTCTCACTGGCTATGGCGAAACAAAAACAACGAGCAGGTACAGCCAGTGCGTTATTAGGTATGCTGCCTCTGTTAATGGGAGCGTTGGTATCACCTTTAGTAGGACTTGATGAAACAACGGCAGTGCCAATGGGGGCAGTATTATTTACGAACTCCTTTATTGGTGCGATAATTTTCTTTGCGTTTACGAAAGCAGATTAGCAATACGTGGTATTCGCATTCTCTTATAGTAAGTGCGATAATTAGGTTATTAGTGTAAAAAAACGGAGTTGATTACAATCAACTCCGTTTTTTTTAGTCAAGACAGTATAAAAGTGCAGTCACAGCAGTAATCATATTGAACATGAAGCTGAGTTTCTATAATGTGGATTATGTAAACTAGCCATTGCTAGCCGAGCATCCATATTGAGATATTTAATGTGCTAGGATACCGCTCCGTCCAACCACTCCGCGTCCTGCGGGGCACGGCTGAAGCTAGGCTACTACTTGAATCACTTCTCTGCAGCCTTGCACCGAGGAAGCCTACTTCGAAGCGTTACTAGAAGACGCAGGTGCAGACGTTGTGGATCTTCAGCACCTGCCTGTCCCGCGGGAGTCTCCGTGGTTGGCCTACGCTAGGATTTTGGCTCTACAACTTTTGGAATTGCTAGCAGATTGATTGCACCATAAATATCAGCTTTTGAATAACATAATGCCTAGAACCACTCCTTTTAGCTGTTCCATGCTTTGCAAAGCAGATAAAATATATCAAAATTATAGGTAGTCATATAAAAGTTAAATCAAATAGGACCGGTGGGTTATGCCCTGTTTTTCTAATATTCCTAGTATTCTATTTTGTCTATTTTAGTATCCCATAATTCGAAAGGTTGCTTTTCACTGTTTACATCTATTTTTCTCATGTCCAAATTTCTACTGTCAATATCTAGTGCTATTTGATCGTAAATATATTGATCATCAAAACCAATTTTGGCGGCTTCTTCTCTTGTATTATAATAATAGACTACTTTAGGACGAGCCCAATAAATGGCTCCTAAACACATCGGGCAAGGTTCACAGCTGGTATAAATTTCACAGTCTGTTAATTGATAATCGTTTAGGTTTTTACATGCATCTCGAATCGCACTAATCTCCGCATGTGCTGATGGGTCTTTCGTAGATGTAACAACATTCGTACCTTCTCCAACGATTACGTTATTTTTGACGACAACTGCTCCAAAGGGACCTCCTTTATTGGCTTCTACACTTGCGAATGCAATTTCTAAGGCACGTCTCATAAATTCTTGTTTCATCGTTTCTCCCCCTTAATCTATCATCATACTAAACTACTTATTATCATTATATGAGTCGTTTGTAATAAATTCTGACATAAAAATATCCAAAAAAAGCGTAATCTAATAATATTTCATTAGATTGATCACGGCACTTATTAGAGTTATTTACATAAGTCGACATATAGCTTATACTAAAAGAAAAAAACTTCAGAAAAAATTAGAAAAATGTAGAAATTCTTATTCCGACATAGTATAATATATGCAGAAAGGACCTAGCAATGAGAAATATTTATAGGTACGCAAACCTACTCAATGAAGAGAAAAGGACTACAGTTTGGTTTTTGTGGTTATTTTATATCATGTATTTTGGATATGAGATTTTAAACTACTACATTTTAACACAATTTCCTTGGGGAACTGTACTGAGCGAGGAAAAAAATTCATTAGAACTATACCTTTATATTGTAATTTTAGGCATATTACCTGTTGCATTTGTTTTGTTGAAAAAGAATCGTCCTACTCAAGTAAAATATATTGTATTTAGTGTTTTTACATTAACAAATTTAATATTCGAACTTGCATTCTATCTTAGTACAGGTTATACATATGCAAGTGGGAATATAGCGGAAATAGTAATTATTATCTTTTCTCCTATCTTTGTAAGTAAACGATTCTTTTATTTGGTGACATTTGGAACGATAGCTAAATTTATAATAGTTGGAGTTGTTTTACAAGATTTAGTTGTTATAAATCCAATATTACTCGTTGGTCTGTTTTCTATAGTTGCATTCATTATATTAGTTAGATTTCTTGGCTATGTTGAGGCTTTCAGAGATACTTATGATAATCAACTAGAAGGAATTGTAAAAGGTGTAATAGCGACTCTGGAATTAAAAGATCCATACACTAGAGGGCATAGTGAAAGAGTAGCAGAGTACGCTTATATTTTAGTGAAAGCTATTAAGACGAATAATAATACTGAATTAAAGCATTTTTATTTCGCTTGTCTTCTACATGATATAGGAAAGATTCATATACCTGATTCTATATTGACAAAACCTGATAGATTGACCAAGCAAGAGTATGATGTTATTAAAGAACACCCTACTGTCGGAGCTGAAGCAGTTAAAAAAGTAGAAGGTATCGGGGAATATATTGAAGTAATAGAACAGCACCATGAGAGATGGGATGGAAATGGGTATCCATTTGGTTTGAAAGGTGAGAATATCGATTTTCTAGCAAGAGTAACATCAATTGCTGATGCCTTTGATGCAATGACTTCCTCTAGATCTTACCGAGCCGCTATGCCATTAGAAAAAGCGTATCAGAATATTGTTGAGGGTAGTGGAACTCAGTTTGACCCAGATTTAGTGGAGGTCTTTAAAAGGGTTTACCCAGACTGGGTTCGTTATCATACAAGTTATCATGAGTCAAACGATTAATTATTACCTAAAAAAGGGGGTATTTAGCATGAAAATCAAAAAATTGCGTAAAGTTAAAGCAACTTGTTGGTGGTGTTTCTGGACAACATAATGAATTTTAAAAAAGGATGCTTCGATAGCATCCTCTTTTATTTAAAAGGATGATAAAATATGAAACTATCATTTGATTCAAAAATAGTGTTGCATGAACTTCATTACCGTAAAGAGAAGAAACATTTTATCGTGGAGAAAAACAGTACAGGTGATTTTTATGAGATGCCTGAACTATGTATAGAAGCGATTGAAAAGATTAAGCAGCACCAATCACTTAAACAAATTGAAGAAGAACTGAGTATGGCATATCCCCAGGAAGAAGTAGACATGCTTTCCTTCGTACAACAGCTCATTGAACTAGAACTTGTGAAAGAGTTGGATGGCGAAGAAGTCGTTCAAAACGAAACGGACCAAGCGGTAAAAGGGTTTACCTGGTTGCCAAGTAGTTTTGCAAAAATACTCTTCAATAAAGTAACTATCCCATTACTCCTGCTATTATTTCTTACCAATTTATTATTACTTATAACGAATCACCGGTTATTGCCTCATTATACTGATATATTCTTGTTCCAATCGATGATATCAAATATGGGATTGTATATGCTTATTTCTCTTGTATTAATTATTTTGCATGAACTTGGTCATATTCTTGCTATTCGTTCTTATGACTTACCGGCAAGTGTGTCAATTGGGCATCGGATGTATATTCTGATCGTTGCTGAAACAGATTTAACGGCAGCCTGGAAACTAGAAGCACCGCAACGCTATCGATTATTTTTGGGTGGTATGTTTATGGATCAGTTGCTGTTACTGACAGCACTTCTTATTAAACTGACTATGCCTGCAGGGGAAGTACTTTTCACTGGCATTATTTCTATCGTTATATTAGATATCTTCATTAAAACAATATATCAATGTTCCATTTACATGAAGACGGATCTTTACTACGTTTTGGAAACTGCAACAGGTTGTTATAACTTAATGGAAAATGGAAAAAACGATTTAGCAAAATGGATTCCTTTTTTAAAGAATGATTCGACTACTGCTACTTTTGAAGGGGAAGACAAGATCGTAAGGGTCTATGGCATATTTTCTTTAATAGGTGTCTTATGTACCTTTAGTTTATTTGTTTTTTACTTTATACCTCAAGTAAGTTATATGTTGAAGACGACATTGCCACATTTACATGAACCAGTGGATAATCCTTACTTTTGGGATGCTGTTGCCATCGTTCTGCAGCTGTTAATAATGATGAGTTTATTAATTTTTACCATTATTAAATCAAAAAAATCATCTTCCGCTTAGACGAACATAAGTTACTATTTTCTTGAACTTGAATCTACTGTAGTAATGAACAGTAGAGGAGGGGGAAAATGGATATTGCGAGAATCACCCCATTCCGAGTAAAAACCAAATTGGACCGGATTGACAGAATTCCAGAGGGAATAAAAATGATCCATGCACCCGCTAAATGGAAGAAGGGGTATAAAGGGAAAGGAATTGTAACAGCTGTTATTGACACAGGATGCCATACATCGCATCCGGATTTAAGTGGCAGAATTATTGGAGTACGGAATTTTACAAAAGATGGTGACAATCGTGATGTCAGCGATTATATGGGGCATGGCACACATGTTGCTGGTACGGTTGCTGCTAATTTTAATAAAATAGGTGTTGTCGGCGTGGCCCCGTTATCACGACTATTGATTCTTAAAGCGTTTGATAATAATGGGAATGGCAGGCTGGATGACATGGTCAATGCGATAGAATATGCGATTCATTGGCGTGGTCCGAGAAATGAAAAAGTTCGTATTATTTCTCTGTCATCGGGTACAACAGTCAAAGATGCTAGATTGTATCTTTCCATTCGAAGAGCAGTTGCTAATAATATTATGGTTATTTGTGCTGCAGGTAATGAGGGAGATGGTTACGTTAGAACCGATGAAAAAGTATATCCCGGTTATTATAGTGAAGTAGTGCAAGTAGGTGCGGTAGATTGTAATGCAAATATGGCAGGATTTACGAATACTAATGACCAAATAGATCTTGTTGCTCCTGGTGTAGATATTGTCTCGACGTATTTAGATGATAAATACGCAGCTCTATCTGGAACCTCAATGGCGTCCCCGCATGTAGCAGGTGCAGCTGCACTATTGATTGAACAGATGGAAAATGAATTTGGACGGGCGCTCTCAGAACCAGAAATATACGCACAATTAGTAAAATCGACGATGTCCCTGCGATACAGTAAAAGAGTGGAAGGTAATGGCCTTATTATGTTAGATGTAGAACAGGAAGATTATTATCCACATTAGAAAAACTCAGCATTCGCCTTGCCTTTTAGCGAGTATAGAGCCTCGCATTCTTATCGCGTTACGCTACTTCACTTATAAAATGCATGTACTAAAAAAATCGAGCAATAACTGCTCGATTTTTTCTTTATAATACCACTTCATTAATAACTTTCATTTCTTCGTGTTCTAACAAGTTTTTCGGCACAACATCCGTAACTTCTTTGCTCATATTCTCAATTAGATCATCAGCTTCTTCTTTTTTACCAACGATAAAGATATTTTGCCAGTTGCGATTTTTGGCTACCTTGTCCAGTGTTGAACCAATGCTCTTATACCAGCGATATCGGTTGGCTTCAAAGCGTGATTCGAATTGTTCCTGCTGGTTATTCTTACCACCCGACCCCATGGATGCACCTGCGGCATGTGGTCCGGTATGTTCTCGCCAATCTTCAGTATCTAAATCTAGTTCATATAACTTCGTATCCTTTAATGTACCTAGTTCTGTATCTAGGATTTTTATAGACTGCATTTGTGTTAAGATAGTGCCAGTTTCAGGGAACTGGTTATACATTTCTTTTAATTGATCTAATTTCGGCTGTTCTTCCCAGCTGAACTCTGTTTTTACTGGCATTTGGAATTTCTGAGCGAACCAGACTGATTCATCTCCAGTAGCGATAATTACTACACTTTTGGCCAAATCCTGTTCATTATCATGCATGAATCGTTCTACTTTTTCCTTCACTGCCCAATAATTTCTTTTCTCATCAGAATCGCCATCTTCTTGTAAATAATTCTCAAAACTATTTAAGCCATTTTTTAAATGTATCTTCCATTCGCCACCTTGCTGATCAGGGTCGGAAGGATCTGTATTTAAATACATCGTAAATACACGGTGTGGTTTTTCTAAATAAATATTTTCTAATTTTTTGATCTCTTTATTGATGTCCATCTTTCGAGCACTCTCCTTTAATTTTGTTAAGTTGTACTAGTGCTCTAACCGTTCTCTGCAAAAGTAAAACATACATCCGTTTAAATGAGTATTTTTACCTATACAGCTGAAATTATTTCCTTGGAAATGCTTAAAAGTTTTGATACACTTTATCACGACGCTAACCGTCTGTAATACCCCACTCCAAGATTCTAAAGATAAATAAGATACTAAGTGGAGAAAACGGACGATAACTTCCTGATAAGTTTCGCTAGCAATCAGCGTGGGTCAAAACCCTCCACTGAATTGAAGTGTCACTTTATCTAATTTAGACTGGAATTGATCAAGGTGTACAAATCTTGCCTCACGCAAGTATTCTTTTCCGTTCACGAATAATAATAATACGGGAGCGGTAAATATGGAGAACTTACTTGCGAGGGCAGGTATTTCATCCACGATAACTTGGCGTGACACTATGCGAGGGTATCTTTCCATTATTGGTTCTAATTGAGGCAGTAAGCTGTGGCAGACACTGCAATTGTATTTCGAGATGTATAGAAAAAATAAGTCTTCATTTTGTAAGAAATGGTTAATATCTTGTTCGTTTTTTAAAAGTTCAAACATACGACTCACCTCGTTGCTAAGTGTAGCATAGTGATTTAATAATTGGAAAAGGAAGTGATCCAGATGTGTGGCAGATTCACTTTGGAGACATCAAAGGAAGTAATTGAGAGTGAATTAGGTATTGAACTGTCTGATTATATCCCAAGCTATAACATTGCACCAACTCAGCAAGTATTAGCACTGGTTGGTACAAATCAGGGAAATAAAGCAGGATACTTACAGTGGGGGTTAATTCCGAGCTGGTCGAAAGATCCGAAGATTGGAAGCAAAATGATTAATGCAAGAAGTGAAAGTGTAGATGAAAAACCTTCATTTAATCGATTATTAACTCGAAGGCGTTGTTTAATTGTTGCGGATAGTTTCTACGAATGGAAAAAAGACGGGGGAGAAAAACAACCTTATCGAATTACAGTTAATGACGGAGGCTTGTTTACTTTTGCCGGGCTGTGGGACAGATGGCAGCAACAAGACCAAACGTTAGTAACTTGTACGATATTGACGACAAAGCCGAATGCATTAATGGACTCCCTGCATCACCGAATGCCAGTAATCTTGGAGGAGCAGGCAAGGAACGACTGGCTTAACCCCCGTGTCGAGGATAAAAACTATTTGAAGAGCTTATTACAGCCATTCGAAACTTCAAAAATGGCAGCACATCCTGTCTCAAAGCGAGTCAATAATCCGAGAAATAATGATCATGCATTAATCGAACCAGTTTCATGAAGACCATCAAATCCAAACGAAAAACTTGGTATTTTACCAAGTTTTTTTATTAGCGAAAATGTATAAAGAGCAGTCACAGTAGTAATCATATTGAGCATGAAGTTGAATTCCTATAATATGGATTACGTCAGCCATAGCTAGCCGAGCATCCATATTGAGATATTTAATGTGCTAGGATACCGCTCCATCCAACCACTCCGCGTCCTGCGGGGCACGGCTGAAGCTAGGCTACTACTTGCGTTACTTCATTGCTGCCTTGCACCGAGAAAGCCTACTTCGAAGCGTTACCAGTAGACGCAGGTGCAGACGTTGTGGATCTCCAGCACCTGCCTGTCCCGCGGGAGTCTCCGTGGTTGGCCTGCGCTAGAAGTGTTACTCCACAACGTTTGTAAGAGATAGCATATTGATCACTCATCACTATATATAACAGGAATTGAATGAATAATAACATAATGCCTAGAACCACTGCTTTTAGCTGTTCCCTGCGTTGTAGCACTTCCTTAAGCGTAGGAAATATGCGGAGACTCCCGTGGAATCAGCGCGAGCTGAAGATCCAATTTTGTAAGAAAAGAATTTTCTTGCAAAATTTAGCTGAAGCCGTGCCCACAGGACGCGGAGCATATTTCCGGAGCTTTGCTAAGCAGATAAAAAATATCAAAATGACCATTCTGCAATACAGCTTTTTTTTACATAATCCATATTATAGGAAGTATTAAAGCACTAACCAACCATATAGAAACTGTTTACTTGACTAATAATACATTAGGGGGGTATAGTATAAATATAAACGCAAAGGATGTGAGTATATGGCAGATTCGTTGCATCAGCACCCAAGCAAACCAAGGACTAAAGATGAAAAGCAAGCGGTAGTGAACCGTTTGAAACGTATAGAAGGACAAGTTAGGGGTATACAAAAAATGATCGACGAGGATCGCTATTGTGTAGATATTCTCGTGCAAATAAGTGCAATCAACGCTGCACTAAAAAAGGTTGGGTTCTCGATCACAGAACGACATATCAAACATTGTGTCAGCGATGCCATACTTTCTGGTGAAGGCGATCAAACGATTGAAGAACTGATGGATGTTATGAAGCAATTTTCTAAATAGGGGGGGGATAAGTTCATGTCTGACAAACAAGAGCTCCGTTTCGCAATAACTGGAATGACATGTGCGGCTTGCTCCAATCGAATTGAAAAAGTACTCAATAAAATGGAAACAGTAGAGGCTCAAGTCAATTTGACAACGGAGCAAGCAGCCGTTTCTTATAATCCTGAAACAGTTAGCTTCGAGGATATACAAGCAAGAATCGAAAAAATAGGTTATGGAGTTAAGTGGGAACAGGTAGATCTGGCAGTTGAAGGCATGACATGTGCAGCATGTGCCAATCGAATTGAGAAAGTATTAAATAAACAGCAAGGTATTCAAAAAGCAACAGTCAATTTAGCAACAGAAAGTGCATCTGTACTATACCAGCCTTCGGTTACGGATGCAGCTCATATGATCAGTCGGATTCAGAAACTAGGATATGACGCAAATCTAAAAGAGACCAATTATGACCAAAACTCGCAGAAAGAAAAAGCGCAACAACGATTAAAAATGACATTAATTTTATCTGCTGTATTGACTTTGCCACTATTCGCGACGATGCTGGTTCATTTATTTAATATACCTTTACCAGGTATATTAATGAATCCATGGTTTCAATTAGTCCTTGCCACTCCTGTCCAATTTTTCATAGGCTGGCGTTTTTATCGAGGAGCCTATAAAAATCTTCGTAATAAAACGGCGAACATGGATGTGCTGGTGGCATTGGGAACAAGCGTAGCCTATTTTTACAGTTTGTATGAAACCATACAGACGTTGAGAAACTCACAATATGAACCACATCTTTACTTTGAAACGAGTGCCGTGATTATTACCTTAATTCTATTAGGGAAATACTTAGAAACAGCGGCAAAGAGCAAGACGACGACTGCTCTTAAATCCTTGCTGGAATTGCAGGCAAAGGAAGCAAGAGTTATTAGAGGAAATAAAGAACAAATGATTTCAGTCAGTGAAGTAGTGGTTGGGGATCATATCGTCGTGAAACCAGGCGAAAAAATACCTGTGGACGGTACCATTATCAAAGGGCATACATCTATCGATGAGTCGATGATAACTGGTGAGTCGATTCCAGTAGAAAAAAGCGGTGCAGATAACGTGATCGGATCTACCATTAATAAGCATGGATCGATTTCGATCGAGGCAACAAAAGTGGGGAAAGACACAGCGTTAGCCTCCATCATTAAAGTAGTGGAAGATGCCCAGGGATCAAAAGCACCAATACAAAGGTTGGCCGATGTGATTGCAGGTTACTTTGTTCAAATCGTCGTGGCTATCGCTATCGTGACATTAGGCATTTGGTTACTATTTATTACGCCGGGTGAGACAGAACCAGCATTACTGGCAATGATTGCGGTACTGGTGATTGCTTGTCCATGTGCATTAGGTTTAGCCACGCCAACTTCTATTATGGTAGGGACAGGAAAAGCAGCAGAGCTTGGAATTCTCTTTAAAGGTGGAGAGCATCTGGAACGAACGCATCAACTGGATGCAATTATATTTGATAAGACAGGTACGTTAACCAATGGCCGACCTGAAGTGACGGATTATCAAGGTGATCGCCAAACATTGCAATTATTGGCAAGTGCGGAATATTACTCTGAACATCCTTTAGCAGAGGCAATAGTAAGTTATGCCAACCAGCAAAATGTAACCTTATCTGAGCTGGATTCTTTTGAGGCGATACCAGGAAGAGGTATCCAAGCGGAAATAGAAACGAAAAAAATATTGGCAGGAAATCGAAAATGGTTAGAGGAAAATGGTATTCCGATTGATTCGTTGGACGATACTGTAAAGAAATATGAAACCAATGGAAAAACGGCGATGCTCATTGCAATTAATGGTTCCTTAACAGGCGTAATCGCTGTTGCTGATACAGTAAAAGACTCGGCGTCAGAAGCGATTGACAGTCTGCATGCACAAGGATTAGAAGTCATGATGCTTACAGGTGATAATCAGACGACAGCTAAGGCAATTGCTGATCAGCTTGGCATTGAGCACGTATTTGCAGAAGTCTTACCTGAGCAAAAGGCTGAGAAAGTGAAAGAAGTACAGTTATCAGGTAAATCCGTTGCAATGGTAGGGGACGGTATAAATGATGCACCTGCATTAGTAGTTGCGGACATCGGTATTGCAATTGGAACAGGTACTGAAGTCGCGATAGAAGCTGCAGATGTTACCATCCTTGGCGGTGACTTATTATTACTTCCAAAAGCTGTTCATCTGAGCCATGCAACGATTCGCAACATAAAGCAAAATCTATTTTGGGCATTTGCCTACAACAGTGCCGGGATACCGATTGCAGCTGCTGGCATTTTAGCGCCATGGATTGCAGGCGCAGCCATGGCATTCAGTTCCGTCAGTGTAGTGACGAATGCACTTCGACTAAAACGAGTAAAAATTTAATTTCGTAATAAGGAGAGATAATTAATGGAACAAACAACATTGCAAGTACAAGGAATGACATGTGGTCATTGTAAAGCTTCTGTGGAAGGGGCTTTAACGGAATTAAAAGGTATTACCACAGCAGAGGTTGACCTTGATAAAGGGACAGTGGACGTATCTTTTGATGAAAAAGAGGTAAGTGTAGAAGCCATGGAAGATGCCATTGAAGAACAAGGATATGATATACAATAAAGAAGAAGCTGAACCATTGATTTGGTTCAGCTTTTTATCATCAGTCGAGAAAATATAAGTGTCGTCACAACAGGATTTATCTGGAACATGAAGTTACGTTCCCTTAATATGGAGTATGTTAACTGTGTAGTGTTTGTATCATGTGCTGGGTACCGATCCGTCAAACTACCCCGCAGGACGCGGAGTATATTTTCGGAGCTTTACTATGCAGATGATATCTATCAACATCACCACGATAAGACCGATCTACTTTACATAATCCATATATTTAAAATCTGACTTTGTCCTTCACTGTTCAGCAAGCATTTCTTTTATAGCAAAGCCGACGCCATTTTCCAGATTAGATTTGGTTGTATGTGTGCAAGCTTTTTTTATGTCATCATCAGCATTGCCCATCGCTACACCACGACCAGCCATCTTTAGCATGGACAAATCATTATAATTATCCCCGATAGCCATTATCTCCTCCAAATCAACGTTTATCTGTTCAGCGTAGGTTTGTAAGGCTAATCCTTTTTGGGCGTTGACATCGTTAAATTCCAAGTTGGAGTGGCCTGAGGAAGTAATGGTAAGTGTCTGTTCCCCTTGTAATTGATTTGCCACTTTATCTAAATTCTTTTGTTCTAATGAGAAAGCTAAAACTTTATAAATCTCTATGTCAGAACGATTAAACAATGTTTCAAAATCATCTGTCATGATCATCTCTTCTTCTTGAAAGCGGTCTGTCGCACGCTTTCGTAATGCGTCGGTATCAAGGTTAGGGAATGCAGATTTGTTAATATCCACCATAACTTCAATGAATTGATCACGGCTTTTAGAGAATCCCCCCTGATTCGTAAATACTTCAAAATAAATACCTTGAGCTTCGCAGGCTTGTTGAATGACCTTGCAAATCCCTTTATCTAATGGGGCAGTTGATAGAACTTCCCCAGCTTTGTTATGCACCTTGGCCCCGTTAAGACAAATGATTGGACATGACAGGCCGGCGCTTTCTAACGGTTTCTTGGCTGCATTATAAGATCTTCCGGTGGCGACAATAACTTCTACACCATTTTCTTTTGCCAATTGAATTGCTTCGATGTTTTCTTTGCTAATTTCATGTAGATCATTCAGTAACGTTCCATCTAAGTCTGTTGCGATTAATTTCATAGTATGTCCCCTAACTTTTTTTATACAATTATCATACTAGAGTAATGAATGGATGTCTTGTGTATTGTCTTCATCATGTTTTGAATAGAGAAGGTCAGAATGTGAAACTAACCTCAGGTTAACAAGCTTGAGTTGTTTTTGTCAGAAAGGATAAGCGCTCTGCTGCTATGAATGGTTTGTACAATTGGTGCCTTTGGAACGGTATCTATAACCGTTCTATACTATTACCATTTTCCATAAAAAAGCCGAATATAACATCCATCGCGTTATGCTCGGCTTTAATTGAACTAAATAGCTTTGTTATTCGACTCAATCCCCATTGAAAATGGAGTTCTTCACAACAACGTAATCAACAGTTCCGATCGCTTTAAGTGAAGTTCCACCTGCGTAGGAAATAGAAGATTGCAGGTCTTGTTCCATTTCTGTTAAGGTGTCCTGTAAATTTCCTTTATATGCAACTACGATTTTTTTACCTTCGACGTTTTTCTTTTCACCTTTTTGAAATTCAGAAGCGGAACCGAAATATTCTTTGAAGAGTTTACCATCTTGTTCGACCGTAATACCAGGTGATTCTTCATGACCAGCGAATAATGAACCAATCATAACCATAGAAGCTCCAAAACGAACAGATTTGGCAATATCACCGTGTGTACGAATACCGCCATCAGCGATAATGGGTTTTGTTGCTGCTTTTGCACACCATCTTAGGGCTGCCAGCTGCCATCCACCTGTACCGAAGCCTGTTTTTACCTTGGTAATACATACTTTACCTGGTCCAATACCAACTTTCGTTGCATCAGCACCAGCATTTTCTAATTCACGAACAGCTTCAGGTGTACCAACATTTCCAGCAATGACAAAGCTGTCAGGTACGTGTTTTTTAATATGCTGTATCATGTTAATCACGGCGTTCGAATGACCGTGAGCAATATCAATTGTTATATAATCAGGAATCAAGGATTCGTTTGCTAATTCTTCAATAAAACTATATTCTTCTTCTTTCACACCAACACTAATGGAACTGATTAAGTTTTTCTCTTGCATCTTTTGAATGAAAGCTTTTCTTGTTTCAGGTTCAAATCGATGCATGATATAGAAGTAACCATTCTCTGCTAGATATAGTGCAATGTTTTCATCAATAATGGTTTGCATATTTGCAGGGACAACTGGTAAACGGAATGTATGTTTTCCAAATTGAACAGAAGTATCACATTCACTTCTGCTGTTCACGATACATTTTGCGGGAATTAGTTGAATATCTTCGTAATCAAATACATTTTCCATGTAATTCACTCCTAAAGGCGAACTTTAATTATTGTCATTACTCAAACATTCGCCTTTAGTAATATAATATAATTCGAGGTAAAAGTCAAATCAAAAAACGCAAAAAAAGGTAAGCGGTAACATTTGGTTGGATTGCTTAACTAGTAATCATCGTTCTCGGATGATAAAATGGTAACATTGTAGTGAGTTTTATAGAAGGAGTCGAATTATGTATATTGTACATTCCATTTTTGATGTACCTGCCGAAAAAGCAGATGAAGTTATTCACATATATAAGAAGCGTTCGAGAATGGTAGATAAGTGGCCAGGTTTTATAGATTTTCAGCTATTGCAAAATGATCGCAAGCCTGGTGAACTGACAGTGCAAATAAGCTGGGAATCGAAACAAGCATACCTTGACTGGGTTACCAGCGAAGAATATCAGCGAATTCATGATCTTGAGAAGAAATATCCCGATAAGGAATTAGCGAATATTGTTCCGAAAGTATATAAATATAAGGTGGTAGCACAATGAGTGGAGATCTAATTGATAAACGATTAATAATCGAAGACGCTGTTGAAAAGATTTATCAAGCTTACCCGAATCTAATTGAACAGTATGGAGAAGCAGGGGTGGAAAGGTGCAGAGAAGATAATATGCACCATTTAGAACACCTGGATACGGCATTTCAACTGAATAATCATATGATATTCATTGATTATACAAATTGGCTGAAAGAATTATTAGTTGCCAGAGGTATGTCAACGGAACATATCGAATTTAATTTCGAGGTGTTGAGACAGTGGATGGGCAATCATCAATTAACGTTCTATGAATTATGTTTAGAAAAGGCAATCGAGACATTAAGAGAAAGTAACTAAAGAGGAGGATCACATGCAGGATTATCAACAATTCGCCAAGTTGCTGTTAGATGGTGACGACAATAGTGCGTGTGACTATCTTTTCGCGCAACAGTCGGATGTGATCGATGTATTTGCTGACTTGGTTACACCTGCTATGCAATATATTGGAGAACTTTGGCAGCAGAATAAAATAACAGTAGCAGATGAGCATTTGGCTACCAGTGTTTGTGAGTATGCTTTAACACAATATATTCATCAGCGAAAACCACAAGGGATTTCAAAGAAAGACAGAAAGATGATGCTTTTCTGTATCGAAGAAGAACAGCATGCGTTAGGAATGAAGATGATAGCGGCAGTAGCCAGGAATCAAGGATGGGATGTCCGGCAATTTGGCGCAAACCTTCCATTACAACATGTGTTAAAAAGTGCGGCCGAGTGGCAACCAGATGTAATTGGTATGTCTGCAGCTATTGTTCACCGAATACCCACCCTGGTAAAATATGTAGATGCTTTTCAAAGCCTCTCTTTTCAACCGGAGATTGTGGTTGGAGGAAGAGTAACGAATATACTCGATGTAAAACAACATGTTAACAAAAAAAAGATACATGTTAGTACAAGTATTCGTGATTTCATCCACTGGCTGGACCGTGTAGACAAAGGAGTAGATATAGGTGGGGCAAGTTAAGACATTACCATTACCTTATTTCGAAATTGATCAGCATTATACAATATTAGATCTTTCCCAAAAGGCAAAAGATATCTTTATTCATAGTGATCATTTTTTATCTTTGGTAGACGTGGGTAGTAAAGAAAAGGCGGAACGTTTTTTGTCTCCTACGGCAGAAATAGAGAGTGTGGAATTGAACCTCAAAACAAAAGGAAATCCATTCGCTGCATTTGATGTATCGATTAGTTGGATGGACGGAACTGGTCAAATTATCTGTCAGCCAGTGAATCATCATATTGAAAAATTAGCAGAACAACTAAGTGATCTCCGAGGACGATTAGATCAGACAAATATAGATCTTCTCAACAAAAAAGAGGCATTAGAATCTAGTCAGAAACGGGTCAATCATTTGTCAGGTCCGTTAATTATGCTTAGTGAACGATTGGCCTTTATCCCGCTATTCGGAGATTTAACAGAGGAAAAGCTGGAAGTACTGACTGACAGGTTATTACAACAGCTAAACCAATCAGATTATCAACACTTGCTCATAGATTTTACTGCGGTCGATGAAATGGAAGCTGAAGGGCTGCGGAAACTGACCGACTTTATTCAAATGGTGGAGCTTTTAGGTCCTGAGCCGGTGATCTCAGGTTTATCTCCAAACCAAGTCCAAATGGTCAATGGGTATGAAGGGTTCTCATCCATTCGAAAAGTGAATAGTGTACAAAGTGCTATTAAACGATTTTATCTTATGTAATGTGTCAATTATTTTTCTATGTTATACTAATTACTAAATACTATAGAAATCTGAGGATTCAGGAGAGGTTCTAGCTACACCCTCTATAAAAAACTAAGGAGAATCATACCTGCCTTAGGTATGATTTTTTTATTGTTTAGGGGTGTATTATTCTCTCTTTTAATAGAAAGGGGATTTTTTTATGGAAAAAAATAATCGAGCAGTAGTTGTGTTCAGTGGGGGACAAGATAGTACAACTTGTTTGTTTTGGGCTATGAAACAATTTGATCATGTGGAGTTGGTTACTTTTGATTACCAACAGCGACATCATGCTGAAATAGAGATTGCGAAAGAGATTGCTAACGAGCAAGGTTTAACACATCATGTCTTAGACATGGCGTTACTCAATCAATTAGCACCTAATGCACTTACGAGAAATGAAATAGAGGTTTCCAATGAGACGGGAGAAGATTTGCCGAATACGTTTGTACCTGGTCGTAACCTGTTATTTTTATCCTTTGCCGCGATTCTTGCTAAACAGATAGATGCTAAGCATATTGTGACAGGGGTTTGTGAGACAGATTTCAGCGGATATCCGGACTGTCGTGATGTCTTTGTGAAGTCTTTAAATGTAACACTTAACTTATCGATGGATGATCAATTTGTCATCCATACGCCGTTAATGTGGCTCGATAAGGCAGCAACATGGGAGCTGGCCGATCAATTACATGTATTGGAATATATCCGTGAAAGAACATTAACTTGCTATAATGGTATTAAAGGCAGTGGCTGTGGTGAATGTCCAGCCTGTCAATTAAGACAGAGAGGTTTAGATAAATATTTGCAATCGACAGATGGAGTGAATAAATAAATGTTTGGATTTCGAATTGTAGAAGAATTACAGAAAATAGATCAAGATATTAAGCGAGAACAATTAAAATATCATCGTAAACGCGTGATGGTTAGCAAAGAATTCACATTTGACGCTGCTCATCATCTCCATTGCTATGAAGGTAAATGCAAAAATTTACATGGACATACATATAAAGTGATTTTTGGTATAAGTGGCTATGTCAATGAAATTGGTATTGTCATAGATTTTGGTGATATAAAGAAAATGTGGAAGGAACAAATAGAAGTTTTTCTAGATCATCGTTACTTAAATGAAACCTTACCAAAGATGAATACTACAGCCGAGAACATGGTAGTCTGGATATTCGAAAAAATGGAAGAAGCATTGGCCGATGATGCTAACGAGTGCAGAGTAGAATTTGTTCGTTTATTTGAAACGCCAACAAGCTATGCAGAAGCTAGACGGGAGTGGATGATAAGTGAATAAAATACCTGTCCTCGAAATTTTTGGTCCAACGATTCAAGGGGAAGGGATGGTTGTTGGCAGGAAGACAATGTTCGTCCGGACCGCCGGTTGTGATTATAGTTGTGCCTGGTGTGATTCAAAATTTACTTGGGACGGCAGTGCAAAAGAGGACATAAACCTGATGACAGCAGATGCCATTGTTCAACGATTGAAAGAGTTAGGCAACAACACGTTTGACCATGTCACGATCTCAGGGGGGAACCCTGCGTTATTAAAAAGTATAGATGGTCTAGTCGATCTTCTTCATGAAAATAAGATAGAGGTGGCGCTTGAAACCCAAGGCAGCCGCTGGCAGGATTGGTTTGTCAAAATAGATGATTTAACGATCAGTCCCAAGCCGCCAAGCTCGAAAATGGAGACGAATTGGACTGTATTAGATGACATTATTCTACGATTAAATCAACACCATCGTCTCAGTCATACCAGCTTGAAGGTAGTTGTTTTTGATCAAACGGATTTGCGTTTTGCTGAAGAAGTGCATCAATGTTATTCTTCGATTCCTTTTTATTTGCAGGTAGGAAATGAAGATGTAGAGGAAGCGGGGGTTGATCAGGTTGCCAATCGTCTGCTAAAGAGCTATCAATGGCTAATCGATCAGGTGATGACAAACGACCGGCTAAATCGTGTTCGTGTCCTTCCCCAACTTCATGCACTAGTGTGGGGGAATAGAAGAGGTGTTTAGATAGTATGTGGAAGTGATATCAGATAGTGCTACTTAAAGCGGAAGGTCCATTGAAAAAGCTGTGAACGTCTGAAGGTAGTCCAACTTCAATCGAGAGGGCAGTTGGAAAAATCTTAAACGTCTGAAAAGAGCACAATTCAACTATACGACCGTAAAGACGAGCAGAATGGAAACAAAAGAAGTGCCTGAATGCAATGCATTCAGGCACTTTTTCAATTAGCGGGATCGAAATCGGTAAAGGTCGTACCTCTCTGCTGTGGATATATGGTTTTACCAGCTATCTCATTGATGATTTGGATATTTCGATCGACTGCCAGACCCAAATTTGTCGCACCAGTACCGTGGGAATGTTCTAAATTCGTTAACGTATAAAAATGATGATCACGTTGGTGTTCATCTTTGAAGGCAAGCTTAAATTGCTGGTTTACTTTATAGCGTTTATCATCTTCCCAGATAACTTTTTCTCCAAATCTTTTGTAAAACCAGTCAGGAATATTCGGTTTATAGCCGGTGGCTAAAATTAATTTTTCTGTAGAAAATGTAAATGATTGATCCTTTTGCCAATGATGAGCTTTCACTTTTACACCGAATCCTTCATTTTCTACATTCTGAACTTCCGTTAACGGTTGTATAGTGACAGGTAATTTCTTGTTACCGACAGAGCGGTGATACAATAATTCATGAATCTTATGTAATGTTTCACCATCAATTCCTTTTCGCAATGTTCCAAGATGATCCAGCGAATCCACACGCTCTTTATAGGAAAGATGATGAAAATAATCGACATAGTCAGGAGTGAATACTTCCTGCCCAAGCTTCGAATTATCGAGCTGAAGAAAACCAGGTGAACGTGTATACCATGACAAATGATAATCAAAATGGTCCTGCAGCTTTAATAAATCGTAAAAAATTTCTGATGCACTTTGTCCCGAACCAACCACTGTAATATGCTTCGCTTTGATGGTGTGCTCTTTGTGATAGAGATACTGACTGGAGTGATACGCTTTTTCTATTTCTATCTGATCAAGATCAACAGGTATAACAGGTTCGGCACCTGTTCCCATCACAACATGCTTCGCATAGTATGATTTTGTCTGTTGTTGCCCCAGTGATTCACAACCACTTCGTAATGATCGCCATGATCGATCACATCTATTATTTCGGATTGGAAATGACAGTTTGGCAGCTGAGTTGCCACCCATTTTAAATAATCCGCATATTCCTTACGAGGCATCTCAAATTTATGAAAAAAGAAAAATTTATATAAACGGTTTTGTTCATGTAAATAGTTTAAGAACGTATACTTACTAGTGGGATTTGCCAACGTCACTAAATCAGCCAGAAAGGACACCTGTAAATCTGTACCGTTGATTAACATTCCTGGGTGCCAAGCAAACTCACCATTCTGATCAAAGAATATTGTCTTTAAATCTGATCGTTCTGTCGTTAATGTTGCAAGTCCGAGATTGTACGGGCCAAGGCCGATCCCGATAACGTCATATTGTTGCATATAATTACCTCATTTATGTTAGTTTCCTCATATTATATACGGTATAAAAAAAATAATCTAATAATAGATATAATACAGCTTATAGATCAATAAAAGAGGAGGTGAAAGGAATTGAGCAGTAATGATGAACGATTGTTTGCCATGTTAATCTATTTACTTAGTTTCTTTACCGCAGTTCTCGGACCATTAATTATCTGGCTGGTGAAGCGAGATGAATCTGATTTTATTGACTATCATGGGAAAGAATATTTTAACTTCTTTATTTCATTTTCTATTTATGGGATTATTAGTGGCTTATTAGTTTTTGTAGTGATAGGGGTAGCGCTTCTTCCTCTTATCGGAATTGCCGCTTTTGTGTTAACAATTATCGCGCTTATTAAAGCATATAATGGAGAAAAATACGCTATACCTTTAGTTATTCGTTTTATTAAGTAAGATAAGAAAAACCGGGCATAAACCGCCCGGTCCTAATTGACTTCATTAATAAACAACTTCCTATAATATGGATTATGTCAACTGCTTAGCAGCACGGTCATTTTGAAATATTTTAACTGCGTTGCAAAGCTCCGGAAATAGGCTCCGCGTCCTGTGGGGCACGGCTTCAGCTAGGCTACTACTTGAACAGCATCTTTGCTGCCTTGTGCCGAGGAAGATCACTTCGAAGTGATACTTGCAGACACAGGCACAGACTAAGTGGATCTTCAGCTCGCGCTGATCCCACGGGAGTCTCCGCCTATTTCCTACGCTTAAGGAAGTGCTACAACGTATGGAACAGCTAAAAGCAGTGGTTCTAGGCATTATGTGTTATTATTTATTCAGTTCTTGTTATATATAGTGATGAGTGATCAATATGCTATCACTTACAAAAGTTGTAGAGTCCACATCCTAGCGGAGGCCAACCACGTAGACTCCCGCGGGACAGGCAGGCGGTGAAGATCCACAACGTCTGCACCTGCGTCTTCTAGTAACGCTTCGAAGTAGGCTTCCTCGGTGCAAGGCAGCAGAGAAGTGATTCGTGTAGTAGCCTAGCTTCAGCCGTGCCCCGCAGGACGCGAAGTGGTCGGCCGGAGCGGTATTCTATCACATAAAAAATCTCAATATGGATGCTTGGCTAGTAATGCTTAGTTTATAGAATCTACTTTCCTATTTAGCATGATTACTTCTATGACTGTACATATATACTTTCTTTACTTATAAAAAAGGTTCCTCTTCGTCGATAGCTGAACGGAACCTTTTTTGCCAGATAATTACTGATTCTGTATTATTCGCTTACTTCCACTTCTGTTTCTGTGTGTTCATGCAGTCCGTCCTCATCATTGACGTGAACAGTCATATCATATGTGCCTGCTTCAGGAAAGGCAAAGGTTCCTTTGTATTCCCCGCTGCTAACTTCTTCTGCATCAATCCATTCGTGCTTTTCGCTGCTTATTACAATTTCATACCGAACTCGAGCACCTTCGTAAGCTGTTCCATCAGACAATAATTGTACCGTTATTTCCTTATCTTCATTCGCAGTAACATCATTCAAAGGAGCTACATTGATTTCAAAGCCACTGGAATGTTGATGCTCATGGGACGTTTCTTCTTCAGTCATTTCCTCATGATCTTCTGATTCCTGCTCAGAATTTAACGCCTCTCCAGTTATCGAAATTGCTTTTTTCGGCATAGAGTGAATGCCATTAGCAGTAGTGTGCGCATAACTTTCGTAATCTCCAGGTTCAGAAAATGTAACCTCTGCAGTATATGTACCATCTTCATTATTAGTTGATTCTACCATTACCGTATTTTCTTCATCTTCAATATTCCAATATTCGAACATCATCTCTTCTGCATCCGTCACCTTTTCACCGCTTGTAGTTGTTACTGTAGCCGTTAGTGTGACTGCTTCGCCGGTTTTAGCTTGTTCAGGTAATGTAAAATTGACCTTAATTCCCTGTAATTCATCTTCTTCAGCGGAATCCTCAGTGTTGGAATTATCTGCACATGCGGTAAGAACTATGATTGCGCTTAACATTAACCAAAATAATTTTTTCATGCTTCAACCTCCGTCATTAAAAAGCTTATTCAAAATTACTATACGCTTTTTGAAAACGATATTCAATGAAAATTGTATGACATTGAAAAAATAAATCGTAATTATTACTATTTACAAAAGGTAAAGAATAGACTATAATAACTTATGATGTAAAAAGTTAAGACACTTCGTTTTATAAATCGTAATGATTATTATTTGTTTTAGTTGGAGGAATAGTTTGATGAAAAAGTTAACGGCTTTATTATTTTTAATGGGATTAGTCTTAATAGGATGTAATACGGAAACCTCTGAATCAACAGGAGATAATGCTTCTTCTGAGGATAAGACGATTAAAATATATGCGACATTATATCCTTTAGCGTATTTTGCTGAGGAAATCGGTGGGGAGCAAGTGGAGGTAGAGACAATACTTCCCGCTGGAGCTGATCCGCACAGTTATGAACCGACATCTAAAATGATGGTCGATATAGCGGCAAGTGATATCTTTTTGTTTAATGGTGCTAATCTAGAATCTTATGCTGGTGCCATTCAAGAAGCACTTAGTGATGAAGATGTCCTAATGGTGGAAGCTGCAGATGGTGTAACAACAATGGAACACAGTCATTCACACGAAGAAGAATCAGAGCATGACCATGAGCACGATCATGAACATGAGGAGTCTGAAAGTAGTGAAAGCACAGAAGATGGACATTCTCATGGTGATGTCGACCCGCATTTATGGCTTGATCCGGTTCGTGCAATAGAGATGGCGCGTAATATTAAAGATGCTTTGGTATCTCAGGATCCTGCTAATGAAGATCTATATACAGATAATTTCAGTCAGTTAGAAACAAAGCTAACAGAATTAGATGAATCTTTTCATACGCAAATAGAAGAAGCAGCCAGTCATCAGATATTGGTCACTCATGCTGCATATGGTTATTGGCAAGAAAGCTATCATATTGAACAAATTGCTTTAACCGGTTTATCCCCGTCTGAAGAACCATCACAAAAAGAATTAGAGCAGATTATTGATCATGTAAAAGAAACTGATATTAACTATTTGCTGTTTGAGCAAAATGTCGAACCGAAAGTAGCGCAGGTTATTCAGTCAGAGACAAATTTGGAATCATTGGAACTGCACAACCTTTCTGTTTTGACAGAGGAAGATGTTGAAAACAATGAAACATATTTTACATTGATGGAACGCAATTTAGATGTTTTAACCAAAGCATTAAACAATTAACGAAGTGGAAACACTTCGTTTTTTTTGTGTAGAAAAACGAAGCCAACTTTGTAAAGAAGACCGCTTTGTCTGTGCCACCTGCACAGTTCGTAGCAGACTTTCAAGGCACAGGGTAGCATTTCAAGTAGTAAGCCGTGCGCATACTTCTGGAGATTGGCTAAGCAAATTCCATATACCAAATTAATAATGTTTACTTTACATTATCCAATACTTAACTTACATAAATTCCAAGGATTTATGTAGTTTTTCTTCGTGGCAATTATTATATTTTCCTGTGGTTAGTGACGAAACGTACGTTGATGATTCAGATATGTTACGAAATGTATGTTTTTTTGTAACTATTTAACCATTGGAGACGACAAATTATACAAAAACAATGGAGGTAGATAATACATGAAATACTTAATTTATTCACTAATGGTTCTTGTTCTGGTAGCTTGTGGGACTGCGAGCAATGGCAGCAATGCCAGTGAGGAGACAAAGACGCCGGCAAATCAAAACAAAATGACTGGATATGTTGCCAAATATGAGAACGGCAAAGTGTTGGTGGCAGAGAATTATATTGCACCTCAAGAGGAAGAGATACCGGTTCAAGAGTTATATGAAAAGGCAGGAAATGCTATCTATTTCAACTTGGAAAACATCGATGAAAAAGTGACTGAGTCATTGGCAATCGGTGAAAAAATTGAAGTAACGCACGGACCAATCGCAGAATCTTATCCAGCACAAAGTAGTGCAACAGAAATCGTGCGGGTGAAAGATTCGAACCATGATTTGGTCGAGACACATGGTGACTATGAAAATCTGATTAAATTGGAAACATTCAAACAAGCGGTTCAAGACCAGCAAGTCAGTCACTTACGCTTCATTCGTTATACGACAGAAGGTGATCCGATTTTTTATAATATTTCTTATAATGGCAGTGAATTTAATATTTCGAGTGATAGTCGACAAGACAGCTATACTGGTACAGGTGATAAATGGAACAGTTTTACTTGTAAGCAAATGGAGAATACGTTAACAGAAGAAAATAACATCAGCTTTGACTTTACGAATTGTGAACAGCAAGAAGATCTATCGTTTGAGGTGCCATATGAGAAGGTGATTGTTCCAGAGCAAACTTATCAAAGTCTGGAAATAATCGTAGGTGACCAACATATTCTGAAGAGCGAAGACGAGGAAAAAATCAATGAAGTGATCGAGCAAATTAGAACAGGCACTCCAAAATCAGCTATGATCATGACGAAGATGGCACCGGCAGGCGAATTGGTGTTAAAAGGAGAAAAAACAACCATTCGTTTTGATTTTTATAAGGATGGTAATCTGCTTCGTTATAACACATTCATCGAAGCAGGAATAAAAGTTGAATAAGGGCAACGATTCTTTTTATATGATAATGCTCGAAAAGTTTTTGCTATCGTGTAATTAGATCTAACTTGAGCTAACCATTTGCTACAGAAGATTTAACCGTGTTAAGATTCTAATTATCTCAGAATCAAGATATTGTATAATTCCACATGAATCTGGGAAAATTTCAAATGGAATCAATACATCGAGAAGGGAAGTAGAGAAGTGGTTAAAGTAGCAGTTATTTATTATAGTTCAACAGGTACTAATTATCAGCTGGCGAATTGGGCAGCAGACGCAATAAAGGAAGCCGGAGCAGAAGTAAGAGTTGTTCGTGCACAAGAAACAGCTCCAAAGCCTGCAATTGCATCAAATTCGAAGTGGGAGCAACACCTGCAAGATACCGAGCATGTTCCAGAAGCAAGCTCTGATGATATTGAGTGGGCAGATGCAATTATTTTCAGCATGCCAACTCGATTCGGTGGTGTGCCATCACAAATGAAGCAATTTATTGATTCACAAGGTGGTTTATGGGCCGCTGGTAAGACAGCTAATAAAGTGGTAAGTGCGATGTCTTCTGCATCTAACCCGCACGGTGGTCAAGAAGCAACGTTGTTGAATTTTTATACATCGATGATGCACTGGGGAGCTATTATTGTGCCACCAGGGTATACAGATCAATCAGCCTTTACTTCAGGTGGAAATCCTTATGGAAACAGTGTCACACATACACCAGATGGTGATTTTGTCGAGGATGTAGAAGATGCAGTGAAGCATCAAGCTAAACGTGTTGTCGAAGTCGCAACGAAGATTCACGGATAATGTATAACCTAAAGACGAATTTCTATGTTTATAGAGATTCGTCTTTTTAATACGTTTGTACAGGTAAAGCAAGGATATGCCCGTTATCTTTAGAGTTATCATTTTTTAAAGTGTTAACTCGACACTGAAATCCAGAATAGTAAATAAAACTTGATGAAATGACAGAATTATGTCAAAGTAGAGGATGGAAAAAATAAATAGGACATGTAGGGGGACCGGTGTTGCCGGTTGAGAAAGTTGCCGTTAGTTGCTTGACCCTTAGAACCTGATCTGGTTAGTACCAGCGTAGGGAACATATAAGATAACCGAATCTATATGCACCCTAGGCTTTCGAGTCTAGGGTGTTTCTTGTATGTTCCCCCAGAAAAAGAAAAAGGGGGATTTTTTATGAAAAAAATAATGGTCGCACTACTTGCAGTGTGTATCGTGTTGGTGGGGTGTGGAGAAGAAAACAGCTCCTCAGATAAAATGGAGGAGGTAACACTTGTCTTAGACTGGACACCTAATACTAACCACACTGGATTATATGTTGCCGAATCGAAAGGGTATTTCGAAGAACAAGGATTAAATGTAGAAATTGTAATGCCAGGTGAAGCAGGTGCAGATCAAACAGTTGCTTCAGGAAAAGCTGAATTTGGCATAAGCTACCAGGAGTCTGTCACAGAGGCAAGAGTCCAGGATATCCCATTAGTATCCATCGCAGCCGTGATCCAGCATAATACATCAGGCTTTGCTTCCCCGGTTGATAAAGAAATTACGTCACCAGCCGACTTTGCCGGGAAAACTTACGGTGGCTGGGGAGCGCCCGTAGAGTCTGCTGTAATTGATTCATTAATGAAACAGGAAGATGCATCGGTAGAGGATGTTGACATCGTCAATATGGGGAATACTGATTTCTTTACGGCGGTCGAAAGAGATGTCGATTTTGCCTGGATTTACTATGGCTGGACAGGTATCGAAGCAGAATTGCGCGGCAAAGAGTTAAATATGCTTTACTTAACTGATTATTCGGAGAAGCTGGATTACTATACACCAGTTATTACAACCAATGAAAATATGATAGAGAAGAATCCGGAAACGATTAAAAAATTCATAGCAGCTGTAAGCAAAGGTTATCAATTCACAATCGATAACCCGGACGAAGCTGCCGATATTTTAATTGAGGAAGTACCTGATCTTGATGAAGAGTTAGTACATGCCAGTCAGCAATGGTTGTCTCCAAAGTATCAAGATGATGCTGCTCAATGGGGTGAACAATCACAAGACGTATGGCAGAACTATGCTGATTTCATGTATGAGAATGATTTGCTCGATCGAGAACTAGACGCAGAAGCAGCCTTTACCAATGAATTTTTACCTGAATAGGAGGATTAAATATGGCAGAAGCATTAGTAAGTGTTCAAATGATACCGAAAACCCTGAATGGAGAAGACTCTATTCCCTATGTAGACGAAGCAATTGCTGTAATCGATCAATCGGGAGTTAATTACCATGTTGGACCATTAGAAACAACGATGGAAGGGGAGTTATCTGAATTGTTTGCTGTCATTGAAAAAATGAATCAGCGCATGCATCAGTTAAATTGTCCCAGCGTAATCTCGCAAGTCAAAATTTATTCGCGACAGGATCGTAAGGCATCCATGACAGAATTAACGAAAAAATATCGATAAAGTTGAAAGTGGCCATAAAATGGACGGAAGTGGCCATAAAAGTCTTATAAGTGGCCATAAAATAAGCAAAAGTGACCATAAAAGTACAAAAAGTGGCCATAAAACACTTGAAAGTGGCCATAAAAAATTGAGGTAGGTTTTATGTGGAGAAAGGTATCATTACCAGTAATTATGATTATTAGTATTCTACTGATTTGGGAAGGTTCCAGCAGGTTATTACAAATACCTAGCTGGATTCTGCCTGCACCAACAGAAATAATTACAGAAGCTATCCAAGGATGGGCGAATTTTCAACAGCATGTTTGGGCAACGGTAAGTCTCACAACTGGTGGATTTATTATAGGTACCTTATGTGGTCTGATAATAGCAATGCTGCTTCATGTATTGCCAAGGGTAAGAGAAGCGGTATATCCATTGTTGATCTTGTCACAAAATATACCAATCATTGTTCTTGCTCCACTTCTTGTAATTTGGTTTGGTTTTGGCATTACACCAAAATTGTTGATTATTACATTAGTTTGCTTTTTTCCCATTGCTGTTTCCACATTGGATGGATTTAACCAAACGGATGCTGAATTGATCCATTATATGAAAATGGCTGGTGCGACCAAAAAACAAGTGTTTACCAAATTAGAATTACCACACGCTGTTCCGCAGATTTTTTCTGGTTTAAAAATATCCGCTACTTATAGTGTGATGGGAGCAGTGATTTCTGAGTGGCTTGGTGCCAATAAGGGAATTGGTGTATATATGACATTGGCATCTTCTTCGTTTAGAACAGATCGAGTTTTTGTAGCTATATTTATCATCATGTTATTATGTTTTATTTTCTTTTCGATTATTATTGGCTTAGAAAAAATAATTTTAAAATGGCGTCCATCTAAGGGGGAGTCATCATGACTACGTTAGAATTAGTCAACATAAGTAAGAAGTTTCAGTCACAACCAGTGCTTACTGATGTCAATCTGAAAGTTGGAAATGGTGAGTTTGTGTCGCTGTTAGGACCTTCCGGGAGCGGAAAAAGTACCATTTTTCATTTGATTGGCGGGCTGTATTTACCTGATCAAGGAAGCATCCGTTTAGATGATCAGGAAATAAACGGTCAAAAAGGTTCGATTAGTTATATGCCGCAGACATCATCCTTATTCCCATGGCGAACGGTTTTAGAAAATGTTATGTTGGGGGCAGAATTGCATCAGAAACCAGATAAACAAAGAGCGCAGGAAATGCTTCAACGTGCTGGATTACACGCATATAGTGAAGCATATCCACATGAGTTATCAGGTGGTATGCGGCAACGAGTGGCTTTTGTGCGGAGTATGTTAAGTCCGCAGTCATTCCTCTGTTTGGACGAGCCTTTTTCCGCACTGGATGAATTTACGAGATTGGACATGCAAAAATGGTTATTATCGATTTGGGAAGAGGAGCGTCCATCAGTATTATTTGTTACACATAATATTGAAGAGGCGATTTTTCTATCTGATCGAATTCTGGTTTTAGGTGCAAAACCTGCCCAAGTGAAAGCGGAATTCACTGTTGATTTTGCACGTCCCAGAAAAGAAGAAGTGATGTTAACAACAGGATTTTTGCAATTGAAAAAGGATATTTATCAAACATTGCGTGGTGAATTAGATGATTGATAGCCATATTCATCTGGATTGGTATAAGGAAGAAGAACAGAAACAAATACTGATGAGCAACTCTATTCAAGGATTAATTGCGGTATCAAGTGACTTGGAAAGTTGTAGAAGAGTGGCAGAATTAGCTGATCAGAATAGGCTGGTCTTTCCAGCCTTTGGATGGCATCCCGAACAGCCTCTTCCGCATAAAAAGGAATTACAAATGATCTTTCAATTAATTAGAGAACGTGCTGATCAGATTGTCGCAATTGGAGAGGTTGGTCTGCCTTATTACAGTAAGAAAGAGAACCCAGCTCTTCCGATCGACTCGTACCTCTCGATTTTGGAACGTTTTATTATCATTGCCAAAGAACTCCATCTTCCTATCGTATTACACGCTGTTTATGAAGATGCTGACATCGTTTGTGATCTCTTAGAAAAACATCATATGGAAAGCGCACATTTTCATTGGTTTAAAGGTTCAGCTGCCACCATGAACAGAATGATAGATAACGGATATTATATTTCAATTACGCCTGACTGTCTCTATGAAGAAGAAATACAGCAAATTATTCAATATTATCCTTTGCAATTAATGATGATTGAAACAGATGGACCTTGGCCATTTGAAGGTCCATTTGCGGGTCACATGACACATCCTGAAATGATGAAAAACTCTCTTGATATCATTGCTGCAATTAAACAACTTCCCTTAGACGAAGTGGAAGAAACGATAGAAAGAAATACACGGACATTTTATTGTCTTAAATAAGTTGGGTATCTATTGACAGCAATCATCTTACATTGATGATTGCTGCTTTTTTAATGGATGAAATGTTACTGGATTCAAAAGGAAATGACAGTGACAATACGCCGAACACCTGAACAAGCAGCAACTTCAAGCGAAAGATACAATATCCGACTGCCCAACCGTGAATAAGGCAGACCTTTTGCGGTGGGAGGTCTTCGAAGCACTTCTCCTCTAAACTTACTAACTTATTCACCAAAACAGCAAAACTGGCTCCTCTACAAATTACTAAAATGGGTATCTTTTTCAGCAAAGTCTGAAATCATTCACATGCGACACCATCAAGATCTCGATCCAAATGTTTTCCATATCCTTTATCTCCTTCGTATAAAGGAGTTACTCCTGCTGATTTTGCCTCTGAGCAACTTTCGTATATATTTGCACTGGGATCTGATTCTTCTTCGTGACGAAAACCATCCTCCTTGACATAACCATCTATACTCCAAATGCCTAGTTGATCAGCTTGAGCTTCTTGCTCTGCCTGTTCCATTTCTGTTTGATGGGTATAGGGTGGATCATACACATACGCGTATCTGGCAAGACCGTTTTTTAACAATAGTTGATTGAAGTTTTCTCCATCTATCCAAATATAACCGAGCAGACGATCATATTTATCTCGTTTAGGCCCGTCGAATTCAACTTGAACAGTTTCTCCTGATAATATTTTCTCAGCAAAGTCTGAAGCTTCTTGTCCGAATGGCTGCTTCGGTAAATCAGGGTGTTTGGTTTCAGGAGTGTCCACTAAAAGTAATCGAATATTCTCTTCTTCACCGTTTATTTCAATTTTTATCGTATCCCCGTCCACTACGTGAATAACCTTCGCCTCAGCATCATATACGGTATCACTGCTGTAATCCATTGCAGGAAGGCCGCAACTGGTAAGAAAAATACTGATAAGAAATAATAGTATGAACACTGTTCGTTGAAGCATGCTTACACCTTCCTCTATAACTTTATATGCATTGAAAAATAGTTTACTATAGTAGATAACAATTGAAAAGATAAAGTGAGGGACTTTGATGAAAAAATGGTTGTTGATCGTATTCGCGGCATTCTTCCTATTTTTCCTTGTTCACACTTCGTTCATTGTGATAGATGGATGGACAGATGAGAAGAAACAAACAGAGCTTGGTGTGGTTTTTGGCAATAAAGTAAATCAAGATGGCAGTCTGTCGAAACGCTTAAAGGCAAGATTAGATAAAGCGCTTCAATATTATGAATCGAAAAAGGTAGAAAAAGTACTAGTAAGCGGCGGAATAGGAAAAGAAGACTTTGACGAAGCAAAAGTGATGGAGCAATACTTGATTCGAAAAGGTGTAAATTCTGCAGATATTATCGTTGACAGTAATGGTTATAATACGAGAATGACAGCTGAAAATAGTTTTCGTATCGCTAAGGCTAATCAGTTGTCGGTTCATAGAATAACGGTCATTACACAATATTTTCATGTTACCAGAGCTAAGCTAGCAATGAAGCAAGCAGGATTTCAAGCTACTGCAGGGGCACATGCTGAATATGTTGAATGGAGAGACATCTATTCGATAATACGTGAGTTTCCTGCATTCTATCAATACTGGCTATTTTCAGATTAGTTTATGAAATTTTTGTGAAGGATGTTAAACATCGGTAGTATTGGCAATTAGATTCAGTATAATGGAAATGTATCTATTACTAGATTAAAAAGGTCCTGTTCTGGATATAAATGGGTAATGTTACATAACAAATACGAACAGACTTGAAAGGAGCATTTATTGATGAAAAAATTAGTCCTATTATGCCTAACTCTTACACTAGTTATGGTTTTAGCAGCTTGTGGTTCTGGTGAAGAAGACAATGCCAGTGAAGATAACCAGAATTCTGCAACAACGGGAAATGGTGAAAGCGTGGATTTAGTTGCGACAAACTGGGAATTTGATCAGGAAGAATATACAGTTCCAGCAGGAGAAGTGACGGTTAACTTAACAAGTAAAGAAGGCTTTCATGGTATCGTGATCGAAAATAGCGATGTGTCCATTGAAGGGGAAGGCTCAGCTACTACGACGTTAGAACCGGGTGAATACACCATTAGATGTTCAGTGCCATGTGGCACGGGGCACAGTGAAATGACCGCTACGCTTGTAGTACAATAAGCATTTAGTGAAGGACGGATTCTCGTTGCCACCGCAACAAACAATCCGTCCTCTTTTTAATTTAGCAATGAAGAAGCTCGACTTAGCAAAGAAAAATCATCCAGGATTAAACCAGGTATTTCTTTTCGACAGTATCAAATTACCAAATAGGAATGCGTTGATGCCGGGAACAGGATAATGTTAAACTATAAAGCAGGAGAGGAATAATTGAAGGAATGAGGTTACTATGAGTATCGAAATTTTATATGAAGACAATCATTTGTTAATGGTTGAAAAACCTGTTAACTTGCCGGTGCAACAAGATCAAAGTAATGATCATGACTTATTAAATATATTGAAAGAAGATATAAAATACCGCTATCAGAAACCAGGAAATGTCTATTTAGGACTGGTCCACCGCCTAGACCGGCCTGTTGGTGGTGCGATGGTATTCGCCAAAACATCAAAAGCAGCTTCGAGGCTATCCAATACCATTCGTAAAAATGAAATAGACAAAACATATCTGGCAGTTGTCAGAGGAGTTCCAGATCAGGCAACTGGTCATTTTGTTGATTATCTTGTGAAGGATAAAAAACAAAACAAAGTATCGGTGACATCATCACAATCGAAGCAGGCAAAAAAAGCAGAGCTTGGTTATGAGCTTTTAGCAAGTGAAAGTGGATTAAGCTTAGTGAAAATTCATCTCTACACAGGAAGACCACATCAAATCCGTGTTCAGTTTGCTTCCCGTAATATGCCGCTTTACGGAGACCAGAAGTATGGAGCGAAACAAAATAAGCCTGGACAGCAGATTTCACTATGGTCGCATCGATTACGTTTTTTTCATCCTGTTCGCCAAGAAGAAATCAGTAAAAAATCATTTCCGCCGGATACATTTCCTTGGTCCAAATGGAATGATATTTTGTATGCATGATGATAGAGAGGATGAGAGAAATGGAATTAGGTGTGTATAGTTTAGGAGAAATATTGTCTGATCCGAAAACAAATCAGGTCCGTTCAGCACATGACCGCATCAACGCTCTGATCGAAATGGCACAATATGCTGATCAGGCTGGTGTGGACGTATTTGGTGTCGGTGAACATCATCGGCTCGATTACGCAATATCTTCTCCGCAAATGCTGTTATCTGCTATATCCCAAAGAACGAAATCAATACGATTAACGGCATTAACTTCCTTATTAAATACAGCTGACCCTGTCCGCTTATTTGAAGACTTTGCCACGTTAGACCTCTTATCAGGTGGACGAGTAGAATTTACTGCAGGAAGAGGTGCGTTTGTAGAGGCATTTCCTCTGTTTGGTTATGATGAGAAGAATTATGATGAACTGTTTAGCGAGCATTTAGAGCTCTTCTTGCAACTTAATCAACAGGAACGAGTTACTTGGGAAGGGACTTACCGTTCGAAATTAGATCAGGCAGAAATAGCACCACGACCCGTACAGCAAGCTTTGCCAGTATCGATTGGTGTTGGAGGAACGATTGAAAGTGCGGAACGTGCAGGTAAAAATGGCTGTGGTTTAACAGTTGTAATGATAGGTGGCATTGCTAAGAAGTATCAGCCGCTTGTTGCCCGCTATCGTGAAGTATACAACGGCGAGCAGGCACCTCGAGTTGCTATTGCGGGGCATACGATGGTTCGCGAAACTGTTGAGGAGTTACAAAAAGACTTTTATAGCTATTATGCGAAATATTGGGAGCACTTGACAAAGCAGGGAATTGGGGGAGCAATGGGAGTTGCTCGATCTGATCTGGACTTTATTACCAGTGCAGAATCCACCTTAATGGTTGGGACTCCGGAACAAATAATCGCAAAGATACAATATCAATATCAGTTATTCGGTCATGACCGATTCTTAGCGCAAGTCGACTTTGGTGGACAACCGTTAGAATCAGTGAAAGTAACCATCGATTTATTGACAAAGAAAGTCATGCCTTATTTATAAATACAGCCATGCATATGTTCAGTATATAGCTAATATGATAAAATAAAGTTCATGTTGAAACCGCTTAACAGGAGAGGAGAATAAAATGGGTTCCAATAAAATTCGTATACCACTGCTCGTCGCTCTAGTCATCTTGATGATTTTAGATTTAACTGGTATTATATATGTTCCCGGTATCGTTATTTTCATCATCGCGATTGCACTTATCTGGTATAACATAAATATTAGAAAAAATCATAAGCGTAATTGAAAGGACAATAAATATTGTCCTTTTTTGTTTGGTTTCTTTTTTTATGGGTAAGTTAATATTATTTAGGAATGGAAGGTGAAGTATTTGAATAATCAACGAATCGACTGGCCTACATTTATTGGGGCCTTTATATTATTAATTGCAGTTACAGTTCCTCTCGTTCTATTCCCAGAAGCGGGTAAAGAATTTGTGAGTATGGCAAATACGTTTTTAACGACGAACTTTGGTGTTTTCTATTTAGCAATGGGGTTGATCGTATTTGCTTTTCTTATGTATGTGGCATTCAGTAAAAATGGACATGTTAAACTGGGAGAGGAAGGACAAAAGCCAGAATTCAATTCTTTCTCCTGGGCAGCCATGCTCTTCGCTGCTGGTATCGGTTCAAGTATTCTATATTGGTCTGTTATTGAGTGGGTTTACTATTATCAGGGACCGCCGTTCGGTATTGAAGCAGAATCGAATGAAGCGATCCAATGGGCAACAGCATATGGTATTTTTCACTGGGGACCGATTGCATGGGCGATCTATACATTGCCGGCGTTACCAATTGCTTACTTTTATTATGTGCGGAAGAAACCAGTATTGAAAGTGAGTGAAGCAGTACGACCGGTGCTTGGACAATGGGTAGATGGACCGATTGGTAAATTGATCGATGTACTGTTTATATTTGGTCTGTTAGGCGGTGCCGGGACTACTCTCGCATTAGGTACTCCGATGATCGCGGAAGGAGTTCATCATTTAACTGGTATACCGGTAACACTTGGTATGCAGGCAGTAATTATGTTAATTTGTACCGTGATTTTTGCGATAAGTGCATATTCAGGACTGCAAAAAGGAATTAAACTATTAAGTGATGTCAATTTATGGCTTGCATTATTTATTCTGGCTTTTATTCTTATTTTTGGACCGACACGCTTTATCATAGAGACGACGTTTAATGCTGTGGGGATTTTATTAGATAATTTCTTTAAAATGGCAACCTGGGTTGAACCATTTGGTAATCTTGCCGGTTTTAATGAGACAGGTTTTCCGGAAGGATGGACCGTCTTTTATTGGGCCTGGTGGCTTGTATATGCACCATTTGTCGGGCTATTCGTTGCACGTATTTCCAGAGGACGTACGATAAGGGAAATGATTATTGGTACAATGGTATACGGTACATTAGGCTGTGTGTTGTTTTTTGGGATCATGGGGAATTTTGGTCTTCATTTACAGCTGACAGGTCAATTCGATGCGATTGGTTATATGGATGCCAATGGTCCGGCAGCAACCATTATTGCTGTGATTGGACAATTGCCTTTACCGAATCTGATGATTTTTTTATTTACGGTTTTAGCGATTATCTTCCTCGCTACAACGTTTGATTCGTCTTCCTTTATTTTGGCATCTGTTGTTCAAAAAGAGGTAGGAGATGAGCCATTCAGATGGAATCGTCTATTTTGGGCATTTACTCTTTGTATCATGCCACTCGTCTTAATGTTTTTAGGTGGATTGGATACATTACAAACGGCGAGTATAGTCGGCGGTTTCCCCTTAATCTTTATTATGTTCTTGTTGGCGTGGTCTTTCATGAGAGCATCAAACCGGGATATTACAGCATCCGATGATTATGAATCACCAACCATTCATATAAAAAGATGGAAGAAAAAGAAGAAAAAATCCGCATTAGAAGTGTTGAAAGAAAAAGATCCTGATAAAAAGAATGATTAAAGAGAAAAGAGACAAGATCCTCCGTGTGATCTTGTCTTTTTTTTACGTTAGAAAAGTATAAACGAGGCGAACGCCGAGTTTTTCTAATGTTTATAAGTACAGTCATGATAGTAATCATGCTGTATATGAAGAAGGGTTCTTATAATATGGATTATGTAAACTAACCGCCTTAGCAATAAGGTAATTTTGAAATGTTTCAAGTGCTAGCATACCGCTCCGTCCAACCACTTCGCGTCCTGCGGGGCACGGCTGAAACTAGGCTACTACCCGAAATACTTCTCTGCTGCCTTGCACCGAGGAAGCCTACGTCGAAGCTTTACTAGTAGACGCAGATGCAGACGTTGTGGATCTTCAGCGCCTGCCTGTCCCGCGGGAGTCTACGTGGTTGGCCTCCGCTAAAATTGGTACTCTACAACCTTTGTAAGATATAGCATACTGATCACTCATCCCTATATAACAGGAATTGAATGATTAACATAATGCCTAAAACCACTGCTTTTAGCTGTTCCATACATTGTAGCACTTCCCTTAAGCGTAGGGAATAGGCGGAGACTCCCGTGGAATCAGCGCGAGCTGAAGATCCACTTAGGAAAGAAAAGAATTTTCTTTCCTAAGTTAGCTGAAGCCGTGCCCACAGGACGCGGAGCCTATTTCCGGAGCTTTGCTGAGCAGATAAAATATATCAAAATGACCATCTTGCAAAAAGTTCCACTTTGCATAATTCATATTATGTAGTTAGGACCGGGCTGGTTAGGTCCGGCTTTTCTTATATATAGTTGTGACTAATGCATGCAAGTCTTGTGTAATAGTTAAGGAATGGTGAAACACACTATAAAAAATGAAATGAAAAGTTGTAACTACTTAGTTCCCATCAGTACTGCCTCGTTAAAACGAGACCAGATAACTATAATAGGAATTCGCTTTACATATAATTTTCACAAGTGTCTTTACACATGTATGAAAATGTGTATAATAAAACTCATGACACGAAAGGTTAGGTGAGTGTAGTGAATCAGAAAGAGAAAATATGGGGACTGGTGATTTTGATCATCGTTTTTCTTGGATATTTCATTCCATACGCATTCTTAAGCAATGTTACAAAATGGTATGGAAGCTTTTTAATTTGGTCGATTTTAGCTATCATTGTCATCATCGCCAATTACTTTTTATCGAAGAATTGGGGTGACGAAGAATGAGTACGAGCTTAGTTTGGGCGAGTATTTCGGTATATGTTGTTATCGCTATTATAATTGCTTATTTATCTAGGAGTGGTGACCAGAAAAGTATGGCAGGTTATTTTCTGGGTGAACGCAAGCTGAATGGATTTGTATCTGCCTTAAGCTATAGTGCAACCACATACAGTGCCTTTATGCTGGTAGGACTTGCAGGTTTGACCTATAACGGTGGTGTAGGTGCATTTGGTTTTGAAATCATTTATTTTATGGGAGTTTCGCTTGTAGCCATTTTTGGTCCGCGATTTTGGCTGGTTGGCAAAAAGTATGGATATGTCACACCGTCGGAAATGCTGGGGGATCGTTATCAAAGTAAATGGGTTGCGATTGTTACTGCAATATCGAGCTGTCTATTTCTGATTCCGTACAGTGCTGTTCAACTAACAGGTATCGGTTATTTGTTAGCAGGTGTAACAGACGGTGCTATTCCATTTACGACAGGTGTTGTGATTGCAACGGTTCTAGCGATTGTTTTTTCTTATATTGCAGGTATTCGCTCTGTTGCCTGGACAGATTCACTGCAGTCGTTACTAATGATTACAACTTCTACAATTGTGGTGATTGTGATCATTCTTCACTTGGGTGGCATTGGTGGATTTTTTGATGCCATTGAAGCAAGAGATCCACAAGCGTTAGCGGTACCTGGTAATGGATTCTTCAATTTTTGGACGTTTTTAGGTTTAACGATTCCATGGTTCTTCTTCAGCATTTCGAATCCACAGGTTAGTCAGCGACTTTTTATGCCTGCTTCGCTAAAGAGCATGCGGCATATGCTGCTAGGATTTTTAGTGTTTGGATTTATTTATACGATCGTTTCTGTCGTTTGGGGTTTTTCTGCTTCCGTGCTATTCCCTGATTTAGAAAATGCCGATTTGGCGACGCCGACACTATTATCGTCAGATGTTGTCCCGCCAGTTCTAGGTGTGATTGTAATGGTTGGAATTATGGCGGCAGCTATTTCTACGATTGATTCGATATTATTAACATTGTCTTCTTTATTTTCAAGAGATGTTTATCGTAATATGACGGATAAGGCAGATGATAGTAAGCAGTTAATGGTAGGTAAGCTGGTTATTCCGGTTATTGCTGTTCTGACATTTTTATTTGCTAAATTAGAGCTGGATTTAATAGCTGTCTTGTCTGTAGCAGCTTCATCAGGTCTGATTGTTGTTGTTCCAGCAATCATCGGCAGCTTTTTTTGGAAAAAAGGTACAGCGGCTGGTGCGATCAGCAGTGTTGTTCTGAGCAGCTTGCTTGTTATCTGGGTGGAAGCAACGGATGGGCTCTTATTTGGCTTAAAATCCGGTATATGGGGACTACTATCGTCAAGCTTGCTATTCATCGCTGTCAGCCTTGTTACGAAAGCACCAAAGCAAAAAGCAGAGGAATTTACGCAATATGTTAGACAAAATATGAGAAGCAGTCGTTCATAACGAACGGCTGCTTCTTTACATTTTTTATCCTTTCAACTATACTGGTAAAAGCGAATTATTTACCTGGGTAAATAATTAGGAGGGGAATTTATGGATACAAGTCATTTGTTGCACTTATATAATCAAAAATTGCGTCTTTTTCAAACTGAATTAAATGAACAATTGAAGCCATTTGGTTTATTTCATTCTCAATGGACGATATTGTATACATTGTTTCAACAAGAGGAAATGACACAAACAGAAATCTGGCAATATCTAAAAGTAGAGGCACCTACTATTACAAGAACTTTGGTCCGTATGGAGAAGAATGGATGGATCCATCGGTCAATCGGACAGGATAAAAGAGAACGCCTTGTGACATTGACAGATAAAGCAAAATCTACTTATCCCGAAATAATGAAGCAGATAAAAAAGACAGAAGCGCAATTTTTGCAAAATTTGTCGCAACAGGAAAGACATCAATTCCAGCAACTTCTAGAAAAACTATCAATAGAGAAAGAGGAATAATATGACAGAAAACAAAATTTGGACGAAAGATTTTATTAGTTTAGCTATCGTGAATTTATTCGTGTTCATGAGTTTCTATACGTTACTAACAACGTTACCTTTATTTGTTATGAATGAATGGAACGGGTCAGAAGCTGAAGGCGGCATGGTGGTGACAGCAATGTTATTAGCTGCTATATTATTACGTCCGTTCTCTGGAACGATTCTTAGTAAATATGGAAAGACCAAAGTATTACTGATCAGTAATATTTGTTTTGCAATCACAATGGTGGTTTACATCTGGATTGATTCCTATTATGCGTTACTGTTACTTCGTTTTGTTCATGGCTTTTCATTTGCCATTGTAACTACTGCGACATCAGCATTAGCAGCGGATATTATTCCAGCTGCGAAAAGAGGAGAAGGACTCGGCTATTTTACGATGTCAATGAATCTAGCTATTGTACTGGGACCATTTTTCGGATTGAGTCTCATTCAAATAACTTCCTATAATAATCTGTTTATCATTTTATCTATTTTTGCTATTTTAAGCGTGTTATCTACCTTCTTGTTAAAAGTTGAGCATCCACCAGAACAAGAAGTTACACCCTTTAATTGGAAAGAGTTACTGGAGCGTCCTGTGTTACCAATCGCCGCTATAGGGTTATTAATTTCGTTTGCGTATGCAAGTATCGTATCTTTCATTTCAGTTTTTGCCTCAGCTAGAGGGCTGGATCAGGTCTCTAGCTATTTCTTTGCTGTTTTTGCGATTACGATGCTATCTACACGTCCTTTCTTAGGGAAACAATTTGATTTAAGAGGACCACGTGCAGTTATCATTCCGTGTATGCTGTTGTTTGCTGCTGGATTTGTTCTGTTGAGTGTAGCGCACAACTCGTTTACCTTCTTGCTGGCGGCTGGAGTAATCGGAATTGGATATGGTTCGTTATTGCCTTTCTTCCTATCTATTTCTGTTTCAAAGGTTTCCTTGTCAAGAAGCGGACATGCTACAGCAACATTCTTAACCTTGTATGATGCGGGTATTGCCATCGGTTCGAGCGTGTTAGGGGTGGTTGCATCGATGTTAGGATTTACCCAGATGTTTATTCTCTTAGCGGTGTTTGTCTGCATGATTATTTGGATATTCTCTATATATATGAAATGGTCAGCGAAGCAAGTGACAGAATAAATTTGAAAAGCTCTATCTGTTTTTTGAATTTTCAAGAAATGAATTGAATCTCTATCATGCTTCCCCTAAAATAGAATTAGGAACGAGAGAGGGGAGAACATACATGGGCGAGCAAGGTTTATTCGGAGAATTTGGTGGCAGTTACGTACCGGAAGATTTAGGGAAAGTACTAGGTGTATTAGCGGAAGAATTCGAACAGGCTGTTAAGGATCCTGTATTTATTGATGAGTTTAAACAGGTTTTGGCAGATTGCGTTGGCAGAGAAAACCCGTTAACATTTGCCAAAAATTTGTCCGAGCAACAACAAGGGGCAAAAATATATTTGAAGCGAGAAGATTTAAACCATACCGGTGCCCATAAGATTAATAATGCAATTGGACAAATATTACTAGCAAAACGGATGGGAGCAAAACGAGTCATTGCTGAAACAGGTGCAGGACAGCATGGTGTTGCCACTGCTACAGCTTGCGCAATGTTTGGAATGGATTGTACGATATACATGGGAAAACATGATATGAAGCGGCAAGCCTTAAATGTTTTTAGGATGGAGTTGTTAGGTGCGAAGGTAGAAAGTGTTGCTGCTGGTCAAGGTCGGTTAAAGGATGCAGTCGATGCTGCCTTAGCAGATTTAGTGGAGAATTATCAAAATACGTTCTATTTACTAGGGTCTGCAGTAGGTCCACATCCATTTCCTACCATGGTGAAATTCTTTCAGTCGGTGATCAGCGAAGAATCAAAACGTCAGATTATCGATAAAGAAGGGAAGCTTCCTGCGGCAGTTGTAGCATGTGCTGGGGGAGGCAGTAATGCAATTGGCGCATTTGCCCACTTTATAGATGAGGAAAATGTCCGACTAATCGGGGTAGAACCAGCTGAAGCACCATCATTAACGGAAGGGGTGCCAGCGGTAATACATGGCTTTAAATGTCTGACTTTACTCGATGACGATGGTAATCCAAAACCAACTTTTTCGATTGCAGCTGGTTTGGATTACCCTGGAATAGGACCGGAGCACAGCTATCTCAAAGAAACGGGACGAGCAGAATATGTGACGATAAC